>NZ_LR594672.1:0-600000 GCF_901827185.1 Variovorax sp. PBL-E5 | reverse complement strand
CCTATCCCAAGCTCCAGTGGGAGCGCATTGCCGAGGTCCCAGCCCCCACGGTGACAACCGGCGGAGGCGTCTTGCCGCCCTCGACCGAATCGTTGGCCATGGCCAATCGTGCTGCAATCGCGCTCGGCGTTCCCTCCAGCGAGGTCACGAGCGCCGTCCAGATGTTTCCGTCCAACGTGCCTTTCGTGTTCGCGCGCTACAACCCGCTGGACAACACGATGTCGGTCGACATCTTCAAGCTCGAAAAGGGTGGTAGCGGCAACAGTGTGACATCGGGCCTCTACCATGCGAAGTTCGCGCCGAGCCACGGCAACTTCTGGAAGGCGTCCGGCGCCTATCTCGACCCTCAGCGCCGTATCGCAGGGGACACTCCGGGACTGAACCCCTTCGAGGCCTTCACCTGCCCGGCTAGCACGACGTTCTGCAACCTGAGCGTGTCGGGAGCGCAAGTGGTTGTGGGACATGCAATGCGATATGTCGGAGCTCCGCTGAGCGTCCTTGCGGTTGCTCAAACTCGGTTCGACCAGACGCAGACCAAGAGTGGCAACGCCTTTAAGAAAAAGGTGACCACCAAGGTCTACGGGATGGCAAAACCCGCATGGCTGATTGGCTATCCCGCCCAGTTCCAAGCGCGCTCGAGCACCATCCCCATGGCCGCATACTGCGCCAATGACCCTCGCGCCACAACCTGTGCCCTGTACCAGACGGCAAGTGCCGGCGTCATGTTTGAGCAGTACGAAGGCGGCTCGCTCTCCGCGTATGAGGACGCCTGGCTTATCGACCAATGGACGAAGTCCGGCCTTGGCTGGCTCGCTGTGCTGGTCGTCGCGGTGGTGCTCAGCTTTACCGTTGCAGGCATTGGTGCAGCCGTCGGTCTGAATGCCGCGGCCGCGACCGGCGCGGTGACGTCCGGCGTTGCGACAGGCGTCATGGGCGGCTACCTTGCGGCTGCTGGCGTCACCATGGGTAGCCTCGCCATGTCCGTGGCGGTGGAGGCTGCGCTTATCGGGGGCGCGATGATGCTAGGGGGGGCCGACCTCAGTGGCCCCTTGAAGTTCGGCTACAACGCCATTTATGGCCAGGTGGAGAACGTCAAGGGATACAACGACCCCCCTAACTACGACAAGAACAACCAGCTGCTGAACATGAAGGTCGTCCCCCTGACGCACAACGAAATCACCGGAAACGCGTACGGGAACGCGCTGACTGGCTTCGCAACCACCTTTCAGGGGACCTGCCCTCCTGGAGCGGCCTTGGCCAACTGCGCCGGTGCGACTGGCGTCATCCAGCACGCGGACCAATATATCGAGCAAAATCAGGTTCAATTCTTGCGGGATAACGGCGGAAAGATTGTTCGCAACGACGCGGGTGGCGGGTTCGGCCAGTAAAGGGGCCCATCCTTCTCATGCCACACAACGGCGCCGACATCTAAAATCGTCGGGGACCGTTGGCTTATAGGGATGGCATATGGTATAGGCCGCCTTTGTGTGCTAAAATAGGCGCACTAAGTACGAAAGAATTCCGACAACGGTCGGCGCAAAGATTCCACCTATATCAAGGCAAAGAAGTGAAGATTGTTTCCCGATTCGCCGTGGCCATCACGGCAGTGATGCTGTCGGCATGTCAAACTCCCATCATCCATGGAATCAACAAGACGCTCAACGCTGGGACGGGGCTTCCTGCGAACATGCAGCATCGGAATATCGCGGCTGAAGTCGTGCTCGACGAGGCTTGGCCCGGCAACTACCCCTTTGCCAATCGCAATATTCTCTACACCTTCGGAATCGAGTCTGGCTCTCCGGAGTACGACATGCGCGTAGTTCGACTGAACATCCGGCAACCCGAGTACGGCGCGTGGGTGAGCACGGGGCAGAAGGTATGGCCGACGTCGGCCATGGTTCCTGACCACCTTCGGGCCCTGAAGGCGGGCGACCGCGTGGAGGTGCGGCAGACTGGCATGTACGACGTGAACAAGGACTTTGTGGCCAAGGGTGAAGGCAACATCGTCGTAGGCGTCCTGTGCAGCAAGGGTGACCCTGGATACGACGACTGCTTGAAGAAGCTCCCGCGCATCGGGAAGTTCCCCGGCTTCGGCGAGACGGGAACGCTCTACCCGGCAAGCGTTCAGGAGTACGGTTTTACGTTCACGCCGAAGTACGACAAAGACGGCAAGGCAATCCGCTGAGGCATCCGGGCCCCCGTTACCTAAAGGCCGCGCCCTCGCCCGGCGCGGCCTTTCTACATCTGGCGCATCAATGAGTACCAAGGTCTATACCGGCTTTCGAATGACGGCCAAGCACTTTCCTGAGGTGCTTTCGAGCCTCGGGAGGGCCTCTGCTCAGCTGGCTGACTTGGCCGAGCGCCAGCAGAACCAGTTCCTGGCGCTGCGAGCGGCTTCATTCGTCGACGCTGTAGCACTTGGCAAGGCTTCGGCAGGGGCGGGAGCGGGGCAGAGCCCGCTGGAGGCGGCGCAGGCCGAACTTGAGGCTCGGCAGGCAGCGATTCGCCGCACAAATCGACGCGACCCTGCGGTCGACTTTGAAGCCAAGTTCGTGTTGTGGCACTGCCGTCGCCAGGACAGCTACCTCGGCCTGCTCCAATCGGAACTTCCCGGGGCCCTGAACCGGGTTCTTGGCTTGGGCGTCGCACGGGCATACGGCTATTGGAACAACACGGACAAGCCGGACGATGTGTCGGTGCTGCAGTGGAGCAAGCGCCGGCTCGCCTGGGATGAGTGCCTGGATGGCCGGTCTGGGCCGAGCTTCACCGTGGAGGTGCCTGAGCCCGCCTGGTTGACGGCCGCGGAGGTGTTCAAAGCCCTCCCATCCTACGAACAGCGAGTTCGAGTGGCGGTCGACGAGATGGCACTGACGGCCTATTTTGAGGCGCATCCGCTGGATGGAGGCTCTGCCTACACCGCGCTCAGTGCTTTTCGCCAGGCTAAAGCACTTGAAGGAACGCTGGCGTGGCAAAGTGTCCAGGATGCTCAGCGGGTCGTGACTGAAGCGCTGGCGCCTGAGCTAACGCTTTCGATGCTGACCACGGCCATAGGGCAGCCATGCCTGCAAGGGGCTGGCGCATAGTCAGGGCGCCTCCGCTCGGTCTCAGCTGCGGAGGGCGTGGGCCTCGTCGAACAGGCGCTCGAGCAGGGGCCACTCGCCCCGCAGGCCGTCAACCACGGCTTTCGCCCAAGCGAAATACGCCGCCACCCGCTCGTCCGGCCATCCCACAGGCGGGCTTTTGGCCATGTCCCTCAGGTTGCAAATCTTGTCAGCAAGCTTGGCGGCCTTCGCCCTTCGGGAGGCATGAGGCGCATGGTCGATTTGGAACTGTTTTCGCAGTGCCTTCGGTAGGCTCTTGTCGTCGGTCATCTCGAGAACGACCTGAAGGACCTCAGCGCCGAACAGCTCCAGCAGCTCAGCTTCCGTGGCGTCCGTGTCCTCCAGCGTGTCATGGAGAAGCGCAGCGGCCAGGATAACCCCGTCATCGATGCCCGCCTCATCCGCCAGCACCGCGGCCAGGGCGAGCGGGTGGTTGATGTACGGGTCCGCCTGCGCGTCCTTGCGGCGCTGCCTGCGATGCTTCTCCGCCGAGAAGAGCGCGGCCCGCATCACTTTACCAGCATCTGAAGTCATCGTTTAGCTCGGAAATTGTCAGGTGTCGTCAAACCTCGACGACCAGCGCTGGATTGAAGGACGAGTTTTCGAAGCGCATCGGTTCGCCCTTGGGAGGGTACTTGGAGCGCGGGTATCCGCGTGGATTCACGACGAAGCGCGTCTGCCCATGCTCGTAGGAAAAGGAGTCGTGAACGTGGCCGTGAACCCACAGGGCGGGCTGGAGCAATTCTATGAGGGGCCGCAGGTCGCTGATGAAGGCAGGGGTGATGGAGTCCCCCGCATAGCGCGGCGCGATGCTTCCAGGGTGAACGCCATGGTGCGTGATGACGACCGTACGGCCGGCAAACGGCGTGCTCAGCTTGGTTCTGAGCAGCCGCAACGACTTCCGGTGCGCCGCTGCAGCGTCGGAAGGGTCGAAGTGCCTGAGCTCCCCCTTGCGGCGCAGCGCAATCGCGCGGTGGTCCACCAGCATCGAACGCGCGGCGTGCATGCTGTAGGCGGCAGAACCACCGTTTGTGCCCAGCAGGTAGTTGGTCCACAACGTGGCGCCGAAGAAGCGTACACCCCCAAACTGCACCAAGCGGTTGTGCAGCAGCGTGACGCCGGCCTTCGGCAGCTCACGGCTCAGTTGGCGCAAGGCGTCGCTCATGACCGCAGAATAAAATTCATGATTGCCAGGGACGAACAAAACTGGCCGGCCGGCGGCGGCGTAGTTCGACACCAGTTCGCGCAGCGGGCCTAGGTCGCGCGTCAGGACGATGTCGCCCGCGAGAACGAGCGCATCCGCGAGGACAGGCAGTGGGCCGGAGGCGTAGAACTCCAAATGGAGGTCCGACAGGACATGCAGCTTCATGAGTTCCCCTGGGTGGTCTTGGCCACTCGTTCGTATTCCGCCGGGTTTGTTGGCAGCCCCGCGAGCCGGAGGTGGTCGACCGTGAATTGGAAGGCCATCGCGCGGTTGGTCAGAATCAGCCAAGCGTGGTACGCGCGTAGCCAAAACGGTCCGTAGGAGCCCTTTGGCTTGGCGATGTAGAAGCCGTCGGGGCGGAGCTCTTCGCGCGGCCCTGTATACGGCTGGCCCTTGACCGAATCGACCGTCACCGGGAGGTGCGGCCGAGCCCGGCCACCGAACTTGGTGTGCTCCCACGATTCCTTCATGGCGCCCCCGTCGCCTCGAGCGCCTGCCGCGCGCGCTCCTTGGCTCCGCCGGCGTAGTCGACGGTCAGGACAATGCGCCCGCAGTCAGGGTCCTGCGCCGCGGCGATGAGCCAGGGCACATTCGATAGGGCATGCTTGGCCAACTGCTCGGAGAAGACCGGAATCGCGACAACGGCCTCATCCGTGCAAGAACGCAGCTGTGCGAACCGGGCGCTGTCCAGAGTGGCTCGGAACGTGAAAACCTCGAAGCCGTCACCGCGGAGCACCGCATACAAGTCCCATTCGCCCACTTCCGTGCTCACGTCGGCCTCTTCTCTGAACTCGCGAACCATCGCCTGGAGCGCCGTCTCGCCCGGCTCTACCTTCCCCCCAATGCCGTTGAGCCGCCCCGCCTGCCAAGCGGGGCGAGCTTTGATGATGAGAGCGACCTGGGCGCTGGCCTGCTCAAACGCAAACCCTAAAACGTATTGTTGCATAGGTGACAAGGGCCGGGAAGCGGCCGCGGGGGATGTCACCCATTTAGCGAGCGCTGTTTAGCCGTCGCGCGTCACGCCCTTAGCGCTTGCCGTCGAGCTGGTAGATAAGGTTATATCGGCCCGTTTCGAGCCAGGACAGGTCCACGTGCCAGTAGTAGCGGTCTCGCTCCTGGGCAAGCTTTTCGGCCTGCTCCATGGCCTGCCCAAGCTGTGCGTGGGACCAGCTGTTCACGTCCATCATCTTCTCGAGCACCTGCCCATAGACGCCAAGGCGTCTCGCAAACCCTAGATGGTGCGCCTTGTGACAAATACCGCAAAGGCTGATGAGCCCCCCGAGAGACTGGACGCACATCAGGTCGTCAAAGGCCCACTTTTCGTGGCATTCGACCCGCCCTGCTTCCCCGCAGATTTCGCAGCGGTTTCCTGCCGCCGCGTAGCAGTGGCGACGCAAGGCATCCCACTTGGCTGGAGTGAGGGCCGTTCGCAGATTCTGTTCCCAACTGGAGGAAGGGAGCATCTCGGGGAGCAGCGCAGGCTTGTCAGGGTACTTCCACCGCAGCGGAAGCCAGTTCCAGACGTTGTCAAGGTAGGCCTCCGCGGGCACGTGGAAGCCCAACTCTCGGCTGTATTCCGCCCCTTCCTTCAGGGCGGCGCGTTCATCCCAACGTGGAACGCATAGGGGAATTGCGTTAGCTGTAAGCATAAAGTGATAGTGTCAAGGCAATAGCTGATACTTTCTAGTCTATACCGTAAATAGCAGCCGATTTAGCCTTGCAACGGTATAGGTCTCAAGCTAAAATGTAGGCTCCAACAACGCAGACATGTAGGAATCGACCGACAGATGAAAAGCACTGCAACAGCCTCCACCACGCCCTCCGAGAAACGCCCCGCCCGCGAGGCCGGCAGCGTTGGGACGGCCGTCCTGGAGTCCCGTTCTATTGGGACAACGGGCGTCTTGAATGCCCGTCTGCCAGCTGATTTGCCCCGCGCGGCACCTCGATAGGTCTAAAGTATTCGCTGAATGCTTAAGTGAGCGCGAATGTGAGGATGCCCACATTTGAGCTCTGAAACCGGATGCAGGAAATGTCCTACCTGCGTACATTTCAGCCTATCGATTAAATGGTGTTTACGGAGCTTTTAGATGGTTTACGATTTTAAGGTTGTTTCCAGTACGAAGATTGAAGAGTCGGAGCAAGCCTATTTTTTCCAGCTTCAACGCAACGCTGAACGCGCCCTTGCCGCGGATGCGGTGCAGGCTGGTGACGCCCTCGCTGCATGCGAGTACATGGATTGCGTTGACGGTGGCGACCTGGAGATGGACAAGTCGGTGTATCGCCAGTGCACTTCGCTCGTGATGAGCTACATGTTCTCCGTCGAGAAGAAGGTTGCTGAGGCCCTGACCGCCAAGAGTTGGGCCGCCAAGACGCTGTTCGGCCTCCTGACGGCGCAGAACGAGCAGTTCGAAGACCTGCCGACTTTCCAGATGGTTGCTTGACCTCATTTCCTCCGGCGCTGCTGGCCCGGGGTGTCCTTTGGCGCAGCGGCGATGGTCGCTAGACCGATTAGGACATCGAGAGATGAGTTTTAGCAGCACGCGGGCGCCCAAGGGTGACTCTCGCGTGTGTCAGAGGAGAGTATGTAATGGCAGTCGTGAACCAAAAACTGATTGGGCCAAGCGGCAAGGCGGCCTGGACGTGCCAAGTCACCGGCGAAGTATTGCACTCCGAACGTGCCTTTGAGACGCTCGTGTCGTCGCGTGGCGGCGGCGGCTCGGTAGGTCCCTCCGGGGGCTACGTGGCGCCCCCGCGCATCACTTCGGAGTCCGTTGAGCATCAGGACTTGTTCGTGCGAGATGACGCCGGCGTCGAGCATTCCTTCAGCTGGAACAGTTGGTCCCTGCCCGTACGGCCGGGGAACAGGGTTTCGGTTATGTGGGGTGGCCCAGAAGGAAGTAGCAGTGGCACGTACCTCTTTGCGAGCAACCTGGATACCGGCGAGTCGCGAGAAGACCCGAAGGGGTTCCGGTCGTTCGTGCGGCGCGGCGGCTTGGTGGCCGACGTGATTTGGATGAAGACGATTTACGTGCTCACGTTTCTCGTCACCGCGTTCGCCATGTTCTACCTGCTCGCGAGCTATGCCAACGACCGGCCGCCTCGCTGGCTCGCCGAGTATCCGCCGTACAACGTGGCATACGCGGAGATGGCCAAGGCCAGGGAAGTCACTGTACGCGCCGACCGCCTCCGTCTGACACCTGGTCGTTACGCAGAAACCGAGCGGGTCTATTCGGCATACCGCGCGACGCAAAGGCGCTTGAAGGAGGTTGAATCCGAATTCAATGCGGCCCGCCAGCGCAATTGGACAGTCGCAGGGGCGCTCGAGTTCGCCGCGACGGATGGTACGAAGTACCTGTGGTGGCTGCCGGTGGTTTTCCTTTGCTCGTTGGTCGCGTGCATGGTCGTTGTGCAGGTCCTGATGTCGGGTGCTTCCCAGCACAAGAGGGAAGTGGCCGCCGACGGCATTCGGCGCCAGGCCGGGTCCTTGTTTGCGCAAGGCCTGCTCCAGCAGCCCGCGAAGGCATAGCGCCGTCTCATTTTCGTGAAGCTCGCCAGTATCGGGCGAGCTTCTTTTCTTTTGCCGCGCCTCGGCCTTACTCAAGTTCTACCCGGACCTACGTGCGCGGACGGTTGCGCCCGGTCCTTATGACCTCGCTGACGGTCATTCTCTCCATGCTGCCGGCGGCGATGGGTTTCGGAGCTGGCTCTGAGAACAACGAGCCTCTGGCAGTCGCCATTATCGGCGGCATGGTCAGCTCGACTCTTCTGAGGCTGGTCGTGGTGCCTGCCGCCTACAGCTTGTCCGGTCGCAGAGTGACGGCATAACCGACGCAAGCGGCGAATACTCGCTCTAAGAAAAAGGCACCTCCCGCAGGTGCCTTTCCCTTTGCATTGCAGATGAACGAGGCCCGGCCCCCTGGCCAGGTTTCCGCGTGCCCCACGCTAGGGGAGGTGCCTTTACTAAGGGCGGCGTCCCTCGCCGTTTGTTAGTGAAAGGATTTAGATGAGAACGAAAATTAACCGCCTGCTGCTCGCCAGCGCGATGACACTCGCCGGAGCGAGCGCCTTTGCGCAAGGCGCGCCGCTTGTGAATCGCGTGCAGCCCCCGACGAACCACGCTCCGGGACAAGTGTCCACGCCTGCGCAGGCTCGAGACGACTTCAAGGCTCTCCCTCCGCCGCTCCATTCGGAGCTCGGCCCCCGCCCGGAGTTGCGTGCACACGCCGAGAAGGTCCAACGCGGTGAGCACGCGCATGCCAGGCGCGCGAAGTTCAAGCCGACCCCGGAGATGCACCGGCTCCACGCCGCGATTGCCGAGAGCCACGCCAACCTGGCAGAGGCCGAGCGTACGGGCGACCAAGCCGCTACCCTGGCCATGAAGCACAGGCTCAAGCGGGACCACGCCGCGCTGCGTGCAGCACGTGCCGAGCTGAAGCAGCGCGCGGACGCCGAATTCCGGCATTCCGAGTTCCGAGGCGGCCGACCACCAGGCCCTGATGCCGAAGGACGCCATCCGCCTCCCCCGCGCGACGGCTTCGGCCCGCCGCCCGCCCGGCCAGCTCCGCAACCTGCGCGCTGAACCGACAGGCCCCAAGCCCCGCCCTGCTTCGTGCAGCGCGGGGCTTTTTCATGGGCCGCGGCTAAACCAGGTAGCTGCACGCAATTGCTATAGCGCTCCGTCTGACCCATTGGCTAGACGGGTCAGCTTCCCCAACACGAAGGATTCCGAATGACATTCAACCGCATCTCTGTTGCTACCGCCCTGTGCGTTGCAGCATCCGTGTGCCTGGCGCAGTCCCCGTCGCTGGCCGGCGCGCCGAGCTCGGGCGCCCGCCAAATCTGGCTGGACCCCGCCAGCGTCCCCGGTGGCGCTCACGCAATTCCTGCCAATGCGGAAACAGACGCCATCGAAGCTCGCATCAACGCCACCTTCGAGCGACTGGGTAAGGCGAAAACGCAAGGCGACATCGACTCGATGGCGGCCGTCAAGCAGAAGCTGAAGGCGGACTTCGAGGAGCTCAAGGCCAAGCGCCTTCTCATCCAGGCAGCGCAAGGTGGCAAAGACCCCGGCGCACCGCTGCGAGGTCTGCCGCTGGGCTCGCGCGCCGGCTCGGCCGGGCAGGCGCCCGGTCGCTAACCGCAGTCCGTTCAGGCCCGGAAATCGACGCAGCATATGACCACCCCTCTCCAATTCGTGGAATCCCTGAGGGCGCTCCCAGCCTTCCCGGATGTCTTCAATCCATGGCGAGACCACGACCCGGTGAACGACCAGAACGAACTGGGCCCCAGCATCCGGGCAGCCAATCTGGAGCGTTACCTGGCCGCGCGGGTGGGCAAGGCCCGCCTGCTGTTGGTAGCAGAGGCACCCGGCCACAGAGGTTGCCGCGTCAGTGGCATTGCAATGACGTCGGAGCGCATCATGCTCGGGCACCACCCGGTGATTCCACACCACGCGGTCTTCGAGGGACCGAAGCAGCAGACCAGCCTCCCGGAGCTGCACAAAAAGGGGGCCAACGAGCAGACTGCCAGCACCGTATGGGGCTTGCTGCTCTCCCTCGGACTGGCCCCGGAAGAATTCGTTCTCTGGAACGCCTTTCCGTGTCACCCGCACAAGCCCGGTGAACCGCTGTCGAACCGTGCCCCAACGCCGAAAGAGGTGGCTGCCTGCGCGGACGTGCTTCGTGACATGCTGACCTTGCTAGGTACGGCCCGTGTTGTTGCGGTCGGCCGAGTGGCCCAACGGCAACTGCAGGTCCAGGGCGTCGAAGCGCCCTACGTTCGCCACCCGGCGATGGCAGGTATCAATCAGTTTCGCGAACAGGTTCAGGCTCTCGCCTCGTCGTTCCGTTGAAGTGCCGCGCGTGCGCGCGGGATAAGTCCCCTCCCTACACGGCTAGTACCCCATTTTTGGACTTCCGTGGTCATGGACTTCGTTTCTCAATTGGCGCCAGCCTTCTGCGCCGGACTCAGCGGCGCTGCGCTCCTGTGGATGTGGCGAAAGTGCGCATCCCGGTGGAACAACGCCTTCCCGTTGGTCAAGAAGGCGTTGGAGCTCTCGCTGTGGGCCTGGGCCATAGCATCCGCGGGTTGGTTCCTCTACGCCGTCGGGCATGCGCCGGACTTCAAGCTCGCGCTCGTTGCAGGCTTGACCGGCTTCGCCGTTCCAGCCATCTACAACCTCCTGAAGTCGCGTCAAGGCGGTAAGGATGAAGTCAAACGCGGGACGAACGTCGCAACCGCTGCTGTCGTCAAGCGTCAGGTCAAAGCGAATCGCAAGCCCACCCGGCTCGAAATCGGGGGCGTGCCGATTCCCTTCGACTCCGAGCCGTACCACCTGCTTTTCGCCGGTTCAACCGGCACAGGCAAGTCGGTCGCCATCAACCAGGTCCTGGACCAGCTCCGTGCAGCCAATGACACGGTGATTCTTGTCGACAGCGGCGGCGGCTTCATGGAGAAGCACTACCGTGCCGACACCGATTTTGTCTTCAACCCATTCGACGCCCGGTGCGTCAACTGGTCGCCCGTTCTCGAGATGCAGGGTGAATGGGATGCCGAAGCCATGGCGCGCTCCATCGTTCCCGATGGTGTCGGTGACAGTAAGGAATGGAATGGATACGCTCAGACACTGGTGTCGTGCGTGCTGCGGCAGCTGTGGTCAAAGAACAAGATGACGTTGCGGGACTTCCTCTACTACGTCCAGGCGGCCACGGTCCCTGAGCTCAAGGAGCTGCTTCAAGGCACAGCTGCGATGGCGCAGCTCTCGTCGGAGAAGACGTTCGGCTCCATCCGGACCATCGCCGCGAACTACCTGACCCCCTACGCATACCTGCCGAATGCCGGTGAGCCGTTTTCCGTGTCGGAGATGATTCGACAGGAACACTCAGGCTTTCTCTATGTCACCTACAGGGACGACCAGCTCGACAGCCTTCGAGCGCTAATCGCCTGCGTGCTGGACGTGGCCGCGCGAACCATTCTTTCGATGCCCCCCGACGAGAACCGTCGAATTTGGCTGGTGCTGGACGAGTTCGCCTCTATCGGCCGCGTGCAGTCCATCGAGGCTGTGGCCACGAAGGCTCGCAAGGCGGGAGGTTGCTTGCTGCTGGGCGTTCAGTCCGTCTCGCAGCTTCGGGACCGATACGGCGAGTTCGGGGCGCAGACCATCCTATCGTGCTTGTCCAGCTGGCTGGTGTTGCGGTGCGCTGACGCAGACACCTCGGAATACATGTCGCGCTATATCGGCGACGTTGAGCTTTTGCGGAAGAACCGCAGCAGCAGCACATCCGACACCGGCGACTCGACGAGCCAGAACGAGCAGCAGGCCACCCAACGGGCCTTGCTGCCGTCGCAGATTCAGGGACTTCCCAACCTGCAAGGGTTTCTGAAGCTGACCGGAAACTACCCCATCTGCCAGGTGAAGCTCGAGCTGCCTGCCAAGCGCCGCCCCACTACTGCCGCCGCTTTTGTGGGCCGGGACTTCACGAAGCGCCCGATGCTGAAGCTCGTGGCTGACGTCCCGGCCGCCGACGCCTCGACGCCCCCACGCCCTGAGGTGGGGGCCGCGGCGAAGCCGAAGGCGCCCGTCCTACCGCTAGGCGGCGCGCCACTTCTGCCAGTCCATCCACAAGCGACGGCGCCTGCCAAGGCCGAGGTCGGACTACTTCCGGCGGATTCGAAGCTCCTTGTTTCCCGAGCTGGCCCTGCCGTCAAGCTTCCCGGCCTCGACCTGCTGCGCCGAGCTCCGCAATCTGATTCCAGCCGCTGACCATGTCGACACCTCACTCGTCCCCATCGCAGTCGAATTCCGGGGGAGGGCCCCGTCCAAAGGGAAAGCGGCCGCGCAGTGGCGCTCACGCCGCGGAAAACGTGTTCTCCTTCCTGGGAACTGGCGGTTCCCGCCCTGCCGGCGGGCCCGGCGCGCAGAAAGCCCCTGCGGCTTCCGTTTCAAGGGGGCCGTCAGCTGCTACGCCTTCACAGCCTGTCGGAGTGAAGGGAAAGCCACGCACAGCTGCGTCGACGGCTCAGACCGGCGCAGCGGCTAGTGCACAGGGCGAGCAGAGCAGGGAAACTGAGAGGAAAGAAGCCAAGCGCGCGCCTGACGCGGCGCCGCTGAGCCTTGGCGGCGCGGTCAAGGGGGCGGTCACCGCCGCTGTGGGTCTCGCAGGCGTGGAGCAGGCGAATTCTAAAGTCGCGGCTTCTGCTGCCTGGCGCGACCAGTTCAAGGCCGAATCGAAGGAACTCAACCGAGCTGCGAACTTCCTGAACTCGGCGCTTCAGCAAGGTAAGGCTCGCGAGGAGATGCTGGTCGCTGCCCAAAGCCGACTTACCGGGCCGCCTCTGGCTCATGTCTCCGACTTGCTTGCAGATTCGGAGTCCCTGGAGCTCATCAAGGAAAAGGTCGGCGCACTCAACAAGGTCGCTGGCGCGCTGCAGCGTGCCGCTGACCGAGGCGACGCCCCTGGCGACGCCATTTCATTTGCGCACAACAAGGGGGTGGCCCAGCACCCAGGCTTGCTGAAGGCGTTGGACGCCGCGGTCGCCGAGCAGCGAGCACCCGAAGGGGCTGCAGGTGCGAGTGCCGCGCCCAGCACCTCGACCGCACAAGTCAAGCCACTGACGGCCTTGGAGGCAAATCGCGAGCTTGTGCTCGAAGCTTCAGACCGCCAGATTGATGCTTCGTCCCAACGCGCGGAACAGCCTGACGCCGCCGCGGCGCGGGAGGTGGTCACAGCTCAGGCTACTGCCACGATAGAAGGGGCCAGCACAGCGTCCGTCGCGAAGGCTCAGCGAGAAGAACCTGCGGCAGTGAAGCAAGGGCCGCCGCAGCCGGCAAAGAGCGCCTCGCATCCTGCCCGACCCACGACCGTCCAAGGGGCGGGGCAACAGGCCAAGGATGTGACTCGCGCCGCTGAAGCACCAACACCGCAGCAGGGCTCCGCTCCAGGGCCCAGGCAGGTTGACGGGCAGGGCGAGCAGGCCAGGGTGGCTGCCGAGCGTGGGCGCGGAAGCGCAGAAGCTCCGGAATCTGCGGCGCCCCTGCGGTCCAATCCAGCCGGTGAGCGCCCCGGTGCCGAACCCGAACCATCTGGATTGCGAAACTCATCCCAAGGTCCAAGCCGCGGGGAGGCCGCACCTGCCGAAAGGCCCGTCGACACCAAGCGTATCGAAGTTGTTCAGCCGTCGGAGGTTCGTGCTTCAGGTGGCCTCGCCCACCCGCAGTCCGGTGCACCAACGAAGGAGATGTCCGAAGCCAAGCCGGTGGTCGCGCGCGAACCCGGCCTGCCGGCTACTGTCGTCGCTGACAAAAACAGTCCTGCTGTTGGCAAGCTTGAGCCATCGCGGGACCTGGAGAAGGCTCTCGCAGCGCCCTCCCCTGCGCCAGCGGCCGTGCCTCGCGCGACCCTGGAACAAACGCTCGCAGAGCACATGCGCAGCCAGGGCTTCGACCGCGAGGCGGTGTCCAAAGTTGGAGAGATTGCGGCTGCTGTGCGCGCGAATGCCAATGTGCGGCCCGAAGGGCAGAGCGTTGTCGTGCTGCACAAGTCCGGCGAGGCCCTTGCCACGGCGACCACCGAGCGCAGCGCTGCCCAGGTGGCGAGGCAGGGCGACACCGTCGTGTTTGCAAAGACGCTGGAGCACATCGCAGAGAAAGGCCTGAACCTTGAAACGGTCAGGAACCTGCGTGCCGCTGCGCCCAACCTCCCTGTGGGGACGACCAATCTTGAAGTGGCCGACCGCGCCGGTCGGGACTTCCTTGAGCGAGCGGACCGTAGCGTGCAACCCCGGGATGCGGCGCAACCGCGGGCCGCCGCAAGCGCACAGCCTGCAGCGGCGCCTGCGGCGGCTGAATTGGGCGATGACACCCTCAAGAGGCGCATCCAGGAGATGCGTGACCGCACAAGGCAGGTCAGCGAGAGCCATCATGAGGCGCCTGCGATTTCCCGCGAGGAGCTCAAGCGGGAGGAACCGGCTGCGAGGGAGCTAGAGAGGGTCAAGGTCTTCAAGCTGGGCGGCGGCTCGTAAACGATGCGCTACGAGAAAAGCCCCGCGATGCGGGGCCTTTGCTTTGCGGAGCCTGGGATTACTCGGCCATGGACATCTCTTCCGCCTCGGCTGCTTCAGGCGCTTCCGAGGCGCGTTCCTGTTCGCCTGCTGTTTCCCTGAAGTCTGGCTCATCAGGCGAACTGGTGGCAGTCTCCTCGCCGAACTTCCTGAAGGTTTCCGCCAGGTCGTGTGGCTTGGTCTCCTGCCCCCGAAACCCGGGCGGCTTGCTCGAAGTCCACGGCCTTGGCTACCTCGACGTCGGGCTTGCCGCGAGACTCCTGGTCGAACCGGTCACGGACGGTGTCCATCTGCTTGTTGTAGGCGGGGTCCGCCAGGCTGTCCAGTCCTTGAATGGTGTTCGACAGCTCTGCCGCTCCCGAGAGCTCCGAAGTAACGCCAAATGATGCGTCTAAACTGCCGGCGAAGAAGCTAAACTGGTTTAGCTTCAGACCTTAAGCTGCTAAAATAGATGCAACGCCTAAGCACTGCCTCTATCTCTTACAGCCTGCCTAAACCCGCACCAAGCGGCGCAAGGGCGGCGTGGCCCTCTCTGCGCTATACGCCAGACAAGGACACTCAACATAAAGACCAATCCAATGACCAACAACAACAAACACAACACCCAGGAAGGTGTCGTCACCGCCCATCCAAAAGGCTTCGGCTTCCTGACCACGGCTGCCGGCGAAGAATTCTTCGTTCCGCCGCCACTCATGCGCAAGGTGGTCCCCGGAGACACCGTTCTCTGCAGCATCGTCGAGTCGCCCAAGAAGCCCGGCCAATTCCAGGCGGGCGACATCCGCGTTCTGGAGCGCAAGCCTTCTACCTGGCAGGGCACCATCAACGTCGTTGACGGCCGGCTGATGCTGGTTCCCGATGCGCCGTGCTTCATGCCCATCGAGGTGCGAGGGCTGACGTTCGCCGCCGCTGGCGTGGTTTCGGTTCGAACCGAGGCCATCGACTTGAAGGCACCGGTTCTCCGGACTCGCCTCGAGCGCATCCTGGGGGCGCGCGACCGCCGCGGCTTCGACCAGGACTACGCACTTGCGCTGCACGATTTTCCCCCGCACTTCGACCGGCGCGCCCACGAGGAAGCGGTTCGCATCCCGCTGAGCTTGTCGGCTGACGACCTCAAGGGTCGCGCGGACCTACGCCAGATTCCCTTTGTTACCATCGATGGTGAGTCCACCCGGGATTTCGATGACGCCGTTTACGGCCTGCCTTTGACTTCTGGGGGCGCGAAGGTCTACGTGGCCATCGCCGACGTCTCTCACTACGTCAAGCCGGGCAGTGCTCTGGACCGTGCGGCGCGCGAGCGTGGCACCTCGGTCTACTTGCCGGGCAAGACGGTTCCGATGCTTCCCGAGAAGCTCTCCAACGGGGTCTGCTCCTTGGTTCCGGGCGAAGACCGCCTCGTGGTGGTCGCCGAGCTGGAGCTGGACGCCGACGCTCGCGTGCTGAGCAAGAAGTTCTATCGCGCTGTAATGCGCTCGGCAGCGCGCCTCACGTACAACCAGGTTCAGGCCTGGTTTGACAACGCGACGCACCTTCCGCACAGCATCGAAACGTCGCTGACGGCGTTGACGGCGGTCTTCCGCAAATTGCTCGCAGCACGCGAGGTCCGCGGCCAGCTGTCCTTTGATGACAAGGAGGCAAAGCTGGTCATCCGCGAGGATGGCGAGTACAGCCTGGAATTCGAACAACGCACGGACGCCCACAAGCTCGTCGAAGAGCTGATGCTGCTGGCAAACAATGCCGTCGGCCAACACCTGAAGGACAAGCTGCCCGCCGGCCTCTTCCGGCACCAGGCAACCCCCGAAATGGAAGATTGGACGGAGCTCAAGGACTGGGCTACCGCGCACGGCCTGACGCTCGAGGGTGAAACGCCCGCTCTGCCCGCTCTCGCTCAGCTCATCAAGAGCGCGCATGAAGGCGGCAGCGGCCTCAAGGCTGAGTTGGCAGTTCGGGGCGTCATGCAGTCCGCTGTGTACCAACCGGGCACCGCCAGCCACTTCTCCCTGGGCTATGCGGCGTACACGCACTTCACGAGTCCGATTCGTCGGCTGGTTGACCTGCTGGTGCACCGGCTCCTGCTGGGCGAGGACCTCGGCGAGTCCGTGGTTTCGCTAGGTGAGCAGTGCTCGCGACGCGCGCACGGTTCGCGAATGGCCGAACGCTATGTCTGGGACCGCATCAAGAAGCGGCTGCTCGCACGCGACGTCGCGAAGAGCGACCTGCTCAACGCCCACGTGGTCAGCTCCAGCCGGCGCGGATTGCGGGTGGTGATTCCAGCCTGGCAGTGCTCTGCGCTGTTGGAGTCGGATGTGCTGCAGGCCCACGGCTGTGAGTACGATGCCGAGGCCGGCCACTGGGTCAACGGCGCCGTCTGGGAACCTGGCCACAAGCTCAGCGTCAGCTGGGTGGACCTCGAGGACGCGGACGGCCGCACCGAGCTCTACGCGATTCCGGAGGCGGTCCGCCCGCGTCTGTACTAAGTGATTTCAAGCCCCTATCGGTTATCCGGCGGGGGCTTTTCTTTGGGCGAGCCCCGCCCGAATTGGCAATAAATTGGCGATAAAGCCGGATATGCGTCAGTTTATTGACGCGCTGACCTGAATGAAGGCATTGAATCATGCGTGTTGCGTATACCTCAAAGAATTGGCTGCTCTCGGAGGGCGGAACCCTTCAGGGCTTGAGCCTCGGTTTCGACCACTGCGCTGAGCACGGCTGTGGCGTCAAGCCGTTGATGGCCGCGCTGGGCATCGCCCTGCCGCAGTTTCCGCAGGGAGTCGAAGACCACCGAATCCAGGTCGTTCCCGACCTACTGGCGTACATCGAGTATGAGGGTCGGTCCAAGGACAAGCGGTTCAAGCCCTATCCTGCCGCGCTGCTGATGTACAGCTGCGACTTGGCCGCTCTGCCGCCGGGTCGGCCCCGCACCCAGGCAATGGAGCTCGTTCGCGAGACGCACACCGAATTCTGGCCCGACCACCCGCAGAAGCTCGGCGCCAAGGCTCGCGATGACCTCATGACCGCCTGGAATCGGAATGGGTTTGCCATCCATGTACGCGGCGCCGAGAACATCGCACGGTTGCGCGAGCTTCACGAAGCAATTCAGCGAAAGGACGTTGTCCTGGCGATGCCCTGGTCTCACTCGTTCCTGCGCGGTGGCCTGAGCTTTGCCATTCTCGGGGCGCTCACCGCTGACGACAAAGCCGCTGCGGCCACGCGCTACGCAGACGCGAAGGCCTTGTCCCTGGCGGCCGAGGCGACCGGCATCGAAGTTCGGCTCAAGGCCGCGGGCATGCGGGTTGACAGCATTCGTGCGGATTGGGCCGACGAACGCAAGCAGGGGGTGGTCTTCTTCATGTCCCCTCACTACTCCCACAAAGCGCGCTACGGCTGGTACACGGTCGCTGACCTTGACGCATGGATTGCTGGCACCGGCCCGGTGCGGGCCCATCCGGAGCTGACGGTGTACGAGGAGCAGCCCGCTGCCCGCGAGTGGTCCATCCGCCTGCTGCGGGGCTTGAACAAGCAGGGCATTCAGCAGCGCTTTCACTCGCAGCTCGTCTGGAAGGACGAGGCTGCCAAGGTGCCTGGCATCAACCTCAGAGTGCACTACCAGAGCGAGCACCTCCTTGCTTCGGGCATATACGACTTCGAAGAGCTTATGACGCAGTACGCGGACCCGCTAGAGCACCCGGTGCCTTACGACCGGCTGGAGGCAGCCGCGATTTAGGCGGTCCGCGGGGGCCTGCCCTATACGAAGAAGGCAACCCTCAAAGGAACTCATGAGCAAACAAAACATCGTCATCTACCACGCGGACTGTCCAGATGGTTTCGCCGCAGCGCTTGCTGCCTGGCTGAAGCTACGGGATACCGCCGACTACCTGCCGTACCAATACGGCATGGCGCCCCCGGATGTCACCGGCAAGGCCGTGTACATCGTCGACTTCTCGTTCCCGCGCGAACAGGTCGAGGCCCTGGAGGCTGTCGCAACACGCGTCGTGCTTCTCGACCACCACCAGACCGCCATCGACAAGCTTGCGGGCTACAAGTGCACCTGCGGGAAGGTCCGCCTCGTGCGCGACGCCAAGGCTGGTGCATCCGAGCCTGCGACCGTGCACCGGCACAGCAGTCACACGGCGCTTGACATCTCGAAGTCGGGCGCCCGCCTCGCGTGGGAGTACTTTCACGGTCAGTTCGATGTGCCTGAACTTGTTCAGTTCGTCGAAGACCGTGACCTGTGGCTCTGGCACTTCGGGGACCACACGCGGCACTTCCTCGCCAAGCTCGACTCGCTTCCCATGGATTTTCCGACGTGGAATCGGGTGCTGCAGATGAACGAGGGCGAGCGCGCAACGTTCATGGCGGCCGGCCAGGCAATGTGCCAGAAATTTGACGCCATTGTCGCGACCATCGCCAAGGAGGCCGTGCCGGTCAGCGTCATGGGGCACCAGGGACTGATGGTGTGCGGGCCGCGGGAACTCGCCAGCGATGTTGGCGCGCTGCTTGCCAAGCAAGCGGGCACTTTCGCAGCCGTCTGGACACTCGAGAACACCGGCCAGCTGAAGCTCTCGCTGCGGGGCGTCCGCGGCTTCGACGTTCGGGCGCTGGCGGAGGCTTTCGGCGGCGGTGGTCACAAGGAGGCTGCGGCGCTGCGCCTTCCGGCTACCCGCATCACCGACCTGGTTGCAGGCGTACTGAACCCTACGCCGGCAAGCTGATTTTGAGCCCCTCCTCCCCAGCTACGGCCCGGCGAGCGAGGGGCTTTTCTATTGCCGCCGGCCAACATCGGCAGCAGCAACCTGGCCCCAGCTCCGGGGGCGACTTTGGCGTTCAGGGCGTGTGTTTTGGCCAGGCCTTGACGCCCGCCAGCTCAAGACGCCGCATCACATCCGCGTGTTCCAGCACCAGCACCCGTTCGCCCGGGCCCATGTAGGCCGCACCACGGTCAAAGTGGAAGTGGGAGCGGTGGAGCAGGCTGCGCTTGAGCCGGTTGTGTCCGCAGTAAGTGAGCGCAACGCCGGGCTCAAAGGGGTTACCTGTGACCTCGAGGACCTCGCCGTCGCCAAGGTCCACCGTCAGCGCTTTGTGTGCGCGCCGGCCCTCTCCGCAAAGGGCGCGACCCCATGTGAGGAAGGGTTCGGCGTACTCGAGCAACTGCTCATCCAGCAGGTGCTCCTCTCTGATGAAGCCGGAGGTGCGGTCGCGAGTCAGCTGCGCGTGTGTCACATTGAATTCCCCTGCTTCGTGGGCGACGCGCATGACCAAGGGGCAGGCTTCGAGCAACGGAATGAGCGAGTTCAGCTCGACTTCGTCGGCGAGGGACAGCCCGTCGAGCCAGCCCGTTCCGTTCCGCGGGTTGTAGGCATCGAGGATGCTGTGGTAGCGGGATGGTCGCCCTGCCCGGCGAGTCAGAAGCAAGCCCTCGTGATTTCCGAGAACGGCCTTGAACCAAGGCTGGCGCAGCAGCCCGAGGCAGTCCAGGTTCTGCGGCCCGCGGTCGACCAGGTCCCCTACCGAGAACAGCCGGTCGCGCGACGGATTGAATCGCACGGCGACCAGCTCTGCAACCAGCTCCGCGTAACGGCCGTGGATGTCTGAGACGATGAAGTCCCTGCCACCCGCTCGGCTATTTGTGCCGATGGCGGCAAATGGGGCGCCAGGGAAGATGCGGTATTTGTCGGTCATTACGTGGAATCCAATTCCACGTAAAGCGACCGGCTTTAACCCTTTTCCCCAGGTCCCTCGTTGTCTGCCTGACCCTAGATTGAACGTCTAAAACGCATCTTTTGGCGTTTCAGCCTTGCCGTGCTATAATGCTTTCACGCTGTGGAATACGCAGCCCACTTTCGAACTGTCCTGGGCGCAAAACCCCTGTCCTCACCGACAGGGGTTTTTGCATTTGGCGGGCGTCGTGGCCATCCCGCCGGATGCGCCGGCCAAGAAAAAGCACCCGCGGAGGGGTGCTTAATGAAGGGCGAGCCCTACGCTGGAACCAAGTTGGAGAACTGTTCCCCGGCGAAGAGCTTCTTGTACGTAAACAGCAGCTGGGTGGCTTGGCGCTCGAACATGCCTGACATTAAATTCGGCTGGCGAGACCAGGCGTATTCACCGAAGCTGTAAGCAAGCCAATGCTCGAAGCTTGTGTCGAGCTCTGCCGCGTATGGCCGTGCTACCAAGTGGCCTGAGCAACGTCGGAGAAACTCCGCAACTTGCTCGACACCCCAGCCGCAGAACTCGAAGCAATTCGCGAGATTCGTGTCGAGCTTGCTGCCGAAGTAGTCCTCCGCGGGGCTGAAGCCATTCGGATGCGGCGGATTTCCGAGCTGCTCCATTCGAAGGAGCAGGTACTGCGAAACCAGGTAGTCGAAGTTGTGGACGACGAGACCTGGGTGCTCGCCTGAGCCGCCGCCCAGCACCAGGTTGGAGGGGGTGCAACCGAAATCGGATGCTCCGCGCGCCGCCTTGACGGTGGCGTTGGAGTGGTAGACCGGATAGCCCGCGAGCGTGCCGACGCGTTTGTGAGGGATGGTATCGATGTAGCTCATGATGAGGTTGATGTTGTCCTGTCGCCTATAGGGACATCGGGTCCCTCGGCTATTGCGGAAGAAAGGAACGGCCGCCTCGAAGACGAGGCGGCCGTGAATCAGAAGGCTGGCAATCTGCGATGCTGCGTCCACCATGCGGCGAACTCGAAGAGCGAGCGATGGACGCTATCGTGAGGGTACTTGCCCTCAAGGCCCCTGTTGGGAGAATCGACGTTCTGGTAGTCGACCCAGGCGCGATGCACGCGTTCTGAGATGCCGTCGAAGTTCTCGAGCAGGTCGTCGACGAATGCAGCGGGCTGCAAGTCGGCGATGGCGTCGAGCTTGGGATTCCGGTGGTCATCACCGCGGCCGGTGGCAATGACGCGCTCCACAGGAAACCCCAACTTCTGGAGGTTTTGGTGTCGCGCGCCGGCGTACTTCTTGGGCATCGAGCTTACGCAGACAATGCGCCAGCTCGCGGCCGAGAGCAGCTTGGCGCCTTCAACGGCGCCCTCGAGAGGCTCCATCGTCGACCAGAATCGGTCGTCGAACGCATCGAAAAACTGCTCCTTTTGAGCTTGGTCACGGAAGGCCACGCCGTATTCATTGGAAGCGTGGTAGCAGTTGTCTCGCACACGGGGCAAGTCGCTTCCGAACGCTGCGCGCCAGACACGCGGGTAGGTGGCGTTGTAGTCCAGCTTGACGCCATCACAGTCGATGGCGAGCACATTGTTTTCAGTCATCTAGGTTCCTTCAAAGGGATTGGGTGCCTTCTAGGTCTAGGGACCGTCCATTCGCCCTATAGGGCCCACGTCAGGGCCGGAGGCTTCTGGAGACCGAGGTGACCGCTCGTCTCGGCTTGAAAGCATCATTCCCGCAGCCCCTCTCAGGGGCTGCTTTTTTGTTCTCTGCTCGGGCTTGTGGTCGGCAGCGCTGCCTACTACACTGGCCCATTCAGCAATGGCAACACTGAGATGCCTAGCCTCGGCGAGGTCTTCTTGCCGGCGAGGTTAGGCAGAGCCGGCTCTTATTGGTCCCCAATATGAGCCGGCTGTTTTGAGACGAAAGAAGACGACCCAAGAGCAAGGTGCTCTTGGGTCGTTTCGAATTACGCAGCAGCCAGCTGGACTTTGTTCGCGCGCAATGGTGCTACAGCGCCGGCCTCCAGCCATTGGTTCAGCTGGTCGAAGCTGTAGGGCCCCCAGTAGTCCGCGTCCACATTGAACCCAGGGTTCATGGCGTAAATGACCTCCCCGTCAACCACGCCGTCCTTCCAGATGGGCCAGATATGCAAGATGCTGCGGTGCTGCAGGGTGCGAGCTTTTGCAAGCAGCTCATCTGCTCGGCCGTTGGCATGCAGCCGCACATCGGATTCAAACGCGGCCTGGGCCTTCGCCATGGCTTCCCTGTGCCGCGGCTCCAAGAGGTCCTCAATCGCGATGATGACGCCGCTCAGGCCGAGGAGACCCTCCCCTTCGAGGAACGTCCCCGCGAAGATGGCTCTGCCAGCCTTCACGGCCTGCGCGAAAGCACGCAGCTGCTTCACGCGCTCCTGCCCCTTCACCTTGATGCCAAAGCTGCGTTCATCCCACGCCCCGCCCAGGCCGGTCGAATCGCCCACGACATTGAGCCTAAGCTCCGCATCGATGAACGAATTGCCGAAGGCTGCCGCGCGCTTGCCAGCGATGTACACCAGGGCAGCCGCCGGCTCGCCCTGTACCAGGCGCTCTTCGTAGACGACATTGGCCAGGTCCCGGACAATGCGCTTGGTTGCCATCAGGTCTGGGCAGTGGAGCCGCCCATCCTTGCGAAGCCTTTGAGCAAGCGCCAGACGGGATACGCCGGGCCCTTCCGTCAGGGCCGCACTCAGGGCATCCATGCCGCCTTGATGCTCGGTCGTTGCGTCAGAACCTGTGGCGACTGCCACCAAGGCCCCGGAGCTGTTCACGACCAAACGAGGCTTGTTTCCTTTTCGCATGCTCGAGCTTTCCTTGAGAGTTGCTACCTCCCCTATAGCGAAAGCGCGCGCTCAGGATGCTGTATCAGGCAGGCTCGCCGATTTGGTGCTCACCAACTGCCAGGGTAGCGACGAACCGGTCGAATTCGGCGAGCCGGCCATGCGCCTGAAGGAGCCGGAGGAGGGTGGATAGCTGCAGGTCCCCTCCCCGTTCCGCGGCGATAAGCGTAGGCTTGGAGACGCCCGTGCTTTCGGCCAGGCGCCGAAGCGAGCTCTGCTGGCGCAGGTCGCGCAGGTGGCTACCCAACGATGCGAGCCGGGCAGTGTGCTCAGGCGACGGTGACATGTTCATCGACCGGTACGCCGGCATACAGCGGCGCGCCCGACAGGGATTCCTCCATCGCCACCCCTTCGAGAAGCCGCTGCGCTTCGGCGACAGCAGCTGCCGGGGCACCGTCCACGATGAAGCGATTGCCGACACGAGCGCGGGCGCGCTGGCTCCACATGTAGGCGGTGGTTCTCGACTCGCCCACTTCGATGAACCAGCTGATGTCATGCGGCGCACTGAAGCCGAGCATATCGGGCATCGTGACTTCGTAGCCCTTGCGAAGCAGGTCTTCCCACAAGGTGGGCGCCTCTTCGAGGACAACTTCCAGGTTCAGGCTCTCGTCATCAAGTTGGGCGAGATTGCGAATGCGGGGCATGTTGTTCTTCTTGGTGCCGAACACCTCGGCTGTCGTTTAAGTGTGTGGGGTCAATTATACGTTACCAGAGGCTAAAGCGCAACTTACGTTCCGGTCATTGCGATTTGCGCGTCTTGCAGCTCCCCAACTCTCCTAGCGCCGTCGCAAATTCATTACTTGCTGGTGCTAGAACGACTCCACGACAGCTTTACTACGCTCCCCTGAACATCGAACCAAAAATCGCGATAGAGTCTAAGACTCTGAAATATCGATTCTTCACACCAATGACTCAAACGTACAGCCAACTCCAAAAGCAAATTGCTGCGCTTCAACGACAAGCCGACAGCGTTCGCGAGAAGGAAGTCGGGGGCGTTGTTGCCCGCATCCGGGAAGCAATTGAACACTATGGACTTACTGCGGAACAGTTGTTTGGCGGCAAAGGCGTTAAGTCGACGAAGGCAGTCAAGGGGCGCACTGGCGCTCGAGTGGCGAAGTTTGCGGACGAGAACGGCAACACCTGGGGAGGAATGGGTAAGCGCCCTGATTGGCTGAAAAAGGCCCTTCTCTCGGGGAAGTCGCTTGCGGACTTTGCTACTGCCGGTGCGCCAAAGAAGGCAGCTTCTTTGAAGTTGTCAAAAGCAGGCAAGAAGCGCCAGGCGAAGGTCAGCTACAGCGACAATGCAGGCAACAATTGGTCGGGTATGGGCCCGCGCCCCCGTTGGTTGCGCGAAGCTTTGGAAGCAGGCAAGTCCCTGGACGATTTCGCGCAGAAGGCCTGATGGCCTCAGAGCGATTTCAGGCTGTCCGGCTGGCCTTTGGCGCTGACTGCAGGGGCTAGCTGGTCCAAACGGTCCAACTCGACGATGCTCTCGCCAGGGCGCAGGCGCCGCAGGACCATCGTGATTCCTCGCGCATCATCGGATGGTCATCGATGACATAGATGTTCATTCGCCGCTGTTTATGGCGGGAATTCATCCGCTGCGTGTAAGACACTTGCGCAAAGAAAAACCGCCCGAGATGTCTCGGGCGGTTGAAGAAAGCCTTTAGGCGGCCAGTTTTTCAATGATTTTCTGGAACGGTGGAAGCTGTTCCAGCATCTGGCGGCCGTAGCTGGTGGATGCCAGCCGGCGGTCGAAGACGGTCACGCGGCCGCGGTCGGTTTCACGACGCAGGAGGCGACCCACCATCTGTACGAGCTTCACCATGGCGTCCGGCAAGCTGCGCTTCGAGAAGTATTCCTTTCCGAGCAGGTCGGACAGTTCCTGTTCCACCGGATTGGTCGGCACCGCGAACGGCAGTGACACAATGATGACGTGCTCGCACAGCTTGCCAGGGAGGTCGAGACCTTCCGCCAACGTTGCCGTGCCAACCAAGATGCTTCCCTTGCCCGCCTCAACGCGGTCGGTGTGCATCTTGCGCAGCACAGGGACCACATTGTCGCCCTGCACCAGCACTGCGTCCTCGCCGAACTGATAGCGCAGCTTCGGCACGAACTCCTTGAGCATCGCCCAGCTTGGAAACAAGATGAGAGTCGCTTCCTTGCGGTCGATGGCCGTCGGCAGCTTCAGGGCCAGCTCGCCCATGAACATCTTGCGCTCCGCCATCTTCGGCGTTGCGTTCATTCCGGCGACGGTGAGCGTGCTGTTCCTGTAGGGGAACGTGTACGGCAGCACCATCGTCTTGGACTTGTCCGGCATGCCGGCGCGCGACTTGAAGCGAGAGAACCCGCCGATGTCGCGCAGCGTTGCGGAAACGATAGCGACCCCCTTTGTGCGGGCGCTCTGCCAGAGCAGCGGGCCGAGCACGTCAGCGCCTTCCAGCGGCGAGCAGTGCAGCGAGAGTGCCTTGTCCTTGCGGAACAGCCACTTCACACGCCGCCCAGGGGCGACCATCATGCTGATGCACTCGGAAAGCTCCTTGAACGCTCGGTGAACGTCCAGGGCGCGCCGACCGAGGTCGGTGGCCTTGTCTTCCACTGGCTTGGGCAGGCCGGTGAGCTCGCGCAGCGCGGCCAGCGTACCCGCCGTCACCAGCATGGCTGGCATCATGGCTGCAAGCAGCACCTTCATCTGCAGCTCCACGTTCGGAGGCAATTCGCCCTTCATGAAGCGACGCTGCGCCGTGTCGGGGTCCACTTCGATGTCGTTGAGCAGCGTCGTGAGCTCGTCCAGCGGGCCCCCAATGGGCTTGCGGTCGAAGTCGTCGATGTGCACGTTGTACGCGCCCAGCTGTTTCGTGAGCTCCGGGCTACCTTTGAGGATGGCTTGAATCCCGCTCAGCTTGGGCAGAACCCGCAGGAACGAGGCCAGGTCCGCTTCGCGCGCGCCCACTGCAATCGCCTTTTCCGGGAGGTGGTGCCCCTCGTCGAAGATGATGTAGTAGTTGGCCACCGGCAGCGCCGACGTTTCGCCGTCCACCGCGAGCAGCAGGTCGCGAAGGACGAGGTCGTGGTTGGCAACGATGATGCGTGCGCCTCCAAGGCGGCCGCGAGCGCGGAAGTAGGTGCAATCCTTGTAGCGGCTGCATTTCTTGCCGGTGCAAGTGTCCGAGGACACTGCAATCGACCGTACGTTTTTCGGGCGGCCGTGCGTCCAGGTGTCAAAGTCACCATCCCAGCGACGAGCGTTGGCTTGGTCGACCATGAAGTCGAGCTGGTCGGGGTCGACCGCCGCGGCAGCGTCGTCGATGAAGGTCTCCTGGCCATCCGCGTTCAGCAGGTCCCGGATTTCCTCCGCCTGCGTAAGGCAAAGGTAGTTCCCCTTGCCCTTTGCGAGGGCGACGTCGTTCGCCATGACGAGCCCTGCGCGCACGAGTGCGGGCAGGTCCTTTTCAAACAGCTGCGACTGCAGCGCCTTGGTTGCGGTGGAGACCACGAGGGGCTGGACCGGGTTTTCGCCCAGCACATCGGACGCCGCGAGTGCGCCGATGAGGTAAGCGATGGTCTTGCCGGTGCCGGTGGGGGCCTCCGCAGCCAGGGGCACCGCGGTGAGAAATGCGTCAGCGACGGCCTTCGAGAGGTCCACTTGCTGGTCGCGCAGCAGGAAGGTGCGGTCGCGGGAGAGTGCCGCGTAGGCAGCGTCGACCCAGGCGTGAGCGCGCTTCGACGAAGTCATTGTGGTCATGTTGTTCTTCCTTGGTACGAGAAAAGTTGTTCCTGGCACCTGTAGCTACGACGCTTAAACGACGAGGCCTTTAGGGAGGCGGCCGGATAAACGCTGGCCTTACACAGCCGGCATCTCCCTGACCACGTTTTCACAGGCCACCTCGTGTCACAAGCTCACATCGACCTTCCCCAGCTCCCCTTCTGGCTGCTGCGAATGGCAGCTCAACCGGACCTTCTGCCTCGCTTTGTCCACAATCCGGTCGTCTTCGCAGCCTGGTACGCACCGATTGCTGCCGCGCTCGAGTGGCCGGCTGACGTCGTGGCCATCCAGACGGCCCAACGGGGCAAGAAGATGAACCTGGAACGCATGAGCAGCCTCCTCAAGCAGGTGAACTACGCGACGGATTCCTCATCCCGGGACGTCGAGTACATGCGCAGCATCCTGGAAGGTCTTGCCGTGCACGACTGGGTCGCAGCCGAGCCACAGGCCTTCCTGGAACTCGTGAACGCGGCGCTGCGGAAGTTCAGCAAGCACTACGATTTCATCCTCGACAAGGCAAAGAACAACTTTTCCCATCGGGTGCAGGAGCTGGTGGACTGCCTTGAGCTAACTGACCTCGAGCGCGATTTGCTCGTCTTCGGCGTTGCGTCCGCCGTTAGCGACGAATTGCGCACCATCCTGTCGAGACTGGACCAGTCCAACCGTCTCGCCCCTGAGGTGTTCGCAGGGATTTTTGGTGTGTCCGTCGCAGAACTGGCAGGTGCCCTGGCGGAAACGTCGCCGCTGCGCCTTTCGGGGCTGCTTCGCACCCGTGGCACCTTGAACCGCTACCCAGTCGTCTCGGAGTTCTGGATTCGCGTCCTCGCCGAGTCCCCCGAGGGGCTGGCCCGCACGCTGACCGAGCCCATCGTCTTTCGCCCGACCTCCGGCGTCCCTGCCCGCTTGCCCTCCGACGACCTCGACCTGGCCGCGGCGCTGGTCGCGAATGCATCCGAGCCTGGCGTCAACCTGATGTTGTACGGGGCCGGCGGCCTGGACAAGCAGGGGGTCCTGCGGGAGCTGGTGGAGCGAACCAACAGGAACGCCCATCGTCTCGCCAAGCTGGAGAGCTCGTACGGCGAGGAGCCAACCATTGCGTACATCGCCCAGCGCTGCCTGCCGACGGTCGACAAGGCCGCCCTCCTCGTGCTCGACCGGCCGGATGCCATCCTGGAGGCGCAGCCTTCAGGTTACATGGCCAAGATGTTCGGGCTCGAGGTCGACCCCGGGCAGGTCGCGCCCTTCGATGAGCTGATACTGACGTCAAATCCTTTGCCCACGGTCTGGCTGTCGGCGAATGTCAGTAGCTTGTCACCAGACACGGTGTCCCGTTTCGTGTTTCACGCGGGCCTGCAGAAGGCGCGGCGTGAAGACCGGCGCGCCCAGCTGGAGCGCACGGTGAAAGGCCTGGACCTTTCGCGCGAGACCGAGGAAGCCCTGCTGCGGCTGGAGGACGTGTCAGGCGTCCAGCTGGAGGCCGGCATGCGCGCCGCACGCCTTTTCGGAGTGCAGACACCGTCGGAGTATGAAGCGGCGCTTCTGCAGGCCGTCAAGCGCAGCCTGAAGGCCCTGGAGCGCGGCACCTCGCCCAAGGCGAAGGAGTGCGTGACGCAGTACTCCCTTGATTTCCTGAACTGCGCGGGGCGCTTCGGTCCGAAGCAGATTCTCACCGCGCTGACCCGTACTCCGAAGGGGTCCATCTGCCTGTACGGGATACCGGGCACCGGGAAGACCCAGTACGTCGAGTACTTGGCCCAGACGCTGGGCAAGCGGCTGCTGGCCAAGCGCGGGTCCGATATCATGAGCAAGTGGGTTGGAGAGACCGAAAAGAACATTGCAGCGATGTTCGAAGAGGCGGAAAGCGAAGACGCAATTCTCTTCCTCGACGAAGGCGACTCGCTCTTGGGCGACCGCAACAAGGCTCACGCCTCGCACGACGTGTCCAAGGTGAACGAACTTCTCGCCGCCATGGAGCGCTTCACTGGGATTTTTGTACTCGGAACCAACCTTTTCGAGGGCTTGGACACCGCCGCGCTGCGCCGCTTCACTTTCAAACTGCAGTTCCTCGCCCTGACGGCGGAGCAACGCTGGGAGATGTTCCTCAACGAAGCCAGCCTGCGAGAGACCCAGGAAGGTATCAGCGAAGCGGACAAGGCTCGGTGGAGCGAGGAGCTCATCTTCATGCCAAACCTCTGTGCCGGCGACTTTGCGACCGTCAAACGCCAGTGTGTCCTGCTCGGGGAGAGCCTGTCGCCAGACGAGTGGATTGGCCAGCTTCAGCTCGAGTGCCAAGTCAAGTCCAGGGCCCAGGCTCAGCCTGGGGCACCCCGCACGACTGTCGTCTGAACAGCAGGCAGCCGGAGGTTGCCTTAGTGCTTGCCGCTGGCCATCACGTCCAGCCGGGCGCGTGGGCAGCCGCCGGCGCGAAGCTACCAGTCCGCTACGAGGGACATCGGGTCGACGCCGCGCGTAAACAGGTTCTGAATGACAGGCCAGTCCCGGAAAGGTGCTTCCAGTAGTGCGTCATTGCCCATGCCCTTCTTGGCGTCAAGTAGCGCTTCCGCTGCGAGCACGTGATGGCACGCGCTGGACATGACCGGCATGTGTTCCGCCCACCGAGCAAGGTGCTCCAGGTCCTGAGGCACTTCTTCTGACATATCCCAACTGCGGGCAACCTGCGCGCTGAGTTCGAAGGCCTCGTCGAACTCGGGCATGCCGTGGAGCCAGTGGCGGGAGTCCGATGCAACTGCCATCATCGCCGGCATCGTCGCGCCGTGCATGCGGCCCATGGCGAGGGCGATGCCCAGCTTGTCCACGATGGCCACGAACGCAAGGTGCGTCTGGTCCGCCACGACGTGCTCCGGCGACGCGTAGGGCGCGATGCGTCGGGCGGTCGCGAGGACTGAGAAAATGTGCCGGGTCAGGAAGTTTCGCAACGGCTGCAGGTGCGTTGGGAATGTGACCAGGTCGAGTGTGAAGATGGCCAGCAGCGCGTCGTACGAGGCGCGCGTGCCAATCACTCTCACCGCATCCCGAACGGACTTCACTGAGTTGCCGCTGCGGTGGTACCCCGCGGCGTTTGACAGCGAAATGAGCCGCGCGACTGCAGCCGGGTCCTTCAGGGTCAGCAGCTCGAAGGTGCGAGGGTTCGTCCGCTCAGTTGACGTGAGCCCCATCAGCCGAGAGAGGGCGTCCGACAGAGGAGGAATCCGGGAATCCGAGGTTTGAAGGGGAATAGGCTGGCTTGTGGCAGGCATCTGGTCAGTCAAGGCGGGTAACTCGGTGTCTCACGGGGGATATCGGCAGGAGGTAAGGAAAACTGTAGTGTGCCCCACCCACAATTTACTTACAGGGCATGGCATCTAAAACGTAACTCGCCTCTTTATGCGTCAAGGCCAGTGACGAATGGCAGTTCCCCAGGCATCCGGGACCCCGCGTCCTCCAGCGAGAACAAGTGAACGATGGAGTCCATTAACTCGAGGCCGGCACTCGTTTGACTGATATGCCCGGTCTTTTCGAGCAGTGTCTTTCTTCGACTGACTTCTTCTCGCCCGACTCCCAGGTACGACGCCACGAGTTGCTGGGGAATTTTCACCTTCATGAGCCGGCGGCCGTCCGTCGTCGGCTCTGACATGGCCCAGAGGAAGTAAGCGTACTGAGCTTCCCCTGAAAGATGGACCACGCGGGCGCGGTGAAGATAGTGATGGGCCAAGCGGCGCTCCAAGCCGTCGAGATACCAGACCGCAAAGTCGGCGCTGGACAGAAGAGCCTCACGGAAAGCTTCGACGGGCCACAGCACTGCGGCTGAAGCGCTGACAGCCGACAACGTGCCGGACGAAAAAATTCTCAATCGCGTCGACCCGCTGAATACGTCAAGCGGCCTGACGAAGTCGCTTGCGATGCCTCCCTCGACATCGCCAGTAAAGGAAAGGACTAAAAGTCCGGAGCGCAGGGCGACCACCGGTGGAGACAGCTGTCCGGGCGGAATGACGACCTCGTTCCTGGCGAACGTGCGGACCGTTGCGCTCTCTGCCAGCTTCTGGCGTGCATGGTCCGGTAAATTCGAGAAGGCCTGGGGTAGCCCCAAGAGCGCTTTGGACAATCCGTGCCTCCGTTCCGTGCGGCCCATGCCGCTGCATCGTTGCGCACGGAGCCTGGTTCGCGGACATCCGAGCAAAAGCTCCCCTAGCGTAACGAGCGTCTGTGACCGCAGAGGGGCGCCCGGGAACCTGTAAAAAGCTATCCCTTTCAGGGTGGGCGAGGAGAGTCTAACGCAGCAAACCTGACCTATCCACCACCCGCTGAACGTCCGGGCCGGCAGCTGCGCTCTTTCGTCACGAAAGGGCAATCTCTATACGAGTCAGGCTTAATATTGGAGGTTTGATGTACGTACGCATTGTCAGCAAGCGGAAAGGCGGCACGCCCCCACGAGATGGGGAACTGGTTGTTGCTGTGGACCGCACGAACGCAGTACTTGGCAACAAAGCGGTTTTGAAGGACCACCTGGATGCCGCTGGCCGGGATGCGGCCATCGCGAGTTTCGAGCGAGAGAGAGCCCTGGACGAAGAGCGCGAAGGACCCATGACCCGAGAAATTCGACGCTTGGCCCTGCTTGTTCAAAGCGGCCAGGCCGTTGCTCTCCAGTGCTGGTGTGCCCCGCGCCGCTGTCACGCTGAGCTGATTCGGGCCCAAATGGGGCGCATTCTCGGTCGCGAGCTCGCACCTAGGGACGAAGCCGGTCAAGGTGCGCCGCCCGTGCAAGATTCCTTGTTTTGATTCCTCACCGCGCCAAATGGGCGCGGTGTCTCTTTTGCGGGCCGGTGTGCGCAACGTCACAAACCGCAAACTCGCTCGCGACGCACGGGTTTGGTGCTGGCAGGAAGTGCTCGCCCATCCCGGGCCGCTCCGCAGTCAAAAGCAGGCCGCGGGTTTACGGCGCTGGGTTGCTAAAATGCGGCGCCCTATAGCCAAAAAGTTCGCATGCGCGTTTCTGTAGCCACCCTTCTCGAGGCGCCCATCCCGGCGCGCCTGGCCAAGCGTCCTCGGGATGCCAGAGGCTTCCCAATTCCGATGACGGTGCTCATCAAGCCTGATGGAGCTCCGGATTTCCGGGTCACCGACGTCAAGCGATGGCTCCGGGTCGTTACTGGCCGCATTTGCGCGATGTGCGGTGAGCCTCTCGGCCGCCACCTCGCATTCATCGGAGGACCGCGGTCCCATGAGTATCGGGTGTTCACGGACGCGGCGATGCACACGGACTGCGCAAGCTACGCGATGTCTGTTTGCCCCTTCCTTGCATTGGCGAACAGCCGGCACTCGCGCAAGCTTCCCGAAGCCGGCGGTGTCGCGTTGCGGGCCACCGACGAAGCTGTGCTTGACCGCCCGGAAAAGATGTTTATCGGGGTGACCACCAGCTACCAGCCGCTGCGCCTCGAGGATGGCACGCTGGTTGTGCAGGCTGGCCAGTGGGAACGCGTTGAATGGCATGAGCCGCACGCGCGCGGCGTCGCAGACGCGGCGTAAGCGCATTGCAATCGTCGGGGCGATGCGCTACCTTTGCGGGCTCTTTTTGAAGGTTGACCTCCGTGAAGAAACCCCTCAGATTCATGATGGTCGAAGACGAATCCAAGCTTCCCCTCGTGGCCGACCCCTTGGTCCTGGATGCGGACGAAAAGAAGCTTGTCGCGGCCGCACTCCTGAACCGGCTAGGCCTGTCCGAAGATTCACCGGCGGCATTCCGGGACCGCTGCGAGGTGATTGCCTGCTATGACTCGGTCGAAGGTACCGATTGCTACTACCACTGCATCGCAGAAAAAATGGACGGCAAGAAGCCGTCCATGTGGAAGTAGCTGTTGCGCTGCGTTACGCGGCGGCGAGGCCGAGTTTCACGAGCTCCTTGTGGCCAAGCTGGCGCCTGGAGATACCGTAAACGTCCTTGCGGCCGTACAGCCTCTCGAGGTTGCCGCGATGGTAGTCATCAGCCTGGCCAAGGACAGCGTCGCAAAACACCTTCGGGTCGGCGATGCTCGTCGTTGCGTACACCCGTCCGCGCCTTGCGAAAGGAAGCGGGGTCAGGTGGCTGTAGCGCACCAGCGGCGCCAACGGTGCCAGCTTGACGGCATACCAGATGCCGTCGACGAGGTGTGCCTGAGTTGACGCGTCGATGTCGCGGCGGCGAGCCGCGACCTCCTCGGCCGCGCGCTCCGCCCAGCTCTTGCGACCGGATTGGCGCGGAGTGCCGCCATGCAAGCAGCGCGACGTCGGGTGAACGTAGAAGTCGTACCAGTCGGCCGCGATTTGCACCCCGTAGTAGGGCGTGGTGACCTTCACGACGCCATCGATGTCGATGAACGTATTCACGGCCACGTCGCCGACGGCATGGGCAATGGCTTCCTCGGAACGAGCGCCCTTGAGGCCGCGCAGTTCCGAGTGCACCTCGTCCCAGGGCTGACCGATGCGGCTCGCCAGGAAGCGATGAAGCGGCTTGAAGGAGAGGTAGCTCTCCTTCGCGGCCCGACCGTAGCCGGTGCGATAGCGCAGCTGCATCGGTTCGCGCGAGAGGGAAACAACTTCTCCGTCAATCACGCGGACCCGGGACGGGGCGTAGCGGTAGCGAGAGGCGCTTCGGCCGTGTTCGGAGAGAACTTTCTGCATGTCTTGACGCATGGGATAAGGCTTTCTGTGTTGTTGACCTATCCCATGTAGCGAACGCCGGGCTCGTCCTTCCCTTCCGACCGGCATGAAGCCGCCAGGAAGGTCCGGCGGCGTTCTCCGAGACAAGCGCTTCAGTCGGTCAGGCCAATCTGAATGAAGCCTTTCTGAGCGGTGCCGCGCCCGCCGACGACAACAGCCAGCTGGCCGCTTTGCACAGCCCAGAGGCCACCGGGCCCCTGGTTGGCGATGCGCATGCCCTGCGGACCGGCAGTTCCGGTGCCGATAAGCCCGTAGGCGAGCGCTTCTTGGGACCCGTCGTAGCGAGTCACGGCTGCGCTGTATGTCGTCGCGTCAAGTACGAATTTGACCCAGCCGGCCGCGGTGTCGGCGCCTCGAGCCGTCGTGTACGGCCATGCCGCGGAGTCTTGCAGCCCGATGCGGAACACCGACATGTTGGCGACCTGGCTGTTGAGGCCCGCTGCCAGGTACACGTTCTCCTTGCCCACCCGAGCGACAGCGAATGCGCCGACGTCGTTGGGATTCGCCCTGTTCGTGATGCGCCAGCTCGTAGCGGAGTTGCCTGGCGTCACGTCGTAGGTGAGAACCGATGCGGGCGGGCAGGCCTCGATGCGCCTGACGCCAATGTCGTCGCACATCAGGACGGCCGCGCCACCGGGGAGGACCTGGACCTGACGGATGGTCGAATCCCGTCCAGTTGGCGTCAGGTCGATGCCGAACCGGTTGTACGTCCCTTCCAGGCCGGCCTGCTCAGTCACGAGGTTACGAACAGCAACGAACGGCTGTACGGAGTAGGCGATGAATGGACCCGCCTGCGCGAGCTCCAAGGGAAAGGACCCGACGACCACGTCGTCCGTCAGCCGGAAGCGGGCGTTGTCCACGGCGATTTCTACCCGGGCGCTCTTGAACGAAAACGTGCCGGGCTCCTCGGCGCGGGCGCTGAACGTGCCCGTGACGGTCGAGCCGGCCGAGTTTGTCAGCTCGTAGGTGCTCAGGTCGAGATTGAGGGATAGCTTTTGCTGCGTACCGTTGGTCGCAAAAACGAGGAACTCGCCGTTGCGTGCGTCACCTGCCATGACCGCCAGGACGACCTCTGAACTCAGGTCGCTGCCAGCAGCGTTCGCAGTAACCGTATAGGTCGTCTGCTGCGCCTTCGTATTCACTACCTGCGCCGACCATTGGTTGTCGACAGCTGTAGGGTTTCGCAGTTGGACAAACCCGGGGTCGGCAGCCTTGGTCGACCATGTCGCACCCTGGCTGGGCGTGATGACGACGGTGTCGCCTGGGCGCACAAGGTATCGGCCGTCACTTGCCGCAGAAGCCTCCGCGCCGTTGATTGCAACGACCGTCGTAAGCTTCGCCGCAGGCGCTGAGGGGCCCGTCGCGATGAGGCCACCAACCCCGCTTGACCCTCCCCCGCCTCCGCCGCACGCTGCTATTGCCGTGACCATTGCCACTGCTACGAAACATCGAATCGCACGCATCATCCAGTCCGCCCTCTTGGTTGATTGGGCCGAACGGATGCCGGCCCTTGGGCGCGACTGTAAAGGGCGGTGACTTCGTGTCCGTCTAAAGGATTCGTTTTCCGGTGGCGGGTAGCACTTAAGGGCTACCTGCGTGAACTACTTCACGGGCTACTTTGGCGAGGCAGAAACAGAAAAGGCCCCGAAGGGCGAAATCTGCAAAGACTCGGCCGAGCGCCGAGCCAGTTGCGTGCTCAGTTCGGAAGACCGAGGAACTGCTTGAGCTGAGGCGTCGACAGGGAGCCGGACTGCGAGCGAACCTCCCCATTGACCTTGGTGACGATGAACGGCACGCCGTCGTCCTTCGCTCGCATGCTGTTGAACAGTGCGGTGTTGGCCGCGACCTTGTCCTTGAAGCGCGCGACGGCGTCGCTGTCTGCCGTGAGTCCGCCCTGGCGATTGAGGATGCTGGTCTCGTTCTCGGTCATCGCCTTGGCCGGGTCTGCCGCGCCGAGGATGGTTGCGCCTTGCGGTGCACTGGCGCGCGAGAGCATGCCAATCGGAATCCAGACGATACGGGCGCTCGCGCCAAGCGGCTGGGCCGCGTTCCACAGGTGGGCGCAATGCGGGCACTGAGGGTCGAAGAACACGTAGGCCACCTTGGCCGCCAGCGGCGCGCCCAGCGTGAAGCCGGTTGTCTGGCCCGCGATGGAGTCATAGGCGGCCTGGACGGTGGTCGAGAAAGGCGCCGGGGCCGGGGTGGCAGCCGTCGCCACGGAAGTGTCGCAGGCGCTCAGGGCGAAAACGGAGGCTGCGGCGGCGAGGATGATGGTGCTGAGGCGGTGTTTCATGGAAGCGAAGCGTTTTAGGTTGAGCTGTTTGAATCTTTGGTGGCCAGTGCTCGAGCACGGCGGCCGTGTACGTGAGGGGCCGACGGGTCTTCCCCTCCGAGGAGGTGCGGCATCCCGAGTACCTGCGCGAGACGTCCAACCTGTCCCCACGCAACGGAAGGATGACCTCGCTCGATGCGCGACACGGTCTGCCTGCTCAAAGCGCTTGCAACTGCCGCGTCCTCTTGGGTCATGTTCCTGTCCATGCGCGCCGAGCGAAGTACCTCGCCAATGCCGCGGAAGCGCTTTCGCAACTCCTCGTCCATGCGCGCTTTTTGGTCCACTTTCATGGGGTAAAAGCCTTATATCTCACTTTGGGAATGGACGCATTATAGTCTAAAATCAAACTGCGCACCATTGGCTAAAATGATTCAACATCCAGCAGTGCCGGTTTGCTGTGTAGCCACTCTCCCCCTCGATGCGTTTTAGGTCGCGGCTGGCCGACGAGCTGCCGCACGGTATGCTTCTGCCTTCATCGAGAAGGACCACCCGCGGCGCTCTGCCACCAAATAACCCCTGGTCGTGAGCTCATTGAAGACCGGAGCGCTCATCCGGTCGCTGCGAAGCAACAAGGCCTCGAGCGCCTCGGGCGAGAGTTCTTCGGTAGCGTCTGCCGCATGCGCTGCACGTGCCACCCTCTTCAGGTACTGAATGTTTTTCGCCATGTCGCGTGTAGCGGCACGGCTTAGCCATGGCTGTGGCTGCTCGGAGAGATGCCCCACCATGGCAGAGCAAGCTTCGAAGAAAAGCCCTCCTCGCAGTCGCGCGGGAGGGGGGCTTCATGGAATCAGCGGGTGACATTCCTCCCGCCCCTGAAGGCGGGGGCTTCCTACGTTTTAGGTCAGGCGCTGAGCCCGGACCTGTCCGGCGTGGTGCTCGTCTCAGCCGCTCAAGTTGGGCGCCAGAGCGCCTGGCAAGAGCTGCGGGTTCTTGACTCCCGCGGTAGCTTGCGCACCCGCGGTACACGCCAGCCGTCGGCCGGTGGAGGATGGACGCTTCACAGGAGGCTCTGTCGCTTTGCGCGAGGCCTTCACCGGTCGCCCGGCTTGGCACTTGCCTTCTCCACGTCTGACGAGGCCCTGCCCGGGCTCCGGGGGCTTCACCGCCCCGAGGTTTGAATATCCGAACGCGATGTCCATCGCGATGTTGGCGCTGACCGCGTCGCGGTCCGCCGACAGGCCGCAGGCCGCACAGACGTGCCAGCGCTCCGAGAGGGTCTTGGGCACCGATGCGCCGCACAGGCACGTCTGGCTGTTGCCTCCGATGCCGGGACGCCGGCTGGCGACCGGAACGTAGCGCTCTCCGAGTGCGTGCTTGAGCAGTCCCTTGAACATCGCAGGGGCGACGTCCGAGACGCTGCGGCTGGTGCGCCGGTTCCGCTTCATGAACTCGACCCCGTGCTCCTCGACCGCGATGAGGCGGTACTTCTGCTCGAGCTGGCGCGCGACCTTGCGCAGCTGGTCTCGGCGCACGCACTCGATGCGCGAGTGCAGGATGGCGACCCGCCGAATCTGGCGCTTGAGCCGATTGCTGAGCGGGCGGTGGTCACGCTCCGGCAGCGGCCCATGGAGCCCCAGGGCCCGAAACGCCTTCCTGTATGCCGCGAGCTCGCGTTTGCGGGCCTCGAACTGTCGGCTCATCTTGCGCTGCTCGGCCTTGAGCCGCGGCAGCATTTGCTTCAGGGGCTTCGCCGGCGTATGGGTGGTGCCGTCGGCGAGCGTAGCGATTCGCGCGAGGCCCGTATCGAGCCCCGAATCCGGCAGCAGCGCCACCTCGGGAGAGGCGTGGCGACGCCGTCGCTCGCAGTGCTGCACCTGCACCTCGCAGGTGAATTGCGCGAACCAGCGGCCCTGCTTGAACACGAGGGTCACACTCTTGACGCGGCCCGGCAGCTTGCGCAGGCCGATGAGCCGCGCCTCGCCGAGCCGGCTCATGTGCAGGCGCCCGCCTTGAATCTTCACCGCAAAGCCGTACTGCGTGAAGGTGAGGCTGCGGTAGTTCTTGCGCGGCACGGCCGTGGGTGCCCCGCGCTCGCCCTTGAGCCACGCCTTGGTGGCGTGGTCGAGGCGGTCGGCAACGTTCTGCAGGACCTGGGAGTGCACGCCGGCGAAGCGATGGTCGCGCGCCGCCAGAGCGCGCACGGTCTGGTACTGGTCGGCCTTGGCGAGATAGCGGTGGCTGCCCCCGGTGGCCCGGGCGGCGCGGCCCAGGGCACGGTCGTGCTCGCGTTCCCGGCGCAGATGCTCGCGCAGCTCGCACAGCACGTCGAGCGTTCCGTGCAGGCGTGCACCCAGCGCGGGCGACACCTCGAGCACGCCTTCGCGGACCTCGTAGGTCACGTCGTGCTTGGGATAGGAGGTCCGCTTGGCGCGAACTTTAGACGTCGGTAGCAAAGTCAGGCTAGATTTTAGGAAAGTATAGCCTATAGAGGTCCGCTTTGACTCAGCCTAGTCCGAGTCGGCTCACCTATATCGGCAAAGCGCAGATAGCCTGCAATACTCGCGCCTTACATCCACGGCCTGAAGACCGTGGGTTTACGGCGCTGGCTGGCTAAAAGGCTCGCTTTGCGACTAGGCGATAGCCGAGGCGGTCCGCCCAAGTCTCGAGAAGTCGCACTTGGCCTTCATCCGTCGTGTGCTTGCAAAACGCTCGACTTTGCACCTTGCCGAGGTTCTCACCGACAGTGATGGCCACGGAGAAGTCCGCGTGATGGCACTCGACGACGTGGGCGGCATTCGCGTAGTTGCCCGCGGCGACGTCCTGCCTCGTGTCCGGAACGACCGAAGCCGTTCGGATGGCTTCGGCGAGCTTGGCGCCGAAGCGCGGGTCGGATTCGATTTGTCCCAAGGCGTCGTGCATCACGACGACGGTGGCGTTCATTCCCATTTCAATGTCCTGTTCAGCGTGGTTGCTGCAGAGTCTAGCCACCTCGGCCAAGCCCAGGACGAAAAAATCGCCCTGAGCTCACGAAGTCTCAGGGCGAGGCGCCATGCCTGTTGCCGGGCCGGCTGCAAGAGCGGAGGTGTCCAGAACCATCCGATGGGTCAGGGAGGAAACCATGACACAGCTGTATAGGGGACGTTTTTATACGCGGCGCTGAGCAGGGGATGGGCAAAAAAAGGCCCCGGACGCACGGGGTTCCGGGGCGGGGCGAGTGCCGATGAATATTCGGCTGCCCAAGGTGCGAGCCGCGAGGCTCCATCAACATCGTCTGGAAAGGCGACGAACTGTCTATCGAGAGGTTTTAGCCGCGGGGCCGAGGCGTCGCTATTCGATGTCAGGACTTCCACAACCAGCCGCAGGGCATCAGACACCAGACACAATGGACGGATACACCAACTTCACCATTCAGGAGCGCAACGGCTACCCGCACTACGCTGGCCCCCAGTTCCTAATCACGGCATCGGCCTGCGAGGCAACCCCATTGGTCGGGCATCGGCTGAGGTCGCTCGACGAGGCGCGGCGCGAGGTGCGCGGTCGAATCATCAACCGGATTCACCGTGCCGAACAGTTGCTCGCTGGCTGGAAACGGCAGCTGACCGAAGTCGAGACAACCTACCAGCCCGTGCGAACGCTGCTGGAGACGCTTGCAGCTTTCCGCGACGACATCGTCGGGCACCTGACTGAGTTCCGTGAGTCGTCGGTCGGCGGCCTGTTCAAGTTCGGCCAGCTCAGCATCAGCTGTGGCTACATGAACACCCCGAACCTCATCGTGTTCCAGCTTGCAGAGTACGACAACATCACCCTGTTGTTTTTGCCGCAGGACCTGCTGGCCCTCAACCAGCTGTTGAAGGATGCAGGCTTCAGCTTGCCGTACACCGACTGGAACGGGGAGCATTGCAATTCGTACTCGGTCAAGCTTTGCCCGGCGGATTTCCTGGTCAACCAGGTCCCCGCTGCCGCCTAGACAGCCTTCTCCTTCTCCCCTTGTCCCCTCATTCGGGCGCTCCTTTGCGGAGCGCTCTTTCTTTTTGGGGCAGCGCGCTCGGGCCGCGCTTGCTATAGAAGGTAGTTCAACTGTGCTCAAGCACCACAAGGAGTCTCCTATGAAGAAGTTTCTGTTTGCCGCTTTCGCTGCGCTGTCGATGATTGCTGTGTCCGCCCACGCTGACGCTGTCAACACCACCAGCTCCAAAGCTCTCGTCCCCGCGTCCGAAGCAGTTCCCGCTGCATCGGTTTCGGAAAAAGCCGGGAAGTTCGTGGGCCTGGCCATCACTTCGCCGTTCGCGCTCATCAAGTCGGTCGCCCCAACCGCGCTTGATGGCATCAAGTCGGTTGCCGGTGATTTCAAGGAAGGTTTCGTCAAGGGCGCCACGTCCTTGACCAGCTCCACCCCTGCCGTTTCGCAAGACAACGGCCAAACGCAGGCTGCAACCTCCACCTCGGGTCGTTCCAACGATTCCGTCGAGAAGGGCGTAGTTGTCAGCGAGTCCCCGTCCACTCCCACGGCCGGTCCTTCGCTGCCTCCGCACGTTGCCAAGGTAGTTGCGCTCCTGCGGTCGCCCTCGGCTTCCGTTGCGCATCGGACCGATTACCCTAAACAGTAATCGTCATTCAAAGCACCGACCCCTTGGTCGGTGCTTTTCTTTGCGCAATCGACTCGGTCGCCAGCTGCTCTGCAGCGCATAATAAAAAAAGCCGCCCCGAAGGTGGCTTTCGAAATCACGGTGGGCTGACGGTGTCCCAGTCATAGCGACAGTAGCCGGTAAGCGTCACACGGAAGCGTCCCTTCTTGCTCCCGGGGCGAAGGGCCCCAGCAGCTGCCAGTCGGTTCGCGTCGCGCAGCTCGCAGCCGATGAAGCGGTACTCGGGGCACTGCCGTGGTGCCTGTCGCGACGAGAAAGCCGTCGGTCAGTGACCAGCGGCTGTGAATCGTGCTCAGTTCGTCACGGTGACGTGAAAGGCGGCGTTCAGCTTCATGACTGTACGGCCCATCTGTTCCCCTAGGTGCGGGCTGCTGTGCCTGGTTGATAATCGACCCGGTGGGACTCGGTGGGCAGCGGCACCTCCCACCGAAACAGCATGCCCAGCAGGGCCTTGTTGCTCAGTGTCGAGTCACGCTTGTTGTTCCGGCTCAGCAGGACGTCCTCAGGCTGCTCGAGGTAGACAATGCGGACACGAGCGTCGTACGCGTACAGCAGGTCCAAGGTCTTCTGCCGCATCTGGGCGCTTAAGTGCGTGCTGTTCCAGGCGAAAGGAACACGCCGGCGCAAGAGCTCCTTCGCCTTGTCGACTGCGAAATGCGCGGCCTTGCCGTCGTTCTCGCCATGAGCCAAGTCCAGCTCCTCGCGCGCGTCGTCGAAGGAGACGACAGGAAGCTCGGGGTGGTTCGTGTCGAGCCAGTGGTTCTTGCCGGTCGCTGGAAGCCCAGACAGCACGATAACTTCCGAGCCTGGCTGCGCGAAGAAAGGGTAATCCGGGCTGATTTCGCCCTCCCTGCGGAAGTACGAGACGGCAGTGTGCTCATCGGCCATGTGCCGTGGTTGGCCGTAGCACTCCTGCTCTTGCGCGAGCAGGCGGAACAGCTCGACGTTGTCGATGGTGTTCTGCCAATCGCTTGCGGGGTCGGTGCGCCGGCCGCGCGCGTCAGCCTCCGCCAAGAGGGCCAGCTCCCGCAGGTTCACTTCGTGCGACCACTTGTGAGCAAGGAACGCGGCGTTTGCCTTGCGCAAGCTGATGAAGGGTTCCTGGTGGTACCGAATCATGCGGCAAACGGCCTCGCGGTCCGAGAAGTCGTAGCCGGCTCGCCAGAGGCGAATTCGGGCGTCCACCTCGCCTCGCTTGCTGTGGCCTTTGCTCGAGATGCGGCCGTTCTCGTCGACCTTCGTGACGCCGGGCTTCGCAATGTCGTGCATCAGCGCACCCAGAAACATGCGTTGCTGGCCCCGGGCGTCCAAGGCCTGGAAATCCGCCAGGTTCACGAGCTCCTCGCAGACCATTTTGGTGTGCGTCCAGCAATCGCCTTCGGCGTGATAGTGCCTGTCTTGAGGGGTTTCGGCTAGGCTGCGCCACTCGGGGTACGCGTCCTCTACTGCCTTCCAGTCGATGTCCCTTCGGCCAGCTGCAGGGCCGACCGCGAGGATGGCGGCGTCATACTTGTTCATTTGGTTCTCCTCGCCTCGACCAATCATGGCGCGAAGCACTTGTTCTTTGATGTTAGGGGTAGCAGCAGGCCAATGAAGCGCCCTTGCGTCAGGGCCCGGCGCATGCCGTCGTCCTTGGCCAGCGGCCCCGCTTCGCGCATCCCGTCCTCGAGGACGATGTTGCCCCACTTGTCAAAGCGCGCGGCGGGGTCGAAACCGTCCGGAAGTACTGGCGCCTTGATTCCAGCAGCTTCCCTCACCTCTTCGACCGTCAACTCCGTGGTCTCGCATTTCCAGTGGTGTTCGTCGCATACCGCGGCGCCATTGCCCAGGAAATAGCCCCCCGTGATGGGGTAGAGCTTGCGCTCGAGGATGTGGTGCGCGTCCACGGCCGGTTGGTCGCAGAAAACGCACTTCCCACCCGCGCGAAGGAAGACGAGCCGCTTAAACTCATCACGAGGCAGCAGCTGGTCCTCTGGCGGTAGCCAACGGCTTCTTGCTACCATGGCTCAGCGTTCCATCCGTGCGTCAGGCGCGGCGCGAAGATATCGACACCAGGCCGCAGCAGGTTCGGTATGAAAGGCTGCTCCGCATGGTGCTTCTCCGAGTCGAGGATGGCTTGCACGAAGTCAGGCCGTACCAGCTTGAAGCGGTCGACCGTTTCGTCACCCTCTTCCACCTTGCCGTAGAGTCCTTCGGCTCGGTCTGAACCGTCGCATTGCTTCCACGCCTTCTCGACGTCCAGTCCCTCGCGTTTGACGATTGCCTCGAACGCCCTTCGCCATTGCGAGGTACGCCCCAGCGACGGCTTCACCAGCACCCACAAATCGGAGAGCTTTGGAGGTGCAATGCCGTCGTAAAGCACGGGCACAGAAAGCACCGGGCCATCAGCGAGAAGGCGCCGGCGAGCGGCGGTTGAGAGGAACTTGCCCGTCACCTTGTCGAGGACGTCAAATTCGCAGAAGTAGTGAGGAAGCGCGTCGTACCACATAGCGTGCTTCTTGTGCATCCACTCACCATACATCACGTAGCGGTCCTCAAGGCGCTCCAACATCCAACCCTCATGTGCGACTGCCCACTGCTTGAACAGGTTGAACTGGCGCTCGCGGCCGCCACCAGTGAGGTAGTGTCCACGGGACTGCAAAAGTAGCTCTCCGGCCGCGCTGAAGCTGACGCCACAGTTGCCGCCGTCGAGCTTTTCTTCGAGCACGATGTACTTGCCCTTGTGCTGTGCATAGGGCACCTGGCCATGTCCCTCGTCGCCCACCTGCAGCCTGGAGCTTTCCAGGTGGGGAGTTCGCATGTACTTATGAATGTCGAGGCTGATGATGGCGGACTTGGTGGCTTGTTCCATGGCGGGCTCTTGTCAAATACTTCGCGGCTGGCGAACCGTGCGTGCCCGGAGGAACTGCTTGTTTCCGCGTCTTAAATCGTGCTGTATTTTAGACGATTTACAGCGCGCGGTCAATTGCACATCTAAACCGCAACTCGCAGGGGCCACGCCGCGGCTCTCGGCTTGGGAGCAGATTGAATTGGCTTCTGCCTTATAGGAAGCAAGACTCCCTTAAAATGCTCCTGGCTAAACGAGAACGCTAAACAAGGCAAGGCGGTGTCTTCCGCCACCCGTCATCAACATCATTCCCAACGAGTATCCATGAAAAAGACCGCTCTCACCGTCCTCCTGGTCGCTGCCGCAATCGCCGGCTGCTCGAAGACCGATACCGCGCCTGCAACCGCAAAGGCCCCGGCTGCCAAGTCCCAGGTCGCCAAGCCCGTGATGCCGCCCGGTTCGCCGCCGCCCGCCCCGGAGCTGAAGTTCGACGAGAAGGGCCAGCCCATCATTCCGAAGGTGGTTGCGCCCGCCCCTCCGAAACCGCCAGGTGGTCCGTCGGCGCCTGGCCTGAGCCCCGAAGCTTTGAAGGCTGCTCAAGCGAAGCTGGCCGCAAAGAAGGCCCCGTAAGCGCCTCGGCAGAGCGCACGCCGCAAAAGGCCGCCTCCGGGTGGCCTTTCTCCGTTTGGCCGTCAGCCTTTTAATCCCCGCAGGGTGGTTCGCGTCCAGCGAGTTTTCGCATTCACGCCGCCAGGGTGGAGGGCGCTAGCTAGACGGAGAGTAAGCCTGCCGGTGGCAATTCACTCGAGGTGGGCTGGCTCAACGTTACAGCTGGAGTTCCCCTTGAAAGCAATCATTTTTGATTTGTTCGGTACGCTCGTTTACATCGACCACCCTGCCCATCCCTATCGCCAGCTGCTGGCAGGCGCGACTGCCTCGGACGCGCGCGAGCTTGTAATGACGTCGAACGCCTCGCCGGGCCGGATGGCGAAGAAGATTGGCAGCGTGCTCTCACCTGAAGCACTTCGCGAGGTGACGGCAGAGCTCGAGGCTGAGGTTCATCGCATCAAGCTCTTCCATGAGGTTCGCGACGCACTCGTGCAGCTCAAGGCGGCGGGATATCTCATCCTCGTCAGCTCCAACCTGGCCAAGCCGTATGGCCAGGCAAAGTTGCTGCTGGCGGACATGGTTGACTACTGGAACTTCAGCTTCGACACGGGCCTGCTCAAGCCTGACGCGCAAATGTTCTTCGGACCCGCGGCGGCCTTTGGCATCCTGCCGAAGGACTGTATCGTGGTTGGAGACAGCGTATCAAGCGATGGAGGAGGTGCTGCCGCGGCCGGCATGGACTTCGTTCTCGTTGACCGCTTCGGCCGGCACCCGGCCCTACCGGCGATTCAAGGCCTGGATGAACTGGTGACGCGACTGCTGGGGCCTTGAGCCGTCGTCCTGGAGCACAGAAAAGCCCCTCTGGCCGTTGCCGAGGGGCTTTCGCTTAGGTGCGTTCAGGGAACCTGGATGCCGGTGCCAACGCTGTTGTCCCACTGCCATGACGCAGACACGTTCGGATAGGCAAGCTAGCGTTCGGCAAAAAAAGAAGCGGGCCGCCAAAGGGGGCCCGCTCTCAAAGAATCATCCCATCGCTCAGGCCGTGGCCAGTGCGTCAGCCCGTGCGCCCTCGGTACCGAAGATGCCGCCCTTCACCGTAATGGCATAGGCCTCGCTGATGAGCGAAGTGTCCAGCCCCGAGAACCGGACGGTGAAGTAAGCGCGCTCGGTCGGCTCGCCGTCCTTCTCTGGCGCCAGGTAAATCGTTCTAACCATCTCCGTCCCGGGAAGGCTGCGGTTCCAGCCGTCGGCGGACTCGACGACGGCGGTTCCGAAGTCGTAGGCCTGAAATGCGGCGTTTGCTTCTGCCGTGCGCCTGTCGTTCAGTTGTTGTGTACTCATGTTGTTGTCCTTTTACCTCCAAGGATTTGGAATCAACGACCTATAGGGAGGCGCGCGCACCGCCCCGGTCCCCAGCAGGCCCACGGTCCTGCTGCATTTCGCTAGACAACGTCAGGACAACTCCAAACATCAAGCATGACCAAAGAACTGTTTTTCTCAGTCGAGCCGGGCTTCGTGGTCGAACACGCCCGGGACCTGGTACTTTCCGACGACTGGCGCGGCGCCCTCTCCTTCCTCATGGAAGGCCTGGAGGGAATGACCCTCGATATGGCTGTCGCCATCTTGAAGGGCGAGCGCTCTATTTCCACCGACGAGGATGGAATGTGCGATGGCCCCCAGGACCCGAACGATACCCGCCTGAAGCGCTATCTCGGCACCGCCGCCTGGCAGACCGCAGGCATCTACCGCTCACGCGGCGAGTTCTACCAGCCCTACGCGTACATCGCGGGCTTCGGACGCGCCGACAAGGCCTACGCGAGAGAGCACCTCGAGCGCATGGGCAACGAGTGCGTGACGCTCGACGAATACCGGGTGCTGCGGGCCAAGTACCACATGTACAGCCGCGAGTCGGACCTGGTGTTCTTCAACCTCCAGGAGACAGCAGCGCTCTTCAAGCGGGTCCAGGGCCCCGCATTCTGGGTTCCCACCTTCAATGAGCCGAAGGAAGCTTTGGCCGCCTACCGCGAGCACCGCGACCTCAGCCGCATCGGCGACAGCGAAGAAGCGGAAAACGCGTACTTCGAGCCGAAGTGCTGGGAGTTTTACGAAGATGCCATTCGAGATGGCGTGGTCTACGGTAGCCGAGGCTCAGACGAGCTCCTCGACCAGCCAACGCAAGCGATTCTCGACCGGCTCACCGAACTGGCGGACAGCATTGGCCAAGCCAAGGTCCAGGAAGAGGCGGAAGTCGAAAGCGGAGGGTCACCGGGCAAGAAGCGCGGAATGTTTTTTCAGACCCGCCCGCCAGCTAAGGCGGCGGAGGAGGACTACGAGCTGGAGGTTCTACGCCTTCGAATTGGTCAACAGGCCCCGAAGTTCGGCGGATACCTCGACTTGCTTGTGCGCGACGAAGCTGGCGACCGATTGGTCAAGGTGCCTGCAGCCCCCTTTCTCAACTGGGCATCAAGGCATGCGACCATGGACACCCACGAGGCGCTCCCCAAATGGCGCCCAGTGAGCCCTACCGGCATGAAAATGGGGGGAGATAACCCCATGCACACGGACTGGTGGCTGGGCGCGGGCTTGCCCTTGAGGGCTGCGTACGACATGGACCATCCTGTCAACAGAGCCGCCTGGCGGTTTGCGACAGGCCTTGGCCGTGCTGAAGGACATGACTGTGTTCGACTCGCAGGAGACGGCACCGTCTTTGGCCAGGTCGTGTTCCCCAAGCCAAACGAGGCGGTGCCGGAAGGCTCGATTGCAGTGGTGCCCTATGCTGGCGTCGACTACGAACTCGCGATGCTGTCTGCCTGCAAGGGCGGTCGCGGCGCGGTGGTGAGCGCCGTTGGAGGCAAGCTCGCCCACTTGGCGACAGTCGCGCGCGAGACCTCTTGCCGCGTGCTTGTGGTGGATGACGCAATGGAGGCTTTTCAGGAGGGCCAGTTTGTGACCATCAACCTGGACCTACTCACAGTAAAGTGTCATGAGACCTATCTCAGCACGCCTGACCCCTTGGACCTCTAGGCGAACCGCGGGCAGCCCGCAGCGGCCCCTGCTCACTTCTTCAGGACCGGCGTCATGCCGGTCCTTTTTCTTGTCCGCCAAAAGTCGCTGAGATGCAGCTGCTGGGTGCCGTAGCAGACGCCTCCCTACACGTAACAGCGCTAACCCGTCCGCGGGACCGCATATCCCTCAACTACACCCCGTCAGGGGCAATGAAATGAAGAAATCCCTCCTCGCACTCGCTCTCCTCGCAGCTGCAACCCTCGGTGGCGCAGCTCATGCGGCTCCGGCTCTCGACAACTTCTACGCCGGCGCGGGCCTCGACTATTCGCACTACCGCCTGAGCGACAAGACTGCCTTCGGCATCAAGGCCGGTGACGTGGGCGCGACCATCTACGGCGGCTACCAGTTCAACCCCCACGTCGCAGCGGAAATCGGCTATGCGCGGCTGGGCGACATCGAGCAGCGCGATGGCGTCGGCTTCGCGCAGAACTCGATGCTCTCCGCCAGCGTGCTCGGCTTTGCCCCGTCGTACCGCGGTGTGACCGCATTCGGTCGCCTCGGTATTGCCGACACGGCCAGCGAAGTCGAGGGCCGTCGCTTTCACCGCAACGCTCCGCTCTTCGGAGTCGGCGCGGAGTACAAGCTGAATGCGACCTTTGCGCTGCGCACCGAGCTCCAGTACGTGCCGAACTTCGGCGACTCGCGAGCGGACCTGTACAACCTCAGCGCTGGCATCAAGGCGTCGTTCTGACAAACCAACGCTGCAGCTAACCCTGCTGCCCTGAAGCCCCCGGCCTTGCACCGGGGGTTTTTCCTTGCGGCTCGGCTGCCACGAACGCAGACCACGGAGAAAGTCTGCCCCATTCCGCCAGAAAAAGAAAAATGCCCCCCTCGCATTTCTGCGAGAGGGGCATTGGCAGTAGACGTTACTTGCCGCCACCCCCTGCGGGCTTGCAGTATTCGTAGTACACGTTGACGGGCATCTGGCCTGCGGCGCCATAGGCAGTGGCGGTTGCGTACACCTGCCACTCCGGGGATGACGTGAGCGTCGAGACGGCGGTGCCATTCGCATCCGAGTATGAGACGCCCCATTGGCCAACGCCAAGAGAGCCACGGTCCACTGCCCAGGTCACAGGCGCCCCGACCACCACGTTGCCGTTCGCATCGCGCATTACTGCGTAGAGCGTGGTGGTGATGTTGTCCGGATAGACCGAGCCGCAGACCCAAGACGGGCTCGCGACAACCTGAACCGGGCGCGCCGTGGTCACGTCACCGATAAGGCTGATGTATGTTGCTTGGCCAGCATCTGCCGCTGCGCCCTTGACGCGAACCGTTGCCGTGCCGGCTGCAACGCCTGCATACAGCACAGCGTAGGTCACGCCGTCTGCGCCTGCAGCGGTGGTCGCGGCAATGGTGCCGAGGCTCGTCGTCCAATTGGCGATGGCGCCTGGCAGGAGGTTGCCGTTGGCATCCTTCAGCGTAGCCGAGAGCGTCACGGCCGGCGCTCCGTTGGCAACGGCCGTGTAGGCATTGCTGCTCATCGCGGTAACGCGAGCAGTCGCAGCGTCGCCCGAGAAGGTGACGGTCTGGGTTTGGCCAGCATCGCCCCCTGCGCGGGTTTTTGCCCGAACGGTCGCTGCGCCAGCAACGGTGCTGCCGTTCAGCACTGCGTGGGCGATACCGTCTCCACCGGTAGTGGAGCTCGCGGCAATGCTGCCCAGGGTGGTCGTCCAATCGACGGTTGCCCCAGTCACCCGGTTGCCGTGGGCGTCCAGCACGGCAGCGGACAAAGTCGCCGCGGGCGCCCCGTTTGCCACTGCGGTTGTCGCGTTGGTGCTCAGCGAAACCACCCGAGCCGTCGTCGCGTCTGCGTCCAATGAAATCGACTGCGTCTTTCCTGCGTCGCCTGAAGCGCCCCTGGCGGTGACCGTCGAGGTCCCGCTGACGGTGCCCGCCGTAAGAACGGCAGTGGCGCGACCTGCTGCGTCAGTTGAGGAAGTCGCCGGGGCGAGGTTCCCTAGTGTGGCTCCCCAGCTCACCGAGGTGCCAGCCGGCGCGAGGTTGCCATTTGCGTCACGCAAGAGCGCCGAAAGGGTCGCGGTTGCGCTGCCGTTTGCGGTCATGAAGGTCCTGTCGGCCGTGACAGACACCACCTTCGAGGTCGCGGCGTCCGCGATGAAGGAGACGCCCGCAGTCTTGCCTGCATCTCCGCTATTGGCTGCCAGGGCGCGCACCGTGGCGATGCCGACCGTGGTCGGGGCGGTCAGGTGCGTTGCGGCCATCCCGTTCGCGTCGGTCGAGCTGCTGGTCCCGGTCAGGGTGCCGATGTCGGTCGACCAGGTCACTGGGATGCCAGCACCGAGAGGATTGCCGTAATCGTCTGTGACGGAAGCAGTGATGAGCGCCTGGGCCGAGCCGTTGGCCGGAAGAGTGCCTCCCGGCGCGGAAACCTGGGCGACCTTGGCGCTGACCTCATCAGCGATAACGTCGACCACCGTCGAAAGCGAAGCCCCGCTCGAGTTGAGAAGTGCGCTGACCGTGACGGGACCTGCTACCGTGGGCGGCGCAAGCGTAATCACGGCGGCCCCGCCGACAGTGGCGGAGCCGGCCCCCAAGTCGCCGCCGGACGTGGCCCATGCGACGGTTTCGCCATCAATTGCCGGCCTTCCGTTGGAATCCGCGACGCTGGCCGTGAGAGTTACCACGCCCGAGGAGCCCGCGACCACAGTTGGCGGGTCCGCGGTCAGACTGGTGATGGCGCCGGTCGCGGGAACGTAATCCGGAATGACGTTCATCGTCTTGAGCGGGACACGGTATGAGAACTGTGCGCCCGCGGCGGCAGCTGCGACCGATTGGACGGCCAGGGACACCGCAAGCAGGGCGGTGACGAGTCTACGGGACGTGCGGTTTGACATTGGGGCAACCTTAGGTGGGGCTAGACGGATGCTTTCGTATAGGGACCGTCTTATTCCGGGTATGGGTGGCTCGCGGGTTGTCTGGGCTTGCGAGCCTTTCCCAGGGCCGGCAGGCTAAAGGGAGCTACTAGACGGACGCATGCTCAGCTCCATCCACCTGTTCATCTCCCTGGGAATGCTTTTCGGCCTGGTGCTGGGAAGCTTTGGCAACAGCGTCGTCTACCGCCTGCCGCGAAAGCTCTTGCTGGAGTGGCGACAGGGGGCACAGGAGGAGCTGGGCCTGCCTGTGGACGATGACGCACCCATGCTGCGAGCAAAGCGGTCCCATTGCCCAGCCTGCGGCGTGCGGATTGCCTGGTATGACAACCTCCCGGTGGTCAGCTGGCTACTCCTGCGGGGCAAGTGCCGGGCTTGCCACCGTCTCATCTCTCCGCGTTACCTTGCACTCGAGCTCGCCGGCGCCGCAACTGGTGCGGGCAGCGTTGCCTGGCTCGGATTCACGGCTCAGGCTGCCCTCGTCGGCGTGGCGGCCCTTTTGCTTCTCTGGGCTGCCGTCATCGACATCGAGCACCAGCTGCTGCCCGACGCGCTGGTCCACCCTTTGGCTGCCCTTGGCCTGGTTGCGGCCACGCAGTCCTGGTTCATTTCGCCGACGCTGGCCATCTACGGCGCCCTGGCGGGCTACGGCCTTCTAGGAGTCACCGGGGCCGCCTTCAAGGCTTGGCGTGGCGTCGACGGCATCGGCGGGGGCGATGCCTGGCTCTTGCTGGCAATCGGCACGTTCGTCGGGCCCTTCGGGGTCGTTCAGACATTGGCCACGGCGTGCCCGCTTGCGCTGTTCGCAGCTTTAGCCGCCAACCGCCAGAAGCTGGATGGACAGGTCCGCCTGGCGTTCGGCCAGTGGTTGGCCCTGGGCGGCGTCATCATCTTCGCGCTGCAGCGCTCTGGCCGGCTGCCCATCCCCTACGCCGCATTCGGTTGACCCGCCGCGAGGGGCGGCGTGCGCCGATTTCCTCGCGCTGCCGGCGCTGCGCTACACCTTGCAGGACAACTGAAAGGAACACCTGTGATTGACATCCTCCCCGCCCTAAAGGACGGGGATTCCCCCTGCTGGACGGCCATGCCCGGCCGCGGCACCTAGCCCTGAAGGGCCAGGCACCTTATTCACTGCGGCCGCACTCTTCGTCGAGCGCGAATCCGCAGCGGAAAACGTCTTCTCCAACCAAACAAGCCCACGCGCAAGGATGTTGCGCGCCGCGTTCACATCGCGGTCGTGGGACGCGCCGCAACAGGGGCAGGTCCATTGCCGCACCGCGAGCCCTGCTCGGCCCTTGGGGCCGGCCCGGGTGCCGCAGATGTTGCAGTCCTGGGTGGAGAAGGATTCGTCGACCTCCGCGAACCAAGCACCTGCGTCATCGCACTTGTACTTGAGCATGGTTCGGTAGCTGCTCCAGCCCGCGTCGTGCACGGATTTCGCCATTCGGGTCTTCGCGAGGGTAGCGGCATTGACGTCGCCGACGAAGACCGCCGCATGGCCGCGGGCCTGGGCGGTGGAGAGCTTGTGCAGGAAATCCTTCCTGCGATTGGCGACCTTGGCGTGCAGCGCACGCACCCGGTGCGCCTTGCCAGCGCGCTGCGCGCTGGCAATCTTCGACTCGAGGTCGCGATAGAAGCGCTGGGCGTCCACCGAGGTCCCCGCCGAGTCGGTCATATGACTCTTGAGCCCCAGGTCGGCTCCAAGGGCCCCTTTGAGGCCCTCGGGCGACGGCTTGGCCTTCGGCTGCACCTGGACCGTGACGTTCAGGTACCAGCGTCCGCGCGCGTCCTCGCTGATGCTGCCGGCCCCGAGTTCGTGGCCGGCGAGACCGTAGCTGTCCCACAGGCTCAGAAGGTGGCCCTGGAAGGCCACCTGCCCGCCCTTGTAGCGCAGCGAGCGAGCCTTGAAAGGAATCCACCCTAGGCTCCGGTTCGCGCGCTTAGGGTCGGAGATACGCCAGCGCAGGCGCGCCTTCTTGAACTGCCGCCGGCGCGTGGCGAACTCCTCAGCGACCTGCTGGAACACCGCAGAGCCCACGAGCAGGCCCGCTTTGCTTGCGCCGTTGAGGTACTTCTGAAAGTCGAACCCGCTCATGAAGCGACCTTCGCGGCGCAGCACCTGCTGGCCGAGGTCGTTGCAGTAGTTCCAGACCTGGTTCACGTCGCGCGCCATAGCGCGCAGCACGGCCGCATGCTTGTCCTTCAGCCGAAGCCGAAGGACACGGGTCGAAAGCGGGGGAGAGCTGGGAAGGGACACCGAGGAGGCACTGTTGTTTCATCCAGTGTATCGCCGCTTTTTAGATAGGGCAACGCCTTCGGCTGCAAACAACCGCCATTCACTCCCCGCCCTAAAGGACGGGGCGCTGCGCTGCTCCCGGTGCGTCGTCGGAGCGTCGGTATCCCTATACGGGGCAGGAAATCTGTTCAACCCAAGGAGTAACCAATCCATGAATACCGTCAATCCCACCGCTACGCGTTCGGTCTTGGCCATTGCCGCCAATGCACAGCGCATGCTGGCGACCGGCCTTCTCGCCCGCTTGGGCCTGGTGAAGGAAACCCCAGACGAGCATGCGGCCAGGGCACTGGAATCGCGTGCCTACGTCCGCGCGCTGGTCGAGCTCGACAATCGCACAGCCATCTCCGCTTCCATCGCTCAATGGTCTCCGGCCACCGAGGAGTACGCGGAGCACTTCTTCATGACCCACCGCGGCGACCGCAAGGCGCGCCAGGAGGTCATCCGCCTCCACCAAGAGCTGAAGGACGCGCGAGCTGAAGTCGAGCGTCTGAAGACAATGTTGGCTGCTGTCTCGGTCTGAGCAGGTCGTTCCCCTGATGAGAATGCTCAAGCTCAAGGAGGTCTACCTCCTCCCAACGAAGCCAGTGCTTCATACCACCTGGGTTCTCAGCGGCCAGTGGCTGCCGGAGATTCAGGACCTCGACAGCAACTGCACAACCGAGTTCCTCGAGACGCTCGACCTCGAAAAGCGCTTCGACGTGCGACAACTCATGTTCGAATACTTCGACGGTGAGCGGTCCGCCCAGATGCACACGCTCTGGTTTGACGGCAAGCCGGTTTGCATCGTCCAAGATGCAGGCCGCGGCCTACGAGACCACCACCGGCGCTGGGTGACCGATGCGGCCGCCTTCGAGCAGCTGGTTGCGTACCTTCGCAGCCGCCTGCCCTGCGAGCAGGTGCACATCTCGGACCCCGAGGCGGACCTCTACCCAGAAGAAGTTTTTTGCTTCTACGGGATGGACTTCAGCGAGAGGTTCGGCATCCAGGTCGAACCGCTCACGCCTGGGTTCATGCTCGTGCAGAGCGTGAACCTCTTCAAGGACCGGCGACCGGTACCGGAGGTGCTGCTTTCCACCACTTCGGCGGAAGCACCAGCGTACGTCCGTCGCGGAAGCTCGGTCTTCAAGCTGGTCCGTCCTGTATCCGACGAAGAGCATGCCGCGAATCCGCGAATCGCGCAGGTCTTGGCTGAGGACGGGTTCATCGGCCACTACTGGTACGAACGGACAACTCGACCCGAGGGCCTTCCGGTCATCTCCATCTGACGGGCCCTGCCCGCTCATTCCGCCCAGGCTTTACCAGCCTGGGCGTTTTCATTGTTGACGGCACGCCCGGCCTCCTCGTGGCCGGCCTGAGCCCGCAGGGCTATAGGTCGACATCCTCCCTTGCCTATACGGCGCAAGGCCGTGAAGTCGCCTGCCGTTTGCGCCTGCTCCCGCAGGTATGGCGAAGACTTTTGAGGACAACCAATGCGAAATCTATCCCGTGAATCCGGGGCCTCGCTTGGCAATGCAAACACCGTGCAGCAATTGCGCTGCAGCGTTTTTCAGGGCCAGCGAGGCCCCCAAGGAAACACACCATGTATTTCGAGACCAAGAAACAAGCCAAGACCACCGTGAGCGCTCTGCGCCGCGAACTCAAGGGCTTCACCAAGCCAGCTTCCGAACTGAGCCACAGCGAGTGCCTGACCATCCTGGCCAAGGCGCTTGGCCACAAGAGCTGGAACGAGCTGGAGGCAAAGCTTCCGGATGACAGTCCTCTGCGCGCTGCCGCAGCGAAGCCCGTCGAGCGGAAGTACCCGCTCAAGAACACGGGCCAGTTCGACTTCGTGAAGCCGGGCGAAGACGGCAAGCCGGTGCACGGCTCCTTCATGGAGCTCATTGGTGCCTGCGAATTGGTGCCGGGCACCTGCAGCGCTGCATCCGCTACGCGCCGCAAAGACGGGCTGGACTTCCAAGGCGACGGGGAAACCGAACTTTCCTGGGATGAGCAACACACGGAGCGTAATGCCAAGGGAGAAACGCTTTGGCTGAACGGCGATTGCAAAATCGTTCCTGAGTCAGCCCTTGTGCTGTTGCCCGAGGACTACGAAGGCGACCCCGAGGATGACGACCTTCCATGGCTCGAGGATGAAGACGAGCTTCCGGTGCGCGACGTCCTCTTGGCCGCCTACCGGACGTACTTTGCCGAGGAAGGCATCACGCTGACGGAGACCCGGAGTCTGCCAAAGACAAAGGCCCTCCTTGAGAAAGCCGCAGCCGTCATTGGCTTCGCGCTCACCAAGTGGGAAATTGAAGCGCTGCAGCATACGAGCGATGCCGGAACAACCGGCGCGGTGAAACCTGCTGAAGACGTCGACCTGGAAATGCAGGCCTATCGCCAAGTCTTCAACCGCCTCTTTGCCGACGAAGGTGACGAAGCGGGAACGCCCTCGGTGATTTCGAAGGTGATGGAGGCGCTTGCCAAGGCCACTCTGCGGGAACAGAACAAAAACGCCGAGACGTTCCTGCGGCAGAATGTGTCGGAACTCTTCACGCTCAACGGCCCGTACGACGGATATTGCGTTGCCCAACTGGCCTCCGAACTTCGCGCTCGGGCCAAGACGGCCTACGAACGGCTGGTTCTGAAGACCCGCCGCTAGTCGACATTCACAAGCCGCCCTACCCAGGGCGGCTTTTTCTTGTGCGACCGCATGCCGGCTCCTTGACGAGGCAGCACGGGGCTCGGTATCATTCCCTTACGGTTCGTTGGGACCTCGGGATAGTTGCCCCGTCAGTGCGCGCACCGGACCGTGTCCGGCACGGCAAAAAGCAGCGTCAGAATTCGTTTTCCACACCATTGCCTGGTTTTCTATTGAAGAGCCTGGGTAACGCGCGCCGCTCATTCGACGAGCTCTTCGATGGAGTTGACCATGAGCGTTCAATCGCGCGCGTTTAATCCCGCGCTCCCGTCCACCGACCCCCGTGCACTCGCGCTTTGGGAATTCGTTCGTCGCGAAAAGCCTTGGTTCACGCCAGCGCTTGCCGCGGAACTGCTCGAAGGGCTTCCTCCCCCGACCGATGTCGACGCGAAGGAGTTGGCTCGTTGGTTGCAGCAGAAGTTTGCGGCCAGGAACATCAAGCTCAAGCTGACCCACGCACAGCAGGCGATTGCCCGTGTCCTCGGCAAGCCGAGCTGGCACCTGCTGCCTATTCACAATGCCGTGGCACCCCGGCTTCTCTGCCGCCAGCTTGGTGCCGCCGACGGCGAGCTGTACGAGGACTGGGCTTCAGTCAAGCTGCTGATGCAAGCCTGCATCACTCGCTGGGCAGAGGCGGACCCGACAAAGGTCTACTGGGTCGGCCTGGTGGATGGCACTCTGGTCCTGTCTGCGCTCGAGCCACGGGGGCACGAACGTGCAGGCGAGACGGTGCTGCTGGAGGTGGTGGCGGCCGAGGGAGTCGCCCACTGGCTGGACGGTGCCGCTACGGCCCTGGAGGGACTTCGGAGGTTTGTCGAAAACGACGCCATCCTCGACGGCTTCGCCGCACTTTCAGCCTACCTACGCATTTCGCGAGCGGACGATAGCCTGCTCTCCTTCGACGACATCGGCAACGCTGAGCTGGTTGTGCTGCGCGGTGGCGCGGAGTTCGCCCGGGGGGACGAGTTGGGCTGCTGGCTGGAGATTGAGCACTCGCGTCGCTCGGATGCGCGATACGGCCAGCCGCTTCACGGGGACGTGGTGTTCGATGGCCAGACGTGGCTGTGCGGCGCTGAGGCACTGACATGGCACGTGTACGAGGTCCGCAAGGGTATGGTTGGAGTCGGCGGGTCGCGCCGTCCCCTAGGTGTCGAACAGGCCGCGAGCTTGTTTCGCCGTTACCAGCGCGCGCGTAGGATTTTCAAGGAGGCCCCGCCTACCCGTGGCGGGAAGCGGCTCCTGGGGCTGCGCACTCCGAGTGCATCGCTTGCTTCCGTCGACCTTCGATTCGTCGAGCAAGCCTTTGCGCAGCGAGGCCTCGGGTGGCCGCAGTTCGCCGCCTCAATCGATGAAGATGTTCCGGCGCTGACGGGCCTGCTCCCGAGCCCGCTGCTGCCAAGATTGGCGAAGTTCCTCAAGCTGGAGGACCCCAGCCGGCTTTTCGTTACGCCGGCGCCGTCAGAGTTCATCAGGGTCGCGTCGGGTGAAGCGTTGCGGGCCTACTACTGCGCTGCCGACAGCATCAAGTTCGGCCGGCCTGCTGGCGCCACACCTGACGTCGCCCGTGCTATCGAGAACGCCATCGAAAACTTTGCGAACGTCTGGGAGATGGGCAAGAGCATCGCCAACGGCACGACGAGAATTGGAGGGGACTGGCAAGATGCGCCGCATCAAGCCTACGCGGCTGAGGTAGACGAGTTCGTGCAAGTCCTCGGTAAGCTGGGAATGGCGGTTTCCGCTACTTTTGCTCGCAGCTTCATCTTGCGGACAGGCAAGGACATCTTCGAGCATCAGGACTTTCCATACCGGGATGGGCTGACCTTGCTCGTTCGGATTGCTCCGGCCCAGCTCTAGCTCGGGCACGCGAGCCCTGCCCTGTCGCTCAAGCCGCCCAACCGGGCGGCCTCGCTCGCTACACCGCAGCAGGACCACAACGCGAAAGACCTGTATGCCTACAAAAATCATCGATGCCCTGCCCGCAAAAGCAGTTCCGGCGGAGCTGCGCCCCGATTACCTGGAGACGAGGCTCGACCCGACCGAGTACCAGTTTTGCGCGCCAGGCGCACCCGCGCTTCGGGTTTCGGACATGTCGTACCATGACCTGATGCAGGCGCTGTGCCTGACCATCGACCTTGTCGAACGATTCAACGCAATGGGTGACCAGATGCAGGGGCTGGTGCGAGATTGGCGAGACGGCTCGTTCGAGCCCACGCCGCCGGAGGCAGACTCGAAGACCTGATTGAGCAAAAGCCTTCGCGGAGCACATGCCCCGCGAAGGTTTCTTTGTTGGCCCACCACGTCTTAGGCGTCCACGCCCTCGACCCTGAACATGCCAATCCCGCTTGTGCTCAGCCTGCCCGCTATTTCCGGGGCTCGAGCATTTTGGAGATGCACCGCCAGGTCGTATGTGCACTACCTTCGACCTCGAGCATCTCCTCGACGGTGGCCGGCGCCGTCTCTCCCAGGAACTGGTCAAGCGACGAGTAGCGGCTTCCTACGAATGCGACTGATGGCTCGTGCCCACCTTGCTCGAGGACGCCCAGGGCGCCTCGCACCAAAGCTCGGCTGTGCGTGATGATGAGAACGCCCTTTGTGCCATCCGCCGGCGCGGTCGCAAACTGGGCGATGAGCGCTCCCAACGGATGGGCATAGCGGTCCGATAGGCCCGTGTCTGGCTCGTCGAAAAGGGCGATGTGCGCCTTCGAGCCCCAGCCTTGCATGGAGCTGATAGCGCGCCTGACGACGCCGATGCTGTTGAGGCCGGTGCTATGGTCCTCGTCCGAGCCGTACATGAAGGCCCGCTCGATACCTGCTCGCGTGCGGTAAGCCATCGAAATCTGGAGGGGCGTGCAGTCGTCGGACCGCGCGTAGGCGCTCAGGACCTGGACAAGGAAGCTCTTGCCGGCGCCGTTGTCTCCGATGACCAGGTGCAGCGGGCAGTCTGCGCGGACCGCATCGGTGTTCAGGCGGAGCGGGCTTTCGCCGTTGAAGTAGACCGACTCGGACACCTCTTGCAGGAGTTCAGCCAGCGGCGGGCAGGTCTTGGGGGCAGCTTGCTTGCGCGCAACTCGGGCCATGGATTTAAAATCTTTCTTGTTTTCGGAGGGCGTGCCGCGCTGGGGCAGCGTTGTGTTATAGAGGCGCTGGTGTGTGAAGATGCATTTTAGCTTTTAAGCCCGGCGCTGTCCAGCCTTCCAATCGTATATAAGGCCGCGGGCGTTCAGAAGTACGACAAGCCCAGCGCGCGCTTCACCTCCCCCAGCGTCAGCGCTGCCCTCGCGCGGGCAGCCTCCGTACCCTGACGCAGAACCTCAAGTACAGCGCCGCGGTCTGTCGCCAGAGCTTCTCGGCGCGCGCGAATGGGTGCGAGCGCATCCTGCAGAAGCGCGTCCAGGCGCTTCTTGAGAACACCGTCTCCAAGGCCGCCGCGCCGGTAGTGCGCCTTGAGCTCGACCAGGGCGGCTTGGTCGGGCTCAAAGGCGTCGAGAAACGAGAACACCACGTTTCCCTCGACCTGACCTGGGTCCTCGACGCGCAGGTGGTTTGGGTCGGTAAACATCTTCTTGACGGCGGCGCTGATTTCCGCCGGGCTGGCGCCAATCGCGATGCTGTTGCCAAGCGACTTGCTCATCTTGGCCTTGCCGTCGATGCCGGGCAGTCGGCTCACGCTCGAAAGCATGGCCCTGCACTCGAGCAGCACCTCCTTGCCGGCAATGGCGTTCATGCGGTGCACCAACTCGTTGGTCTGCTCAATCATCGGCAGCTGGTCGTCTCCCACGGGGACCACGGTCGCTTTAAAGGCGGTAATGTCTGCTGCTTGGCTGACAGGGTACGTCAGAAAGCCCGCCGGAATGTCGCGCTCAAAGCCTCGCAGGTTGATTTCCCGACGGATGGTCGGATTACGCTCGAGGCGAGAAACCGTAACGAGGTTGAGCAGCAGCATGTTGAGCTCCGCCAGCTCGGGCACTTGGGATTGGATGAAGATGGTCGACCTCGCCGGGTCGATGCCGACAGCCAGGTAGTCGAGCGCCACCTCGAGCACGTTGCGCGTGACCTTTTGGGGGTCGGCGAAGTTGTCCGTCAGCGCCTGCATATCTGCCAGCAGGATGAACTGGTCTGCCGTGTGCTGCAGCTCGACGCGTGCACGCAGGGAACCGACGTAGTGACCCAGGTGGAGTGGGCCTGTGGGCCGGTCACCTGTGAGGACGACTGTCCGGGACGGGAGAGAAGGAACAGAAGAAGACGTTTGCATTGGAAAGCTCCGAAAGTGGTCGGACGCCGCCAGCAAAGGTCGAGACAGAAATGCCGCCAAAGCTGGCGGCATCACAGAGAAGAAAACGCAAGGATGTGGCCGCCGGGGTTAGCCGTGCCACCAGGAAAAAGCGATGAGGGACTTGCGATTCATGATAAGCATTATAGCAAAGCGTTTTAGATGCCCGAGCCGAAAGCTAAAGCGCGCTGGCTACAGGGGTGGCCACTCTCGGAGCCATCATGAAACGCTTTTGCCTGTCCACCGCCCTTCTGGTCGCTTTGCTGTACCAGCTTCAGCACTTTCTCCCGTCGCTCGCCTGGGGCGGCGTGCTCGCCATCGCAACCTGGCCCCTCGTCCAAAAGCTCGAACGGCGTGGCTTTTCGAATGGTGGTGCAGTGGCCACAGTCGGCATGGGCCTGTTGCTGGGTTTCGGGTTGCCAGCGCTCGCGGTCATCGATGCGCTGAGCCCTGAAGTCGCGGCCGCCTCGCGGTACGTCCATCAATTGAATGCCACGGGGCTGCCTTCTCCGGACTGGCTGCAGCGTCTTCCCCTCTTTGGCGGGCAGGCGGCCGCCTGGTGGGGTGCGCATCTGTCTGCGCCTGGCGCTCTGCTCGAGATGGTCAGCCAGGTGTCCGGCACCTCGGTGCTCAACGCCACCGGCAAGCTGGGCGGGATAGGCGCCGGCCTTGCAGCCAATGCGTTTTACATCCTGCTGAGCCTGCTGACCTTCGTGGTCTTCCAGCTGAACGCCTCGGTCATCGTGAAGCATCTCGACGCCGCTGGAGCCAAGCTGCTGCCTGCCGAATATGCGGTCGTACGTCGCCTGCTTCCCCTGTCCCTGCGCGGAACCGCGCTGGGCCTAGGCTCCGTTGCCCTCCTCGAGGGCGTGGTGCTGGGCATCGCCTACGCCATCGCCGGCGCTCCGATGCCGGTCCTCTTGGCCGTCCTGACCGGCTATCTTGCCCTGATTCCAGGGGGCGCTCCGCTCTCCTTCATCACGGTGAGCCTCGTCTTGCTTGCAAAAGGCAGCACCGCCGCGGCGCTCGGACTCGCGCTTTGGGGGACTGTGGAGCTGTTCCTTGTCGACAAGTTCGTTCGCCCACGCATCATCGGCGCGTCGGTGGAGCTCCCCTTCCTGGCAGTACTTTTTGGGCTGCTTGGCGGGGTGTCGACGATGGGCATCATCGGCCTATTCGTGGGGCCCTTCTTGATGACAGTGCTGTTTCACTACCTGCGCGCGGCAGCCAAGCCTTAGGCGCCGGTCAACGTCGCCTCCTTCGGCCGGCTCATGTCGTGCCATCCAGAGAGGGTCAGGCTGGTCCAATCCTTGTGGAACTGCTTGGTGAACGAAGAGCTTCTAGGAAGGCTTGCGTGCATTTTCTTTGGGGCCGGGCCCGCTTTCGAGCGCATCAAAAAGACCTTCAGGTGTCTCGAAGCGCTCGCGGCCTGACTCCCGAGCTTCCGCCATCGCTGCGGCGGTGGCGGGGTTGGGCTTGTCCGGTACGGGTCGCGCCGTGCTCTCGGGCTTGTTTGACGTCCCGGAAGCCTGCGGCGCAACCGTTTCGGGCTTGGCTGCCCTCGGCGCTTTCCTTTTCGCCGGTCTTGGTACCTTGGGCTTAGCGGTGTCCCCGGTCTCGGGCGGTTCTGTAGGAGCGGGCGGCCCTTCGGGCTGTGCCGGCTGCCTCCGCTGAAACGATACAAATACCCCGACCATTGATGCAAGCGAGGCAAAGGCGCCCAGCCAGGTAAGTACCAGCGCGGCCTTTATGCCTGTGAGGGAGAACCGCGTCCATATTTTCTCGGGTTCGTACTGTGAGGCAGACAGCAGTTGAGTGAACTCGCCTGGACACTCGTCCGTTGGGGTCTGCCCGTCGCCCTTGAGAATCAGCCTGGCATTGTCAGTGAGGCCACAGCCCATGACGACCCGGTTGTCGTTGTTCGGTATCGGGTAGACGAAGGCGGCATTGAGCACGAGGTGGAGGATGCTGAAGAGAAAGACCAGCACCGCCGACGCCACAACGACTTTGTTCGCCGTGGAGCGTTCCGCCCTATGGAGTAACTGGAACACCACGACGAGGACCACAAGTTCCACGAGCGAGGTCATGACGGTGAGACCTGGTCCAGGCGGCCAGGGCGGGCTGAAGCCCGCGAGACCAACCCCCAGGGGAATAGCCAGCAGCCCGCCCGCGGCCACAAAGGCCATTTTCCGGACGCGCTTTACGTCGTCCATGAACTCGTCAAGGCCTGTTCTGGGGCCAGTTGCCATACGCCACCTCCATCCTTGTCTGTCGCAGTAGTCGTTGCGTGCTAAGGCTGGACAGCGCGCCGCTGGCTGGTCGAAACCACTCCTGCCGTCCAGTTGGCGGGCGCACGCACTCCTGCCGAGCCGAATACTGAAGTATCCAGTGCGTTCGCGCAACGAAATTCCTTGGTTCGGCGCGGCCGAGGCCGGCAGGGCCGGTCTAAAGCGCATATTGCCCTGCGGCATAAACGCGCTGGCTACAGGTTGGCCTCACCCAGGCCCCTGCTCCATGAAGCCACTTTCGAAACCAGTCCGCTCTCTCCTTCGCAATGTCGCTCTCGGCCTTGCCCTTGCCGCGGTAGCCGCCACCTCGGCCTATTTCCTCAAGAAGGATGAACCGAAGGCCCCCGAGCTCACCGGCGTAGCGCAGCAGATGCGGGCAGCCCCCGAGGAATGGTCCAAGGTCGAGAAGGACGGCTCGGAGCTTCTGAGCGACCTCCGCGCAGACAAGGTCTCCGCGGTGGGTATCGCCGGAAGCGGTATCCTGGTCGCCACGACCTCCGGGGAAAAGTACTTCGTGGTCGACGGTCGGGGCTCGTTCGCGGCTCTGGCGGTCGGCGAGGCAAAAAACCCCGAGAAAAAGCCGTTCCAGCTGGTCGTGCTGCCCAACTCCAAGGTAGGCTCGCCCGACGTGGAGGGTGCATGGCTCGGGACCGCGCGCGACGTGGCCGGTCTGCTGCTGCCGTTGCTCCTCATCGGGGGCCTTGTCTTCCTGGTGCGCAAGGAGCTTGGCGGGAATGCAACCCTTGTCGAGCAGCCCACGGGAATTCGATTCGATGACGTGATTGGTGCCATGGAGGCCAAGAACGCGCTCAAGGACGTGGTCGCCTACCTCAAGGACCCCAAACGGTTCTCGGCCCTTGGCGGGCGCCCACCCTGCGGCGTGCTGGCGCTAGGCGGGCCTGGCGTGGGCAAAACGCTGCTGGCCAAGGCCCTAGCCGGCGAATGCGGGGCGAGCTTCATCGCCATCAACGGCGGCGAGTTCACTTCGAAGTTCTATGGCGTAGGCGTGCAGAAGGTGAAAGGTGTCTTCGAGCTTGCTCGCAAGAACGCCCCCTGCATCCTCTTCATCGACGAAATCGACGGCATCGCCAAGCGCACGAGCAGCGGGTCCGGCCCGGTGGAGTCCGAATCGAACCGCATCATCAACCAGGTGCTGGTCGAGATGGACGGCTTTGCGTCCAACGAAGGCGTCATTGTGGTCGGCGCCACCAACCTGGCGGAAAACCTGGACGAGGCACTCCTACGCGAAGGCCGCTTTGACCGCCGCGTGACCGTCAGGCACCCGGACGTTCGTGACCGCGCTGAAATCTTCAAGCTGTACGGCAAGAAGCTGAAGCTGCACGGCCCCATGGATTGGGACCAGCTCGCCCGCCTGACGACAGGCTTGTCCCCGGCGACAATTGCCCACATCGTCAATCACGCGGCGATTGTTGCCGGCCGACACGCCAGCAGCGGCGTAGAGATGCACCACTTTGTGGAATCCGTGGAGACCACGCGCATTGGTGAGCTCAACGGCGCCGAACGCGCCTTGAGTGACGAGGAGCGGGCATACATTGCCGTCCACGAGGCTGGACACGCCATTACGGCAGCCGTGCTGAGTTACGGGAACGTGGAGAAGGTGACCATCCTCCCGCGGGGTGGGGCGCTCGGCGTCACCCTGGTGACGCAGGATGAAGACAAGACGCTCATGCTGCGCAGCGACATGGAGAACCACATCGTCATGCTGCTTGGCGGCCGGAATGCCGAGCTCGAGGTCTTCGCGGAGGCCTCGAGCGGGGCGTCCCATGACCTGCAGGAGGCATCAAAGCTGGCGCTGGACATGGTTGGTCGGTACGGGTTCGGCGCCGACGGCTCCCTCTTCAGCCTTGGGGCCCTCCCCGCTCAGCATGCGGCTCAACACGTGACCGCCGCGGTGCGGCAGGCCGACATCCTGCTGAAATCGCTCAGCGAGACCGGAAAAGCGCTGCTTCGTGTGTACAGGGGCGCCTTGGATGCGCTGACGGATGAACTGCTGCGGGACGAGACCGTTGACGGTACCCGGGTCCTTGAACTGGTCCGCCAGGTCAGGGCGACCCGATAGTCGGGCAGGTCGACCGAGCAACGGCGGGCTCTGCGATATAGCCCGCCGGCGAGTTGGCTACACGAGGAAGGTCAACTCCAAAAGGAACTCATCATGCTCGTTCGTCTCTTCCTTGCAATCGTCTCCTTTGCGGCACATGCTGCCGCCGCAATGGTTGTACTTGCCGTCTACCACTGGCTCGGCACCCCCGTCGAAGCGACGCCATATGACGTCATGACGCTCGAGAGCCAAATGGTCGCAGTCGCCGGCGTCATCGGCATGTTCCACGGCTACACCTTCCCGGCGCTAGGCCGTAGTGCACTCAAAACTTCCATCGTACGGACAGCGACCGCCCAGGTGGCCGGTTGGTCGTGGTGTCTCGTCGCTGCCGGCGGCATTGCAGTCGGTTTCCTGTCCGACCTTCCGGACGCGTTCGGCTCTGCCGGCTTGTGCATCGCCGCCGGCGTCGTATGGCACATCCTTGCCTGCAGGGGAAGTCGCAAGTTCGAGCGCCTGCTCGCGCAGCGCGGCGCTGTGATGTTCTCGCTCGCAACGTAATTCTTAAGCCACCTCCCTGGAGGTGGCTTTCTGCTTGGTGTGCGGTGGGCATAGGTGGCTTGTGACTTCGGTCACGCCATGCAATCCAAAAGCACATAACGATATAAATGTATAAAAGTTTTAGCCTACACCTTTTATACCGTCGGCGACGTGGCCCCGCTCAGTGAGCCCGCCGCCCGGGAACTCATCCTAAACTACTTCACACCACTGCAATGCGCAAACAAGTCCTCGCCGTCCTGGCCGCCACCCTCCTCGGTTCGTCCGCCTTCGCGGCCGACAACGCCAACGTTCAAGTCCTGGCGAACGTGCAGGGCACCTGCAAGTTCCTGGCGGCCCCTGACGTCAACTTCGGCACGCTAGACCCGGGCGCCGGCGGCGACGTTAACGCCAAGACGGACGTGAGCTTCTGGTGCACGAAGGGTGCCAACTACACGCTGAACGTCGGCAACGGCGCGAACTTCGACTCCGCCACCACGGCTCGTCGCATGAAGAGCGCCACCGGCGACTACATCAAGTACGAGCTGAGCCCCGTGAACGCCTCGGGCATCGGCACCGGCCGCAGCACGCCGCTGACGTTCTCGATGAACGCCCTGCTGCGCGGCTCGGACTACATCGACGCGACCGTCGGCGAGTACCAGGACACAGTCCAGCTGACCGTCACCCCGTAAACACCCCGCGCGGCACGCTGCTGCATTCCCACCCAAAAGGAGGCCTCGGCCTCCCTTAGTCATTTCGCGGCACGGGGCCACTTTCAGTCGTCGCGCGCATAAAGCCGGCTCCCTATCCAAGTAAGGCCGCTTTTTGGGGCCTCTTCCAAAGGACCGCTTTTCCATGAAGAAACTACTTGCTCCCCTCCTGTTGGCCATTGCTGCCTCCAGTGCATTCGCCGGCCAGTTCACCGTTGCGCCGCTACGCATGGACCTGACCGACAAGGCCCCAGCCGGCTCGGTGTCGGTGACGAACGACGACGCCGAACCGCTGCGCCTGAAGGTGAGCGCTGTGCGATGGAAGCAAAGCGCCGAAGGTGTGGACAGCTACGAGCCCACCGACGACGTGGCGTTCTTCCCGATGGAGGTGGAGGTCGCTCCAGGCGCGAAGCGTGTCGTTCGGGCGCGCATCAAGCGGCCCGCAGGCACCGCGGAGACAGCGTATCGCCTGTTCCTGGAGGAAATTCCCTCTGCCGCTGGCCGCGTCGGGGCTTCGCGACTTTCGGTGGCGGTCAAGTTTGGCGTCGCAGTGTGGCACAGGCCCGCGACCGAAACTCTGGCCCTGAGCTTCAAGCCGGAATCATTCAAGGACGGGCAAGGCCAGGGTTGGGTTGTCAACAATGGCAACGCGCACGTCCGCCTGACGAGCCTGGCAGCGGACCAGGTGTCCTTCGGCGAACTGAATCCTTGGTATCTGCTGCCGGGTGCCGCCCGCAAGGTCGAATTCAAGACAGCCGGCCCAGCCTGCAGTGCCGCAAGCCTGGCGCTGGTGGCAGAGACCGAGGAAGGCAACCTGCCGACGGCTCTACAGGGTCCGCTCTGCGCGGACTGATGTGTGCGCAGGGGGCTGACGGTGGCGGCACTCGTGCTGCTCCATGCGGGGGTGCGCGCCGAGGTCGCACTGCTCGATGTCGTGCTGAACGACTCGCCGCGCGGCAACTTCAACTTTGTCTTCGACAAGGGGGAATACTTCGTCGCGCGCTCGGAGCTCGCCAAGCTTGGCATCAAGACCGTCGGCCCCGAAAGCACCGTAGATGGCCAAGTCGTGCTTCCTCTGACCGGGCTCGAGGGCGTCGAGGCGGTCATCGACGAAAGCGCCCTGGAAGTTCGGCTCACTGCTGACACGGCGCGTCTAGGCACCCAGGAGATTTCGCTTGCGAGCGTCAGCCCGTACGGGCTCACCCCGGCTGAGACGAGCTTCATCGGCAACTTTCGCGTCGCGACGGACACGGTCAAGCCGGGAAGCCCCTTGTTCTATTCGGAGAACTCGTTTCGCCATCAAGCATGGCTGATGCAGGCCAACCTGTACTCCGAGGACAACACTTGGCGCTCCAGCCTGCTGCGGTTCAGTCGGGACTTCCCAAGCCAGATGCAGCGCTTGAGCATCGGCGATGTACCCAATGACGGCTATGCCGGACGAGCCATGCGCGGCGTTTGGTTCGGGCGCGCCTTCGAGATGAAGCCGTACTTCCAGCGGGTGCCAGGCCTTGCCTTTACGGCCGAGGCGGCCGTGCCCGCGATGGCCGATGTCTACGTGGACGGAATCCGGGTGCGCAGCGTCGCGGTCAAACCCGGACCTTTGTCGATGTCCGACCTCAACGTCGGCGCAGGGCTCCATGCGACGGAGGTCGTGCTGCGTGACCGCGCAGGAAACGTGCTGTCCCGCTTCACGGACCAGCGCTACCTGCCAAGCGAGGGGCTCGCGGAGGGCGTTTCTGATTATGCGGTGTCGGCCGGCGAAACCTCGGGTGGCGTCGGTGCGGGGCCTTCGTGGGGCTACAACCTGCGGTATGCCCGCGGGCTCAGTCCAGCGCTGACGCTTGGCGGGTTCGCCCAGGGGACAGCAGGCGGAGCGCATTACACCGGCGGCCAGGTCACGGCGGTCCTCGGCCAGTTCGGCAGCTTATCCGCGCAGCTGACACAGGCGAGCGGTGTCGCGCACGGCCAGGGCTTGGTCGCCGCCTTCGTCCGTCAATCCAAGCACGGCAGTGTGCAATTCCAAGCCGAGCGCTACTCGCGGGGCTTCTACGGCGAAGCTGTCACCGACCCAGGGGTGCGGGGCGCCGCGCGCTACAGCGCCACCTACCAGGCCACGGCTGCCGCTGGCGTGGTGTTCGCGCTCACCGGGGCCAAGGTCGAACGGATGGACGGCAAGGGGAGCCAAAGCCTGTCTTTCAGCGTTTCAAAGCGGTGGGGCGCCCTGAATGTCACGCTGCGAGGGACCACCGGGCACGGACCGGACGTGTCACCAGGCGTGGCCGTCTCCCTGAGCTACGACCTGGGTCTGAACCAATCGTCCGGTGCCTACGTCTCGGCCTCCCGCGGGCAGGTGGTCTCTGGCGCCGACTACTCAAGCGTCGGCTCGCGACAGCGCGGTCTCGGGTACCGCCTTGCCACCCAGCGGGTCGGTGACCAACAGGACGTGCGTGCCAGTGGCCAGTACCTCCACGAGCGGTTCAGCACTTCCTTCTCTGCCGATGCCTCGGAACGAACCGGGCAAGCGGGGGTTTCGGTGGCGAGCACGGTGGCCTGGACTCGGGGGGACGGATTGCGCATAACGCGGCCCATCGACGGTGCGTTCGCGGTGGTCGACGCGAAGTTGCCTGGTGTCAAGGTCATGATGGACAACCAGTACATGGGTCGCACCGGAGATGATGGTCGTCTCCTGGTGCCATACCTTACGAGTTGGGCCCAGCATGGCCTCACCCTGGACGAACAGAACATTCCCCTGGACTATGCAGTCGAGTCCCTGCAGAGGAACGTCTCTTTGCCGGACAAGGCTGGCGTCCTGCTGGATTTCAAGGTGCACCTTGCTCAAGCCCTCTCCGGAAGGCTGGTGTCCGCCGACGGCGTGGCCTTGGGCAGCCATCGGGTTTCGCTTGCCAGCCCTTCGGACACGCTCCGGCTGGTCACGAGCAAGGACGGCACCTTTTACACAGATGAAGGACCGCCGGGCCTTTATGAAGGCGGTCTTGTGGTGGACGGCCGGCCCTGCCAAGTATCCGTGCGCATCCCGGAACGAAAAACAGCTTTTCTGGAGATTGGGGATGTCCCTTGTACGAGCCCTTAGCCTGGCACTGCTTTGCCTGGTCTCTTGGCCGGCGCACGCTCTGCTTGGGCTGGAGATGGGCTGCTCAGTCAGCACCCGCCCACTGCAGTTTGGCAGCTACGAGGCGACAAGCGCGCAGCCCCTGAAAACCTCATCGTCGCTCAACGTCCGGTGCCTGGCGGGAGCACTGGTGAACGTCAGCTTCGGACCATCAGAGACATCCGGGAGCATCGCGACTCGCAAGATGAAGCACACCAGCAAGGCCGACACGCTGAGCTACAACATCTACTCCGACAGCAGCTACTCGCGCGTGTGGGGCACGGTCGCGTCGCGCCAGTCGGTGCCGGTCGTCCTTTCGCTGCTGCTCCTGGGGCGCGACATTCCCGTCTTCGCCAGCATTGCGCCTGGCCAGGACGTGTCGGGCGGCCAATACCATGACGGCGTGACCGTCTACATCGAACCCTGAGCACAAGAAAAAGCCCCGCGGGAGCGGGGCTTTTGGGCAGAATCACCAGTTGAGTGCCCGGCACAGTCGCGCGTAGGCCTCGGGATACGCGGCGCTGAACAGGCCGTAATACATCGGCATTTCCTTGCGATACATCGGGAGGAACTCGAGTTTGCCTTCCTCGACGCACGCCTCGACGTTGGCCAAGCGGTCCAGCAGCTTCAGCGGCACGTATTGCGGATTGTGCTGCAGCTTCCCGACGATGTCTTCGTTGCGCTCGCGTCGGGTTTCCCCAAAGCCAGAGACGCAGTCGACCATGTCGCCAATGTCCACGCCGAACGACTGCGCAAGCTCTTCCTGGGTCACCGCGGTGTCTTCCAGTGTGTCGTGCAGGTATGCGCCGACGCGAAAGAAGTTGGGCAGCTTGTAGAAGCGCACCAGGGCCTCAACGCGGTCCAGGTGGCCTTCCACGTAAGACTTGTCGCCGTACACCTGGTCGCCGTGTGCCTTGATGGCGAAGGCCCTGGCCGCGACGACTGCCTCCTCGGGAACAGGGGCATCGAAGCGTAGATGGTTGAAAGCAGAAGTAGTCATGGCCTATACCTCAGAGTTTACTTGTGAGGTATAGGCCACGAGGGTCAAAGAGGGCTGTCGGCCCTCTTTCTGGGCTCAAAGGTAGACGTCGAGGAGGTCGCCGGCAACAGAGCGCGCGGCTTCCTCGGTGATTTCGTCCGCGCGCAGCTTCTCGGCTGCGTCGATGGCGATAAAGCGCACATGCAGGTCTCCGCTCATCAGAGCCTCGAGGTCACGGGCATCGTCGTAGCCGATGAACTCCGACAGCACCGTGGGGGCGAGGTCCTCGCGGGAAAACGGCGAGCCGTCGTCTTCCGCGGCTTGGTCAACCAGCACCTGTAGCAGCGTCGCATTGAGAATGTCGCCAAGGCGCTCCGCCGGCACGCCGGCGCGGTAGAACTGGTTGACGATTTCTTTGGCGCTGCCTGCGCGAAGCGACGCGAGCACGATGTAGCCTTGCTCGGCGAGCTCGACCACCATCTGCAGATGCTTGGCATCCCGCAACGGACGAGAGAACACGTAGACGTCGGCGTCCATGCGGGCGAGCGCTGCACCGTCGTCGGCCTTGTCGACCCAGATGACCTCTCGTCCTTGCTCGGCGAGTTCGTCTGCGGTGGCGCGCAGGGTCGTGCGGATGCCGGTACCGTGAACCAGGCACAGCCCGTCCGACTGCTCGGCGGCGTCCATCCACCGGTCGACCTGGGTAATGCCGAGGTCGTAGATGGACAGTGCGGGCTTCTTTGCCGGCAGCGCCGAGATTTCGTAGCCGTCAGCGTCACGGTCCTGCTGGGACGCGTCGAAGCGACGAACGGTGAGGAAGACCTCGGTGCCGTCGGAGAGGGCCACCACGCGCGAAACCTGGTTGTCCTGCTCCAGCTCGACGCCAAGCAGGTCACGCAGCGCCTTTGCGACGTCACCGGGGGCAGAGATGTTGAGCTGGCGTATTCCGCTACGGATGGTTGGGTCCAGCAGCGCGAGACGGGCGGTGCCCTCGGACTGCTCAAGGATGTAGGTCTGGCCGCCTTGCAGGGCGTTGCGCACCAGCGTCTCCGCAGCGCTGGTTGTCGCCAGGTGGGCCGGAGCTTGCGCGGGGTTCGGGGCTTGCTGGGGCTGCGCGGGGCGGCCGCTGCCCTCGCTGGCGTAGACGGCGCTCTCCACCATGTCCAGAACATCGGCGATTGACACGTTCACGCGGCAGCGCGCGAAGAGTTGAGCGCTCACCTGGTGAGCGAAAAGGTGGAGGCTGTCGTTCTGGGGATTGGGCATGGGGCTTCCTGCTGATGGATGAAATGAACAGGGGTTTCCTGTGTCCATCGTGTAGAAAGCCCGTTTAGCCCGGACTTACGGAAAACATTATCCGGAGAGCCCTGAAGCGCGCCTCAATCCCTTAGAGGAGTACGCCGGGCATCGTCACGACGTCGTGTTCGTCGAGCGCGTACAGGTCGCTTCCCTCGGCCCGGGCCAGGAGCCGCGCGGCGGCTGCCGCCGCCATTTCCAGTCGTCTCACGTGCCTCTCGTCGAGATGGGCCGACGGGGCGACGTTGAAGCCGCAAAGCGTGCCGTACAGCCGCCCGTCTGGGAGTTGGACAGGAACTCTAATGTGCACACCAACGCCGTGAACGACGGCGCAGACCTGGCGGAGCACGCGGTTGCCGCCCACGGACTCGGCGACAAAGAGGACCTCGAGCTTGAGCTGGTCGCGAACAATCTTGAGCAGGTCGGAAATGGAACGTTGGAGGTGCGCGCCGCCGTCGTCAGCAGCGGTGATGGTGGCAATGGGAGACATCAGCGAAGAAGCGGCCAGGCCATGGCCTGGCTAAGGAAAGAAATGCACGTGGCACTACCCCGCAGGCGCAGTGACCATCGTGGGGGAAAAAGAGGCCCGCCGCGAGGCGAGCCGAACCTTGATAACCCCTTGAACAACCCCTAAGGACTGTAGGAGGATTTTCCCCTGAACAAGGCCCCCCGCAGAAGCGAAGAATTCGGCACTTCGGCGGCTTTTCAAAACACGCCGGCGGGCGTTCGCACCCGAAAGTAGTCATGGCGGTCGCGTTGACGAAAAAGCAGCGCCTGGAGGGCGCTGCTGAAGAATTAACGATAGAACTTCCCGACCGTCCGGCTGCCCGCAAAGGCAGGCGCCTTGGCGCGGCGGATGCCGTTGGTCCGCTCGTAGTCGTCATCTCCGAGGGGACCAAAGGTGTCCTTGATGTAGCTGCCGCCGCCCCCCGCATGTTCCCGGCCGGCGTCCTCGTGGTATTCGTCGTTGCCATGGAAGGAGCCGCCAGAGCCGCGCGTCCATTTGACCTTCGCCAGCAGCCCGAGGAAGGCCCGGCCCATGTACGACTGGCGCGCTTCCTCGCACGCGTTCTTGTTTTCGTACACGTTCCACTTCGCGGTGCGGCTTTCGTCCACCAGCGTGATGGATGCCTCGTTGCCAGCATAGAACTGGCGTGCGTCCGACTTCACCGGCGCAAAGCTCTTCGCCTTTGGCGTGGCGAGCTTCACCTTGCCGGTAGCTTCATCATTCACGAGGAGCGCGGTCTTGACGTTCCATTCCGAGACGACCTTGAACTCATAGCGTTCGGCCTGGTAGGTGCCCCCGCCCCCGAAGTAGCCATAGCCCGCAGAGCGCTTTTCGTCGGTGGCGTGGATTTCAGCCCAGACCGCCTTTTCCCAGTCCACATTGCGCTTGCCCTTCTGGGCGGCTTTCACACGCTCGTGCACTCGCTTGGCGAGTTCGAAGTCCGCGGCGATGGCCTTGTTGTACGCCTCGCGCAGGTCTTTCTTGAAGCCAGCCCAGGCGGCCGACGGGATGACGACCTCACCCTTTTCCCACTCTCTTCTACCCATGATGTCCTTTCGTTGAAATTTACGGCCGTCAGGCCACACGAGATGTGTAGTGACGGACCGAAGACCTGAACGAACAACGGAGGCATTTAGAACGGCAGGCGGGAGGCCGAGCGCCTCAGCTGGGCGACTGAGGGGACACCGGCAAGACGCCCTCGTCTTCCAGGAGGCGCTCGACAGTTGGAATCAGCTGCAGCCATTCCGGCCCGGTTCGCTTGATGGCTTCCGCTAGCGTGTAGTCGAACTCGGCCAGCCAGTCGGCTCGATTAAGGACCAATGCCACGGCCACCTTCTCGCCTGTGGACTGAACGGTCCAGGCTGCATGGCCGCCGCGCGCTGCATCCCTGGCCCTTGCGAGAAGGTGCCGAAGTTCCGCGTTGTCTTCCATGATGTGACCTTTTCGAGGTTGAGGTCTGCGTGGGGGTACAGGCCCAACTTTACTGCCGCGCGGGTTGCCGGCGGTCAGGCGAAGAAAAGCCGCGCACTCGAAAGTGCGCGGCTAGGAATCAGCTGAAACGCGGCCCCGGGGCTAACCGGGACAAAGTTCAGCGATTAGGCTGCTTGCAGCCCATCGTTCGCGGCGGGCGTTGCCGAAGGGACGGCGACATCCGGTGCGGTGGAAACGGCCACCTCCGGAACTGCCAGTTGACCGACTGCCAGGCCGCTGGCCAGCAGGTTGTCGAGGGTGGCGCCGGTGCCGAAGCCCACTTGTGCCAGCAGCGAGTCCACGACCGGCTTCTGCGACTGGTACGTCAGCGCGCCGCGCACCACCTGGTCGACCAAGCCGCCGCCGTTGCCGGCCGTGTTGCCGTTGCCACCATTTCCGTCGTTGCTCGAATTGCCGCCCAGACCGCCGATGTTGGCGATGCGGATGGAATCGATTTTCTCCAGGGGAGCAACCGACTTGGCGATGATTTCCGGCAGCGCTGCGATGAGCGCCAGCTTGACCTGCTGAGCGATGACATCCGGCGACAGCGTGTTCTGGGCAGCGTTGTGCTTTTCCAGCGCTTCGGCCGTTGCTTCGCCTTCTGCCAGGATACCGGCAGCGCGTGCCACTTGGGCGTCACGATGGCCTTCTGCTTCGGTGCGCAGTGCCATGGCGCGGTGGTTGGCCGCCGTCTGCTCGGCTTCTGCTGCGACCACGATGCCGATGGAGTCTTCCTCGGCGCGCTGCTGCGCGGCGATGACGGCCACGGCCTTCGTACGATTCGCGATTTCCGTTGCCTGGGCCGTGCGGACCTGTTCCTCGGCAGCGACAGCCAGCGCACGCGCCTTGTTCGCTTCCGACTCGGCCTGCGCTTCCTGCGTCGTCTTGTTCGACACCGTGATGGCCTGCTCTTGCTGGGCGAGGCGAACGGCAGTTTCCGAGGCGGTTTCCGCCGTCTTCACCGTCTGCGCCGAGGCGACGCGTGCCAGTTCGATTTCACGCTCTGCGTCGATGCTCGCCTGCTGCGAACGACGACGACCGTCTGCCTGGGTGGCGGCGATTTCCGCTTCGCGGTTGGCCGTCATCGTGGCGACTTGGAGGTCGTTCTGCAGGGTCACTTCAGCCGTGTCGCGCTTGATTTCGGCACGTTGACGGGCGGCTTCGAGGTTTCGCTGTTCGATGGCCACCTGGTTCGTCTGTTCCACGTCGTTGATGGTCTTCTTGTTCGCTTCGGTCACAGCCGTCAGTTTGGCCAGGCCCTCCGCATCGAGGACGTTGTCCACGTTGAAGTAGCGCTTGTCCGTCTGATTCAGCGAGGTCAGCGACACCGACTCCATTTCCAGGCCGTTCTTTGCCAGGTCGGGGGCGACGGCGTTCTGCACGGCCTGCGAGAACTCGTGGCGCTGCTGATGCAACTCGTTGAGAGCCATCTTTGCGGCCACGGCACGCAGAGCGTCCACGAACTTGGCTTCGACCTGCCTTGCAAGCAGTTCCGGCTTGGTCGTCAAATCGCCGAGCGTTTGCGCAGCCAGGCCGATGCTTTCAGCGTTGTTGCCAACGCGCACGAAAAAGTCAACCCCCACGTCCACGCGGAGACGGTCTCCGGTCACGAGCGAGTGGTCGTCCTTCTTGGTGACCTCGAGGCGCAGCGTCTTCAGGTTCACCCACGTGATGGAGTGGAAGATGGGCAGCACCAGGGCGCCACCGCTGAGGACGACCTTGCGGCCACCCATGCCAGTGCGCACGAACGTGCGTTCGGCGTCCACCTTGACGTAGAGCTTCGACAGTACAAAGCCGATGACGACGATGACGATGAGGACGGCGAGGAGGGGGATGCCGATGCCGGCGAGGGATGAGAGAAAGCTCATGGATAGGTTCCTTTGGTTGGATTGGGAAACGGGTTCTTGAGAAGGGGCTACTTCACGGCGCGTGCGCGGAAGTTCGAGCCATCGAAGGCCAGGAGCTCGAGGCGGGCGCCGTGCACGAGGTCGGGGGTGCCTTCCTCAGGTTGAACGAAGACGTAGTGCACGTTGCCGTGCTCGTCCCGAACGAGTGCTTCGCCGAGGAAGCCGATGCGTGCGAGCTGGCTTTGCAGCACGGCCTCGCGGCCGACCAGTGATTCCAGGGACACAGCGGTGCTGTGGTGGGCGATTTGATAGCGTTTGAAGAATGCGCCGATACCGCGAACACTGGCGAGGGCCCCGACGATGCCGATGCTTGCTGCCGGCAGCAGAGCCACTGGCTCGCCGGGGGTTCCTAGCATCGTCTGAACGGCCAAACCGGCGCAGCCGAAGCCGCCCAGAGCCGTGATGAGGGTCACCATCAGGGGGACACCCTTGATGAGGACCCAGTCCAGACCGGCGAAGTCCGGCGTATCCAGGTCCAGCAGGTTGTCGAGAACATGGGTGATGGCGGCGACGCCCAGGACCACCAAGCTGAGGAGCTCGAACATCCCTATGACTGCCACTGCCGCAAGGGCAGCTGTGAACGGTGCGACTTGAGGTAGCAGAAAGAAATCCATAGTGCCTCAAAAAAATGATTACTGACGGGTGCGCTGCCGAAGCGCGCAACAGGTTGTCCTGTGCCCTGTGTAGGGAAGCGTTTCATACGGGTACGGTTTAAGCGGTCTGCCTATCCTTACGCCCCTGGAAGTACCTAAAGCCTTGTGTCTATACGGTTCAGGTTAACTACAGGAATTTTCGTGAAGGCCAATGTCAAAACCGCGCTTGCGCTGGAACAAGCGGCACATAAGTCAGCCAAAGGCACCGTGCTCGAAGTCGCCAAGAAGAATCCCGGTCTTCTTGCGAACCGTCTCGCCCAGTCACCCGACTTGGCGAACGGTCTCGCAGACTTCGACTACATCGTCGACGAGCTGCTCTCTGCTGGCCAGCGTGAGCACATCCATCGGATGCTGGACTCCCGGTCGCTCAACGCCAAGGCTCGCCTCATCATCGTGACGGCACTGCTGACGACGTAATTCGCAGTTCTGGAATTTTTAATTCCGAAGGCTCTCCCCTGTGGAGAGCCTTTTTTCGTCTCGGGGAGTTCGACGGCCTACCGCGCCTCAGAAGTCCAACGTGGCCTGGCCAGCGTCAACCTGGGCGGAGGGTGGCGGGCCTGCCTTCTTTTCGACGCCAAGGTCCCGCAGGTGCGCCACAAACCGCGGCTCAAGGTAGCAGTTGGGCGGCGCGTCACTGAACAGTGGTGCTATCTGAGCAGTCAGGAACCCGGCCAGGCCGCAGCCAACGCCCTGCACGTCGAAAGTCAACTCCGGGTGAGCATGTGCGAAAGCGAGGAAGCGCGCAACGCCTTGTGCGACGTCTGGCAAGGAAAGGGGCCTTAGGAACCCATCCTTGGTCGGTATGCCGTAGCTGCGGCCCTGGAGGCCCTCCCCTTGGCCGTAGATGGCGCCATGGCGCAGGCGAGCCGTCAGAGCATCGCCCTTTCCGTGTCGACCCGCCCTGTTGCTGCCAAAGACGTAGATGGTTGTCACTGCGACCTGGAGTTCATGGGGCTAAATCGAAAGCGCCTCGGCTGGGCGGGGTCTGGGTCCTCGAAGGCAACTAGGTCGCGCTCGGCACCGCTCCCGCCGCCCGCACCAGGTCCTTGTACTTGTGAGCAGCGATAGCGCTGAAGCGCCGGCGGAGCGTCGAGACGTCTTCCAGCTCAGGCATTGGCTGCCAGCAAATCGGGGTGAGCGCGATGGGGCGCCAGTCGACGGCCAAGGGCGAATGCTCGTCGGCAGATTCCATCCGTTCTGGCGTCATCAGATGGGTCGGCAACCGCGACGTGGGCGAAACGCCCCACCATGCGAGCCGGCCGCCGCCGTACAGATTCATGAACGCCGCGGGCATGACGTTCCACGCCTCCCCATTGGGGGTCTCGCACACGAGGATGACGGTTCCGTCCTTCGGGGCCTTCGCCATGGGGCGCCACGCGGAAGTTCGCTCGGTAATGACGGTGAGCTTGCTGCCACTCCACTTCGCCCCAACAGGCTTGCCGCTCATGCCAACAGGTCCAGGGCCAGCGCTGCCAGCAACTTGTCCTCCGCGGTATCGCGCTGGGCGTGGTACTCCGATGCATCCTGGAGCGCCTTGTTGTGCTCGGCCACGGTCGTGGGAGCCGGAAGGCCCTCGCCGCCGGTGATGGAGGCAAAAACTTCACGTTCATTGGAAGTCAGGCGGATTGAGTCACCAGAGCGGAGCATGTGGGGAGGACCTTGATGTCTTGTTCGTTGGAGTGCACGCATTATAGCGTAACGTACCTAAAATGACAAGTAAAGCACTGCGTCTATAACGCATGAACGCTAGTGTGGAGGACTCCTGCGGCAGTGCGCGAACGTTTGCGGCCCCGCCGCGGCGCGGCCAACTGACACTGCCTGTACCTAAAATACCTCCATATTGCGGTTTAGGCGCCTTTCATGGTACGATGCGTAAAACACAAACCCACTCGGGGACCCTAGACTTCATGAACAAGCAAATTCGGTACGTTCTCCTTGGCGCGCTCGTGCTTGCCATCGGCGGAGGCATTTGGAAATCCATGTCCAGCGTGCCGGCTGCAGACGGCGCTGCTGCGGGCGACCCGGCCCCAGCATCCGCCGCCAAGGTCGCGACCGTCAAGGTGCTCACCGGGAGCGCGAAGTTTGCCTTTCTCAAGGACGAGCAGCTGACCGCAATCCTGGCTGCTGAGGGGCTCAAGCTCGAGCTGGAGAAGTCGGGCAGCACGAGCGCCGATGTGGCTCGAGCTGGCACGTTCGATGCCGTGTGGCCCGCTGGCGCCAATACGGCCAGCGATTTCAGCGCCGTCCTGCCCGGCTCGAGCGCCTACCCCGTCTTCTCGACTCCGCTGGCCGTCGCAAGCTGGAAGAAGCTGGTGCCGGTTCTGTCGGCAAACGGGCTCGTGAAGGTTGTTGGCAAGCACGGCGACCTGAACCTGGAGAAGGCGCTGCCCCTCATGGTGTCAGCCAAACGCTGGAACCAACTGTCGGGCAACGACGTCTTCAGCGTGAACCGCGGGTTTTTAGTGAACACGCCCGATGTCCGCAAGTCCAACACGGGTGCCCTGTTCATCGCTACGCTCGCCTACATCCGCAATGGCAACGAGGTCCCGACTGACCTCGCCAAAGCCGGGGCCCTTGCGGACGAGCTTTCGCCGCTCATCAGTCGGCAGGGCTTCCAAGAGAGCACTCTCTCCGGCCCCTTCGAGGACTACATCGGTCAGGGCATGGGAAAGGCCCCGCTGGTGCTCGTTTACGAAAGTCAATTCGTCGAGGCGAAGCGTCAGGGCAAGCTCAACGATGCGCACACCCTGCTCTATCCGCAGCCCGGCCTGGTCCTGAAGCACATCTTGGTCGGCCGCAGCGCGAATGGCAAGAAACTCGGCGAAATCCTTTCCAACAACCGTGAAGCGCAGGTCATCGCCGCGCAATACGGGTTCCGAACCACCGACCCGGCAATTTTCGAGGCTGCGGCCAAGGAAATCGAGCTGGATGCTCCTGAACTTCTCAATCTCGCAGATGCGCCCTCGACACCGGTCCTGGACGCGATGAATCAAGTGCTCGTCAACAAGCTCGAAGGCAAAGCCCTGCAATGACCCAACCTCTCTCTCAGCAAACCGAAGTAGCCGTTGCAACCGCCGTTACCGTGGCTCCCCTGGTACTCACACCCCCGGAGGCATTGACCCCCATGGTGCCGGCTGACGCCAAAGGGCGCGTGAAGCTGCCGGAGGCGACCCGACAGGCGGTGGATGCCCAGCTGGAGGCGTTCGTGGCCTCGCTGCAAAACGCCGACGTCGCCTCGGACGAGTTCCAAGCGAAGCTGCAGCAGGCTTTCCAGGTTGGCCGCAAGGAAATCGCTGACGCGACGACGCTCACGAACTCCTTCACCAGCGCCAATTTCGCGAAAGATGCGGAGTCGCCGGCATACCTGGCGATTCAGGAGATGCGCGAGCTCTTCGACCAGTTCAACCCCTCCAAGCAGGGCAATCTCTTCGCCCCTACCAAGGTGTTGGGCGTCCCAGTGCCCTCGAAGGTATTCGGGCTGGAGCTCCCATGGGGTGACCGCCTGACGCGCTACCTGCGCCGCTATGAGTCCGCCGACTCACATATGTCGGCAATCCAGGAGAACGTCGTCGCCGCAAAGGACGAGGTCGGCCGAGGTGTGAGCGACCTGGGGACCTCGCAGACGAAGCTCTGGGCGGCGCTCGAGAAGCTCGAGGCGGCTGTCTACTTCATCCACGGCCTGGACCAGCGCCTGAGCACGAGCATCGAAAGCATTCGCACAGCGGAACCGGACCGTGCTCGTGCGCTGGAGCAGGAAGTGCTCTATTACATTCGCCAGAACCAGGGTGACCTGCTGGCTACTCAAGCCTTGACTGTGAACGCACACCATGCGCTGGGCCAGATTCGCCGCACCGGCCGCGAAGCCATGAACGGCTGCGACCGCGTGTCCACCCTCGGCATGGCAGCAATGTCCCTCGGTGTGACGATGGCCCGCTCGTTGGGCGTCCAGATGAAAACGATGGCCATGCTCAAGGGCGCCAATGCAAGCGTCGAAGGCTTGGTCGAGGCCACCGGTACCGCTCTGAGCGACCACGCCAAGGCCACGACCGAATTCGCCAGCGACCCGCTTTTCGCCGTGCAGAAGCTGCAGGCGATGTTCGACAAGACGTACGAGGCGATGGAAATCATGGACAACTTCCGTAGCCAGTCCCTCCTGACCATGGAGAGCAATAACGCTGTGGTGCGCGGAATGCTAGACGAGCACATGCAGCGCATTCGCAACGACCAGTCGGCCACGGCCGGCAATCTTCCCGCCCCGGTTGCCGCCGGCGGCATCGCACTCTGAACCCAAAAGCCACTTCACTCAAGGAAATCCACATGCTGCTCGCAATCATCGCTGTCGTCGCCGTCACGTCCTTCACCACCGGCGCCGCCTTCCCCGTGGCCGTGCTTGCTGCCGCAATGCCGCTGTAAAGCGCTTCTGTCGAATCCCAAGGAAAACACAAAGAATGCTCGCATCCATCGCAGTCGCCATCTTCATCTTTGCGGCGTCGCCCAACCCGTTCGCCGTTGACGCCGTCGGCAATCCGTTCTCGTCCTGGTCTGGCGACGTGGTCTCTGCACCGGCCGCCAGTACCACCACGAACTGACAACTGGCCATGTCCGTCCTGGTGACCACCTTCGACATCAAGCTCCAAGCACCCGCCGTCCGGACGTTTTGCACCGCCAAGTAGGGCCCTGCCCAATTTTCAACATCGAACTGCCCCAAGCGCACCATGTTCAAACGCATTCTCTCGCTGGCGTCGGCCGTTGCCGTTGCTATCACCCTCGCAGCGTGCGGGAAGGTCGATTCAGCGGTCGGCGCCCCTTCGGCGCCCGGTGCTGCTTTCAAAATCCTGGCCGGCTCCGAGCTCAAGGATGTCGCTCCTCTTGTGACGGCCTATGGCGCTCAGCATGGAGTGCAGGTCACGTTCGAGTACACGGGGTCGCTCGACGCAATTGACCGCGTCTCTGAGGCTCACACGTACGACGCACTCTGGCTCTCAAATGGCAAGTACCTGCAGCTGATTCCTGGCCTGAAAGGGCAGGTCAAGGCATCGGAAAAGACGTTCTATTCGCGCGTCGTGCTCGGCGTTCGCAGCGAGAAGGCCAAGGAACTCGGCTGGGTTTCTGGCAAGACGAGCTGGTCGGATGTCGTCAAGGCCTCCAAGGACGGCAAGTTCCGTTTCGGCATGGCCAATCCGGCAGCCTCGAACACGGGTTTCGTGGCGCTCGTAGGCCTGGCCGCCGAGCTCTCGGGCAAGGGAGATGCGCTGGAGGCCAAGGACATCCCGGTCGACGCGCTCAAGAACTTCTTCTCCAGGCAGAGCATCACCTCGGGCTCATCTGGGGACCTGGCAGACAAATTCGTCGCGGACCCCTCCAAGGCTGACGGCCTAATCAACTACGAGTCGGTCATCCTTGGCATCAACGCCAAGGGGGCCGCCAAGCTCGACGTGCTCATCCCCAAGGAAGGGGTCATCACGGCGGACTACCCTCTGATGCTGATGTCAGGCAGCAAGTCGGCCGAGTTCTACGGCCAGTTGGTTGAACACCTGCGCAATGATGACACCCAGCAGCGCATCGCGTCGACTACGTTCCGCCGTCCGTTGGCCGGCGTTGCGTCGGACGAGGTCGTCAACGAGCTCCCCTTTCCCGGCTCCCTTGCCGTGGTGGATGCCATCCTGCAAGGATTCGGCGACGTCTATTCGCGGCCGGCTTCCTCGTTCTTCGTCCTGGACATCTCCGGTTCGATGAGTGGCGCCCGCCTGGCTGCCCTCAAGCAGGGCATGACGGCGCTGACGAATGCAGACGTCGGCTCCGGGTCCCGCTTCTCGACCTTCCGCGCACGGGAGGAGCTGACCATCTCTCCGTTCAACCACGAGGTCTACGAAAGCCGCTACGTTGCTCTGACGGACGACCCCGTTGCGAACAAGGTCGCATTGCGCTCCGCCGGCCAGTACGTCGAATCACTGGTTGCCAACGGCGGCACCGCCATCTACAACGCAGCCCGGGTGACCTACCAGGCAGCCCAGGCGCGCGCCCGAAGCGGCGAACGCAGCGTGAGCATCGTGCTGTTGACCGACGGCGAGAACGCTACGGGCATCAACGCTGACACATTCAAGGCCTTTGTGAAGGACGCCGGCGAGCCGCGCATCCCCGTCTTCGCCGTGGCATACGGTGACGCGAACTTTGACGAGCTCCAAGGACTCTCGGCCGCCACCGGCGGCAAGGTGTTCGATGCTCGTTCGACAAGCCTCGCTCGCGTCCTGAAGACCATCCGGGCATACCAGTAGACCTCGCTGGGCCTGCTTCCATCCTCGACACCTTTCGCGCCATGCCCGCCAAACTGCTCAAGTTCCTCCTTTGCGACCGCAACCTTTACGCAGTCGGCGCCTCGTGCGCAGTGACGGTTCTGTACCTGCTCGGCATCATTGACGCCTGGTGGTGGCTTATTGCGGCTGCGGCATACGCCGCCGTCTGGCTGCTTCCTATCGGTCCAGAGACAAAGGTTGAAAGCAAGCCCATCGACCTGTCGACCGAAGCCAGCCTCCAGTGGCTACGGGACAACGCCATGCCGAAACTTCCCGCGTCCGCGAGAGACATCCTTAGCGACCTCATCGAGCGTGCACACGACCTCATGCCTCGCCTGAAGGAGATGGAGGGCGCGGGCCTGGTGCAGGCGACCAACCGTGCAGAGCTTAAGCAGACCGTCAAAATCTTCTTGCCACAGGCGGTCGAGGCTTATCTTCGCCTGCCGCCGCTCTACGCCCGCACCGCCCGTGTTGCAGACGGCCAAACGGCGGAGGACCTGCTGCTCGGCCAGTTGCGCACCTTGCAGGCGCACGTCGAGACGCTGCAGGCGGGCATCCTGTCCGCCGAGGTGGACACCCTCCTGGCGCAAAGCCGTTTTCTCAACCAACGACTCGCCCAGCCCGTGAGCGTCCTGGAATCTGCGAAATGAAGGCCCTGAGCATCCAGCAGCCCTGGGCTTGGCTCATCGTGCATGGGCACAAGCCGGTCGAGAACCGCACCTGGCGCACCAAGCACCGCGGCGCCTTCCTCGTACATGCCGGCAAGAAGTTCGACCGCGTAGGCTACGACTGGGTTCGCGAGACGTTCCCTGAGATAGCGATGCCGGCGCCCGGGGAGTTCGAGCTCGGGGGCATCGTGGGCCAGGCATCGGTGGTCGACTGCGTGGAGCCGGGTAGCAGAGCGAACGGGGCGTACAGCTCGAAGTGGTATTTCAACGAGTTCGGCTTCGTCCTCGATGAGGCCGTCCCTCTCCCGTTCGTTGCGCTCAAGGGAAATCTCAACTTTTTCAACGTCGAGTCTGTGCCATTGGCGGCCTGAGGCGCCGGCGTGGCCTCGTTGGCTACACAGCCCAGGACAACAACGAGGCGTCGCCTCCTATCGACATGACAGATACCATGAATCCGGCCAACCCGGCCGCCCCTGCGATGGACGAGCCAGCTCCGGCCGTTCCTCGCGCACGTTACAACGAACTGCTGAAAGTCATCGACTGGCTGCTTTCCGTCGGCGCTGTCGCCCGGAATGCTGGCACCGAGAGCGCGTGGGAGGATGCCTTCTCTCTCGTCTTCAGCTCCAACGGAAGTCTTCGCATCGCGGACCTGCGGGCGAAGCTTGGCCTGTCGTTCGACTACTACGACCTCGATGCGTCGTACCAAGAGGATGTCGAGGCGTACCTGAGCGCCCTTGAGTCGCTCAAGGCCCGCCTCGCAGCATTCGCTCCCGCGTTCTCAGCGTAGGCGGACTGCCGCTCTTCGAGCCCCGCACGCCCTTCGGCTGCGGGGCTTTTCATTTGGAACGGCCAGGAGCAGAGGGCTTCCTGCGCGTTCCCTATACGAAAGAGGACTATCGACACAAGGAAATCTCATGAAACTCGCAAAGTTGCTGCTGCTCGCAGCGCCGTTCGTTCTGAGCGCGTGCACCATTACTCCCGTGGTCTACGAGCCAGCCTTCGAGCCGGCGGAACCCCAGGTGTTCACTCCCTATGGCTACCGTGAGCCCGTTCCAGTCGTGTTCGTTGAGCGCCGTCCTGACGTTCACTACCTGCAACCGCCTCGACAGCGGGTTCCGCGTGATGGCACGGTGCATTTCTACGGCCCGGAACGCCTTCGCGGTCGCTGACCATTCCAACTCCAGCTTCGTGCTGGAGTTTTTCTGTGCGGCAGTTGCATTCAATACGTTTTAGGCCAAGAGCTAAACCGCTTGTGCTATAATGCCAGTCACTGCTTCCAGCAGATTGCGCCTTTCCTAAAGGGTGCAGCCTCGTGGGTGCCGCTCGGGATAGCAGCCCGAGCAGACGACGTGCGCTGGCAGACATGGAATCGGCGAAGCTTAGGCTTTCAGGACCGCCCATAGTCGCGGGGAAACACAGGCCCCGCACCAGTCGGATACTGCCCGACCGCCCACGACCAATTCGGACCGTTATCCGGTCCAACGAGGTCCCCGATGAGTCGGGCTTTTGAGACTCCTCCTCCCCAGCAAGGGAGATGCGGAGCTGCTGCGTGAGCAGAGAAACGCTAGGTCCGACGTTGGCCGAATCGATGGGAGCTTCGGCCTCCATTGCGAGACGTGACTGCCGTGAGAGCGCGGCGATAATCCATGAAGCGTCGCGCAGCCCGCCGGCGCACCCACGGCAGACCAGCATGGCAGACCTCGACGCAGCCCTCCGTAACCTCGGATTCGAACGCGCTACCGGCGACGCCACCCGGGCCCGGCTCTTGCTGGCGATTCAACGCTTCGCAGCCGATGTCGAGGACCCCGACCTCAAGGCGGGCGCCTCCGCCCTCGCACCTGTCGCCAATCCCTTCGTGCCGCCAAAAGCCTGGCTGCGCGGCTTTGTCCTGGGTTTCGAGGATACGGCCGACGACGAACGCGGGACCGACCCAGACGGCGGCGACATGCAGGGCCACATGCTGTGGCAGATGTCGTCTGACGAATGGCGACGTGCCCGAGTTGCCGACCTCGAGGCTCAGGGCCGTGAAGATGGCGAAGCAGAGGCCGCGGCACACAACAATCTGACCTAGCGGCGCGCGGCCGCGCCCGGCTCCGACCCTATGCAAGCAACCCTTTCAGCCACGTTCGCACAATCAACCGTCGGCATGGGTTCGGCCAAGTTCTGGTGCGTGCTCAGGCGAGCGCAAGGTCGCAGACTACGAGCTCCAGCGGATTTGCTACGAGAGGGACCAGTTGCTGAGGTAGCCCGACCCCGGCTTGGCGCACAAGTGCACATGCTTTAGAGTCACCCCTACGTTTTAGGCCGCGCAGGGCGGTTCCTAAATTTCCGACAGAATTCTGAATTGAGGTCAAGCAATGTTTTTTGAGGCGGAGAGGCAGCGGTTCTTCAGGCCCGTCAACAGCTCCCGACGGGAGTTGGTCGTGGCTTGCCTCCGGACACTGTATGAACGCCTTCACGGCCCGCAGGCGGACTACGCCCACAACATGACCCGTGATTCCCTGCGGGAGTTGCTACTGCCTGTCGTGCGGGAGCACCAGAGCCAAGTTTCCGACGACGCGCCTCCTGACGACTTCAATGCGCCTGAGGCCGAAGACCCCTCGCAGCTGACAGCCCTTGTTGTCCGCTCACTGTTGGCAGATGGCTGGCTCGAGAGTTTTGCGGACAGGCAAGGCCTGGTCACCGCGTTTCGGTTCTCCCGCCCCGGGAAGCTGTTTGCGCATGCTTTCGCATCCTTAGACCGGCCCAGCCGTAGCCGACAGCGCAACATGCGCAGCTGCCGAAATGCTCTTGAGTCCGCACTCGCTCGCGGGGATGCCTACGACCTGGTCGACGCCTATGAATATGCGGAAAAGGTCATTGAAGACCTCAACGAGGGCATCGACTACTTCCAGGAACTGCTGCGGCACGTGATGCAGACGGCCACCGCAAGCCAGCAGTGGGAGGAGTTCGTCGAGTTCCTGCGTCGGTTTCAGCGCGATTTCGCAAAGCAGCTCACGGCGGACAACGTCACACTCAACCGGCAGGCCATTCGCCAGAACATCGAGAAGCTCCGGCATGTTCCGGAGGCCCGGTTCGAGCGGATGAACGCGCACCTGAACGACATGGCCCACTGGCTCGTTAAGGACCATTCGGGTGCCTCAGCGTACGACTGGGTGCTCACGCGGATTGAGGACATCGTGGACGCGGCGTGCGACTCCAAGCAGCCAGGCTTTCTGAAGGCGATGGAAACCTACCTCAAGCGGGTAAACGGCCTGGCTCTGCAGTCGATGATGCTGCGCTCGGGCCAGACCCGCCACGCTTACCTCGCAGCCATTCAGCGCATTGCGGAATCAACAGAAGCCGGTCAGGATGAGCTACTCGAACGCATCGGCCAGCAAATCGCTGGCGCGGAGGTTCGACTGCTTGACCCTGCCAGCTTCAAGCTCCGCACGGCCACACAGCGCCGGAAGGCGGTGACGGTCACTCTCCGCCCGCGACCTACCTGGGAGTCCAGGCGCGATGCGGCGGTTCGCCGGGCCGAATCAGAGGTGTTTTCCGTGTCGAATGTCGACCTTGCCGCACGGCTGCGTGCGGACCTGCGGCTGTTCCGGCATCCCATCCGACTTTCCGCCCTACCCGCGTCCACGGCGCGCGAGGTCATCAGCATCATGCAAACGGTCGAGGCTGCGCGAAGCGCGGCGGACAAGGACCTTGTTGCTCGCAAGCTTCCCTACCGCCTCGAAAACGAGTTCTACAGCGGCAACGACTACGAAATCTCCTTCAAAGAATGAACCTATCTTCCCTTATCCGCGAGCAACTGGCTGAGGCCAACCTGCGTCCTGAGCGCTTCCGCGAAATCATCGCCCGACTGCTCTCCTACGGCGTCCTCCTGCGCGACGAAGACCGAACAGAGCAGCTGCTCTACGACGACGTCCGACGTATCGAATCGCTGGTAACGGAGTATTTCGAGGTCGCGGGCCTGATGCTTCACCACGACGCGACTAACCAGTACTTTCGACTCTACGCGCCCGGCGCGCTGGTCGACGGCGTACCGCCCGACACGCACCCTCCCGTGCCGTCGTTGCGAGCTCGGGTATCGGCCGACTTCGTGGCTGCAGCCTTGGCGCTGCGGTTCATCTACCAGAACAAGTTCAATAGCGGCGACATCCAGCCGCAGGGCGAGGTGTTGGTCGGCTTCGAGGAGGTCGCGGCGACCCTGCAGACCCAGCTCAAGCGACCGTTGCCGGCGGGCATGGGCGAGAAGATGGCATTGCTCGCAGAGCTGCGCCGCCACCGCCTGGTACGGGTGGCCCCGAACTTTTCTATTGCGGACGAGGACGCGCTCATCGCCATTCGGCCGACGATTTTGGGCATCGTCAGCAATGACGCGCTGGCTGCAGCAATGGATTCCGACGGTGTGATTCAGGTCGAAGCCTCGGCCCAAGAGGAGGTCGAAGAATGAAGCTCGATTGCATGGTCCTGGCCAACTGGGGGCAGATGTACCCTGGAAGCTACGAATTCGGAGAGAAGACCCTTCTGACCGGCGAGAGCGGGTCAGGCAAGTCCACGATGCTGGACGCCATCCAAACGGTGATGACGGCAGCTTATCCGGGCGTCTACAGCTACAACCCGGGCCAGGACGAGGTGACCCAGGGGCAACGCCGCGGGGGGAAGACCAAGCGCACGCTAGAGTCGTTCATCGTGGGCGCGGACCGAAACAGCTTCTCCCGGGTCGATGGCGCGCACGGTTATGTCGCCGCGGTATTCAGGCCCGACGTGAACGAAGATTCCGCGAAGACCTTCACTGCCATCGTGGGCGTTTCTGCGCGTGTCGACGGGACCGGTGACCGACGTGACGCAAAGCTGGAGCGGCTGGAACTCATCATTGTGGACGACGCCGCCCTCGCGCTCGACGACTTTATGGTCGACGCCGAACGCGGTGAGTACGTCGCGGTGGAGGACATCGTGCGCCGGCTCAAGGCGCGCTACCCAAGGGTCAACTCCTTCGAGGCCCACAAAAGGGACTACATGTGCGCGCTCTACGGGCGGTTTCGGGGACGCGGGTCCGCCCCGTGGGATGAAGCCCAGAATGCCGCAAAGGCCTGGTGCCAGTCCATCGCATACCGCCCCATCGGCTCGGTCAACGACCTTGTGCGCGACGACATCCTGGAGTTCAACGCGAAGAACCTCCAAGAGAGCATCTCGCGAATCAGCGAGCTGATGCAGCAGGTGACGAACCTGAAGCGGGAGGGCAAGCGCCTCGAAGACGCGGTTCAACAGCTTGATGTACTGACGGCTGTGACTTCGAAGGCGACCGCCGCCTACGAAGAACTAGTACTGCATGAACTGCTACAGGCGCGGCTGCACCAGCGCAACGACAATGAGCGAATCGAGAAGGAACTGGGGCGCAAGGCAGAAGCCAACGCACGCGCGACGCGCTACGAGGACCTCGAGCGTGAACGCAAAAAGGAGCGTGAGCAGCTCGACGAACGCCGCATTGCGCTCAGCGCACAGCTCTCCGGCATTCGGGCATACAGCGACAAGATGAAGCTTGAAGCTGACCTGGGGCGGCTGACCGAGTCGGCAAGCGCGACTCTTTCTGCCCTAGGGGCCTCCGTCACGGCTGCGGCGCGGTTGGACAACGTGGCGCGGCACCTCCTGGGGAAACCAATTCCTGACCAATTCCCACAGTTACGCACCGCCGTGGAAGCCGTGGCCCGCTCCTTGGGGGCGACGTCACTTGACCGGCTCACCGGCCTTCGGGATGTCCTGGTCGAGGCGTCGAGCGAGCGACCGCTGAATCCGAGCCGCCTCGAACAGCTCGCGGAGGGGTTTCGGAACTCCAACGATGGCTTGAGCGAGGTGTACCACCGCTTGGTTGGCACTGAACAGAGCGTGGCCATGGCACTGGCGGCGGAGGAGCGTAGCCTCGAGTCGCGCAGGGACAGCGTCGAGGCCACGATTCGGGAACTCGATGCGACCAAACAGCGCCTTTCGACAGGCGGCGGCGACTACCCTCGAGAGACGGTTCCAGCTCTCGAATTGATTCGGACACGGCTGCCGGGCGCCGAAGTTCAGGTCCTTTGTGACCTGGTGGAGCCGCTTTCCCTCGAGTGGCAGCCAGCCATCGAAGGCTACATGGACGGAGCGCGGTTCAACCTCATAGTGCGGCAGGAGTTCGAGGCGCAAGCCATCGAGCTGCTGCAGGGTGTGCGGTCCCGCTGCCGGGTCATCCAGGGCGCACATTGCCTCAAGAGCGCCAATGCGGCACGTGTGCCGGCAGACTCCATCATCCACGAGCTGCACACCGACAACCCCATTGCCAAGGCGTACTTGATTGACCAGTTCGGCGCCGTGGTCAAGGTCCGGTCGACCGAGGAGCTCCGATTCACTTCGCGCGGGGTGACCCGGGACGGAAAAGGGAGTGGCTCGCGGACGATGTTCACCTCTGGGAGCAAGAGCCTGGTGTTCGGTAAGGCCGCGCGGGAGGCCGCGTTGGCAGAGTACGGGCAGAAGCTCGATGCAGCCGCTCAACAGGCCCGGGAGCTGGAGGCGTTGAACGAAGGCCTCAAGGAGGTCCGTCGCAGCCTCAACGGCCTCAAGGAGCCCGCCTTTAACGCCGCTCCGCTGGGGGCGTTGGCTGCGGATATCGAGCACGTACAGCGCTCCCTCTCACAATTGGACCTCTCCGAGGCGTCCGAGCTTGCGGACGAACTAAAGCAGTTGAAGGGGGAGCTAGCCGAGCTGGACACCTCCATTCAGGCCGCCCAAAGAGCCGTGGTCTTGGCCGACCAGGAAGTCGAGGCGGCAGAGGAAATCATCAAGACCGTCCGCGGCCGCTACGACTCACGGCTGCGAGACGTCCAGTTGCAGACCAGCAGACTGGCCAGGCTTTGTGAGCTCAACGTGCAGCGCACCTACCCGTTGATGGCACAGAGGGTGGACGTGATGCTCGAGGACAGGCGTCTCGACGTCGCTGAAGTCCAGCAACTGCTCACCACGAGTCTACTGGTGCTTCCTGACCAACTGTTGGGGGATGTCCGAGGTCTGCTGGCGGACTACAACGCAACGGCACGGCAGGAGGAGCGATTCGAAGCGATTCCCATGCTTTTCGAGCCGGCAAGCTTCGAACCCTACTATTCGGCCCTGCTGAAGCTCGGCGCCGCGGCCGGCGAGCTGCATCAGTCGATGAAGAGCGTTGGGCTCTACAACAACCGGGAAGAAATCGAAGGGGCTGAGCGGTCGTTCCACGACGTGTTCACCAAGCAGTTCTGCGTTGAAATCAAGACCAAGGTCGACGATGGCATCCGGACGCTGCGCCAGCTCAACATCGAGCTGGAAAACCTCAAGTTCGGCGGTGAAAAATTTAGCATCGACTGGACGCGATGGGTGCCGGAGTATGAGGAGTACTACAGCTTCTTCAAGGCAGTCGCCGAGCTTTCTGAATCCGGGGATGGCGAGGATTCGGTGGACCTGTTCGGAAAGTCCGAACTCTCCGAAAAACATCTTCTGGTGAGAGACCGCCTACGTGCGCTCTTGCTTGACCAGGACCAGGACCGGGCGAGCCGGGAGCTCATGCGCATCGCCGATTATCGGAACTATCGTCAGTACGAAATCTGGAGCCATTCGTCCGACGGGAGCCGCATCGGGCTCTCGACCTGGGGCACGGGCTCTGGTGGCCAACTTGAAACGCCGGCGTACATCGTGCGTGCGGCGGTGGTGACCAACCGACTCAAGGTGTTCGAAAAAGGCCCGAGCCTCAAGCTCCTGGTCAACGACGAATCATTTTCCAAGATGGACGAGCAACGCGCCCGAGCGGTTCTGCGATTCTTAAGCGACGGGCTGCGGCTCCAGGTCGTGAGCTCCATGCCAACACGCAATGCCGGGCCCTTGCGGGATGAATTCAACCGGGAGTACAGCGTTTCTCGGGCGAAGGTCGAAGCGAACGGTGAACTCGACTTCGTGACCGACCACGACGAGCGCATCCTCAAGACCGACCGCATGCGCGCGCTCTGGGAAGCGCAGCGTGCACAGGCCCGTGAGCAGGCGGCGCTCGACTTCGAAGCTGCCGAGCCACGGCCGCAAACCGGCTCGACGGCGAGCGAAAAGTCCCCTGACACGTTGGCGCCGGAGGTTGCCGCGTGAACGTGTGCCCCCTTTGGGTCGGCTCGCCGGGCGTGGCCTCCCTGCTCAACCTGCTGGTGGACAGGCTGGACGCTTCGCAGGTACGGGGCAGTGCTCGCACGGCCTCACTTGCGCTCAGCGAGCGCACCTGGCCTGCGCTTTACGGCGCCGGACGGGAGTCGGACAAGGAAGAGCTCTGGGCCCACCTCTGCGACATGGCGCGCTGGGGATGGGTCGCTGTCAAACCTGAGGCCGCGCTGCGTTCTCGCTCGGGCTATGCGATGGCGCCCCGGCTGACGGTACAGGCGGAAGCTGACGTGCGACGTGCAGTCAGCCGGCTAGAGCGGCCCCGCTCCAGCCTGGAGCGCTGGCGTGCAGCGGTCAACGAGCACCTCATCGGGACACCCGAGCAAAAAGCCGCGGTGGCCGACTTCTGCATCGATATCCCGAATCGCGACATGGCAGAGGTAGTGAAGCGCCTCAACGCCCTGCCCAACCTGGTGCCAGAGTCCGTACTCCTTCGAGAGGCCTCGAGCCGGCTGTTCTGGGGCATGTCCAAGGTGCTGGACAAGCGGCAAGCGCTGGTTTGTGCGGTCCTCGGCGTCCAGGAATGCCCCTTCCCCGAATCGCCTGTGCAGCTTCAGGTGTTCCTGCCGCCAAGTCCGCCCAGCGGGGTGCTGTTCATCGAGAACGCAATGACGTTCGAGCAGGCTGTCGGCGCGCCCACGGCAATGCTTGAGGGACTCATCCTGGCATTCGCCTCAGGCTTCCGGGGCAGCGCACAGCGCTTGAGGACCGCCGCGGGCAGCTCCCTCTACTACTCGGCCAAAGGTGACGCATCCGCCGAGGGCCGTGCGCGGTTCGAGGGTTGGCTGTACCAGACGGCGGGTTCGACCTTGAGATTGCCAAGCTACTTCTGGGGCGACCTGGATTTTGCGGGGATGCGGATTCTTGCAGCTCTTCGTGCCTCCTTTCCAGAGACTGAGGCGTGGCGGCCAGGCTACCTGCAAATGCTTCAGGCGCTGAAGTCAGGGGGCGGCCACGCCCCGGAGGCTGCCGACAAGCAGGGCCAGCGTGAGCTGCAGCGAACCGGTTGCCTGTTCGCAGACGCCGAACTCATCCCCGCCATGTCCCGCACGGGCCAGTTCGTCGACCAGGAAGCTTTCCGGCCGTAGGGAGTGCCTCCGTGCCCAGACTGGGCACGGTCATGCCCAAATTGGGCAGGCCGTAGCCGACATGCGGTACCCCTGCGCCCAGCCTAGCGAGCTTTCAACAGCTCGGCAATTTCCTAGGCAATTCGGCCTCGGCACATCGCAATCTGGCCGGTTGGTAGGAAAAGTGGCGCGCGCCGTGAGCGTTTAAGCCGCCTTCCTACACGGCTTCGCACGGAGCTTAGGTTGCGGCGGGTGCTCTTTCCCAGGGCGGCCATTGCCACCCGTGGGCTTCGAGCAGTCCAAGAGCGTTCGCGCGCTCGCGTACCCGGTACACGGTCCGGGCGAGAAAGAACGGAGGCGAACGCCTCGAACGATGTCTTCGATAGGGACATGCCGCATCGTACGTAAGCGGCCATCGTCCACCTGTCCGTGCTCCCTGCCCATGCGTTTCGAGCGCTCCAAGTCCCTCTGCGTTGCAGCCGCGGCGCTGCCCTTCCTTAAAGACCTCGATGCCCTGTACCCGGGTTCGAGCGGTGGTACGCCGGTAAGGTCGTGCCCGGCCTGGCCGCCGGCAGTGACATCCTCCTGCTCGCAAAGGAAGCGGACCACGTCGTCGGCGTGGCATTGGGAAAGCGTGGCGAGGAGGAGACCAAGCTTCGGTGTGTTCGGGTGCTGCCCGCCTACCACCAGTCTGGGGTTGGTATCAGGCTCATCGACCGAATGCTTCACGAGCTCGAATGTGAAAGGCCGCATTGCACTGTGGCGGAAGAAATGCTGCACATCTATAGCCGCGCATTCGTGAACCGCTACGGCTTCGCCCTCAGCGCCGTCGAAAATGGCCGCTATCGACCTGGCCGGCTCGAGTACGCCTTTAACTAAGCGGTTTGCTCTGGCGCCGCACCGGGCCCACTGAGCGCTACGCTGGACCTGGCTACACGGAGCAGGACCACTGGGCACTGCCCTCAGGGAAAAACATGACGAAACTACTTTTGAATGGGGCCTCCGCATGAGCGCCAAGCCATTCCATCGCTACGACGGACACGACCTGCCAGGCGTCGACCCCGCACGGAAGATGCCGCGGGCGACCATCAACGCATCCACGTCACCGCGCTCCATCGGCGAGCTCGTGGGCCGACTAGAACTGTTCACTTCAAAGGAGGCTGAGCAACGCCAGCTGTACCCCTGGGCCAGCCGGTTCGTGCTTGGCTACCCTCTGCCCGACTGGCAAAGGGCTCTCGTCTGGAGCGGGGAGCAGAAGGCCAGGTTCATCACCTCGCTGTGGCTGGACATCGACGTTGGCACCTACCTGGTCAACGACATGGCCGACTATATCGAGGAACCCGGGAAGCCTTTGTTTGCCAGGAAGTTCACGGATGTCCTGCTGGACGGCCAGCAACGCCTGTCGGCTCTGGAGGACTACCTGCTGAACAAGCTGGCGGTCCCTGACGTCAACGGCCAGCCCTGCCGGTGGGAGGAGCTGGGCAAGGTCGAGCGCCGGCTTTTCTGCAACAAGACCTTTGGCTGCTCCTTCGTGCGTTCATGGGATGAAGCAACGCTGCGCCAAATCTACGACCTGCGCTCGTTCGGTGGAACGCCGCACCTCGAGAGCGAGCGTGCCTCGGCTTCGCCTGAACACGAGGTCTGAAAACACCTTCTTCGACGCCGGGCCTTGTGCTCGGCGTTTCTCTTGGCTCAGCACCTGCAAGGAGAAGCGCCCTGGTCATGAGACCAGGGCGCCTGCAATCAGGAGAGGAGGCTTTGCACCTCTGCGACATAGCCAGGCACCGCCTCGATGAGATGGAAGTGCTCTGGGTGCATCATTGGGTAAAGGCTGTGGGTCGCAACGATGACCTGCAGCCGCGACATGTCGGCATCTGCTATTTGCCGCCAAAGCAGCGCTTCCGCCTTCGCGTCGAGCGACTGCTCCGGTTCGTCCATCAGGACGACGGGCACCGCGCCGGCGGCGACGTTGCCGTATCGCTTCTTGAGCACCTCGGCTCTGAGCGTGCAGTCGGACGCGTCGCGGAGTCGGTCTACAGCGAGGGGCTGCGTGCCGCCATGCCAGTTCACGTACTGGTAGCTCAGGGTTGGTTTGTCTCCGGAGAGCAGTGCCTTGAGCTTTTCCAGCAACGCTTGGCTTCGCTGCCCGGACGATTTGTCCTTGATGAGCGTGCCGTAGGCTCGAGCTTCGTCGAAGTACCCGCACATCATTGATGCGGCGATGCTGTTGTCGTGGCCCGGGATGTGGCCTGGCTGGTAGTACAGCGCTGGCGCTCCGTCGGTTGCGACCTCGAGCCCGTTCAGGTAACGGAAGTCTCTCGACCACCGGTAGCCTGCCTGGTGCCAGTAGTCGTCCGAGTCGAGGCCCCTGGTGTAGTTGTCGTCGAAAGCGCTCTCACCTGTTTGGTACGAGAGCGTCTGGAGCGCCAGAGTCTTGAGCAGCGCGGACTTTCCGGCGCCGTTCGGACCAACGATGACATTAGGCCGTTTGGTCGAAAACGTGATTCCCTTGGGATGCTCCTGCATGAGGAGCGAAGTCTCAAAGTACGGGACAGCGGTGAAGCCGCTGGCTGTGAGTTGGGTTATCAAGAGAGTATTCCTTTTCCGAAGCGATGGGTGTCCTGCCTCGGTATAGGGACGTTCCGGCGGCGGAAAACGGGGGTCCGCGCTTCAGTCGCGCACCCGCTCTAGGATTTCCAACGCGTCCACCAGCATCAAGGCCTTGCGCAGAAGGTCCTCGAGCGACTTCGCAACGAATACGTTCGGCTTGCTGACCCTGTCCAGGTGCGCACGAGCAAGTATTCGCGCCCTGCGCGAAGCTTCGGCCTGGGCCGGGATGCCTGCCACAGCTCCTCGCTGACGTCCTCCGCGATATACAGAAGTACGAAGTGCTGCGCGCTGGTCGCGCGCACCGCGTGAAGTGGAAAACCAGTTTCTGCCAGGGAGCCGAACCCAAACGTCTCCTCGGTCACCGCGAACACCACCAACTGGTCGTTCGCAAGGTGCAATGCTTCCAAGGGCGCGAGCTCGGGCGTCCAGCTCTCCACTTGCGGGTCGAAATAGGTGACTCCTCGAGCCTCGAGCGCAGTGCGGAAGGCCCGCCTCCAACTGCTGGGGCCGCACGTGCCGAAGAGGCCGAAATTGGCCGGCGTCAAGCCGGTGTGGGCAGGGGTATCGCAGGAGCTCATGCCTAGGATAGGCACGTCGTTGCTTGCAACGCAGAGGGCTCCTGGCTGGGCTTCGGTTTTCGGGCTGACGGCTATACGGTGCACCTTGACCCAAAACTCCCTGCCCGGCCGTTCGCGCCTCAGCCCCCCGCGCCCTCGTAGCTCGGCGCCGCATTTGCGCCCGCGAACCCCTCAAATGGATGCCGTGGCAAGAGCTATCCACGGGTGCACTGCGTTCTCCTTCGAGGGGGCCTGCCGGGCTGTGAGTCAGGCGAGCAACTTGCGATTGCAGGAGCATGCGGTGCCCGGGGAGACCCTCCTCCGCACCCACGAGCCTTGATGGGATGACAAAGACCGTCAGCAACGCTGGCGGCCTGGTGAATTACGCGCTGAAGATGCCTGGATGAGGTCCGGCTGCCCAACCTGTCCAACCACCGCTGCACGTTCATGACGTGCACCCTCGCCCATGCCTTTCAGCTCGCTGCAAGAATAGTCGCCAGCTATCCCTTAGCGGCCTCGAGCTTTGAAGGCGCTCTTGGGCGGCTGTTTCCTGGACACGAGGACGTCGTAGCCGGCACGGCCCAGTACCCTCACCAAGAACTCGAAGCCCTGCTCGGAGCCCAGCCACTGGATGGCCGTCGCCGCCGCCGAGGCCTGCTCCTGGGTGTGGTTCGGGACTAGGGTCTGCATGAGAGGGGGCAGCCCGAGCCGGTCCTGGTTCGCGGCCTCCCATTCCTGGGCAAGCGCCGCCTCGCGCTGGCGGTCACGGTACTCGAGGTCGCTCTTCGTCCGGTTGAATGCGTAGCCGCGGTGCACGATGCCGGCCGGCAGGGGCGTGTACTGGTCTTTATCGTCGTCGTCGCTCTTTGCCACCAGGCGCGGAGTGTGATTCAGGGCGAGTGCGAGCAGAACGAAGGTGCTCAGGCTGGTGTCGGCGTCCTCCGCCTCAGTTCGTTGGATGGTCATGCGGCTCACGCCGGCGCGACTGGCCAGTTCGGCCTGGGTGAGGCCCATGGCGGTACGTGCATTAGCCAGCTGTGACAGGAGCGTGTTCTTGACGAGCGGCGCCACGTGGGTCAGGTCTTCCTTCGTTGCCATCAGAGAGCCTCCATCGGCAAAGTCTCTTCCTCGACGACCATGGTGTGCGATTGCAACGTGACCTTAGCGAGCCGTGCCGTTCCTCCATGCATCCGGGCGGCTTCCGCGAAGCAGCAAACCAAAAACGCCTTCACGGCAGCGGCCGTGGGAGTTTCGAAACAGTTTTCCGAATGAAGTGAAACGACCCACGCGAGCTTTCCCTCAAGCTCCTCAGCGCCCTCAGCGGCGCACAGGTCGTACGCGGGAACCTCGTACTGGATGCCGCCGTCGTTGACGGCCTGGATGGCAACCGGCAGCTTGCCGATTCCAGTCTCGACGGTCTTGTAGGCCGTACCGAAGATGGTACTGCCTCCCTCGCTGTCCTCTGACGCGGGCAACTCGTTCAGAACAAACCAGAAGTTGAGGAATTGCTGCTGCAGGTATTTGGTGGCCATGTGTTATCCGTTATAAGCGTGCAGTCTCATGCTACACCGATGTAGCCAGGTAGGTCAAGGGATACGGTTGTGTGCAGTGGCCTAAAGCGCATCGCGGTTGCTACACCGTGAAGGCCAACTACTACCAAGGATATGAACATGAGTGAAGCTGCTCTCCTCGAACGACCCACTGCAGACAAGACCTACAGCAAGGACGACATCATCCCTTCGTCCGCCTGGGGCAAAGACCACTGGTCCACCCTCTCCTACGTGGAAGCAGTTGCGACGGACTGTGCCGGCTTTCAGGTTGGCGCGGACGCGCGCATGCGCAGCACGCGGCGCAACCTCCGGGTGATGCAGAGCGAATGCCCCCGGCCGAAGCGTGCTGGCGCTCGCTCCTGGCCGCACGCAGTCGATTCCCACCACGGAACGCGCCTTCGCGACGGCTCTGAAGTCGACGGCCACGACGACTGGGCCTGCCTGCAGGACCTGGCGGCCGAAGGCCTGTTCACGAGCAACGAGCAGGACATCGAGCCTGGAGAGGTGCTGCACCTGTCCAAGAAAGGCAAGGCATGGGCTTCTGCCCTGCGCTCGCACAAGCAGGCGGGCGGCGCCTTTTCGACGTTCACTGCCGACGGGCTCCCCCAGATGGAGCTGGAGGGCAAGGCACCACCGAAAGAGGTTTTTGTGTGGATGAACAAGCGCATCGACGTTAGCGCCATCCTTGCGGACATTGCCAGCAAGAAGCTACGCCCGAAGGAAGTGACCATGGATGCGGAGTTCGTGGCGACCTACGCCCGAACTTTCCTGGGCATCGACAAGGCCAAACGCGATGTCGACCAGATTGGTTCGCTCTTCATCGCGGTGAGCTCGAAACACGCGCTTGAGTTGCCACAAGAGGTGCTGGACCAACCGGCAATCCTCATCTATGTCGGCAAAGGAAAAGGCGTTCTCAAGACCGAAGGTGACACGGCCGACTACCTGCTGTGTGACGGCAACCACCGTTACATCCGCGCCTACATGGATGACCTCGGCGACCGAAAGGCCTACGTCCTGAGCCCGGCTCAGTCGCGGGCTTACCGGAAATAAGCCCTCACGAGCGCACGCTCGCTGCTTCTAGCACCCTGCTTTGCCGGGGTGCTTTTCTTTGGCTCCCGTGCTCGAGCCCGGAGCGGTGCCGGAGAAACGAAAACCCCCGCTCTAGGCGGGGGTGAATGACGCACTGGCTCTTGTCTATTGGGATGCGGCAGCGGCCCTGCGCTTGGCCTTGGCTGCGGTGATGGCGGCCTGCGCAGCTTCGCGGTCGCCTTTTAGCGCCTTGATGACCTCGGCTTCCGGGATGTGCTTGAAGCGCGACAGCCATTCCGACGCCGGACGAACCCAGGTGTCGGGCTCGAAAGGCCAGACGTGGCGGTAGACCACGACGTTGCTTGCATCCTCGGTGTGCTTGCCGAAGCACGTGAGAGCGTAGATGCCGCCATCGGTATGGCGAAAGTAGGTGGGAACGGCTGTAAGCACGTAGGGGCTCCATGCAGATATCGAATGTGCCATATAGCGACCAGGTCGGCGGCCGCCCCGCGCCCCGCGGCGCCATCCGAAGCGCGGCTTAGCCCGGTCGGCATACAAAACACGGGGCTACATGTGTCACGTGGCCCAGCACCGTTGAGCTGGCAGGCACCTGGCGTTCAGGGCAGAAGCCACGACTTTGCCGACCCAGAGAACCATATGCTCAAACGACTCCCCCAGGCCCTGGCCACCGCCGCCAGCCTGTTGATGGCCACCCACAGCGCAGCCGCCGGCGGTGTCATGCCGATGAGGGACCTGACCGTTCTCGGCAGCGCCGCCTTCCCTGGCTCAATGCTCCCGCCCGGCGCGCGACCGGCGCAGCCCCAAACGTCCAATCCCTCCCCCGCTCCCGGCAGCCCGACGGAAGCTGCCCCTGCGCCAGACGCAGCGGGTCCTTGGAGCGACACCCCGACGCTGACCGTGGCGCGTGCCCTACAAGCCGAGCTTCATCGAACGGATTCGCTGGTCGCGACGTTCCAGAACACGACCGGGAAGACGCTACAGCTGAATTACCTGCCGGTCGGCGTGCTTGCCTATCCCTTCTCGTCACAGGTCGAGTCCGGGTGTCCCGCTGTCGGCGGGACGCTCGCCGTCGGCGCCACCTGCAAGCTGCTCCTCCAGTTCGCGCCCGGAGCCGGTGCGGCAGGGACCTACCAGGACGCAGAAAGCTTCTTCTTTCAATGGCAGTTCGAGGCCTGCGCGGCTGGAGCTTGCGGTGACCCCGCTGCAGCAGGCCACAAGACGTTGGCGATGCTGACCGGGCAGGTGACTGCGCCGGCGCGCCCGGTCATGTTGGCTTTCGACCAAGGTGGCGCCCTGGGTTACTTGCCCGCAGGAACCGTTCTAACGAGGAAGGTGAAGCTCCACAACAGCGGTACGAACAACTACCAGGTCTACAGCGTTGGCTTCTTCCAGGACGGCTCACAGGGGCAAATCAAAAACCTCAGCTCGACCTGCCAAATCGGCGTTGCCGGTGGCCAAACCTGCGAACTGTCCTTCACCGTGGAGGTGAGCCAGTGGCAGCCGGCTGGAACCTACCGCTCGACGCTACGTGTTGGCGGCGCCGACCCGGCTGCAAACAACTACAGCCTCAACGCGGACATCGAGGTGAGTTTCACCAAGTAGTGATGCGCGGAAGGAACGAAAATCGCCTGGGGATGGCGACGGCCCCTGCTGACCTCGACCCTCTGAAGGAGCTCGCGCGCCTATGTCGAACCGCGGCTGTTCGCGAGACGCTCGAGCGACTTGGCAACCTGCTGTGCCACAGCCTTGATGCCGCGGGCGTGCGCTGGCAGGCGCTCGAGACGGGCCATACCGTAGCTCAGCGTGCCGACGGCTGTGACGCCTGCTGCTCCATTGCCCTCCTCGGCAAGAAGCCCGTGTACAACAGGGCCGCTCCCCTTCCCGCCCCGGAGTTTCGCCTTGACCTGAGGTTTCGGACACAACTCGCCTCAGACTGGGAGGTGACTGCCTGCCTAGCTGACAGGTCTGGCGCTTTCCCTCAGCCACCAGCTCGATTTTGGTCCCGCGAGGTGCTGCTCGGCGACCTTTGGCACCTGAACACCGACCTTGACGTCCTCGAACTGGACGGCCTTTTCGACGACTGGGAGCAAAGCTGCCTGCTCGAAGTTGCCGACTTCGTCGGCCATTCGTTCTAAACCCTGCGTCACCCGGCGTTTGCTAGACGAAGGACAAAACCACCTAGGACATCATGAAATACGCCCTCCCCTTCGACATCGAAATCGAAACTACCCTCGACGGCGCCGGCCGCATCGTGCGCTCCGGCCTCAGCAAGGAGCTTGTTGGCAACCACGGCGCAATGCCTGTGGAAGCGTGGGTGAAGCTCTCCACCCTGGAGCAACACAAGGTGTTGAGCCAGGGCGCGAAGCACCCCTTCGCCGCGCATGCTGAAGACCGGGTGGCCAGTGGCATCGTCGCCGGCATGGAGGCCCTCCTCCTGGCGCTGGCCTGTGAAGGCATCAACCTCAACTCCGTCTCGGCCGCCAAGGCCCTCGTGACCGCTGTCGAGGCCGCGGCCAAACAGCAGGCCGACTGAGCTCCCCTCATTCCCTTCGAAGCCCGCTCACCGCGGGCTTCCTTATGGGCGCTTGCGCAGTGGCGCGCCCGACTCTCTAGATGACCCGAGGCCTGCTCGCTATACGGCCTAGGACAACTCACAAGGAACCAATTTTGGAAACACTAGCCCTCCTGCTGGTCGTGCCGCTCCTCTGGCCCTTCATCGCGAAGGCAATTTGGAAGCATGAGCTGACCGTGCGGGAAATTGCCATCAATCTGGCCGTCGGCGCCGCCATCGTCATCCTCGGATGGGCCGGCGGACGCTATGCCCAGACGCACGATGTCGAGTTGCTCAACGGTGAAGTGCTCCGCAAGGAGTCCCATCGTGTCTCCTGCGAGCACAGTTACGAGTGCAACTGCACGTCCTCAACCAGCACCGATTCCCAGGGCCGGACCACCACAACGAAGAGCTGCTCCACTTGCTACGAGCACACTCATGACGTCGACCACACGCTGTACACCAACGTGGGGGACATCGACATCGACCGCGTTGACCGTCAAGGGCTCACAGTCCCTCCGCGCTTCACCAAGGCCGCCGTTGGGGACCCGGTGGCGAAAAGCCACAACTTCGTGAACTACGTGAAGGCTGCGCCCGAGTCGCTGTTCAACACGCTCGCCGAGAAGGCCGCGTACGCGAAATTCGACGGCCACCTGCCTCCCTATCCGGACGAAATCCATGACTACCACTACGCGAATCGTGTTCTGGTCGTCGGCGCAAAGGTGCCGGACGCAGCCGAATGGAATGCAAAGCTCGCAGGCGCCTTGAAGAAGCTCGGCCCGGCCAAGCACGCGAACGCCGTCCTGGTGTTCACCGCCGACACGGACCCGAACTACGCGCAGGCCCTGCACCAGAAATGGCTGGGCGGAAAGAAGAACGACATTATTGTGGTCATCGGCGCGCCCAGCTACCCTGAGGTCGAATGGGCCCGCGTCGTGACCTGGTCCGACAGCCAGCTCTTCAAAGTGCAGCTCCAGGATGCCATCCAGGACCTGAAGACCGTGACGCCCGATTCCGTCATCGCCTTGCTCACAGAGCAAACGATGAAGGGCTTCGAGCGCAAGAAAATGTCCGACTTCGAGTACCTGAAATGGGAAATCGCCCCGCCTACGTGGCTGCTTGCCCTGCTGTTCGTGCTCTCGCTGGTCGCCAGCGTCGTCACGTCAATCAAGCTTGCTAACAACTCCGAATCGTCGGGCGGCTACATGCCGCGCCGGTTCGCACGAAACGCTAAAAGCCGGCGCTAAACGCCCCTGCCTCCCAGTTCATCAATCACCAAGGAAATCACCCCATGAAGAAAAATCAACACGGCTCGGCCGCTGTCGGCATCCTCATCGCAATCGTCGCCCTGTTCGTGCTGATTGGCGCGGTCTTCGGTGTCAGCTACATCTCGGCCTACAACGCCGGCAACACCATGGAGCAAGGCATCAAGGCCACGCACCAGAACAACCAAAACATCCTGGCGACGTACTCGCAGAAGGTCCTGGAGGCCGCACAGGTCACAGACATGATGCGCGACGACCTGGTGCGGGTGACGAAGGCAGCCATCGAGGGCCGCTATGGCGCTGATGGCTCCAAGGCGGTGTTCCAGGCAATAACCGAAACCAACCCGCAAGTGTCGGAAAAGCTCTACCTGAAGCTTCAGCAAATTGTAGAGTCCGGTCGCGACGAATTCAAGGTCAACCAGACTACGCTCATCGACAAGAAGCGCGTTTACCAGCAGGAGCTCGGCTCCTTTTGGCGCGGTATGTGGATGCGCATTGCCGGCTACCCGAAAATCAACCTCGACGACTACAAGGTTGTCATCACCGAAGGTGTCGAAGCAACCTTCAAGAGCGGCAAGGAATCGGCACCGATTCGACTGCGCGCTTCCCAGCAATAAGCCTCTGGCTTGATTTCGAGCGGACCCTCTCTGGGTCCGCTTTTCTTTGCTCCTCGGACTGAGGCAGTCCACCGCCAAGAAAAGGCGCCCCGACGGCGCTGTGGCGGTCGGGGCGGAATGGTTTGTTTAGGCTAAGGTGGCCGTTAGAGGTCCTCGGTATGCTCCGCTTTGAGGCGCCGTTCTGTGAGGTCGAACCAGCCCTCCAGGCGCTGAAAGATTTCAGCTTGGGAGAACATGTCGCGGCTTTCACCAATGAGCTGCAACAGCTGAGCCTCTTTGCCGCTGTACGCGACCCAGTCGGGCATATGCCGGCAGAGGTGAGCGCAGTAAGCTGCATGGGCCTCGAAGTTGAGCTTCATGCCGAAGGCGTCGGCTAGGCGCGCTTGGATGCCATAGGTGCGGCACTCGCGCTCCGTAGCCTGGCCGGTGACAGGGTGTTCGTACTCGCGTCCCGCAATTTCGATTTTGCCCAGGTTGAAGGTGAAGCCGCCCCAGGGGTTGCAGCGTTCATCGAACCTGTCCGGGCCGAACTCGACTGCGTGGGCCAGGTCGTGGCAAATCGCTCCGAATTCTGACGAGTAGGCGTAGCGCCCACCAAACACGTATTCCTTGTAGCCCTCTTGTTCTAGGTCGAAGTGAAACCCTGGGTGCCGCATCAGCGGAATGCGCGCGAGGCGCTCGTCAAATACGCGACGCAGCCGCGGGATGCGCGATTGGGGGATGGTCTTCATCCCCAGTCCAAAAATGTCTGCCATGTCGTGTGCTCAAGTGGTCCTAACGACGTCTAGCGACGAGGGCAATGCCCGCGAGCGCCCCCTACCTGCCGCGCGCCTCCTCTTCCTCCATGCAGGTCTCGCACCAGCCCGTGGGGTCGCCAAGATGTGCCTTGGCCAGGGCGAGTGTCGGATGGTTGACGACGTGGCCATGTGCTTCGCAAATCGTTGCCCAGGGACCTCCGCTTTCATCCAGGTCGGCCTGGGCGGCGGAGTACAGACCCACAAGGTGTCCGGTTTTTCGGCTTTCGCGCTGCAAGACGCACCCCGCAAGGTCTGCGAACTCGTATTTCTTGACCGCTCCAGTCATCCCCCGCTCCTTTCGCCAAATCAGCTAAAACTAAAACGCATCGGCGCACTTTTGAGATGCTAAAATGTATCATACGACAATGCGCTTTAGGCGGCGGCTTCGTGCTTCGAGTCCGGCGCCGCGATAAGCGCAGTCCATATACAAAGCTTCCGCTGAGAAGCGTGTTGGCCTCAAACTATGAACACCCTCGAAATCCATTGCGAACTCGGCGAGCTGAGCCGCCCCTTCGTCTGCGAGCCGGTCCAACCCAACCAGCTGGTGCACCTCACGCTCATCGTCGACGGCAAGCCCTTCGCCTCCACGAAGGATGAGACCACCGACGGTCCCCGCCTTGACGGAAACATCCTACTGGCAGGTCGACTGCGCGGGGCGCAACTCTTCCTCCTGAACTGTGAGTGCGGTGTGCCTGAGTGCGCCGGCGTCTTCGAGCCGGTTCATGTCCGTAGAAGGACGGGCGCGGTCTCCTGGACGTTCTCGCAGGCTTACTTCGACTACCTGCGCAGCAGGGGCTTCGTCGAGGGGGAGCCGCGGGAAGTGTCGTTCGAGTTCGACCGCGCCGCCTACGAGAGCCTTCTAGAGTCAGCTGAGGATTTCGCGGTAGCCGCTGAAGGGGGCGGCAAGGTCGCTCTCCTCGGCGAGAGCGAGCGCCCTGTTGCCAAGTCCATCCTCCTCCAACTCGCGGCGGAGCGCCAGCTGATGGCAGCTCGGCTTGCCAGCCGGTGGTTCGTGTCCTCGGCGGCCGGCCGGCAGGGCTACGAGGTCATCCGTCCCCGCTCGGTTGCGGGGCGGACGCCCGATTTCAAGGGTGCATTGCCCGAGCGGCCCAGTGTCGACCGGGGCATCCGCATAGGGGTGGGCTCGCCGGAGCATCACCTTGTCTACCAATATCAGTTCGACGACCGGTCTGGAGCCGGGCATTGGGCCTACTCGTACACGCAGGTCGACGGCACCTTGTGCGACTTTCCGCCACCGTGGGAGGCGTGAGCCATGGCCAACGTCGCGGCCCACTGCCGCCCGGGCCACCACGCTCATGCGGGCCATACGCCGGTCTGTGCCTGGCCCGCAGATTGCTACGTCCAATGGGGGACAAAGGGACTGGTCTTGCGCCGAGACGGCGGCGAGCCATACATCACAGCCTACTTCGAAGCGTTCCCCGAGACGTTCATCCGAGGAGAAGGCTCCAACGTAGAGGACGCGGAGCGAAACGCATTTGCCAAGTTCGAGCGCTATCAAGCTTGTCCGGGCCACGAGTTCGAGCGCCGGGGGTACACGAACGGTGCAGGGTTCTGCAAGCACTGCGGGATGTTCAAGGGCAAGGCGTTCCTTCCGGCGACCTCGTGCACCGTATGCTCAACGCCAACTGATTACAGCTACGGCGTCGATGCCAACAAGGTTTCCCATTGGTACTGCGAAGACCATGAGCAGCTGCGGCCGCGGGACACGCAACCGAGCTTCGTCGACCGCCTACGTGCCTCCAACGAGGACTAGGCCCCGGGCCAGCCCGCCTTCAAACTTCGATTTCCGAGTCATAGCCCCCAGGAGCACCATGCGCCCAATTGTCCTGCCAGTCATCCACTTTGCTGAAAAGGCCCGTGCCTTCCACAACGCCGCGGTTGCCTTTGACGCCGGGTGCGACGGGGTGTGGCTCATCTCGATGGACGGGCGAGATTCGTTGCTCGAGCCCGCTGCGCTTGAAATCAAGGCTGCCTGGCCGACCAAGCAGGTCGGCATCAATTATCTGACCCTGCCGGCCGTAGAGGCCATTAGGCGCAATGTCGCAGCCGGGCTGGACATGACCTAGGCTGACAATGCGCGCGTGAATACGACGGAGGACGACGCGCTGGGCCTTCCGATTGCCGCCGAGCTACGCAAGTATCCTGGGCACGCGTTTTTTGGAGGGGTGGCGTTCAAGTACCAGGCGGCGGAGCCCAACCCGGGCCTGGCTGCGCAGCGCGCGGTTGAGTTCGGCATGATTCCAACCACGAGCGGGGAGGCGACCGGCAAGGCGGCAGACGTCGAAAAGCTGAAGCTCATGCGCGCGGCGCTGGGTGAGGCCCCGCTCGCTATCGCCAGCGGAATCACCCCGGACAACGTCGACCTGTACGCCCCCTACCTCACGCACATCTTGGTGGCAACGGGGGTCTCGGCGAGCTTCCACGACTTCGATTACGAGTTGCTAGCTCTCCTCATGGGTCGGCTCGAAATGGGGCGTGCAGCATGAGCGCCGGCGCAAGGGCTGTCCGTGGCGGCCTCGAGAGAGTCTCGCTGACAGGCCCGGATGACAACACCTCCGTCGATGCGTTGGCCGAGCTCGGACGCCGCTACCCGTTTGTCGAATGGGCGCTACTTTACCTACCCGAGAAGGAGCGGCTGGCACGCAACCCGACGAGGGCTTGGCGAGAGCGCTTTTTCGATGCGGGGGCCGCCGGCGGTTCGGCCGTTCACCTGTGCGGGCTTCAGGCTTTTGCGGAGCTGAAGGCCGGCGCCCTGCCAACGGACATCCTGCAGGCTGGTCGGCTGCAATTGAACATCAATGCGCGCGGGGTGGTATTCAGCGTGAGCGAGACGCTCGACCTCTACCGGCGCGCGCTGGACCTCGGGCCTGACCTCATCCTCCAGCGCCATGGCGGCACTACCGCGGCAATCGAGCTATTCCTCGGTCACCTCGCCGGCGATGACCGGTCGCGCGTCCACGTGCTGCTCGACGAGTCAAAGGGCCGTGGCGTGAAGCCCGATGCCTGGACCATTCCGAAGGGGCTTGGGAGCGCGTTTCTCGGTTTCGCGGGGGGCATTTCGCCAGGCAACGTCGCGACCGTGGCGCGAGCAGTCGATGAACTGAGCGTAGCTTACTGGCTGGACATGGAGTCCGGTGTGCGCACGGAAAACGAGTTCGACATCAGTAAGGCGAAAGCCGTTCTCGAAACGGTCGCCGAGTTCGTGGCGAGCTAGCAGCTCAACCTGCTATTTCGCTGGCGCCAAGAGCTTCAACAGGAAAGCGGCGACCAGGAAGACAGCCCCGCCGCGCAAGCTCCAGCGGTCTACCCAGGACCATCGTGACAGTTCGGCTTCGAGTACAGCTATTACAACGGGCGCCATCGGGTCCTCGGGGCGTGACTTGGCCTTCGCGTCTGAGACAACCTTTCGAAGGTTGTCGACGAATCCATAGAGCCCGTCGTTGCGCCAAGCCGTCACCACGAGCAGGATGCCGCTGACGAGGCCGCACACGTCAGACCATGTTTCTAGGGACACGTGGCACGCTCAAAGAGATATCACCCGACGCGGCTCGCTGGTTTGGCCTTCCAGGTCTTCCAGGCCAAGGACCAATCGCTTTCCGGCTGCGTGTGCCAATCGGACGAGCGTCAGCAATGAAGGACCGCGCTCCATCTCTCCTGTCTCTAGGCGGCTGATTTCGGCCTGGCCAATCCCGCTGGCTGCCTCTAGCCCCTCCTGCGACAGCGCACCTTCCTTTCGCATCTCCCGGAGGAATGCCCCAATTTGCTTCAGCATTTCGTAGTTGTCGAACCCGAACCGGACTTCTGGGTCTTGAAGCAGGCTTGCTTCAAACTCCTCAGACTCGCGCGCTTGGGCAGCGGCATCGTTTACGTTCATTCGTCCCATGGTCTTCTCTCCTTCAGGTTGACCGCCCCCACGCGCGTGCACGCGCATCCGGCGCGGACTTTGGAAGACCGACTCGTGCGGTAGCCTGCCAGGCGTCGATGGCAAGAAGGGTCACTACGCCAGCCTCGACCTGATAGACGCACTCGACTCGGCCGAACAGGTTGTATGAATACTCCACCCCGTACAGCGTAGCGTAGCCCCCGGCACCGGAGGTCAGGTATTCGCTGGGGGCCAGGGGCTCGAGGCCGAGGTCCATGGCATGGTGGCGAGCAATCATCATCCCAGTACATTGTTTCACCGCCCGGCCGGGCGCCTTGAGGACGTCGAGCAACTCGAGCCGGGCGTCCGGGTGGTAGATGGGCAGCACGTTCAAATTATGGGCTTTTCCACATGGAATGCAAGTCTGCCCGCCAAAGCAATCCTGACCTGCTTTTTTGTGCCGGCTGCGCTCCTAGCCGCGCTCCCCCGGACGCCGGAGGGCTGCTGCTTCACAAGGCTCGGTTTCACGCCCCCGGACGAGCATCCCGACGAGTTGCGCTGGTCAGACCGGATTCGAACACCAAGGCGGAATCCATCTTCCAGTTCCTCGGGGAGCGCTACCCGAGCGATTTCACGCTCGAGACGGTCGAGCTGTATTAGCGGAAGCCTGCCCGGGCCAAAACGGCTCGGTCTTCCTCTACAGCCTTCGCTACCGCAGCGCAAACTGGCTCGTAGTGGCCCTGGAAGAACTCTTTGACCCGGGCGAAGCAGGACAGGGCGCGGTGAGCCGCCTTCTCGACATAGTGGCGGTCGAGCACCTCCCAGCTGGCAACCAACATGAATGCGCCGACCACGGCTTCGTTGTTCAGTTCGGCCAGGCGCTTCTCGGGCGTGCGCCCCGTCTTCCCCACCTTCAGGAAGTCCCGCTGAAGGGGATTCCCGACGACGTAGACGTGCCCTTGCGCCGCTTGGAGGTAGTCCCGCACCGCTTTCGTCGCGAAGTCGCGCCAGTCGTCCTCGAACGGGTGCGCGGTGAACGAGCGCATCACATCGCCCTTTCCCTGCCGTAGGGCCGAAAGAACGAGTTCTGCGGTACGGGGCGCGTCATTGGCGTCGAAGGCGCGCTCGAGGGCGGCGATTGAGACCAGGTGAGGAAGCTGAGGCATCGCCCGTGTAGGCGGTCCGTTTAGCCGCGGCGCCGCTCGGTCGCTACAGGTCTCAGGACCTATTCATCACACAAAGGAAAAGACATGGGATGCTGGAGCTACGCCATCATCGGCTCGGACGACGCGCTCGACTGGGAGTGCGACCTCTTGGAACTCGCCAAGATTGACCTGGAGAACGACGAAGCGAACACACCGCTCACGCGCGCCCGGCTCGAGGCAGCCATTCCGGAATTGTTCGCAAAGCTGGACGGTCGCCTCGGCGAGCGGGACGAAGAACGCGAGCGCTACAACCGCTCCATCGGCTACCAGGTCCTCGGCGTCTTGCTGATGGGCGCGGGTTGCACGCTGACGGAAGAGATGCGCGAAAAGCTTGTTGCCGGCAGTACCAACTGCGGCGAATACAAGATGGCGTCCTTGACGAAGGAAAAGGTCAGGGACCGCCTCGTGGAGGTCGGTTCGACGGAAGATGAAATCGTCAGCTGCCTGAGGGCCTACGACGGTGAACGCCTGCGCGGTCGCAAGGCCGCCATTGATGGCCTGGTCGCAAACCTTCGGGAATACGACATCGCCGGTGGCACTCAGCTGCACGTCGAGTCCCCCAGCCTCTTTGACAAGATGGCCGAGGTGCTCGGCGCATGAAAGTACAAGTTCTCGGTGACATTTCGCTCGTGTCGAGCGTCTATGTGGAACTGACGGCGCAGGGCTTCCTGCATCTGTTGGTCAACACGAAGGACCGGGGCGCCCCTTACCAGGTGTCGGGGGGCTGGTCGTTGTATGCGCAGATTGTGCAAGACGCGCAGATGCCCAAGCATCGGGTCGTCGCGATACACCCTCTCACGGACGACCGAGCCGAACTTGCCGCCATCCTGCGCGATGACGAGGGGGACTACCGGGTTGGCGCCGAAGTGGTGCTGATTGCGGAAGGTGAAGCCGAAGGTGAGCTCGTGCAAGGCGTCGCGTACGAGGCGCAGTGCAAGGACCAAGTCGAGGTTCTGTTCGTTCCCATTCAAGCCAACCTTGCCCCCAAGGAAGTCGCCGCCTGGAAGCCGCCAGGGGCATCAACCTGATTTCCAGCCGCTGACCCTGTGTCAGCGGCTTTATCTTTGGTGCATACCCCACTCCTGCTTGCTACACCAGCCAGGACAACCACCGAGATTCGCAATGACGACCGCTTCCCCCCAAACCCATACCGAGACCATCTACGTCGCACCAGGCCGAGCTCAATGCCGCGTCTATGCGATTCCCCACGGCATGCGGCCCAACCAGGCACCGCGCGACCTGGCTGCCCCGTACCAGGACCTCTGGCGCGAAATTGGCCTCCTGAACCCCAAGCTCGAGCTGGTTTGTATTGAGCCCGCATACGCGGACCTGTCGGACGACATCGCCGGCTTGATGGGCGGCACCTACTTCGAGACCACCCGTCCGGGAGAAGCTCCTGAGCTTCCCAAGGTAAACCTTTGCGCTGCATGAATTCCGAGGCCACCTAAAGGTGGCCTCTTCGCTTTCACAGCTAGACGCCGGCTAAACGCCGGACCTACACGTGCGCAGACCTACTGCTGCCACGTTGCCGTGAATTCTCTCCGACTACGCATGGGCCGGTGCGTTATCGCGCTGGCGCTGCTCTCCCCACTTGCTGCTCTCGCCGCCTGCCCCGAAGTTATCGGGACCTATGAGGTAACCTCCGCCCAGGTCGCGCCTGAGCTCAACAACACGGTCGCCCGCGACGAGCTGACCCGGGTGGCGCAGGCTCAGCGCCCTGGCCCGGCCGACGGCCTTACAGATGTCCAGTTCGGATTCCGCGTCAAGTTTGAGGCTGGCCCTAACCGCGACGGCTGCCCGACCACAAACATCAATGCCCGATTGGTGGCTGATACCGCGGTGGTCTACATCGCGCGCGAGCTGGACGTGAAGGGATGCCGATTCCGCGCGGTGTATGACCATGAACTGCTCCACGTGCAGATTGGCCAGCGCGCCCTTGACCAGGCGGCGTTGGCCCTGCGCGCGAGTCTCAAGCGAGCGCCTGCAGCTTTCGGGACGGAGTACATCGACGGGCTGCCCCCTGAAAGCCAACTTCGACCCTGGCTGCGTCGAGAGCTGGAGCGGGCACTGGAGGTTGCTCGAGCGCAGTACACCAGGCACAACGACGAGCTGGACGTGCCAGAGGAGGCCCACCGCCTGGCCAACATGTGCGACACGACCATCCGGTACCACCTCGGCAGTCAGGTGTACCAGCTAGACCAGTAGTGCACCAATGGCGCTCGGCGCAACGTCGGACGCGCTGCTGCCGGCCTGCAAGGGCCCGAGAATCGCAAGAAAACGACCCGCGCAGGAGAACCTGGCGGGTCGGTTGTGAATCAGTCGACCTGGGGCATCGCGTGGACAGCGCCACAGCGGGTGCAGCTCATTCGGTCAAAGAACTGGTCTCCTCGCTCCACGGTCTCGTAGCTCTCCAGCCCGAAGTCGTGGTCGCAAGCGGGGTCGCCTTCGACCCATGTCTCTACGTCAGCAGGGCGGACGTAGCTTGGAAGCAGCTTTTCGAACTCCCGTAGCTTTCGCCCGGGCTCACCCAAGGGACGAGGGGCAAACCACGCAGGCGCTTCCAAGCCTTCGAGCACAGCGTCGGGAATTTCTCCGTTCACGACCTCGAGAATGTAGTAGCCCTGCTTTTCCAGGCCCAGCCACTCGTCAAAGAAGACGGTAGGCACGAGGCCTTGGCCGGCGTTGTGGGTCAGGTAGCGGTAGAGCGCGCTTCCCAAGTCTTCCTTGTCGAAGCCGAAGTCGAAGGTTCGAGCCTTTGGGTGGCCCACCGGTCCGTAGCCTACGTAAAGGCGGGGAATTGCAATTTTCATGGATGTCCTTTTGAGGACGGCTCACGGCCGTCCGTAGGTCTGGATGGAACCGCAAGCCGTGCATTCGCGCATGCTGCAGGCGTTATCTTCATGGAGCAGCACGGTTTTGCTGCAGGGGCAGGCGACCCGTTGCCACCAGTTAGCAATGGCTTGCCTGAGACCCGCGAAGCGTTGTTCACTGGCTGTCGTTTAGTAATGGATGGCCGCGGGAATGCTGAATACGGAAGCCCATCAGCCGCGCAAACTCGGCAGGCTCGACGGAGAGCTTGAAAGGAACGCGGTCCACGACGCCGCGGCGGTAAATCGCCAGCGCTGTCTCCGCGTCTACAAACTGACCGTTCAGGCTGGAGATTGTGTCGGGCAGGTTCGGGCTATTGGGCGCGTACCAGCCGATTCGCAGCTCGTCGGCCGACGGTGTCGAGGTGTCGAAGCCGCCAACTTCAGTTGCGCCGCAGGCGTAGCAGTGGTACGGACCTGTCTGAACGTATCCCACCCCTACGTCTGTGAAATCAGCTTCGCAGTGAGGGTCGGCGCAGTAGGGGCAGGTTTCTTTGTCGAAAGGCACAGGTCGTCCTAGGTTGTTTCCTGTGACCTGTAGCGAACGACCAAAGGCGCTTGGTTACTTTGAAAACCATTGCTTGCCGCCCCGCGGAGGGAACAACGGGAAGACCAGATTCAGTGAGCCACCGGGGGCGTGCAATGCCGCTGGCGCCACCATTGCCTAGCATTGGGGTCGCTGCTAGCGTAGCGGCGTGCGTACTTCCCTTTGTCCACGATTTCGGCGTGCAAGAACTCGTTCGAAGTCGTTGTCATCGACCTCGTCGATGTCGTCATCATCATCGCCGTCGTCATCGTCGTCATCGTCGTCGTCATCCCCGCCGCCGCCGACCACCCCTCGAACCCGGAGTGGCGCAATTTTGTCGGCAGCCTGGAAGCGCCTTTCCAGTTCCATCAGCTCTCCTGCTGAAGCGCGGATTTTTGGACTTTGGGTCCCGCAGCGATAACTTCGACGCTGCGCCGGATGCTCTCTTAGCTGTCCGCGGCCAAGCGGTGCGCTTCAGCTGTCTTGCCGTAGTTCAGGAAGGAGCTCACGGCAGTGCACAAGGCTCCAAGGAGGCTGAGCCATCCTAGACCGAGCAAGACCATTGGGTCCTTCGAGACCTGAGCAACCAATGAGCTGCCAGCAATGGTGGCGGCAGCTACCGCGACGATGCCAAGCCACATATGTCGTCGCTGGAGTCTCGGCCAGAGACCGGTGCTCCACCTTTAGTGCCGAAGCGCGAGCTCCCCAATTGGAAAGGAGAGTTGACTGGAAACGGGTCGTCATGGCATCCGCGCCGCGCACCTTGGACGGGGCTGGGCAATGTGCAGCAATGGCGGCGGCAGGTGGCCGTTAGACTCGGAAGCCGTCGGGAAAATGGAGGTCATGGGCCACTCCTGCCCCTGGCTGAGGCGTACGGGCGATTATGTAGGACCCACCCGTTCAGGCCAATGGCGCAAGGCAGGGAAAGCGCGTGCGCCCTGCGCTTCGCCAGCGGCTCCCATTACTCGTTGGCTCACCGGCCTTGGCGAGTAGCTGGTCGTTGGGGCGGGCGTGGCACGGGTACGAACGTGCAGAGCTCCCGGACCTTTGGAAAGCAATTTGCCCGCCCGCGAACCCGCCCACTTGGGGCGGTCTTTCTCGCCTGGGGCATTTACAGGGCGGGACGCGGGCGGGAACCGCTCGGCACTCAAGTCACGGCACTGCGCACCAGGCGGCTCTCGTTTGGTGTTCTCCGCGGCGGCCGGCGGGCGGCCGCCCGGCAATGGAACTGCGCGCGTATGGACGTGCCCCTCTATATGCTAAGGGTTAACCCATCATTTTCCGGGGTGCCTATACGCAGTGCGACGGTTGCCTTAGGGCGGCCGTCTAGCTTACGACGATGACCCTTGCGCAAAACCGACGACCGCCTGTACCAGCGACGTGAGACCTTTTAAGGCTCACGATAGTCGGCGCAGCGCGGTCTCTTTTCCTTTCTGCCTCTACCGAAGCGTGTCTCTCAATACGTGGTTTCTTGGTTCCGGGCGGCGCTCTAGTTTTGCGCCCAATGCCGGGACGAGCAGATGTCGTTTTTTCGATTTTGACCCTCGTTCCTGTCAACCATGTACCCCTCTCTCGCTGCTTGGCCAAAGCTGGCCGACCCCGTCGCCCGATGCGATGCCTTTCAATACGGTGCGCCGAACGCTGGGCGGCGCTTCCTCGTCATCCCTGCCCGCATGCTTGCCGCTGCTGGCCTTTCAGGCCGCGCCGCTGTTTTCGTCTCCACCTTCGGGGACGGCGCCCTTGTGACCGCGAGCTCCCGCCACGGTGGCCAGCGCCGTGCGCTTGCCGGAAGCTCGGAGCGCGGCGCCGTGCTGCAGTTGACGATGTCGCGCCTGCCTTCCGTGCTTCACCGAGACTCCATCCTGCTAGCAGGCCCAGGCTTCGTTGCCGTCGTTTCTGGCTCGGAAGCCGCCCGCTACCAGCACCTGCCGGAGTTCGAGAAAAACGAGGGCTTGCTCAAAGAGGAGACCGTGGCCCACGTCGACGCGCCCCTGCCCGCGCGCAAGGGCCTGCTGTGGCGCGAGCTCACCACGGCGGCCTATGGTCGCGCACAGCGGTGCCTGGACGTCACCGGCAATGTGTGGAGCGTCGCAGGCTTCGAGCTTGACTCGCCGCTGCGGGTGACCCGCTACATGGACGGCGTCCTCATCGAGCAGGTCGCCGCAGAGGAAGCCAATAGCCAGCTGCGTTCGAAGATGGCTCGGGGCAAGCGTGCCTACGGCGGCAAACGCTTCGGCCGGGCGGTCTTGTCGACCATCGAAGGTGACACGGTACGGGTTGTCGCCATGGACGGCGCAATCGCATTGGTTGGCGTGGCCAGGTCGCTGCGCGACTTTGCCCTTATCGCCGACGACCGCCGCGACTATGACACTCCGGCGACCGCGGAAGAGGCGCTGCGGGTTTCGCCCGCGAACACAACGGTGGTGCCCCTTGACCGGGAGATGCCCAACCTCATCGTCACGGGTGCGTGGCTGACCAACTACGGCTTCCACCCGGGCCAGCGCTACTCGCTCGAGCAGGACCCGGTTGTCCGCTCTCGAGTCCTCGCCGTCCTGGATAAGGAGGGCGCGTTTCTTGTCGGGGAGACTCCTCTCAACGCCTCGCACGCGGCGCTCGATTTGCCACTGGAGACGGTCTCGCACTTCCGAAGCCCTGCCGTCAAGGTCATTGGTACCCGTGACGGACTGCATATCCAGCAGCACTTCGCGAGTTAGTACCGCGACGTGACGGTCAGCAAGGCGGTGCTATAAGGCGCCGCTTTCGTTTTAGGCAACAGTGGCGGTATTGCTAATGCATCTAAAAGACCCTACAATCCTGCTTTCCAACGGTCAATCCAGAAAGCAAGCCTGTGCGCGCTGTCCCCTATCCCGCCTCTCCGACCTGCCCCGAGCTCACCGCGCCCTTGCTGCAGCACGTGCCCAAGGTCGTGCAGCCTGCCGGCTACAGACAATTGCTCATTCCCAACGCGGCGCTGGCAGCCGCCAGCATGGCCCACGTGCGCGAGGTGTTTGTCACCTCGTTCCAGGACATCGCGCTTGTCACGGCCGGCGGCCCGGAGGCTCTTTGCGGCGATTCCGTAGCCGTCTCGCCCAGGCTTGGTGTGCGTCTGACCAGTTCTCGCCTGCCTGCCGGACTGCAAGAGCAGTCGCTGCTGCTGATTGGTAAGGGGTACCTCCTGTTGATGCCAAGCCGGCGGGGCGTCGCCGACTTCAAGTCCGTTCCGACCCTCCCCCTACCGAACAAGCAGGAACTGGCGACGAGCAAGGCACCTGTGCCTTCTCGCCGCGGGCTTGCCTGGCACATCCTGCTCAAGACGCACGGAGAGCGCAAGCACCTGACGGTCTCCGGCAAGCTGTGGGAAGTCGCCGGGTTCGGACCCCAGTCGCCGACGCGCATCACCCGCCATGCCGACGGCCTCCTCATCGAACGCGTGGAGGAGCAGCGCGCCAACGGTCGGTTGACCTACCGGCCTTCCGCGGGCGGCAAGGCCTATCCCTACTTCCGAATTGGACCCATCGGGGCCGCGTCCGTCGAGGGCGACGCCGTGCGGATGATTGCAATGGACGGTGCCGTTGCCTTGGTAGGCATGTCACGGCCGCTCTCCGACTTCGGGCTAGAGGCGCGCGAGGCCGCAGACAACGTGCCAGTGGCAACGAAGGCGGCTGCCGACGCTGGACCGTTTACGCCAGCTGAGGATAGCGAGGAACCGCCTCACGGTTGGTCGCGGGGCAGCGTTGCGGTCGGCGGTGTGCGCCTGATGTACCCGGCCCTCGCCAGCTGGCCAAGGCTTGCCAAGCCCGAGGCAGTGGTCCTGCGGGCCGATTCGCAGGGGTGCACGTCCCTGCGAGTGCCAATGCGGACGCTCCGTGCGGCCGGGCTCGAACCCCGCCAAGGCCTCAATATCGCTACCTTTGAAGGCAGAGCACTCATCTGGGCCGGCAACCGCGGCGGCATGTTTTCCGTCACCTCGGAAGGAGGCTTTGTGGTCAACCACGTTGGACTGAGCCCTGAAGTCACGCCGGCGAAGCACGCGCTGGTTCAAGGCCCAGGCTACGTCATCCTCACGACCGAAGAAGACGCGCGTAAGCTCGCCCGAGGTCTCGAGCCTACCCGGCTCGAGCGCAACCCTCGCGTAGATGATGACGTCGTTGACCTCGTCAGCGCGCCGTATCCGACCGCTGACGCTGTTGTTCTTGCGTGGAAGGACTGCAAGGTAACGGATGCCACAGGCAACCGCCTAGCCATCCTCGCCGGCCTCATCTGGAAGCTCGCAGGCATCGAGCTCAATGACCCGCTGGCCTTCACGCGATACACCAACGTCACGATGATTCGGCGCGGGAATGAGACGTCGTCGAAGACGCTGCGCCCCTACGACCAAACAAGGTCCGACATGCCCCGTCAATTCGTGGGCACCACGCTGTTCGACGTGGCGAGTACGGAAGTTGTCCGGGCGATTGTGACGCGCGACGGAATCTTGCTCACCACCCCTGACAGCGAGTTGGGCCGGCAGTGCAAGAAGGCACAACGCATCCCGCTCGGTTCCCTGAGAATTCAGCGCTTTGTTTCCAGGCACGAGGGCGCCGCCGTCCAAGGCTCCAAGGCCCCCACGGCTTCCATAGGCGGTCTGACGGTGCCCCTCCACGCACCTTCTGGCAAGAACACGTCGCTGTACGACCTCCCGCCAGGTGAAAGCCGCATTCAGGTTCAGGGCGCATGGCTCGCAGACTACGGCTTCGTGCCAGGGGCGCGATTCGAGCTGGTCCCGCATCCTCTGATGCCCAGCCGTCGATTGGCCAGGCTGAATGCGTGCGGGCCCCACATGGTGACAACCCACACTGGCAACACCCCGAAGCTCTACGTCCCGGCAGCGGCTGTTGCCGATTTCGACAGCGAGAAGGTCAAGGTGTTCGGCGCCGCCGACGGGCTGCACATCCAGCGACACTTCGTGAACCGCCCGCATGTGGGAAGGCCGCGGAAGCGTTCGGAGGCCGCCGTCGCCGCCTAAACAGCGACATTCCAAAAAGGCGCCCTTGGGCGCTTTTTGTGCTTTAGATGTGCAGTGACGGTGTTGATAGTGCATCTAAAAGGCTCTATAATGAACGCCGAAGCCCGCGGGACAGCTCCCGCCTTTCTCCTCTCCCCAGGCGCCTATGAGCCAATCCCCTGCCTATCCCATCCTCACGCCCGAAGAAGTCATCGCGCTACGGCGAAAGACGACTTCAGGGTCCACCGAACCCTGGTCGGACACCCTCGCCTTCGCGGACGCCCTTTTCAAGGCCCTGGCCGCGAAGACGAAGGCGCCGCAGGAGGAGCCTGTCGACTGGGATGCCCTCGATGCTCTAGGCTGGCAACGGATGCAGTGCGACGTTTGCGGTGACTTGGCGCGAGCCGCACCGTACCCGTCCCGAGGCCTTCAGGATAATGCGCTGCGCTACGTCCAGCTGCGCAAGCGGGTGAGGGTCGAAGAGACGGCCGCTGGCCCTGCGTTCAAGTTTGAAGGCCTGCAACCGGCCGCCGGCGCTGGTACTTGCATCGCAAGCGACGAGCTCGACGCGGCAGTTGACGCCTTTAGGAACAGAACCCCGCCTTCGCGTGGCCAACACGAGGGCGAGGAAGCGGAATCGACCGCTGTTGGAGAGCCCAGTGGAGATGCTGTCGCAGCTCGAGAATTCGACAGGCCCACCATCCGTGCTGTGCTCGACCTGTTCGAGGTGGAGGGCAACAGCGATGGCGTCTACTACAACGAGCCAAACGACTACGGCGTTGTGACGCTGCGCTTGCATACGGGTGACGGGGACCCCGCAAAGCTCTACCTTGGCGAGCAGGTCATGGGAGAGTTCGCGACCGGGCAGCGCGGCCTGGAGTGGCGGGGCACCGGCCGGTACAAGCTAAACGATGCCCTCGTCGACCTAGTCTGGGAGCAACTTCAGCTGCGCCAGGAGGAAAGCTGATGGGAGCCCGGCCCTCCTCGCTTGCCGAGCAGGTCGCTCGCGCTCAAGCGACCGTCGCAACCTGGTCGCCCGAGAAGTTGGCGTCTATGCAGCTGCAGGGCACCGACCCGTTCCATGAGCGCCGCCTGCGAGAGAAAGCCGCGGAGGGCCGCCCGGATGCGGCTGTGCAACCGAGGCATGCACTCGCGCCGATTCGAGCTTCAACGGGCAGGCAAGGCGAGCTGGCCTGCTTCGGTAGGCTGGCGTTCGAGCGCATGCAGGAAGTCTCCCCGCCCTTCGGGAAACCGTTGACCTGGAACGACATCAGCGACCGCACCCGTGAAGTGTGGGCGGACGTTGCGGGAACCATTGCAGCGGCCGCGGTTGCAGCGAACAAAACCAAACGAGAGGACCGCGAATGCCGTGCGAACTGACACGACTGCTTATGGCAGTACACCAACTGCCCTCGGACAAGGTGGCAGCTAGTCGGGAGAAGCTATTCTCGCTACTTATGTTCGCGAGCCACGCACTGGGGCTCGTGTTTGCGGCTGGGCTGCTGGCAATTCCTTGGAACGGCTACGAAGCGCCGCCGTCGGCCCTGGTTTTCCTCCCGGTGGGAGTGCTCTTGTCCGTCGGGGTAGGAGCCGTTTTCGGGGAAGCGCTTTCGGCCTGTTCGCCCTTGGCGGAATCGAAGTACTGCACTGACGCCCTCGACCTCGTGCAGCGGAGCAGCTGGGCGCGCCAGATACGCGATTCGGTGATTGCGTCGCATCGGCAGCTATACGTACGGGACTACCTGCTCATGAAGGAGGCCTCCCGGCACGAGGAAGTCGTGGAAGCGGCCTCCCTGCAGCGGCGAGCCTGTGCGGAACTGCATAGCGGGGGCTAGCCCAAGCCCCAATCACCTCAGGAACCGCCCTCATGAACCACCAATCGCAGCCCGACATTTTCGAGTCCTCCCCTGGCAACAAGTTCGCCGGAGTCGAAATGCGGGTCCTTGCCTGGCCACCGCTGCCAAGTCGCACGCGCAGACCCTTCGCTGAACGCAAGGCCGAGCGCGTCGCGGCGCGGTCCGGAAACCCCCAAACCACGGACGCGCCAGCCCTTGGCCTGGCCAACCAGCGATGACGGCGCAAGGAGAGAACACCGGCGCCGGAGGCAGGGCCTCCGGGGTCGAACTGCGTTCTGCACCGGCTGTGACGCCGGCCGTCAGTGACCTGGACATCCTCGTGTGCTTCGCTCGCGCAGTGGGTGAAAACAAGGCCGACTACCTGGTGTCGGTTGGCCGCGCGATTCTCGACCTGGGCGACCTCGCTGCCGGCCGCCAGACGCCGCCAAACAGGCCGGTGCAGGGGAGCGTATCTGCCGCTGTTGATGGCCTGGTCGACGCTTTGGCTGTCTCCAAGGGCTGGATGCGCGACTACGCGCGTGCCATCGTCGAGGACGCGGTGGACCGCGTCCAGCTCAGCCGGGTGACCCTGGCCACATCGGAGCGTGCCGCATTGATTCGCGCTGCGCAATGGATGGACATTCCGGCGGATGGTTCGACAGCCGCAATGGAAGCGGCGCAAGATATCGGAGTTCTGCGCGCCCTTGCCGCCCGTCTACTGGTTGATTTCGAAGGCGCTTAAGCCCGTCTTTCGGCTCTCGTTCGGTTTGTCCAGAACGAGAAACATTGCATGAAATGAGAAACGCTTTAGGCCGCGTCAGGCGCCTGCGAGCGACGTCTCCGCCAGATAAAGGTTCGTCATCAGCCCGAGCAGCTTCTGCTCTTCCGACTCCTTGCAGGCGACGACACCAGGTACAAGGTGCGGCAAATCGTGTTCGGCCTGGTAGTCGTAGGTTTCCTCGAAGACCTGAAAGGCAGTGCCCTCCCCCTTCAGCCCCGTGGCACGTAGGAGCTCAAAGGCCTTCACCATGCAGTTCAGGACCGCGGGATGGATGTCCAGGACGGGCCCCCACTGACGAAATGCCTTAAACACCGCCCGCTTCGCGCATATCCGGTGCGCCGCCCCGACATTCAGCAGCGCCGCGTGGCAATCGGTCCTCGATACCAGGCAAGCTTGGCCAATCTCTGACTCAAGCGGCGTGCCGAGCAGCGAGCGCAGTCTGATGACGTTGCGCGCATCCCCGACATACCTGGCGTGGTCCAGAAGCGCGTTTAGGGCTTGATACTCTGGGAACGCCAGAAAGGTATTGCGATTCGCGGTGAGAGCCAGGGTCTCGTCGAGCATCTTCAGCTCGGCCAGCAGTTCCAACAGCGCCGCCTCCGTCGGAGCGGTGCTGTATGCGAGATAGGCCGAAAAGGCCTTGTCGATGACGAGGGTTGCAGGTGTTGCGGACATGTGTTGGGTCGCGCGGTGCGCGTCGCGGCACGAGCTGCGCGGGCTTTGGGTTCCCCTCAGCGAGGGGGACGAGAGAATGAATCTTATCAAGGTCAGCTTTAGGTACTATGGGCTACATCCGTTTTAGTTAACACCCCATAAGCATCAGCCGGCTATCCGGAAGCAAATCCACGACGCTACACAGCTCACATCCGCTCAGAAATCGACACCATGGACCTCATCGACATCGGAGTCAACTTCCACACCAGCCAGCTCGCCGGCCACACCTCGGACATCCTCGCTCGGGCCAGGGAGGCGGGCTTGGTCTCAGTGATGGCTACAGGCACTTCCCATAAGTCCAGCGTGCAAGCGCTGCACCTCGCACGTGCGGAGCGCGGCTTCGTGTTTGCAACCGCCGGCGTGCACCCTCATTCTGCAGACAACTGGAGCCCTTCGGACCTCGAGCGTTTTGCACTCTTGTGGGAAAGCCCAGAGGTCGTCGCCATAGGAGAGTGTGGCCTTGACTACAACCGGAACTTCTCCTCCCGGGAGAACCAGCGCAAGGCCTTCTCAGCGCAGCTGCGCGCCGCGGCTGCGTTCAAGAAGCCGCTCTTCTTGCACTGCAGGGACGCGTTCGAGGAGTTCCACGCCCTGGTCACCGAGCCAGGCGTGGGTGCCGTGCGCGGGGTCGTGCACTGCTTCACGGGGACATATGACGAAGCGCTGGCCTTTCTCGCCATGGGGCTCGACATCGGCATCACAGGCTGGGTGACTGACCTTAACCGTGGTGGCGCCCTGCGCGAGGCGGTGAAGGGCATCCCGCTGGAGCGCCTTCACCTGGAAACGGATGCGCCCTACCTCAGCCCGAAGAACCTCAAACGCCGACGCACGTACAACGAGCCCGCCAACCTCCGGTGGGTGGCGCACGAGGTCGCGTTGCTCAAGGGCCTGCCCCTCGAGGAGGTGGCGCGACGCTGCACCGAGAACTCGGGGCGCCTGTTCTCCCTCAAGACGACTCGTCCAGAAATGAGATGACCCCAGCTTGCTGCCGGGGTCAAGAAATGAGTTTTTTACTCAGATGTAAAGGACGTCACGCGCTTGGCGCTCTTGCGCCTCACGGGTGTCGATTGCAGCCCAGTCGACCTTGTTCGCAACCGGCGGAAGGTCCTCCAAGCCCTCGTTCTCGACGAGGTACTTGGCGGCAAACATGCCCCAGTTGTTGGCAGCGTAGTCCTCGGGGTCGAGGTAGCTGCTGCTGGTCGCAAAGGCGAGCGCAAGCTCGTGCCCCTTTGTGCGCAGCTCTGGGAGGCGGTCAGCGCCGACGGGGAGGTAGCGCAGGTTGCGCAGGGCGGCGTAGACGTCGTGCTTGCCCACAATGCGGTGTTCGCGCGGTAGCGCTTCTGCAAAGCCGAGGCCGAGGTAGTGGCCAGCATCGCCTTGCTCGTCGGTGAAGAAGACGGTCGTTTCGGGATGGCCGTGGTCGACAGCTGCTCCCGTCACCGCGACGGTTACGATATTCTTGATGTCTTCGTATTCTCCCAGCGACGGGTGCAGCCGGAACAGCTGTGAACCTTCGCGAAAGCGGTTAAGCGGCGGGGTGCCCAGGGATACTGCAATTCCATGTGCCATTGGCATTCCTTCGTGTTGATGACCTACGCCGTGTAGCCATCGCGATGCGGCCGTCGTCCAACGAGGGATAATACGGAATGCCTCACGTGCCCCAGTTCTCCGACGACGACTTTGCCGAAGTCCGCGCGATGCTCACGTCCGACAGTCGCGAGATGGTCGAGCACGTCGCAGCCGATGTTCCCGAACACATCATTCGAATCCTGCCGCATGCACAGGCCGTTGCCGAGGGCAAGGTGGCTGAGATGCGCGCCCGCCTGAAGGCTTTCGAGGCCGAGATTCAGCGCGTGCTGAATGAGGTGCTGCGGCCGTCCCTTTCGCGAAAAGCTCGCATGACGAAGCTGCGCGACTTGGCAACAAAGTTCGGGCAGGCCTTGATGCCAATCACCGCTTGCGCCGCCGGTAGCTGCGCGCATTGTTGCCACATCCCGGTGTCGGTGTCCGAAACAGAGGCCTCCCTCATTGGGGAGGCGATTGGTCGCAAGCCGAAGCGCGTATCTGCCAGCAAGGAGATGTCGACAGAGTATGGCTATCACCGTCCGTGTACGTTCCTCAGGAACAACCGCTGCAGCATCTACGCCAACCGCCCTTTTGCCTGCCGGATGCACCTCTCGTTGGATGAATCCGATAGGCTCTGCGTCCTGATTCCAGGAGTGACCGTTCCAGTTCCCTTGGTGGACACGCGCGAGTTTCAGTTGGTGTACGCGCAAGCAAGCGGCGGCGAGACGATTGCAGACCTCCGGGACTTCTTTCCTGCTTCGTAGTCCTACGCAAGGCCTCGGTCGATACGCAATGAGCACGGCTGACCGAGCGGACGGCCACCTCGCCCAGATATGACTTAAGGAGCCGCCAGTGAAGTTTGGGATGCGAAAGCCCTCGGTACGCAAGATGATTGGCGCGCGTACGTCGCCCAAACGCTTCGTGCGGCACAGCCTGGGCCTGAAGGCTCCCCGAGGATGGGGCTGGCTCATCAACCCAAAGAAGGCCGCCTACAACCGAATCTACTCGCGAACGACTTTCAGCCTTTGGGGGGTCCTCAAGGCGCTGTTCGGAGGAAGGCGCGGGTAGTCCGCTGGCCCCGGGGCCGGCAGGTTTCGGTTGCGCGGCGGGTAGGTCTTCGAATATTCGAAAAGCGGCTGGGTCGAAGTTTGCGACTGCTCTGGCATCACTTGCCTGCCTGCGCTTGAGCGGCGAATTTCTCCGCTTGCAGGCGCTCACGCACCTGGTCCCATCGCATCCGGCGGCCCGAGGGCCCGGTGTTGCCGAACATGTGTCGGTTCACCAGCCGGGCACGGGCCGCGATGTTCGCTTCGCGGAGCAGGTTGTGTCCGGCGGATGAGTTGTAGTTCGAGATGCCTTCTGCTTCTGGCAGGAGGCGGTCGAGCAGCGCCAACTCGCGAGCTTCTGCATCGTCGGCAAATTCGCCAAGCGCGTTCTTCAACTCGTCGGCTGCCGCGGCTTCCGCAACCTGGTCGTACCAGGTGCCAATCCATTGCAGCGTGTGGACGATACCGTTCTTGGCCACATCGGCCAGGAACTTGGCTTGTACTTCCTGCACGTTCGTAACTGTCATGTTGTCCTTTGGTTGGGTTCTACGTGTGTATAGCCAGGCCGCACGATGGCGGGCTTTAAAATGGGAAAGCCGCCGACCTGTGAGGCCAGCGGCTCGAAAGAAGCAGTTTTTAGCAGTAGAGTTCTGCGTCGACCCAGCGGCGCGTGTCGGGGTCGAAGACCTTGATGACAGCCTCGCAGCGACGCAGATGAGCGGAAATCCGCACCCGGGCGCCTTCCCAGAGACTTTCTGAACGGATGAGGCTGTCAGCAGCCTTCGCGATTTTCTCGAAGAGGACCATGCCGACGGTGTAGCCGTCGCACTCAGAGAAGCGTTTCATGGCGCGGCGATAGCCGCGACGAATCCAGGCGACGAATGCGGCCTGCACCGTCGGTGACTTGTACTCGGCAACCTCCTCCTCGCTGAGCGAAGTGTCGGCAAGGATTTCATCCAAGTTGCCAAAGGCGGTCGCCACGCCGCGGACGATGGAGTCCTCGGTGTAGAAGTCCAGCTTTCTGCTGGGGATGAGCTTCGGAAGCTCGAGGTCGTCGTTGACGCAATCGCGCAGCATCCCCTCGATGTTCAGCGCCAGGTCCGCAGCGTTGTCTCGGCCGTAAGAGTGCCGCATGGCCCAGCCGTTCTCCAGGCGCAGCAGCAGAACGGAGCCGAGTGCCTCGCACTCCCCTTCGACCGGGGAGGTCTGGGTCGCGAAGTGCTCCAGCATGTCGTGCGCGCACGCCAGGCCGCTGGCCGGATTGGCGTTCTCAAACCAGGTCGGCTCGAGACCCATGATTCCAACCTCATCCCATTCCTTATAGATGAACTCACGAACGATAGGCACGGCTGCCCTCCTAAAAAGTAGTTGTCCTGAGCGGTATAGCGAGCGAGGCGTAATCCGAAATCGCGTTCGGCGCGTGACTACGCGAGAGGACGGACGCGGGATGAGGGAGCGCCCCTCTGCCTTGGTCGCGCATGACCACGTCTCATGGCACGAGGGGCGTGTCGTGTGGCCGAGAAGCGTGAAGGCGGCTATCTGCGGTGTGACGCACTTCCGAATTTGCGCCGCAGGCGCTTTGAAGCGGAGCGCACGAAGGCCAGGATGTGGGCAGAATGGCCGACTTTGGACTTTTTCGGACCAACTGCCTATGTCTGCTCTAGTCCTTCTCATCGCGCTCGTCCCAGCCGTCGCAGTCTTCGTGGTAGCGAGCACGACCCGAAGCGTCTGGTGGACTACCGTCGCGGCGGTCTTGGCGGCGGGTGTCGGCGTTGTGATGGGGCACCCTGCGTACATGGTGCTGGATGTCCTCGCGGTCGCCGTGCTGTACTGGCTGTCGATGCGGACGCTTCTCAAAACGAAGCGCGAGGTGAAAGCAGCGCGTGCCTCGGCACTTCCTCCAGCGGCACCGCCTCCGCCAGCCCCTTCCGCCGCCAGCGGCGGCCGTGGCAAGGGGCTCCCCGGGCTTGTCCTAGGCGCGCTGGGTGTGCTCGGCTACATCGGCTACCTCGTCCTCAGTTTGGGTCTTCTGGACCGAAGCGCCCCCGTTGCGCCGACGGCGGCCGCGACCCCCGCTGCTTCGTCGCAGCCGGTCGGCCTCCCGCCAGTAGCTCCATCTCAGCGTGTTCAGCCGCCGCGAACGGTCGCTTCGCGGCCCAAAAATCTGCCGCAGAACCGTGGTTCCGTCACGAAGCAGTCGGTGGCAGCCTGCCTCCGCCTTGCTTCTGATGAGAAAATGCGGGACTGCCTGGCGCGCGCCGAATGAAAGCGGTGCGAAGGGCCTCCCCGTCACGCGAGGCTCACCGATGAGCGCGCGTCCGGCGGTGGTTGGCTCATCAAGCCGACCATAGGCTGAGAGAAGGCGCAGGGCCTGCGCCAAGTCTTGTGGAGGTTCGCTGACGGGAAATCCCTGTCATGCAGCGGAAAATCATCGTTGGTAGACTGTGGCCCGCCCCTGGCCCGCCATGTGTTTTCGCCTCAGTGCGGAACCAGGGCATTGCTTTTGCCGATTCAGACAAGGAGAAGTCCCCTCGAGCATTCACGGCTAGTGAACGATTTAAGGTCCGTTGCGTTCGATTTTCCCCACCGAAAGGCGTTGATGTATCTCCACCCGCTCATCGCAGGCATTCCGCAGAGCGAACGGGCCGCTCTCGTGAAGAAGTCTGAGCTTCGTACGTTCAAGCGCAACGAAGTCATCGTTGCCTTCGATGAGAAGACCAGCTACATCTATTGCATTGCCTCGGGGCTGGCCAGGGTGGTGGTGCCGTCGGGCGGCGAGGAGGGGGTGACCACGGAGTTCGTTCGTCAGGACGACTTTTTCATGGGCCCAACGCTCATGGAGCCCTCGTACCATGCAGACGCCTCGTTGGTAGCTGCCTTGCCGACAACGGCATACGTGGTCCCGATAGTGGCCATGAAGGAGCTGTGTCTGAAGTACCCGGAGATATCGCTGGGTCTGTTCGAGCTTGCCCGCAAGCGGTTGGTCGTTCTGCGTGCGCAACTGCGCCGCATCGCATCTCAGTCGTCGGAGAAGTTGGTAAGTCGCATCCTTCACGAGCTGACGCAGCTCGCGCCAACGGCATCAGGCGGCTACGACAAACGCATTACGCAGTCGGTGATTGCTTCGTACTCCGGACTGTCCCGCGAGCAGGTGAACAAGACCATCCGGGACCTGGAGGGGCGGGGCCTTGTCACCAAGGACGCCGAGGGTGTCCACGTGCCGCCGGACTTCGCTGCGACCGACTTTCGAACGCTGCCCATTCAGGAATCGCTTCCGAAGGTGGAGCCCACCGTGACGACCTTCTTCCCCGACCTTTTCGACGAAGAGACGTTCGCCATCGCGCGGAAAAAGAGATAGGCGGCGTTCGCCGCGGCGTCCTGCGGCATGCCAGAAGGCAAATTTCAGTGACCCCGCACGCCGGCTGAGTTCTCACGCAGGGTCCTGAGAGCCTCGTGCCGCTGCGCAGTTGTCCCGCCGGCCGCAACGTCGTTCAACGGCCGCAGCAGGCGCATTGCGACGAACCGTAGCTCGCCTGTGTCGGCGCGCTGCGGGAGCTCCGTCAGCTTTTCGACGGCGGAAGCACTCCCCTGTCCAAAGCCAGCGCGTTTGCACCGTTCCTTCGTACAGCGGCGAGGCCTCCTCGACCACGAGACGACTCTGGACTGGCAAACGCGCGCTCTAGTCTGAAAGCCGCTCGGAAGCCCCGGGGCGCCCGCCTGGCTCCTGCCATACCGCGGCACCTCCTGCAGTTCTGCCCAGGGGGAGCTGCGCTCTCGCTACACGGAGCATCCAAACCCGCTTGGCTGCCCCAATGTCGCCGCACCCCCGCCTCCGCTCGCTCGCAGCCACGGTCTTGCTGGGCGCCGCACTCATCGCCCAGGCCGCCGAGCCTGCGAACGGCGTCAACGCTGAGGCCGCCGGGCTGATGAGCCAAGCGAACCATCTCACCCGCGCGTCGGTGCTCTATGCGCTGAAGGAAGGCCGCTGGCCATACGCTCTCACCCACCTCTCGCCGAGCTTTCTCACCGCGGTGCCAAGCCCCCCGAGAGCGTTCGGTCGCCAGGCGGAGTGGCGCACGGTCAGGCCCGGGTTCCCGGCGGCCTGGGTTCGGACCGGTGCACCAATCGACCTCTGCCGGGCGCTCAACCTCCAGGCTCGAGGCGATGACGGCATCTATAAAGCTGCGCAACCAGCCATGCCCCTGCAGTGCTACGGTCGCAGCGCACCGTTTACGGTGCTCGTGCTGTTCGCAGAAGGCGAGACCGCTGCCTTGCACAAGGCTCTTCGCAGAGCAGGCGGCTGGAAACACGGAGCTGCCGACAGGCCCCATGGAAGTTGGTCGGTGCCTCCGAACGTAAGAAGTCCGAGCTATTCGCCGGAGCACCACTGAGCCTTGGACCAGGCTGCCTCGGAGCCCTGGCCACGCGTCCTCCGAAATCATCAATGAGGGGCTGCCCCCGTCGGCTGGAGTTGGGCAGCGGGCTTGCCGTGGCCCCTTCTTCTTCGAAGCGGGCTAAGACGGCGCGAGCTCCGAGGGGGGGGTACCTAGCCCTCGTACAACTCCGCCCGGATGTGCTCGCCAGCATTGCCGCCAGCCTCGCTGTCGCCAAACGGGTCGCCTAGGGAGGCGGCAGCGTCCACCACGCGGGTCGCGAAGTCGACCACGTTCTGGTCGAGCTTGTCGCCAGGCCGGATGAGCCCGCGCTGTGTTGCGAACTCGGTAAAGCGCGAGACAGGTCCGCGCGCCTGTGAACCGTCTGTGCGGAAGGACGGGTACGCACTGCGTGGCACGCCGCAGCACAACTGCTCGCGGATGCGGTCGCCCGCACTCAGGCCTGACTTGTCGTCCGCGTAGGCGTCCCCAATGGCTGCGCAAAGGCCTGCCACGTCCATCGCAAACTCGAGGAAGTTCTTGTCGAGCTTGTCACCAGCGCGGGCCAAGCCTGAATCCACCGCCATTTCGGTGAGCCCCTCAAGGCACGCGGGGTCATCGATGCCTGCGCCCACCGGGTCGTCGTCTTCGTTCTCCATCTCGGAAACTCCTTTGGAACGGGGCATCGTACGGGAACTTCGAGCGTTCAAGCTGTAGGCGGCCTACCCCTCGTAGTGCGTTGCTGCCTGCTCGAGCCGCCCGGCCCATTCGCGCATGTGGTCCAGGCATTCCACCTCGGAAACGCCGCCACGAAGGGCGACGTGGAGCGCCGTGTCGATGAAGGCCCTGTGCACGGGCGAAAGTCGTTCGAGGTCCTGAGGCTTGACTGCTCCACCGAGGATGTCGCCCCCGCGCTTACCGACCCAGCGTCCAAGGGCTGTAGGGCTGGCATAGGAACGCCGAGCGATTCGGCAAGGGTCAGCAAGGTGCCGACGGGGACCTTGAGCTTGCCTCGCGAAATCTTGCTGATGGTCGCCTGGGGGACGCCTGAGTGCTCCAACAGCGCTAACTGGGTCTTCAGACAAGGATGCGCCGTCATCGCTGCCAGGAGCCGATGGGAAATCTCGCGATTCAGGTCGGTTGGAACCGGATTGCTCATGCAGTGAGGCTATCAGGATAGTGATAGAAATATCAGCATCATGTTTCTATTTCGGGTCGCGAGGTGTGGTTCGGACAGCGGCATCGAGCCCGCGGAGGTGCTGGAGCTTCTCCCCAATCTTGCCCTCGAGCCCACGGGAGACCGGCTGGTACCAGTCCATCTCCGGTAGGCCTTCCGGAAAGTAGTTCTCCCCTGCCGCGTAGGCGTCCGGCTCGTCGTGCGCGTACCGATAGCCCTTGTTGTGACCAAGCTGCGCCATCAGCTCTGTGGGCGCATTGCGCAGGTGCATGGGGACAGGCCTATTCGAATCCGTTCGCACGAACGCCCTGGCACGGTTCCAAGCCTTGTACACAGCGTTCGACTTCGGCGCCATCGCGATGTACACGGCCGCCTGTGCGAGGGCCAAGTCGCCCTCGGGCGAGCCGAGGCGCTCGTAGGATTCAGCAGCGTTCAGGGCTAGTTGCAGAGCCCGAGGGTCTGCGTTGCCAACCTCCTCGCTTGCCATGCGAACAAGGCGTCGTGCCACATAGCGCGCGTCAGCGCCGCCGTCCAGCATGCGTGCCAGCCAATAGAGCGCGGCATTGGGGCTTGAGCCCCGGATGGACTTGTGAAGCGCCGACACGGTGTCGTACAGGTCATCGCCGAACTTGTCGAACCGGCGCAGCGCTGCCGGGGAGGCCTCGCGCACGAATGGTTCTGTGACTTTGGTCACCCTGGCGGCCTTTGCCGCGGTGCTGAGCTGCTCTAGCAAATTGAGGAAGCGGCGGGCATCCCCGTCAGCGAAGCCGATGGCAGCAGCGAGCGCGCCATCGTCGAACTCGAGGCCTCCGAGGGAGGGCTGCGCGCGCTTGAACAGCGCCGCCAGCTCGTCGTCGCTCAGGGACTGCAAAACGTAGACGTGCGCACGGGAGAGCAGAGCGGAATTGACCTCAAAAGATGGGTTCTCAGTCGTGGCTCCCAAGAAAACGAAGGTTCCTGCCTCGACGAATGGGAGGAGTGCGTCTTGCTGGGCCTTGTTGAAGCGATGAATCTCGTCGATGAAAAGGATGGTCTTGCGGCCACGGTGATTCAAGGCCTGCTCAGCACGCTCGACCGCCGCGCGAATCTCCTTCACGCCGGCCATGACCGCTGACAGCGCAATGAACTCGCAGTCCATGACCCGGGCAGTCAGGCGCGCTAAAGTCGTCTTGCCGACACCTGGGGGACCCCAAAGGATGAAGGAGTGCAGGGTTCGGGCCTCGAAGGCCAGGCGCAAGGGCTTGCCCTGCCCCACGAGGTGCTGCTGACCCACGACGTCATCCAAACAAGTCGGGCGAAGCAGCTCCGCAAGGGGAGGAGTTGGGGCGGTGGAGAAGAGGTCCGACATCCAACTTGTAGCGCATGCTGGTTATCTCCGGCGCCCACCTATAGCTGCATGGTCGCCACGGCAGTACCATCCCGAGCATCTTGGGTGCTACAGGGAGGCTAGGACAACGAATGGAATCAACAATGCCTGAAGAAATCAAAAATATCCCCGACTTCCTCGACCCGCACGCTGAAGAGCTGATTGCACGTGCAGGCTGGATGGTCCAGGGCGTCTTCCCGACAGAGGAGCATCCCGGCCCGTTCTTCTCGTACACCATCGGTCTTCACCAGCGAGGGCTTTCTGAACTCATCGTGATGGGGCTTCCCCTCGAGTACGGCCACCAGCTGCTGAACGACATCGCACGTTGGCAGCAAGAGGAACCGGTCGACGCGACACGACAAATCGGCAAGCACACGCTCGGCAGATGGCCCATGCCCTTTCACTTGGTGCCGGTGGCGCCCGAGCAGGTGAGCGACATGGTCGGACGGGCGATTCATCGCAGTCGCGGTCAGGCCAGCTTCAGCCAGGTGGCGCTGCCTGACCGTAAGGGCCACTTTCCGTGGGAGCCGGAGTGTGAAGAAGGCTGGAAACAGCATCAGCACATCCGGCGAGCCGTGCACTGAGCCAAGTCTATCGATTCAGTACTTCAGACCGTCGGCACGCCCGGCGGTCTTTCCTTTTCGCGTGCTGGTCGCGCAGGACCGCCCGACGTAAGGCAAGCCTTCGGCCATTCCCCTGCGGCTGAGCGGCAATAGCCCTTCGGAGCCCATTTCGGCGCACCTGCAACGCGGCAAAGTCGAGCAGACGGTTATACGGTGCAGGACCACTCGAAATGACGAAATGACACTCACCGCTCCCTCTCTGCTCCTTCTTGCACTGGCCTTTGCGGGCATCGCCTTTCTTGGCGAGTACGTGGCGCTGGCTCAAATGCGGCGTTGCGCCTTCAGCTCCGTCCCGCTCGTGCGTACAGCACGCCGCGCGCTGTACCCAGCTCTGCTGGCTTGCGCTGGCTTCTTGCTCTACGCAGGTTCAGTCAACTTCCGGCTGACTGTTGTCTCAATGGCCATCGGAACGTTCGTGGGCTGCATCATTGCCCTTCCCTCGTTGTCGCGGGGCTTGCTGTATCAGCCGACGATGCGCCTCATCGCGCCTGTGATGCTGGTCTTCGTCGTGGGCAGCCATATCGATGGGGTAGGCGCGGCCCCGACGCTGGAACTGGGCTTGCTCCCAGCCCTATCGACCCTGCTGGTGTGCGGCCTGCTCTGGCTCATCGCGGAATACCGGCATCACCAGGACATGGAGCGCCTTCGGGACTGAAATCTCCGACCTCCGACGACGCCACTTCCATTCTGAAGCCGCCCTTCCCCGGGCGGCTATTCTTTTGGGCTACCGGGTACGCACCAGTGGCCCGGGAGCAGGTAAATCGCACGTCGCCATCGCTATACGTCGCATCAAGCAACCCAAGGAGGTGACCATGCGCAAGCAAAACGGCGGCGGCAGCGGCTGCTAGGCCAAACCCAACTCCATCGCCCCTTCACGGGCTCAACTGCATATTAAGGAGGTCTCGATGCGCAAGCTGCACGACGGTGACGGATTCGCATGAATCCGCGCCACCTGCCCTGCAACCAACCAAGGAGTGCTTCATGCGAACTGAAGGCTACGGCCTAGGCTGATTCCAAGCCCCCGCTATCCGGCGGGGGTTTCTTCTTGCCGGGAGCCCCTAGCTTTGGCCCTATCAGGCCTATACGGGACTGCTAGGCACGGGCGGCGCGCATCAGGCATCGCTAGACGAATCAGACCATTGACCACAAAGGACCTGAAGCATGACCATCAACTCCTGGACCAACCTGCCCGACCCCTGCGAAGCGCCGCCGGCCGCGGTGAGCTACCGCACCTTGTTTGACGTAACTGGCGACGAGAAGGATAAGGACACACTCCTTGTGCCGCGCGAGGAGCTGCCGCCGTCGCCTGTCCTTGCCCGTGACGCTGTGCTTGAAGAAGCCGGGGCGCTCTGTGACCAGGTTGCGCTGGAGTACGGAGGCGTCGCGAGGAGCAAGTTCGCCACGGAGTTCGGCAAGCAAATCCACCAAGCCATGGCGAACGGCGCGCACAACGCAGGCACCCGTATTCGCGCGGCGCTCTCGACTGCCCCCAAAGCCTCACCCTCGGACGAGCCCGAGTTCATTGAAATCGGCTAGCGCTTGATTTCCGGTCCCCTGCCTGCGCGAGCCGCAGCGGGGGATTTCTTCTCGCCTTTGCGGACCGTCCCAGCTCGGGCGTCAGCCGTTGCCTAGACGAGGAAGACCCCCTCAAGACAAAGACACACATGACCACGAAAGCCACCCTGTTGCGGCGCATTGACGCATTCCTCAAGACCAAGAAGAAGTCCGATGGCGGCTTTGCTCCCGTGGACCCGAAGGAGATGGAGGACCTGTACGCCATCGTGCGGGGCCTCATCGAAGTCAAGTACGAAGAGGACCCCGACGGTGACGTTCCCGTCGAAGTCATCCTGACCGACCGCACGCGCTTCGAGCGACCGTTGCACTTTCCGGTGCAGTACGCGCACAAGCCGGTTGATGGCAAGAGCGAGTTCGACCTGCACCTGACCGCGGCATCCTCGTATGGCGCCCTCTCGAAATGGGCAGGCGAAAATGCAAGCCGGCACCTGGATGCGGTGAAGTCAACGATACGCGATGCGACCGAGAAGCATCGACCCCTTGTTGTGCAGGGCGTGCGCTACCTGGCCAAGCAACAAGCCCCTGTGTCGGCCGTCGATGTAATCGACGTGATGACCAAAGAAGCCGTGAAGGCGTACAAGCGCAACCCCTGCCCGGTCGACTACAAAGACCGCAACCGCTGGGCGGACGCCTTGGCGAGCGCTGGAACCAAGAAGCTGGGCATCAAGCTGCACGCGGGTTCCTGCATGCATACGACAGGCGGTGTTCGCATGTACTTCGAAGTCCCCTCGCTGGACACCACAGTCCGCGTCGAGACCGGCAGCAATCCGGAGTTCAAGCCGGCTGCCAAGAAGCCCTCCAGCCAAGACTGATTTCAACCTCCCCTCCTTCTAGCTCCCTCGGCAATGCCCTGGGAGCTTTTTCCCGCTTGACCGCGGCGTGTTCGCTAGACGAAGGAGGTAAACAAACTTCAAGGGCACCCAATGACTACTCTCGCATTCCAAATCTTCGACTGCCTCCGCGGTCACACGATAGAGCCTTTCGAATACAAACCCGGACGCCACGGCCGCCGCGGAATTGGCCTCAGGCTCGAGCCTCAGGATGCCGAGGCCTCCCCGGGCGCGCGTGCATTGCACCACGCGTGCTTCGACTACTGGCAATACTGGCGCGGGACTTCGCAGGCGCTTCTAGTCGACAGCCTGACCGCCGACCAGCGCTACCGATGGAAGGGCGACCTGACTCGCATCTACGCCAAGCTGGAGATGGCCCGCGGTGAGCTTCGGCAGGCCACGGGCGAACCCGCAACTCCGTGGATTCGGGCGCTTCTCGCGCTTCCCGCTGGCATGGACCTCGGCAGTCAGCGCGTGCTGCTGCGTGGGCCGTTGCGAGACCGGGCCGCCCAGCACCAGCGCGAAAGTGGAAAAATCGTCCTGACGGCGGAGCCTGAGGACCATCGGCGAGGCTTTGACCTGGCCTTCCGCCTTTCAGAAGGCAATCTGGTGCACACGGGCAAGATGTCGCTCTCCAAGGGAGCGACTGAGGTGCCGCCGAAGACCTTGGGCGATGACCTTGACCGAATCATCCGCCTACGCCGAGAAGGTATTCGCGGCATCGACCACCTGATGGCGCAGTACCTGGCTGGTGAAATCTTCCCCAGCGCAATGCGTGAGGAGCAAGACCGGAGAGACGCAGCGGCCCTGGCACATCGACTGGTGCGCGGGCTGAGCATGCGGGACAAGGCCTTGCTGAAGGGCCAGATTCATTTGCTGAGCGACCTGCTCTGATTTCCCTAAAACGGACGCGCCTAACCGCCGTCCGTTTTCTTGCGCGAGTCACCCTAAAACGGTTCTAGCTCGAAAGCTTTATAGCTGCTATAATGATGGCTTTTAGGGCTCTTAGGCACGCGAACCCGCGAGCCTGGAACGGGTACCCACGGGCACCCAACGAGCTCCATTCAAACAACAAATTCAGGATGTGACTATGCCCGCTACCCAAGAACTGGCAAGAAAAGCTGCAGTGGACGACCACATCACGAAGGAAGTCGAACTCCTGATTCAGCGTTGCACGGCAGCTGGGATTTCCGCCGGCGAGGCACATGCCTCGCTGTGCTACCGCGTCTTTCGAATGAACATCGAGGCGGGCGCCGCCGAGGAAGCAGCGCGCGAGGGTCCGTTGAATCGACTCTTGCAGGACGCCTACGACTACCTGATGGCGGGCAAGAAGAAGCTTCACCTCGAGACGTGCGAGGCGTGGCTGCTCGCAAAATTCGGCGCCCGCATTGGCGATGTCGTTGAGATTAACCGGGACACCTGGGAGGAGCCGCGCCAGGTACTGGTGGACCGCTTTCGCATCCTGTGGATGAAGTACGACGGCCTGCAGACGGGCTATATGTGGTTTCAGGGGCCGTGTTCGGCGACTCCCGCTTTCATGCCTAGAAAGGAATCGGGCGAGCAGGGCGTCTCCGTGTTGACTCCGATTGAGGTCGTGAGCCCCAGCGCACGGATGCGCAACTTGTACCCGGACCGCTTCGCCCCTCGGATACGCCTGGACGACTGAACGGATTCCACCGCCAATAACAGATGAGCGCCCTTACGGCGCGCCTCATTTTCAATTTCTTGAGTTTCCATGAGAGAGCAACCAGCACGCCCGCACGTCTACCTGGCCGGGCCTGACGTCTTCTTCCCCGAGCGCGCCGAGATTTTCAAGGCGCTGAAGGCCCATTGCGAGCAGCTCGGGATGGTTGCCCTAGTGCCGTCCGATGGCGGCCTGCCGGACGGGTTCGGGGGCACCGAGGATGAAATCGCCCAGCGAATCTACGACGCGAACATCGAGCTCATCCAGCGCGCGGACGGCATTGCAGCCAACCTGGTGAACTTTCGGGGGACCGAACCGGATTCCGGAACCGTCTATGAGGTGGGCTTCGCTGTGGCGCTCAAGAAGCCGGTCGTTGCCTACGGCGTCCCTGCCGGCACTTACGCATCCCGAGTAGCCGCCACTCTTCCCTGCGAATCGGACGGCCGCGGTGGCCAGTGCGAAACCGCCACGAAGGTTCACGTCGAAGGCCTCGGGCAGCGCCTCAACCTCATGCTGTCGCGTTCCGCCGAGATTGCGCCGTCTGCGCGCGCAGCTCTAGACCGAATTGCCAGCCACTTCCAGCAGGTTGGGCTGCTTCAGGCCCAATAGATAAAGCTCGCTGGGTAGTTCAGTACCCCTTGTGGCGCTTAGTGAGTAATCGCAGTTGCATTCCGCGCGGAGAACGCCAGAAGCATCGCCCCGACGGCTTGAAAGCCGGCGGGGCGAAATAATCAGGCGGGGAAATCCGGCATTGGGCAGGGCGCTACATAGCGCCAGTAGTCGGAGTTCAGGTACAAGCCTGTTCCGACGTTGCCGGAATGGCTCCATTTGCGCGCCCCCGGATTCCATTGCGCAACGACCAAGCCGAAGGAATGGCCGTCCATGTCTTTGACCTCCAGCCAGTGATGCTCGGCGGTCTTCAAGTTCGGCGGAACGGGTTGCTGGGCTTTGCGAGCCGCGAGGTCGATTCGGGGGTGCAGCATGATTGAGGGGGTGAGTTGGCCTCCTTCGTGTAGCACCAAGGCGGGCCGCGCCCTCTGGGGGCGCCGCACACAGAAACAGGGCACATGTCCAACTTTCCCGTAGCTCAGACACACGAAAGTGAGACCCTTGCTCCTCGGCTGGAAGGCTCCGGCCAAACCCGACTCGCCTGGAGGGGCTGCTGTACGCGCCTGAAAAGGCGCGTAAACTGGACGTCCATACAGTACCGGAGCCCGTCATGGCCGCCCTTCTGGAATGGGCCGACGATGACGACGCGCCGGCCCTGCCGTCCCGCCGCGTCAAGCCCGTCCTGAAGCCGGGCGAGTTGCCCGCCTCCGTCGAGGCTGCCCTATGGCGCGGCGACCAGCTTGGCTCGCCTGTCACCAAGGTGGTTCCCACCGGCTTCGCCGCACTCGATGCAGAGTTGCCGGGCGGGGGTTGGCCGGCCCGCTCCCTGACCGAACTGCTCCAGGCCCAGCCGACCGTGCTCGAGTGGCGCCTGCTTGCCCCGGCAATGCGCCAGGTTGTGGCTGATGGCAAGGATATCGTCATCGTGGGACCGCCGAAGGCTCCCCACCTGCCAGGCCTGCGCGATGAGGGCATCGATGAGCGCCGAATGGTCTGGATTCAGGCGGCGACGCCGGCGGAGCGCCTATGGGTCACCGAGCAATTGGTGAAGGCGAACGCAGCCGGAATGCTAGTGGCCTGGCTCCCGCAAGCGCGTCAGGAGCAGATTCGACGGCTTCAGGTGTGCGCCCAGGGATGCGACAGCCCAGTGGTCCTGTGCCGGCCCGCCGCGGCCCAGCACGAGCCCTCCGCGGCGCCGCTGCGCCTGCAGGTGAGCTATGGCGTCGACTGGGAGCTTCAGGTGCACCTGCTGAAGCGCAAAGGCAGCACCCATGACGGCGTGCTGCACCTGCCGTCAATTCCCCGCGGCCTGGCGCCGCTCATCACGCCCCGGCTGTCGAAGCCGAGCGTGCTCCTCGCCGCGCGCAAGCCTCGCGTGACCGCTGGAGAACCATCAGATGCTCTGGGCAGCGTTACTTCCCGACAGCCAGCTCTCCGACACCCAGCGCACTGAAGCAATCCGTGGCCTGGCGGTCTGGTGCCTCCAGTTCACCCCGCGCGTCAGCATCATCGATGCGGCTTCCGCTTCTGCTGCGGTGGTGATGGAGCTGGAGGCGAGCGTGCGCCTGTTTGGCGGCAAGCGGAAGCTCGTCGAGCGGGTGAAAACCGAGGCGGAAGAGATGGGGGTGGGTCAGCTTGCCTGGGCCCCGACCAGTCTCGCCGCGGTGGCGGTCGCGCGCACGGGTCAATCGAACGGGTTTTCCAAACCCCTCCAGGCCCTGCTGGACGCCCTCCCCGTCGAAGTTCTGGCTTCCGCCGCGGCGCATGCCGCCATCCTTGAACGCATCGGATGCCAGACCCTCGGCCAAGTGCGCGCCCTCCCCCGTGGCGGGCTGAGCCGGCGCTTTGACAAGGAACTGTTGGGGGCTTTGGACCAGGCCTATGGCCTCAAGCCGGAGGCGCATGCCTGGGTGCAACTTCCCGACACCTTTGCTGCCAAGCTCGAGCTGATGTCTCGCATCGAGATGGCGCCGGCGCTTCTCTTTGGCGCCCGTCGGCTCCTGCTCCAGCTGTGCGCCTGGTTGGCCGCAAGGCGGTCCGGGACGACAGCTTTCACGCTGAAGTGGTGTCACGACGCGATGCGCGCCAAGGCAGCCGGAGATGGCGGCGAACTGTCGGTTCGTACAGCGGAGCCAACGCGCAACATCGAGCACTTGAGCCGATTGCTGGCCGAGAACCTGGCCAAGGTCGAGCTGCTGGCGCCCGTGGGGGACCTCGCACTGGTGGCAGACGACGTTCGCCCGCTCGAAGAAAACAGTTTTTCGCTGCTGCCTGAGACGCTACCGGACGGCGAAGGCCTGGCATTGGTGCTGGAGCGCATCGCCGCGCGGCTGGGGCCAGAGCGGGTCTTGCGACCTGTCATCCTGGAGGACCACCGGCCGGAATGGATGTGCCATTGGCAGCCTGCTCCGGACAAGCGCCCAAGGCAGGTGGCGCGCCTACTCGACTGCCCTCAGCCCACCTTCATCCTGCCCAAACCACTGCGCCTGGCCTCCCGTGAGTCACAACCCCTGTACCAAGGCCCCCTTAAGTTCTTGATAGGCCCGCATCGCATCGAGCATGGTTGGTTCGACCGGGTCGGTGAGAGCTTGACTGACCAGGCGTCGCCAGGAAAGGCCGCCACCTCCGACCAGGTCGAAACACGTCACGTTGCGCGTGACTATTTCGTCGCGCTGAGTGAGCATGCTGGCTTGCTATGGGTGTACCAAACCCGCCTTGCGAGCGAAGAAAGCGCATGGTTCCTCCATGGCGTATTCGCTTAATCGGGCGCACGACCCACCCGTTGCGAGATGCATCCGAGCTCAAAAGAAAGCCCCTACTCGAGGGGCTTGGAAGGAGTTCATCGGGTGCGCAGCAATGCGCGGACCCCGGGGTGTACGAGTCCTGGGGCGCTGCGGCAACTCGGCGTGGAGGTGCGGGGTTGAGGTACCCGCTGTGTTCCGACCCTGCGCCAAGCAGGCGGAGCACTCCATAGGTTTACGGGTCCGAAAGTCAATGCCGGCCATGAAACCGTCGGGGCGGAAGTAAGAGGCATGGATATTTCCTAGAGGGGGCACATGTCCTGTATAGAAAGTCGCGTCGCGACGCGTCGGGCCGCAGGCCCGAGCGGTGGCCCCGGCAGCGTCCCGAAGGTCCAAGGAAAAGCCGCCCTAGAGAGGGCGGCCGAAATGGTTACAGCAGCGGGATGTCGATGCCTTTGCTCTTCAGGAGCTCGTGGAAAAGTTCCGCCTCGATGGCCACCGCCAAATCATCGTCGAGGTTCGGCAGCAGCTGTGGTTCACCGACCGGCTTGCCTTCGACGGTGTAAACCTCGAGCCGCAGCGTGTTGGCGGCAGCCATGAAGCCCGCTGCTATCGGGTCCTCGGGGTAGGCAATTCGGATGCGGAAGTCGGGCAGGCCAGTCGAGCGCCGAACCGCGGCTTGCACCTCGGGAGAGCGGAGGACGAATCGATGCAGGCCGTCGTTAGGGGTCTGCGCCCCGCCCCCTCGGCACAGTCGGGCCAGGGTTCCGGTTGACTGCAAAGCACTGAACAAAGAGAAGTTCTTGACACTGAAGAGATGACTCATGGGGTTCCTGAAAGATGGACGTTGCCTGCCGGCCTATAGCCATGCGCTGTTCATCGGCCGAAGAAGCGAACCTCCTCAGCCGCGACATACCGTGCAGGCCGCGCTTTCAATTCCGAAGCGCCTCGTAGCCTGCTGGCTTGCAGCGGAACGTGCCGCCCTCACCTTTGGTCAGCACCATCGACTTGGTCGCATTACTGTTTATGACGGGGTACCACGCCGAAGTGTCAGCCAAAGCCTCGGGCTTCGGGGAATACGACAACGCCTTCGCACAACCTGAAGAGGTCTGAACATAGATGTCCAACCTCCGGTTGTCGTAGTCGATGGCAATGCCGTATGCCTTGTAGGTCTCCAGTTTCAGTCGAGCGTCGGTGGCGACCGAGTACCCCGCCGGGGTGTTGTAGCCCGCGCTGAACTGGGTCCAGTATCGCGAGGTTCCGCTTTGGTAGTCATAGAACACTCCTGGGGCGAGTGCCAAGGTGTTGGTAGCGCCAGGCGTGCTGCTCCCAATGCCAACTCCCACTTGCATCAGATTCGTCGCGTAGGTGTAGTAGTTGCGCGAGCCGTCGCCATTCGTCGTCGGGTTGACCACAGGCGGTGGCGATGCATCCGTCACCTCGAAGTACCATTTGCCGGCGCGAATCCCGCCGGCTGGCCCGATGCCCACGTAGTTGGGAGAAACAGCTGTGGCAATCAGATTGTCTTGCGAGAGGTTCCACGAGGCCTTGGGACGGAAGCGGGCAAAGCCTTGGCCGTCCGAAGCCACGGAGCCCGTGAGCTGCACGCTCTGCGAGGCGAAGCCGGCCCTGCTGACCGTCAGCGTCGCAGTGTGCCCGCTTGCGCCTGGCGTGCGCGATGGCCGGTACACCACGTTGACTGCCCCAGTGGCGCCGGCCAGCGAAGCGTTCACGGCTGCTGATTGGGCACCCTGCGAATCACTCCACAGGCTGGTACCCTGCGTACCAGCGTTGTCCGTCACGTTCACCACCGACAAGATGGAGAACTGGTCTGCATCCGGCCCACTGAGCTCGACCGTACCCACTTGGAGAGGTGTCGTGCCGGTGGTGCGCCGGATGTACACAGGCAAGGGCGCGGACACTTGTGCCATGCTCGACAGCGAGGCACCAAACTCATAGTCGGCAATGTCGGGACGCGATGACAGCTGCATCTCTGTTTGAGCCGCACCGTTCACGCGGAACGACGTCTGGCCCCCAGGCCCGTCGTGGAAGACGGTCAATGTCGCCGTATGCGCGCCGAGGGTGGTCGGGGCGAAGGTCACGTTGAGGCCGTAGTCACTAAGAACGGCTCCGCCGGCAACGTCAGCGCCGACGTACGGCGCGGCGCCTTCCGTCACGCCTGGCGCGGCGTAGGTGAAGAGCTGCGTCTTCGACGCACCGGTGTGATGGACAGCATAGACCGTCGTGACCGCAAAGGCCGGCGAGCCTTCGACCTTGAAGCCGCTGTAGGTGACGCGTCCGCGGGACCCGGCGACCCGAAGGTTGACAAGCTTCGTGCTGGAACCGAACGCACTGTTGGCAATGCTGGCCTGTGGTGCGAAATCCGGAATGAGTCCGTTGTCAGCAAAGTCCACCGTCGCGAAGACTCCCGTCACGTCACGCTCGCCCGCCCCGGAGAGGTCCAAAGTCAAGGGCGACGTGTTAGCCCCATTGTGGTCGATGAGCAATTGCGCGGCGTGTGCCCCTGCTTTGGTTGGCTTGAACTGCAGCCGCACGTTCAGATTGGTGCTGACGTTGTTCTGCTTCAGCGAGGTGGGCGAAACATCCTGGCCTGTGTTTTCTGCACTCGAGTAGTTTGTCCAGGTCGCGAACGTGAATGCAGATGCATCTGCGCCGACGATGCGCATGCGTGGCACGCTCGCGTAGCCGACCTTGTTGGTGTTCACGAGGTAGAGGTCCTTCAGCACCGTGCCTGCTGCCGCACCGGTCGGGCCGTTGTAAGTCGCGACCCCCATGTCGCCCGATGCAGCCGTAGGCTTCGAAACATTGGTACCAGAGAACTGCACGATGGGCTTAATGCTGCTGCCAGAGAGAAGGAACTCGGTCTTACCCCCTGGGCCCGTATGGAAAACCGTGACTTTGGCTGTCTCAGTGCCAACTTCGGTGGGCGCGTAACGCACCGTGATGCCCAGGTCCGTGACGGCTCCGGACTTGCTGATATCCTCGCCCGCCCACGAGAACGCATCTTCACGAACGACATCAGGGTTGTAGTTCTTGACGATGCCGCCATAGCTGGTCGTGCCCTTGGGGTACTTGTTCAACGAGCTAGTCACCCCAAAGCTTGGAGAGCCCTCAACCTTGAAGCCCGTGTAGGTCACTTGGCCCTTCGTTCCAGTGACGCGGAGATAGATGAGCTTGCTCGCCGTGGTTCCAGCAACTGTCACAGGGTACGGCGCCGGGGCTTGGACGGAAGTGGCGAGGTCGCTCACCGTGACGTTAACATCGCTCGCCGCCGTGCCGGAAATTGGCAGGACCAGGGGATTCGTGTTGCCCCCGTTGTGGTAAATGGCGACCTGCGCGGTGTGCACGCCCATGTGTGCAGGGAGGAACGTCACCTTGAAGTGAGGCCCTGTGCTGGTGGTCTGGACCATGCCTATCGGGGTTACGTCGTTCGCAGCCGGAGCCGTCCCCTGGCCTGTCCAACTCGTGAACTGGAAGCTGCTCGCATCGGGGCCGGTGATGACCATGCGGTTCACCCGCAGGCTACCGACGCCGGCGGTGTTCACCACGTAGTTCGTCAGAGTGGTGGGGGTGGGTGACGGATTGCTCGCGTTGTACGACACCACGCCAAAGTCAGAAATTGGTGGCGCGGGATTGGCCGCCAGGGCGCTGGCCGCTGAGAGGGCCGCAATGGGCTGCACGCCATTGCCGGTCAACAAGAACGTCGTCTTGCCGCCAGGCCCGTTGTGGGTCACCGTTACCTTTGCCACTTGCTGGCTAAGGCTGGACGGCTGGAAGGTGAACTTCAAGACTAGGTCCGTGTAGCCGCCAGTAGGAGCGACGTTCGCGCCCACGTAGTTGAATTCGGCACTGGCGACCCGGCTGTAGAACGCCGATGCAACGGCAGCCGTTCCGCCTTGGCGGACCAGGCCGGAACCGGTGAGTGCAATGTCCGTTGTCCCCTCGATTGAGGCACCTGTGTAGGTCACGGCACCCGCGGAACCCGTTGCCCGGAGGTAGAACGACCTTTCGTTCGAGGTGTTGCCAACAAGGGTGTCGGCAAACGGCGTTGGCTCAACGATGGTCGCGCTCGTGCCCTCGGACACGGCGAGCATCACATCACGCGAGGCCGTGCCAGACAAGGGCAGCACAACGGGCGAGATATTCATTCCGTCGTGGTAGACCTCGAGCTTTGCCTCGTGCGCCCCGAGCTTGACGGGGAAGAACTTGACCTTGAACGGCAGAGAAGCCGAAGCGGTGCCCTGGACCATTGCGGCCGGGGAGACATCGGGCGATGGGACGTAGCCCCCCGGCTGATTCGGGTACGACTCGATGGCGAATGCGGACGCATCGGCGCCCGTAATGCGCAGACGCGTCACCCTGAGCAGCCCCAGCGTGTTCCAATTTACCACATTCAGGGTCTTCGAGACGGAACCGTTGCTCGCATCACCGGGGGCGTTGAACCCAGCAACGCCAAGGTCGCCGCTGGCGGGCACATAGGGCGCGGCGGCCGTCGAGGAGAGGGCTGCCGCTGCACGGCGACCTTCACCCGTCAGGGTGTAAGTGGTCTTTCCGCCGGGGCCATCATGAAACACCGTTACCGTTGCCGTTTGCACCCCGGTGGTCGTGGGAGAGAACGCGAGCAGGGCACGCAGGTCGGACAGACCCATCGTGCGGGCGTCAGCGCCCACGAGATTCATGTTCACGTAGCGCGTCGAGGCCGGTTGCGCCTGCAACGCGCTTGAGCTCGTGCTACCCGTGTTCGTGAGACTCACCCCTTTGACCGAGAAGGCCTGCGAGCCGACGATTTGAATCGACTTCCAGGTGACCTGACCGAAGGTGCCGGTGTTGCGGACGTAGGTGTCCAGGGTCGAACTCGCGCCCACGCCCGTGACAGGGAATGGCGGAATGTCCGCGATGAATGGACCGCCCGAGGCCTGAACGGAGACGTCATACGCGCCGGTGCCTGTCAAGTTCACGACGGCTGGCTGCGCGTTGTCGCCGTTGTGCTCCACAACAAGCTGCGCCTCCTGGGCTCCTGCGCGCATGGGCGAGAAGGCAATTTCGACTAGGAGAGCCTCCGCGACGGACCCTTGGCGCATGTTCGCGGGGCGAACGTCCTGGGCCGGGAGCGTGCCGTCGGCGGTAGCCCGATAGGAGTACCCGGTGATGGCAAAACTCGCGGCGTCGGCGCCGATGATTGAAAGATGTGTTGCTTGCAGACGCTTCCCAGCATTGGAAGTGCTGACCAGGAAGAACTTGCGCTTGAGCGCATCGGACGTGAGCCCTGCGCCGTCGTTGAACGTCAGCGTGCCGAAGTCACCATTGGGTGCGACCACAGGATTTGCGGACGCCGTGCCAGAGAGCGCGGCGTAGCTGAAGTATTCGGCCACGCCGAATAGTGGCAGCTGTGCTCGGCTCCCCCCGTTGTAGTCAATGTTCAACTGAGCATTGAACGTGCCCTTCGCCTTGGGGGCAAAGGTCACCACAACGCCGAGGTGCGGGTACGTGCCCGAACCCGCGTCAACCGTGGCACCGGTGGCCGTGAGGCGGTCGCCCGAGATGCTTGCCCCGCTCGAGCTGTACGAGCCGCTGTTGCTCGACTTGCGGACCTCGGTGATAGCGAACTGCCCCGCATCCGCGCCGGTGATGGTCACGGTAGCCGCGTCAATGCGCGTGCCTGCGGCCTTCAGGACGTTGTTGAGGTAGATGATTTTCTGCTGCGTTCCATTCGCGCCACCCTCTTCGCTCATTGCGATGATGGTCGGATAGTTGCCGCTGACGAGGGCCATGGACCCTGCCGTGCCAGAGAGCGCGTAGTCAGCCTGCACGAAGGAGGCAGACAGGCTGACGGAGACCTGGGTGCCCGTAGGCCCACCCGTGGAGGCGGTGAGGGTGCCGGCGACCGTGCCTTGCGCGGCATTGGAGGCAAGCACCTCGACCGTGCAACTTGCACCGACCGCGAGTGGGGCGGGAAGTGCCGTTGGGCAGGTCCCGTTGGTGCCAATGGAGAACGTTCCGCTCGGTTCGGGGGAGAGGCCCACCAGCTGCGTCGGCAGGTCTCCTGTATTGGTCAATGTGAAGATGCGGCCATAGGTTGCGCCAACTGCGATGTTGCCAAATGCGCCCTGGCCCAGGAGCTTAAGCTTGCCTTGTGGCAGGACATAGGCCAGCCCCTTGGAGAGCGTCCCGTTGCCGACGGCGGTGGTGGCGACCACGTCGACAGTGCCTGCCTCCGGGGAGAGCCGCGCCGGCACGACGACTGTTGCGCTCGAGCCGTCTGCCGAGACGGACGTCACTTGAGCGGCTTGCCCGTCGACCAGGACCTTCATGCCCTCGGCGAAATCTCGGCCCTGCAGGAGGGTGGGCCAGCCGCCGGCGACGGAGCCGGTTGCAGGAGTTGTGCTCGCGATGACAGGGGCACCGGCGTATCGCAGGGCCTGCGGCAGCGTTGCGGTGAGGCCCGCGTCGTTCGTCATCGTGACGTCGACCACGCCAGTCGCGTGGGCAGGGGCCACGACGTCCAGCTGCGTGCTGCCACGTACCTGGATGGTGGATGCAGCAACGTCGCCAAAGAATATCCTTGTCGCGGCGGTGAAGCCTGCACCCAGGACGGAAACGAGAGTGCCGCCGTTGCTGTCGGCAATCGAGGGCGTCACGCGCGTGAGCTTGACCCCTTGGCCCGTGGCGCCGAGCGTCGCCGTCAGCGTCCCTGCGGTGGTCAGGACAGTCAGCGTGCTCGATTGAGGGCCAGCGGTGGTCGGAAAGACATTGAGCGCGATGTCGCAGGCCTCTCCCGCTCGCAGGGGCTGGCTGCATGCGTTGTTTTGCTGAAACCAGGTGTTGTCGGGGATACCGATGGAGTTGACCTTGACCGGGTAGGCTCCGGTGTTCTTCACCTGCACCACGCTCTCAGCGGTTCCGCCGACGTAGACCGTGCCGAAGTCGACGCTCGGTTGGCTCAGTGCGGCCTGCGGCAGCAGGCCTGTACCGGTCAGCGCGACATCCAGCGGGCCGCCGGAATTCGCCGTCTTCAGGCGGAGCGCGCCCGTCAATGCACCGCCAGACGCCGGCGTGAAGGACACGTACAGTGGACAGGATTGACCTGTTGCCAGGGGAGAGACGCAGTCGGACGAGACGCCGAAGCTCTCTGCGCCAGTAGCCATCGAGATGTCGTAGACGTTCAGAGGGCCGGTGCTCTCGTTTGTCAGCATGACGGTCTGGGCAGCGGAGCTTTCGCCAACCACGACCGAGCCGAACGCGAGGCTGTTCGAGTCAACCGATGCACGGGCGGTCGGACCGTTGCCTGTCAGAGGAATCGTCAGCCGATTGCCGGTCTGTGGCACCACCGCGAGGGCTGCCTCGTGAGCACCGCTTGCCTGCGGCGAGAAACGCACCGTGACCGAGCAGGCCTTGTCTTTGCCAAGTTGAGGGCCGCAGTCGCTGGTGAACGAAAAAGCGGTTTTGTTCAGTCCGTCCAGGGCGATGCTGGAGATTCCCACGCCACCCGGGCCCGGGTTGTAAATCGACACGACCTGCGCGGCGTGCTCGCCCATCGCAACTTGGCCAAAGGCCAGCTCGGTGGGCGTCGCGGCGACGCTGCCGAGCAAGCTGAGACCCGCGAGCGCCACCGAATAGGTGGGCATCGTCGGGTCGTTCGACGAAATCACCAACGTGCCCGCTTGTGCTCCTCCGCTGACGGGGTTGAATCCCACTTGGATTTCGCAGGTCGCGGACGGGGCCAGCTCCGGGCCGCACGTGTTCGACTGGGTGAAGGCACCGCTGATGCCGACACCACTCAGGGCCAGGCGAGCGTTGCCGGTGTTTTGGACGGTCACGGTCTGCTGCGGGGCCGTGGCGAGGAAGTCCACGCTCCCAAAGTCCAGCGCCGTGGGGGCGACCGAGATGCGCGGCGTCGGCCCCTGGCCCGTCAGGGCAACGGCAAGGGGCTGCTGATTCTCGGCGCGCAGGTTGAGCTGTGCCGTTACCAGGCCGTCTTTGCCCGCAAGGAATCGTACGGGAAGGTCGCAGTGGGTGCCCGCGGCGATTGGCTCCCGACAATCGGTCTCGCTTGACGTGAAGTTTGTCGGGTCCGTGGAGTCCACGGAGACCAGCGATACTGCTTCAGGCCCGGCGTTGGAGATGCGCAGTGCCGCAGTAGCAGGGCTGGCCGGCGTTGCTGCTCCGAAGGAGAGCGGGTTGGGCGAGGCAGTCAGCACGGCCGCGGGCACATGGTCGACCCCCTTCCCGTAGAGCAGGACCTCGCGCTGGACGCCGCCGGCCGTCGCTACGGTCAATGCCGCAGCATGCGGCTTCAGGGCCTGTGCGGAAAAGGCGACGCTGACAACACAGCTCTCAGAGGAGGCGAGCGTCGCGCCACAGGTCGTCGACGTCGTGAAAGCGGCTGCATCGGCGCCACTCAAGCTTGGCGCGTTGAGTGAGAGCGCTTCGCTGCCGGAATTCGACACCTGGATATCAGCGCTGGAGCCTTGGCCGACTTCGAAGGACCCGAAGTTGAGGTACCGCTTGTCGACGACCAACGCCTGGTCGGCCGTCAACCCCTCCCCGCTCAGGGAAGCCATCTGGACTCCCTGAGGCGAGTAGACGCGAAGGTAACCAGTTTCGCTGGCCGCTGCGGTGGGGGTGTATGTCACGGTTACGGTGCAACTCTCGCCCTTCGGCAGTTTTACGCCACACGTGTTCACCTGAGAGAACCCTGAGCCCTGGATGTTCACGCCAGAAATGAGCGCATTGCCGGCTCCCACGCTGGAGATGGTGATGTCCTCGGGCGCGGAGGACGAACCCATCGAAACCGAGCCGAACGCGAGCCGCGACGGAGTGAATTGCAACTCGCTGCTAAGGCCAACGCCTCTGAGGGACACGGAGGCGGCCGGATTCACCGGGTCATTCGAAACAACGAGCAGCTCGGTTTCTCGAGTGCCACTCCCGTTTGGCGTGAACTGCACGCGCACCGCGCAGGATGCGCCAGGGGCTAACGGCGACCCGCAACTGTTTTCCTGGTTGAACTCCACCGTGCTGGCGAGGCCGACGTTCGTGACCTCGAGCGGCGCGGAGCCGACGTTCGTCACCGTCACCTCTTGATAGTTGGAGGTGTCCCCCTGCGACATCGCCTCGAACTGGAGTGAGCCGGGGGCAACTTCCAGCACGGGTGCAGGCACATGCCCTTTGAGGTGAACGAGCAGGTTCTGCCCGGCCTGGGAGGCGATGACCAGGTCGCCGATGGACCGTTCCACGGAGCTGGCCGTGTATTGCACGGTCAGGTCGCAGTATTCCCCGGCTGCCAGCGGCGCGGTGCAGCCGGTCGTGACCACAAAGTTCGCCGAGTTCGTCGCGTACGTGTGCGTGACCTCCGCGACGTCCGGACCAGCATTCGTCACGCGCACGACGCGGCTCACCGCTGTGCCGAGCGTTGTCGTGCCGAAGTCGACCTCGGACATGTTCGTGCTGAGTTGGCCCTTGGCGGCAGACGAGACGCCCTTGCCAGACAAAGCGACAGTTTTGGTGAGCGTGGTCTGTCCGGCGCCCGTCGGGATGGCCAGTTGAGCGCTGAATGTTCCGACCACGGCAGGCGAGAACGCGAGGGCGAGCTGGCAGGTAGCGTACGCGGGAAGAGTTGCCCCGCAGGTCGAGCTGGACGAAAACAAAGCCGCGTCTGGGCCACCCAAGGTGGGCGAACCCAGCGTGAGCTCCTTGGTTCCGGCGTTGGCCAAGGTGATGGTCTTCGTCGCCGGCGCTTCACCGACAACGACGTCGCCAAGCGAGACGGAGTCGGGGGCTGACAAGCGGCCGTCCACGGCACCTTCGCTGGGGTCCGTGTGGTCGCCGCCGAAGCCGAGCATCCCAACGTCACGGATGCTGCCGTCCCCACTCTTCACGCGGAGCGCGCCCACGCGCTGCCCCATGGCGGTCGGTATGAAGTTCACGGCAACAATACATGCGGCGCCTGGGCTGAGGCTGGTGCTGCAGTTGTGGCTCACCTTGAAGTCGGAACCCCCGTCCAGGAAGTACATCTGGCTGATGATGGCAGGGACATTCCCGACGTTCTTGACTGCAAGCTGCTTGACCGTGCTCGTCGTGCCGAGCTTCCAGGTGCCGAAGTTCCAGCCGTTTTCCGAGATTTCTAGGTCCGTGAGGAGACGTACGGCGTTGCCGATGAGAGAGCCCTCGGCGCGGCTGTTCGAGCCCTGGAGCACCAGGCTTCCGAATTGTGGGCCGGCCTCTTGTGGCATGAAGCTGACCAGCATGGTGCACTCGCCATGTGCCGGCACGGTTGAGCAGGTCTTCTCCACGGCGAAAGGAGCCGTGGCGACCGCGGTCACGTCCGTGGCGGCGCCGCCCCCGTGGTTGACGACCTTGACGGGCAAGGTCCGCATTTGGGTGCGAGCCACGTCCCCAAAATCGGTGAGCTCGGGCTGAATCTCCAGGTCAGCCTGGCCCGTCAGCTTGATGTCGATTGGAATGCGATACCGGAAATCGGACGCGGCTGCGCTGAGCGCGGGCTGGAGGACAATGGTTGCACTGAGGAGCGCGCAGACGAAGCGCTTGAAGGACGGACGCATTTTTCTAGACAGTTCGGACAGCGGCCCCCTGACGGATTCCGGGGGCTTTGGGCCTATAGCCAGGGACCGTCTAGTGCGGGGTTTTAGGCCCCTTCTTTTCAGGCCCATCCGCGGCGCGCAGAGAGGGCACAGCCGCGTCCCTCGTTCGGGGCGGCCTGCGCACGCGCGACGAGCTCTTGGCGAGGAGTTGGCGGCGGTACTGAAGCGCGCGGTGCCAAGACCTCGCCCCACAGGGTGTTAGGGGCCGTTGCGGCGACCTTGGGCCTTCCGGAGGTCGGTGGCCGCCTGTGCCTGAAGTCGGTAGGGGCCTTAGGCGGTCACGATGCGGGAGCGCCGCACGTCCCCGACTTGCGCGCCGCTGACTGGCGCCGTTGAGGGCGTTGCGCGCTTCCAGGCACGACGCGACAGCTCCTTGTTGACAGAGGCGACGTCGCCACTGTCGAGCAAGCCGGTTGTGAACATGGCAACGAGATTGTTGACAAGACTTCTGACCGTGGCAGGCAGGCCCGCGAGGTAGTCCGCTTCGGATTGCGCCGGGGCGTCAATGGGGGTAGCTGGCGCGTAGCGCAGGCCTTCGGGGTCAAGCCAGTCAGCCGGCACGTCAAAGGCCTTTGCAATGCTCTGCAGGCGGTCGCTCGGCAAGCCGCGCACGCCGGATTCTGCGTGGCTGATAGCAGTGCGCAGTCCCTGAAAATCGAGCGGCTCGACCTTCATCGCAAGCTGGTTGCGGGAGACGTCGGAAGCATGACGAAGTGCGCGCAGGCGCATCGATTGAGTCGGCCGCGGGGCCTTTCCCTTGGCGCCAAGAATGAGCCAACTACCCGAAACGCCGAACTCGGTGGCAATACGGAGAATCGTGTCGGGACGAGGGGTGGCGAGGCGCTCTTCCCACCCCTTCAGGACTGTCGCGGTGCTGTGGCCGAGGCGCGTCGCCATCTGCGCCCTGGAAAGGCCGAGCGCTTGCCGAAGGTCTCGCAGGCGGAAATGGATACCAGGCGCGATGTCGTCGAAGGACCATTCCCCTGTGACCTCAGGCAGTGCCGCGGTTTCGACATCGCCAGTGCCCTTGAGCAGAGTGGCCGAGTCCGTGGCGTAGCGGGACGCGAGCTTGTCGAGGTGGTCGAGGTTGACAACGGAGAAGACGCCTCGCTCGAGGCGGGAAACAGCGGCATGGCTGCCCTGATAGCCCAAGACCTCCTCGGCAATTTCGAGCGTGGTTTTGCCAGTCGCTTCGCGCAGCTTTCGCAGACGCGCGCCCAGCTCTAGGCGGTCGGCGAGGTCAAGCTTACGCTTGCGGGAGGTTGCATCGACCTGGTTGGCGGTGGCGGGCATTGGGTCCTCGAAACTACATTGAATTTAATGCGCTGCGGTTGCGGCGCTTGGGGTTATTGTACGACAGTGCTTGAACGAGCACCATCAGTATCAGATGCAAGCATTTTAGATTTAGCCGCACCGTAGTGGCGCCGGCGCCACCTGGTTTTTCTCAGGCCCGATATGGCCCAATCTGATTGCCGCCATCGCGCCCGTCGAACCGCCCGTGCAGGCCGCGCAGGCGCGGTCCCGGTCCGATGCCGCAGGCCTGCAAGCTGTGCGATACTGTACGGCCATCCAGTATCCTGGCCGCCGGCAATGTCCGCCCTTCCCGCTTACGCCGAGCTGCGCTGCGTCTCCAATCACACCTACCTGCGCGGCGCCAGCCAACCGGAGGAGCTGGTGGAGCGCGCTTCGCAGCTTGGCTATTCCGCTCTCGCAATCGCTGACGAGTGCAGCCTGGCGGGCATCGTGCGCGCGCACGTTGCTGCCAAGGAGCACGGCCTCAAGCTTCTGGTCGGAACCCAGGTCCAGGTTGCTTGCGGCCACCCCTTCACGTTGCTCGTCCTTGCGTGCAACCTGAACGGGTACGGGAACCTTTGTGAATTCATCACCAAGCTTCGGCGTGGCTCAGAGAAGGGAAAATACGAACTGCAGTTCGCAGACCTGACCGCCGCGGCCCTTGAGGACTGCGTCGTCGTCGCCTGCCCGAAGCGGATGTCGACCCCGGAACAGCTGGAGACAACAGGACGCTGGCTCCTGTCAGAGTTCCGGGGGCGTTGCTGGTTCGGCGTCGACCTTCTGCGCCTCATCGACGACGAGATGTGGTTGTACCGACTCCGCCAGGTGAGCGAGCTGACGGCAATTCCCTTGGTAGCCGCCGGCGACGTTCATTTTCATGTTCGCTCCAGGAAACCACTCCAGGACGTACTGACCGCTACGCGAGTTGGCCGCCCGCTGACGGAGTGCGGCCTCGACCTTCAGCCAAACGCAGAGCGGCACCTAAGAACGCGTCTTCGGCTGGCGCAAACCTACCCGGAGGATTTGCTTGCAGAGACGCTCAACGTGGCCGCGCGCTGCCAATTCAGCCTCGAGGAGCTTCGATACCAGTACCCCGACGAAGTGGTGCCGGACGGGGAGACGCCCTCCTCCTATTTGCGGCGCCTGACCTACGAGGGCGCCGGCCGACGGTGGCCAGAAGGGGTGCCGGCGAAGGTCCAGCTACAGATTGAGCACGAGCTGACATTGATTCAGGAGCTCCGGTACGAGCATTACTTCTTGACCGTCGCTGACATCGTCCAGTTCGCGAGGTCTCGCAACATCCTGTGCCAAGGGCGCGGGAGTGCCGCCAATTCCGTCGTCTGCTATTGCGTGGGCGTCACTGAGGTCGACCCAGCGCGCATGAGCGTCCTTTTTGAGCGTTTCATTTCCAAGGAAAGGAATGAGCCGCCGGATATCGACATCGATTTTGAGCACGAGCGTAGAGAAGAAGTTCTCCAGTACCTGTACCGGCGTTACGGACGCGACCGTGCCGCCATCACCGGTGTGGTGACCAGCTATCGGCCCAAGAGTGCGGTGAGGGACGTGGGCAAGGCGCTGGGATTTGACCTTGAGGTGGTAGACCAGCTTGCCAAGAATCATCAGTGGTTTGACGGCAAGGCGGTCATGCCGGAGCGTTTAGTGGAACTAGGCCTGTCGCTTGATGACCTGAAGGTGCGCCAGCTGATGTTGCTTACAGGGCAACTGCTAGGGTTCCCAAGGCACCTCAGCCAGCACACCGGCGGGTTCGTGCTCACAAGGACGGCGTTGTCTCGGCTGATTCCAATCGAGAACGCCTCGATGAAGGACCGAACGGTCCTGGAGTGGGACAAGGATGACCTTGACGCTTTGGGGTTTCTCAAGGTCGACTGCCTGGCTCTGGGCATGCTGACCGCCATCCGCAAATGCCTGGATTTCATCGGTCAGCGTAAGGGGTTCGTATTCGCGATGCAGGACATCCCGGCGGAGGACCCCGAGACGTACGAGATGATTTCGCGCGCGGACACCGTCGGAGTCTTCCAAATTGAGAGCCGCGCGCAGATGAGCATGCTGCCGCGGTTGAAGCCTCGGTGTTTCTACGACTTGGTGGTCGAAGTCGCGCTCGTGCGCCCCGGGCCCATCGTCGGCGGAATGGTGCACCCGTATCTGCGGCGTCGGCAGGGGCTCGAGCCCGTGACGTATCCAAGTGAAGCGCTCAAGGAGGCGCTTGGCCGCACGTTGGGCGTGCCCGTATTTCAGGAGCAAGTAATGCAGATTGCGATGCTTGCCGCGGGGTTCACCGCCGGGGAGGCGGACGGGCTCCGCCGAGCAATGGCTGCCTGGAAGCGCAAAGGCGGTCTGGAAAAGTACCATTCCAAAATCGTCGAGGGCATGACGACGCGGGGCTATGAAAAGGCGTTCGCCGAGCAGATTTTCGAGCAAATCAAGGGCTTTAGCGAGTACGGATTTCCCGAAAGCCACGCGGCGTCGTTCGCCCTCCTCGTCTATGCGAGCTCGTGGATTAAACGGCACCACCCGGCAGAGTTCCTGACCGCAATGCTGAACTCCCAGCCATTGGGGTTTTACAGCCCAAGCCAACTGGTACAGGATGCCAAGCGGCATGGAGTCGTCGTCCGGCCGCCCGACGTCATGCACAGCAACCTGGACTGCACGCTTGAAGACCTCCCGCATGCGCCGGCGGTGCGACTTGGACTTCGGCTTCTCGCAGGGCTGCGGTGGGAATCCGCGCAGCGCATCGTCGATGAACGCGCGCGAGGGCCGTTCGACAATGCTGAGGACCTTGCCAGGAGGGCGCGGCTCGAGCTGGCTGAGATGAAGTTGCTCGCAAGCGCAGATGCCTTGATGTCGCTGAGCGGCCACCGGCGGGTCGCGGTCTGGGACGCCGCGGCTCTCCGCTCTGTGCCCGAGCTCCTGCAGGAGGCGCGCGTCGACGAAGACGTCCTGGAGCTGGCGCCGGCGCCCGAGGGTGAAGAGGTGATGTTCGACTACGCTGCGACGGGCTTGACGTTGCGCAGCCATCCACTCGCGCTGCTTCGACCGTTGCTCGCAAAACGGGGGCTGGCCACGGCCGCCGACCTGCAGGACGTTGAGAACGGGGCGGAGGTGCGCTATTGCGGACTGGTCACTCTGCGGCAGCAGCCTGAGACGGCGAACGGCGTCATCTTCGTATCGCTCGAGGATGAGACCGGCGTGGTGCAGGTGATTGCCTGGCGCAGCATCAAGGAGGCGCAGAGGCAGGAGCTGCTGAACGCCCGACTACTTGCCGTCAAGGGCACTTGGCAGCGCGAAGGTGAGCTCCGGAGCCTAGTCGCAGAGCGGTTGAAGGACCTGACACCATTACTTGGTCGACTGCGAACCACTTCCAGGGACTTCCATTGATTTCTCAATGCCACGGCTAAACCGCTGAGCTATATCGATAGGGACATCCGCACCCGCGGGAATAGCTCGAGCGCAATCCGCGATGTTGGGGAACGCATTCGGAGAAGCCCCGCGTAAGCGGGGATAGCTCGTTCGAGAGGCACCGCAGCTCGGCGTATTGAGGGCACCTCCCGCGTCGGCGGGGATACCTCGTGCCATCACCCAACGGAGTTCATAGCCGCAACGTTCCTCCAGCGTAAGCAGGGATAGCTCGTAGTGCTCGTCCTGCAGCTCTACGATGAGCTTGTCTGCCCCGCGAGAGCGGGGATGTGCTTGGGCATAGCCCGCCCAACTCAACGCCCCTGGGTGTCGGGTTCCGGGACGTTCGGGCTTATAGCTTGATGCCTATCACCGTCGCCAAGGCGTCCAAGCGATTCTCTGGCAGTGCGGCCAGGTGCATCGCGATGCGCTCGAGCTTGGGGGGACTTTAGGAGGCTCTCCTGCTGCGTCAACGCCAGTAACGAGCCAGCGCGCACTCACCTGAAGGGCGTCTGCCACTGCAAATGCATTGACTGCTGATACCCCGCCGGCGTCTGACTCCATCTTGCGCACGGCCTGCAGCGTGACGCCCACGAGGGCAGCTAGCTCCTTCTGCGTCATTCCGAGCCTCTCGCGACTAGTGATGATTCTTTTCGGGAGGTTGTCCATCTCCAAACTGTATTCGAAGTGTTGGCTCGGCCGCGCCAGCGAACGACGTTTGTCGCCGTTCCGGCGTTTTAGGACGGCCCAAGCCGCACCTGGGCGCGCAATCAGTTTAGACCGCTAAATACTCACTCTAGACGGAGCTCCACCAGGAGCTTCGTTTGACTGCAGATTTTCTAACCTATTGGGGCAAGGCGCACCCATTGCCCGGCACAACTGTCGCTTGGCACCCCCTTGCGTATCACAGCTTGGACGTCGCTGCGGTCGTTGGCGAGTACCTGCGGGTCAATCCTTCGCTCAGCTCGACGCTGGCTCGACTCCTGGGGATGGCCGAGGACGCTGCAATCAAGGTGGCCATGTTCCTGGCAGGCAGCCATGATGTTGGCAAGTTCGGCCCGTTTCAAGCGAAGGTCGAGGAGCTGTTTGCTCAGCTGCAGCCGGACCAACCGGTTCCCTCTCAAGCTGCACAGCACCACTCCCAGGCCGGCATTTCCACCTTACTCGACTGGGTGTCGGCCCGGTGGTACCCCGATTCCCTCGAAGACGCGGAATTAGCGCTAGAGCCCCTTCTGAACGCTTCTTGCGGGCACCACGGCAGGCCAGTTGACCTCTCAAACTCGACAGGGGTGGGGAAGCGCACGACTGCGGCAGCCCACGCCTACCTTGATGCCGTTGCCGACGTATTGGGGCTCGACAGTTTCGTCGACCTTTGGGACGGAGGCGGCTACCGCCAGGCGTCATCCTTGCTCGCCGGCGTGCTGACCCTCTGCGACTGGGTCGGCTCCATGCAGAGGTTCTTTCCCTATCGAGCACCGACGATGTCCTTGAAGTGCTATTTCGTCGAGGCACAAGACCAAGCGCGTACCGCGCTGGTTGAGCTCAGCCTGGCGGAAAAGCGCCCAAGCGCCAAAGCCGGGCTCTCGCACCTATTCCCTGCGTTCACGGCGAGTGCCACACCGCTACAGCGATTTGCTGATAGCGTCGAGTTGGACCGCGCCGGCCCTTCCCTGTTCATCCTGGAGGATGAGACCGGTGCCGGCAAGACCGAGGCCGCGCTGACCCTTGCTTCGCGGCTGCTTCAGGCCGGAAGAGGCACCGGGGTGCTCGTCAGCCTACCGACACAGGCCACCGCCGATGCTCTTTGCGGGCGGCTGCTGCCTTTGGCCAACATGTTTTTTGAGGCAGAAGGCGGAGTTCCGTCGTTCTCGCTGGCACACGGAAGTGCGTCTCTGTCGCTGGCGCGGCTGCGCTCGGAGCATCTCGAAGCTGGGTCGATTTGTGCCGACCTCGACAGCTGGGCCCAGGACAGCAGCAAGACTGCCCTGCTTTCGGACGTCGGGGTGTGCACCATCGACCAGGTCGCGCTGTCTATCCTGCCGGTGAAGCACTTTTGCTTACGGCAACTGGGCATCGGGCAAAAGGTCCTGGTTGTTGACGAGGCTCACGCATGCGACGCCTACATGCTCAAGCTTCTTGAAACAGCGCTCGAGGCACATGCCATGCGCGGCGGTAGCGCCATCCTGCTGTCGGCAACGCTACCGCGGAAGCACAAGGCCGCCCTTGTCGCTGCCTTTCGGAAGGGCGCCCGTTGGACTGGCGCGCAGGCCGTCCCTGTCTCCACCGACTACCCTCTTGCCACTGTCGCCTCTTCGGGCGGCATGGTTGAGACGCCGATTGCCGCACGACGTGTGAGCAGGTTCACCCGCATTCAGCGAATCGGGGATAGCGCAACCGAAGCCCTCGTCCTGAGGCTACTTGCAGCAGGCAAGTGTGTTCTCTTGCTGCGCAACACAGTCGGCCGTGCCCAGGCGGACTTCGACACGTTCTTCGCCCTGTTGCCAGGCCAGGTGCAGCTGGCGCACGCGAAGTTTGTCGGCAAGCATCGCTCGGAAAATGACCGCAACCTGCTGGAGCAGTTCGGCAAGCGCTCGACATCCGCTACTCGCAAAGGACAGCTGGTCATCGCTACCCAGGTGGCGGAGCAGTCACTCGACGTGGACTTCGACGAGCTCATCACCGACTTGGCCCCAATCGACGCCTTGCTGCAGCGTATCGGCCGCTGGCGCCGGCACGTTCGGGACGCCGACGGGAAGATGGCGATGGCAGGCGACGATGCGCGCGGGGAAGGCCTGGTGTACGTAGTCGCGCCCGAGACTCACGGCAATGTCGACTTCCTTGCGGAGCTCCCTGCGAACACGATGTTCGTCTATCCCCTTCCTGTGGTGCTCTTTCGCACGGCACAGTTGGTTGAGGAGCGCGGTGGCTTGCAGATTCCCGCAGGCGTTCGGGAAGCCGTCGAGTTCGCGTACGACGAAGAGGCCGAGGCGCCAGCATTTCTGGCGTTTGCGGAAGAGCGGTCAGAAGGGAAGATTGAAGCAGCCAAGCGAGCGGCTAAAAACGTTCGACTGAATCTGACCGTGGGCTACTCCCAGTTGATTGCAGACGTGGCGCCTGAGCAAGCAGTGACCCGGCTGGGGGAGAAGTCGGTCCGGGTAGTGCTTTGCGACCAAGGCGGCGCCCCCTTGTTTGGCAGCATGGAGTTGTCCCGCCTAAGCCTACGAGCAAGCCTACTTGCTCTCGAGGTCGACGACACCGGGCACGCAAAGTTGAGGATGGGCGCAGCCGGCTCGGGTGAGTGGGAGATGTTGGCGGTCGACCATGCGAGCAAGGAGCGATTGGTCCGCTACAGTCGGACCCGTGGGTTTTCGGTGGGCCCACCACAGCGGCGGAGATGAGAGCCGCGGCGCACGTACGTGCGCCAATGAACGGATAAAGCCGGTGGCTAAAAAATGCAGGTGCGAAAGACGTTGACCGCGCAAGCGGGGATAGCTCGCCGTAGTTTCGGGTGTCGAACGACGCGTGCGTCTCTCCCCGCGCAAGCGGGGATAGCTCAGGAGCATCGGACCGATGCCAACCGTCGCCATCGTTTATCCCGCACAAGCGGGATGATGCGCACCGGATACGGAGGCCGCAAGCCGGCTCCCCCCCCACCAGCGCAAGCGGGGATAGCTCGGCCGGTCTCGTTCACTGATATCGCACCGAACGGCTCCCCCCCCCCCGCGCTAGCGGGGATAGCTCGGTCTGCGATGCCGTCCTCTTTCGGGGTGACCGGTCTCCCCCGCCTACGCGGGGATAGCTCGGGTTGTCGCATCATCACTTGCGGTGGCGTTGAGACTTCCCCGCGCACGCGGGGATAGCTCAGGCTGGAACCGCGAGCGCGAGCAGTATCAGGCGTCTCCCTGCGCAAGCGGGGATATCTCGGACTTGAGGGCTGCCATTTGCTTGTCTCCTGCGTCCCCTCCGCGCAAGCGGGCATAGCTCGTTCTGTAGGACGTCGTGCACGCCGCCGCCCTCGTCTCCCCCGCGCAAGCGGGGATATCTCGGGAAGCAGCAAGTAGTCGCTCTCATTTGCGTCGTCGGCCCCGCGCGAGCGGGGATAGCTCGCCCCCCCACCAGAACGTCCGGCCGCGCATCAGAGTCTCTCCCGCGCGAGCGGGGGTAGTTCGTGCGATTGCTCGTGCAGTGGCGAGAACCATGGGTCTCCCCCGCAAGCGGGGACAGCTCGCTCGCCCACAGGAAATGTTCTGGATGGGGCATGTCCCCCCGGCGCAAGCGGGGACACTCGAAACGATTGCCGTCGTGCTCGCAAGCGGGAATCGCCGGGTCACGTCAAGGCGCCCTCATTCGGCGGGATATTTGCTCTCCGCGTCAGCAGAAGACCTGGTGGTAACGCAGCGCTACACCTGGGTATGAACGCCCCGCTAAAGCCTATCTATCGCCTTCAGAAGGAACGGATACCCTTCATTTTCCTGAGCTACGGCCGCCTTGACGTCAAGGACGGCGCATTTGTACTGGAGGATGCGAATGGAACTCGCGTGCAGATGCCAGTGGCTGCTTTCAATGTCTTGTTTCTTGAGCCCGGGACGAGCGTGACCCACGCTGCCTTCCAGCTCGCGGCCCAGTGTCACACTCTCATTTGCTTCGTTGGCGAGCAAGCGTGCCGTACATACTCTGTCGGGCGCCCTTCCGACGGAAACCCTACCAACCTTAAAGTGCAGGTCTTGGCATATGCCGACGAAGCCCGGAGGCTTCAGGTGGCCCGCAAGATGTTCGAGATTAGGTTCGGCGAGGCGATTCCGGCCCGACGCAGTATTGAGCAACTTCGAGGCATCGAGGGGGTGCGGGTCCGCGAGTCCTACAAATTGCTGGCTCGACAGTTCGGAGTGGACTGGAAAGGCCGAACCTACGAGCAAGGAGAGTGGGACGCTGCCGATAGCGTCAACCGGGCCCTGTCCGCAGCGAATGCGGTGGCTGTTATTCTCGCCTGCGGATACAGCCCACGATAGGGTTTGTCCACGACGGAGGGGCCAAAAGTTTTGTATACGACATTGCAGACCTCTATAAGTTGGAGATTTGCGCACCTCTTGCGTTCAGGGCTGCCGCGGGGAGCTCGGCATTCGCGGTGGAGACTCAAGTAAGGCGGCACCTGCGTGACCACTTTAAGCAAACGCGATTTGTTGCGCGGGTCGTGGATGACCTCAAAGGCCTGTTCGAAGAGTCGACCGCATGATGCTCGTCCTCGTCCTGACTGGTGCGCCACCTCGCTTAAGAGGCCGGCTATCAACGATACTGCTTGAGGTGCGGGCTGGCGTCTATACCGGGCACGCGACACAGAAACTGCGTGAAGAACTATGGGCGTTGACTTGCGGCAACATCGAGGATGGCGACGCCCTGATTGTGTGGCCAGACCAAACTGAGGTTTGCGGCGTCTCGTTCCGGACGGTAGGCGTGAATCGGCGCCGGGCGGTCGAAGTCGATGGGCTGCAGCTGGTGGATTTCCCTCGGTTGAGCACAGACGAGGTCCCTGAGTCCATTATGGATTTAGCAGGTCTAGCGGAGGTGGTTTTCCCCGGTGGACAGTGTGACAACTAAAATGTTTCGCTAAATCAACGGGTTAGGGGAAGAGTCTCCCCCGCGCAAGCGGGGATAGCTCGCGCAGCGTCAGGCTTTGGCGTGCTGCGTGCGCGTCTCCCCCGCGCAAGCGGGGATAGCTCGTCTTGTGGGGCGCTGACGGCCGCTGCAACGTCGTCTCCCCCGCGCAAGCGGGGATAGCTCGTAAATCCGTTCGCACCAAGGTGAGCCGCACGCGTCTCCCCCGCGCAAGCGGGGATAGCTCGCCGTGCTGGGGCGCGCGTACCGCGCAGCTGCTGTCTCCCCCGCGCAAGCGGGGATAGCTCGCAGTCTTTGCTTCCATCTCGAGACGTCGAGTAGTCTCCCCCGCGCAAGCGGGGATAGCTCGCCGGCGTCCACCGCGTTCGACATCGTGCCCCTGTCTCCCCCGCGCAAGCGGGGATAGCTCGCGAGGCTTGTTGCATGCAAAGAAGGGGGCTTCGTCTCCCCCGCGCAAGCGGGGATAGCTCGTCGACCATCGAGAGCATCGCCATCCAGGAGCCGTCTCCCCCGCGCAAGCGGGGATAGCTCGCCGACGAGGAAGCCACCCAGACATCCGTAGACGTCTCCCCCGCGCAAGCGGGGATAGCTCGCGGCTGGTGATTGGCCTCGAGGACGCCGAGGGGTCTCCCCCGCGCAAGCGGGGATAGCTCGTGCGCTATCACCTGGCAAGCGCGCTGCATTGAGTCTCCCCCGCGCAAGCGGGGATAGCTCGCCCTCTTCGAAGTGGTCGATGCCGGTGGACACGTCTCCCCCGCGCAAGCGGGGATAGCTCGTGAAATTGGTCGTCCTCGATTTGCTCACGCGTGTCTCCCCCGCGCAAGCGGGGATAGCTCGGTACGGGCTGCGGGCGATGAGCATTTGCTGAGGTCTCCCCCGCCCAAGCGGGGATAGCTCGCCCTTGATGGCCAAGTTCACGCCAATGAGCACGTCACCCCCGCTTGCGCGGGGATTGGAAGTCTCGGTCGACCGCCAACGGACAGCCCGTGCCAGGCTCTTGTGCTGCGGCGTGGAGCCTGGCCTCAGCTTTTAAGGCTGTAACCTATACTCGAGCGCATTGCGCTATCAGTGTCCTTTGTGATACAATGAGTGACGCTTTAGCATTCGTCGCCTACGTCATCAAGCAAGGCGGCATAATTTCACTATTCCGCTGTGCGCATGAACGTACTCTTAGACCCTTGGGTCCCCCTCCTGCTGCCAGACGGTACTGTGGCCAAGCAGCGCATGGTGGACATCCCTACCTCCGGTGCGCTTCGTGTGGAGCATGCCCGAGCCGACTACTCAGCGCTCATCACTGAGCTGGCGGTGTGCGTTTACCAGACCCTTGCGGCGCCGCACGACAGGATTGCGCGACGAGCTCTGGTGCGGGCCCCCGACCTTGCATTGCTGGACAAGGCGTTTCGAACTGCCGCGCCTGCGTTTGAAATCTTTGGTGACGGTGCACGATTCCTGCAGTCGCCAGAAGCTATTGGCGGAGAAATCCCTGTGCGTGGCCTGGTACCAGAGGGGCCCGGTGCGAACGCTGTTGCCAAAAACACCGACCTTTTCGTTCACCGCTCGGCACTCGACTCAATGTGCCCACATTGCGCCCCGGCGGCCCTCTTTGGCAACCAGGCGCATGCGGGCCAAGGAGGTTCCGGCTACAAGGTTGCCCTGCGCGGGGGAAGCGCCCTGGCCGCGCTCATCGAGGCACCCACCTTGTGGGAGACCATCTGCCTCAATCTACTGGACCGCGACACGTACACCGACCGCTACTGCCTCGAGGGTGGAGCGGAAGAGGATTTCCCCTGGACGACGGGCCTGAAGGTCTTCAGCAAGGAGGCAATCGGGCCAAGGGAGCTGGGTGCGCACGCGGCGCTCTGGTGGATGCCCCGTGCCCTGCGACTCCATGAAAGCGCGAACGCGGACGGCACCTCATGCTCCACCTGCGGAGAAGTTCACCCCACGCATATTCGAACCGCGAGCCGTGACAAGACGGCCGCCCGTCCGCCTGAGGGGCTCCGCCACCCTCACACGGCGTGGTGCATGCTCAAGAACGAGAAGGAGATAGACGGCGTCAAGACCAAGGTGGACGTTGAGGCCGCGGTCATGGTTCCGTCGGAAGGCTACATGCTCGGGGACTGGCTCGCGCTGACGCTGGGCGCACAAACCCCGACCCGCCGAATCTTGGCCGGCCTGCCCGCGATGGCACACCTGTCCCGCGCAGAGGCCGCGCGCGCTACCCTTCGCGTCTTCGGTCCGCGCTACGCCACCGCCACGTTCCTGACCTGGTTCGACGAGGCGGGGCCACTATTGGCCGCAGCTGACGCGGAGCACCTTCGTCAATTGCGAGCAGAGGCCGAGAAGCTGGTTGCCGAAGCGCAGCGGGTCCTCGTCATCGTCCGGACGGCCGCCCGGAAGAACCTCGGTAGCAAGAAGCGACCCCTTGCGGTGCCGCTTTCCAGCAGTCCCGGGCAACTCGAATCCGAACTTGCCGGCCGCGCACGCTCACTCATCAGCCGTGCACTGGCGAAAGTCGACGGAGCCGGCGGCAGCCTCACGCAGGATGACTACGAGCAATTTTGCAGTCAGTTGCGCAAGGCGGCAGTATCGCTGTTCAACAGAGCGCTAGTCATCGACTTCGCGAATGAGACCTTGAGCCACAAGCTCGTTCTGCTGAGCGCCAAAACGTACTCACTGATTTACCCCAAGGCCAAGCCGGCCTCCAACCAGGACGCTATCGCCGCATGACTCCGCCAAACCCTTCCCTGTCCGCCGCCAACATTGTGGTCAGCGCCATCTTCGCCCTGAAGGCTTCCCGGAATCCGGAGTACTTCAGGTTGCGCCGAGGCAGCGAAGCGCTCCACGCAATGTTCGAACCCACTTTCCCCCAGACACGGCAGGCACTCTCCGCTGCGGGTCACCGCGTGCGTGACGAGAACCTTGCATGCGCGCTGCTTCTGCTTCCGCACGTCGGGCAAGGCAAGGCGAGCCTGGGGCAGGCTCTTGGGGACAAGAAGCACCCCTACTCCGCGCTCCGTTTCCAGCAGCTCGTTACCGCCGAGGGCCCGGAAGAGCTGTTTACGCATGTTCATCGTGCCATCCGCTTCGTTGAGGGCCAAGTGTCGCCCTTCAGCATCGCCGACCTCGCGCTGAACTGGACTGAGGGTTACGCGGACGTCCTGCGCAAGCGGCTCGTTGCGGACTATCACTCCGTGAAGCTCACAGCCGCCTGAGCCGCGTCGCACCCACTCCGTCTCCGTTTTCATCCAATCCAATCGGCATCTCTTATGACCAAGAAGTTCATTCAAATCCACGCACTGACCGCGTACGGCGCCAACAACCTCAACCGCGACGAGTTGTCGCGTCCGAAGAGCGAAGTGTTCTGCGGAGTTCCTCGTCTTCGCCTGTCCTCGCAGTGCTTGAAACGGGCTTACCGCACGAGCGAAGTTATGGCCGACATCATGACCGGCACGCGCAGCCGCGACCTGTGGTTCACGCTTGCCTCGGAGCAAGTCGCCCTTGGTCACCCTGAAGCGGCCGTAATCGCGCACATCGTGCCTGTTCGCGACGCGTTCGAGGGTAGCAAGAGCGCCGCTCCTAAGGACGAAGAATCCGGGACGGACGACGCGGATTCTGAAACGCCGCCGTCCGAGGCGAAGAAGGGCAAGGGCGGCAAGAAGAAGAAGGGCGCTGCGCCCCTCCCCGCTACCTTGGCGGAGCTCAAGGGGAACCTGTTTTACGCCAGCAAATCGGAGGTCGAGTTCATCAAGACCGTACTGGCCGACTCGCTCAACCCCAGCGGCTCCACCAAGGGCGCTCCTATCGAGCAGAAGGTGGTCGAGGGCCAGATTCTGGACCTGCTCATGAGCGTCGACGTGGCGATGTTCGGTCGCATGGTTGCCGGCAACAAGCCCCTCTCCGTCGAAGGCGGGGTGCAGGCCGCTCACGCGTTCACTGTTCACAAAGCGACTGCTGACGATGACTTCTTCACCGCTGTCGACGACATTTCGCCAGACGAGGGCTCGGGCCACATGGGTTCGAACGGTTTTGGCGCAGGGGTGTACTACTCCTACTTCAACGTGGACGTCGACGTACTGCTGAAGAATCTTAACGGTGACAAGGCGCTGGCGGCACGAGCAATCGAAGCCTTCATTGAGGCCGTCGCGACCGTGGCGCCCGGTGGCAAACAGAATACGTTCGCGGCGCGCTCGTACGCTTTCTACCTGGCGGTCGAGGTCGGGAATGCACAGCCTCGCTCCTATGCGGATGCCTTCGCCGCTCCGGTGAAGGGCGACGACATTACGGGCGGCGCCGTTGCAGCGCTGCGTGCGAACCGTGAAGCAGCCTTTCAATGCTTCCCCTCGCAGCGTACCGAGTATCGCGAAATGTTCGTCGCTGCCCGTCAAGGCTCCCTTCCTGAAGTGCAGGCCCTGGTGGCAGAGGCAGTGGCGGCTTAAGGGCAGACCGTGCACTACCTTGTTCTGCAACTGAAGGCGCCGTTAGCCTCCTTCGGGAGCACGTCGGGCGAGCAACGAGGCACTGATGGTCGGCCTCGCCGCGCCGCGGTGGTGGGCTTGCTCGCGGCTGCGCTAGGCATTCAACGTTCGGAAGACAGCCGCTTTCTCGCCCTGTCCAACGCGCTGTCGCTAGGGTATGTGGTACTTCGCACGCCAACTGTGCTGGTCGACTTCCATACCGTGCAGGCACCTGCAAAGCAAATCGGTCGCACCCGCAGAGAGCAGCTGGCCACCGGCGAGCCGAATTCGATGGTGACCCGTCGTGAGTACCTGCAAAGCGGCCACTGGTTAGTGGTCCTTGGAGGGGAGGAATCCGTTCTGCGCACCATTGCCGATGCACTGTGCGCGCCCGCGTTCCCGCTTTACCTCGGCCGCAAGAGTTGTGCGCTGTCAGCCTTTACCGCACCACTCGTGTTTGCCGCCGAGACGGCGGAGGACGCAATGCGCGAGTGGAGCCGTCGTGTCGGAGGCACCGGCCATCCGTGTGAGCGCGAGTTCTTCTGGGAAGCCGACCTGCCAACGGCGGTCGAGCCGCTTGTCGTCCATCGGCGAAACGACCGACGTACTGCGCTCTCGAGAAACAGTTTTTCCTCCCGCGTTGAGCGGGAGGGTCATTTGACCCTTTGATTTTCATGCAGCTCACCCACCTCACCCTCCCCCGTACCCGCGAATCGGTCGCCGCCTATTCCCGCCTGGTTGCGAACAAATACGTGGAGCACCAGGCGCTCTGGTCCATGCTCCAGGCTCGACCGGATGCCTCCCGGGAGTTCCTCTACCGCACTGAAATCACGGATGACGGTCTCGAGGTCTACGTTTTGTCGCCGAAAGCGCTCTCGCCCGAGGGTCCATGGCGCGCCCGAACGCGCGAATACGCGCCCAAGGTACGGGCTGGCCAACTGGTGGGCTTCTCACTTCGGGTCAGTCCGACGGAGGATAAAGCCCAGGGGCTCAATGCTCGCAGCAAGCGGGTCGACATGGTGATGGACCGATATCAGGCCGCTGGCGGCGAGGTCGACGTTCAGACTATCGCGCAGGGGGTAGCGGCCGATTGGCTCGAACGCCGCGAGGAAAGCTCGGGTTTTCGGGTCGTGGACTGCTCTGCGGGAAACTACCGACGCTTCGACGTGACGAAGCGGGGCCAGCACATGACCAAGCTTTCCTACCTGGACATCACCGGTACCCTCGAGGTGCAAGACCCCGCTCGTTTCCTCACGAAGCTAGCCACGGGATACGGTAAGGCGAAGTTCGCCGGCTGTGGCTTGATGCTGCTTTCCGCACCGAAGTAACCCTTGCGCGGGCAGAGCCGACGGGGAGCCGCGGAGCCTGGTCGCAGAACGGCTGAAGGACTTGACGCCACTGCTAGGGCTGTTGAGGACAAGCTCGCGGGATTTCAAGTGACGCAGCGAGACCGTTCGCCGCAGCAATGGCGCGGCGCGTAGTCTGTCTGGCGTTAATTTCTCGATGCCCCTTCAGTCCTGCTCGACCTGGCGGCGCATTGTTCGTTGCGAGGCCAGCTCAGGGTGACATTCCTCCCCCCGCCAAGGCGGGGGGATTCCTACGTTTTAGGCCAGGCGCTGAGCGTGCACCTGTCCAGCGTGGTGGTCGTATCAGCCGCGCAAGTTGGGTGCTCGGGCGCCTGGCAAGAGCTGCGGGCTCCTATCGTGCGACCATGGCGTCCGCCTAATATCCCCGGCCTGAAGACGGTGGGTTTACGCGAGATGGTTGCTAAACCTCGCTCGGCATACACTACGTTCTACAAAGTCCGGCCCTTAAACGCAATTGAAGGTTATAGCTTTATAGAGTAAAGTATGTGTCCCGTATAAATCGAAGGACGCTAGTGCAAGAGATTCGTCTGCAAGGTTTGCTCGCCCAACAGTCCCGGCGGCACAAGGTGCTGAGCGTGACGGCGCTGCCCGGCCAACTGCGTGCCATAGCCCGGGTCGAACGCGTGGGTCGTGAAGAGGACGGGAAGCTGCGGGGTTTCCAGCGTCACCTTGTTGCCAAGCACATCCGAGAAATCAGTGAGTACCTTCAGGAAGGGCATGCCATCCTGCCAAACCCGGTCGTGATTGCCTTCGTCAAGGGCGCGCGGGTTGAGCAAGTTGCCGGCAAGCTCCATGAGCTGGTGGTCACGCTCCGTGACGGCGACGGGCCCGGCTTCGTGGTCGACGGCCAGCAGCGTCTCGAGGCGCTCGTGGCGAGCGGTCGAACAGACTTCGAGGTCTTCTGCTCGGTCCTCATCTGCGAGGACTACGCCGAGCTGCGGCGGCAGTTCGTGCTCATCAACAACACTCGGCCTCTACCCAAGCAGCTGGTCTACGAGCTTTTGCCAACAGTGTCGTCGTTGCCCAAGCGCATGAGCTCCCGGTCGTTCGGCTCCCAGGTTGTCGAGCAGCTCAACTATCGCGCCGACTCGTCGTTGCGCCGCGCGGTGAGCCAGCACACCAATCCCAAAGGCGTTGTGCGGGACACGGCGCTTCAGAAGCTCGTCATGTGCTCCCGCTCTGACGGCGCGCTTCGGGAAGCGCCGGCGGAGACCGCGGTCGCGCGCTCGGCTGACCTGGTCAGCGACTTCTTCTGGGCCGTCCGGGACACCTGGCCCTGCGCCTGGGACGAGCAGACCCCTCGGACCTCCCGGCTGGTCCACAGCGCCGGCATCATGGCGCTCGGCTTCGCCATGGACTACTTGCACGGCGTCGAGGGCGCCCGAACCAGGCAACAGTTCAGGGCCGGGCTGGAGCGCATCGCCAACGAATGCGCCTGGACGCACGGCTCCTGGCGGTTTTCGGTGGACGACGTTCGCCCTTGGAACCAAGTCCAGAACGCGGGTCGCGACGTATCCATCTTGGCCAACCACCTGGTGCGCAGCCTTAAGGAGACCGGGCGTCCACGCCGGCGCGCGGCGCGTGTGGGCATCCAGTCGGCCTTGGCTTGACAGCAAGGACCACGGGGCTGCACTCGCCCACCGTCTTCGTTGCCTGCTGCTCGCAAAAGTTGAAATCGGCTGCACCGGCGAGGGACTTGTACTGCTCGGACCTGTTCAGGAAGGCGCGCGCCTGGACTGAGCGGCAGACCGGGAGCTGGTACATCCTGTCCGCAAAGCATGGGCTCGTGCACCCGGACGAGCTTCTATCGCCCTACGACCAGTCTTTGAACGACCTCAGTGCGGCTGGTCGCAAGGCGTGGGCCCGGGAAGTGGAACGCCAGATGCAATCGGCCAGCCTCCGAGGAGAGGCCTGCGTCGTCCTCGCGGGGCGGGCCTACCGAGATGACTTGATGAGATTCCTGTCCACGAGGTTTGGCGACGTGCACGTCCCGCTCGCCGGGCTCGGCATTTTGTCGCAGAAGGCATGGCTGAAGCGGCGCCTGGCGCAGCAGGCGGCCGGGTTCGCGCAAGCAGCGTGATAACTTCGACAGAACGTTGAACAGAGGCACCATGGAAGAAGGCGAAGACAAGTACAGGGGATTTTTGGACAGGTCGTTCGACACGGCCTTCGAGGCGTTGCGCCTTCCTTTGCTGCCTTGGGTAGGCTCGGCCTTCCGAACGTCCGCCAAAAGGACCATCGTGCTGGGCGAAAGCCTCTATGTCTGGGGCTCGGCTGAGGAGTACGAGAGGAACCGCGAGAAAATTTCGGTCGTTGACAGCATGCGCTGGCGGCACCTGAGGATGGGCCTGTCGGACAGCTTTCCAAAGGGCAGCCGCAAGCGCGCATTCCTCGCGAATTTCGAGCGAGCCGTGTTCCTGAAGACACGGCCCTCCGCCGCGGAGCGGCAGAGGCTGTGGTCCGAGGTCGCCTACCTCAACTTGGTGCCACGGCTGCTGAATTCCCGCACGCATCGGCCGAAGGACGAGGACTTCGTGGCCGGCTGGAACCAGTTTTTTCCAGTGGCGGCCGCGCTAGAGGCTGAGCGTTGCATCGTCTATGGCACAGAGCCAAAGAAGATTGCCGCGCTTCGCGCAATGCCTGACGTGCAGATACTCGTGCAGGAGCGCCTACCTGCGATTGTCGACACCCGCCCGCTGCACATGCGGCTCGTGCACGGGGGACGGGAGCTGGAGCTCTTTTTCGTCCGCCACCCCAGCGCGTATTTTCCCTGGGACGAATGGGGGCCGGTACTTCGCAGCCGCGGTGTTTGGCTGGACTCCACTTCCGTCCCGCCGGCCCAAGTCGCTGAGCCCGCTTAAGGACCACACAAGCGGCCTTCCAATCGCGGGCTGAATCCCTTACGCTGGAACCTCGGGGCAGGAGGGTGCCCGCCACAGCGAGGAGAAGCTCGATGCATTTGTTCGGAACCGTGATGCCATTTCATCGGGCCGCCGGATGCCTAGCGCTTGTGGCGTCCGCAGCTCTTGCGACGGCCCAGCCGGCACCGACGGCGCCCCGCGGTCCCTCGGAGGAGGCTATGCGCGCCTTCCTTGCCCAGGGCAAATGGAGCACCACGGCTGATGACAACATCAGCGGGGAGTTGCTGCAGGCCGACTTCATCAAGACGCTGGTCGAGGCCTACGAGACGAATCCGACAGACGCGACCGCAATCGCCAATCTGTCGCTCATTCCCCTCGCCCTGGCGGTCGCCGAATGGGGCGTTTCGCCGACGACAGGCCTCCCGAAAGACCCAGCGCGGAGAAACTGGGAGGCGGTCGAGAGCACCGGGGACGGCAAGCACCTCATGAGCTATTCCAAGGGCGGCATTGGCGTCATGCACCAGGACTCGGGCGGCTTGGAAAAGCTCATGGGGTACCTTGAGAAAAACCATCCGGACGTCGTGCCGGCTGCGAACAAGAATGAATTCTTCAAGCTCAAGGGCGTCAACTTCGACAGGCTCTATGCCAGCGGCGGCCACTGCACGTCGCCCCTCACCGAAGTCAAGACGGACCTCGCGGGTGCAGCGTTCCAGCACGATGAACACCCAAGATTTGCCGGCAAGAAGTACTGCAGGGACTATTTCCGGAGCACGTTGAGTCCAAAGGACTGGCAGGTGTTTCGGCACGGCATGCGCGAGGCACTGCGTCGCGAGGACGTGCAGTTCCGCATCATGCGGGATTTTGCAAACAACGAATGGGCCTCGGCCTATCGGCTGGTGGTGACCGACGGCAAACACGACGTGCGGGAGGCGTTCATCCTCGCACGCATCTGGAATTCCAGCCCAAGGGGCGCCAGGTGCGCCTTCGGCCACGCAAAAGGGGCGACGGGTACCGCCGCTCGCATCCAAAAGGAACTCGAGGCCTACGCTGACGACGAAATTTGCCCCAAGGACGGCAAGGAACGAATGGTCGAGCGATGGCCGTACATGCGCCGTGCCGTGCTTGCGTACGACGCGTTCGCGAAAAAGCCACCGCCCTGACCAGCTTGCGGGCCGTCCTTCCCGAATCGAAAAAGCCCGCCTCCTCGAGAGGAAGCGGGCGGTAAATCATTCGGTCAGGCCGGCAGGGCCTTGAGCAAGTTGAACTTTGCCTCGGCGAGGCGCTTGAAGTCCTGTTTGGCGGACCTGAGCTGGATGCTGGCGCCAGTAGCGACGGCAAAGTCACGCAGCAAGTCGAGCGCGACGAGCTGCCGCAATGTATCGAACGCCGCGAGAACGTCGTGCACGCCCAGGCAAAGACCAGGCTTCACGTCCTTTGCGGCTTCAGCCAGGAATTGGGCGAAGGCGAACGCCATGCGCTCTCCCCTGCTCGCTTGCCACATGAACGCGCCGTGCGGGTTGCCACGATGGGTGACGCAGAGTCCCAGCACCGTGCGCCTCAGCCCGTAATCCAGGCCCATAAGGCGCCGGAAGATGACCTCCACGTGGTCCCAGACCTCGTCCGTGAACTCGTCGCCTCGGGACACGAGGGCCGGGCTGTCGTACCGACGCTCCGCCTCGCGGTAATCTAGGATGGGCCCAACCGTGAGGCCGGCCGACGCCTCGAGCTGTTCGGGCGTCGTCCCCAGCTGTTCGTACGGCTCCCGCACCAGGTGCAATTCCGGCCGTTCTGCCGCACGGGCGGCGCCGACCAAGGGCTGAAAGGGGTTTTGCAGCAAAAGCTGTGCCTGCGCAGGCGTGACCACCCGCTTCATGGCGTAGTTCCGGTCGTCGTTGACGATGTGGGCCCGCGCCACCAGGTACTCCGGTTGGTCGATGAGTTCCGACGGCCCGACGACGAACAGGTACAGGTTCTTCTTCGGGCTGTACTCGAAATGGTCCTTGCCGCACACGTGCTCCCAGAGCTGGCTGCGTGCGTATTCGACCTCCCCCTGGCTGCCAGCAAAGGAAAACACCTCCTCGGCAGCCACAATGTACGCGATGCCGTAGAAGGCGTCCAAGGCATAGAGCTCGGCGCGCAGGTGGTTGCCGATTCGGCTGTACGGAAGGCCTGCCTCCCGCAGGATGCCCTCGATTTCGTCGAGCCGATAGGGGGCTTCCGCGGCGGTGTCGTTTGCGTTCAAAAAACTTCTCCTGTGAGGTTGTCCTGCAACCGTCTAGCGAGAGCACGAGGGCTGGACGCCCTCTCAAAAATGTCAGCTTTGGCTTGCAATTTCGCCGCCGTCAGCCCAGTTGTAAGCTATGACTAGCAGCCCACGCGCATCCGCTAAGCTGGCCAACACCTTGGCTGGACCCGCACCGGCCCGCGGGTCGGGCCTCGAGATGGCTCCTTCCAATTCGCCGAAGCTTCGCTACGATATGCGCATGCGACGTAAAGACCCGATTCCACCGATGCCGTCCTTCGAGGAGCAGATGGAAGCCTACCGCGCGGAAAGCTGGCGGGTCTTCTGCGAACACCAACGTTCCCGCAATGCAATCGACCAGCGGCCTTGGTTCCCCTGGGCGGTCGTTGGCCTGGGGGCGAGTCTCGGCGCAGCCCTTGTTGCCTTGGCGGGCTGGCTCAAGGGCTAGACGGCGCTGCGGGCCCGCCGGCTCAGGCGGTCGCGGCCCTCTTGGCCTTGAAGGCAGCGATGACCGCCGGGTGGGCCATCCTTGTCAGCAAGGTTTCCCAGTCTCCGACGCCCACCAGACCCTTGACGAACGACGAGCTCGTCTGCGCCAGGCGGTCAGGCGTGATGAGGAATATGGTCTCGATTCTCGGGTCAATCGTTCGATTAAATTGGTTGATACCGAATTCGTAGTGAAAGTCGTTGCTGTTCCGGATGCCGCGGATGATGTGGGTCGCCCCTACCCTGCCGGCAAAGTTCACCAGCAGCTCGCTTTCATACGAAACCACCTCGATGCGGGCGTAGTCGGCCGGCGTGAGCTTTGACGACAGCACAGCCCGGATGAGCTCGAGGCGCTCGGTGAGCGAGAAATAAGTTTTCTTGTCCGGATTCACGCCGATGGCGACATAGAGCTTGTCGGTCAGCCGAAGGGCCTCCCGAATCACCCACAGGTGCCCCTTGGTCAGGGGGTCGAAGGTACCGGCGTAAACAGCGATGCGAGTCATTGGGCGGGAGCCACTGATTTCCAGCGGCAGATGAGAGAGTTGAGGTTTGCGCGCGCAGCTTCTTCAAGATGCGCGAACGTGGGGGTGAAGTAGACCTGGTCCCGCTCCAGGAAGGTCGTCAGCGCTTGAACGCGGCCACGGGCGAACTCCTGGTCGCCGTATCGCGAGAACTCATGTCGGATGGCCTGGTCGAACTGCTCGGCTGCGGCCGGGCCTTTGCCCAGGATGGTTAGGTCGATGTCCAGGAAGAGCTGCGCGTCGGCCAATGCGGCTGGACGCGACTGGAGGTAGCCCGAAGCGGGCTGATGGCCTTTGGTGGCGAGGATGAACTCGGCGGCGAGGGCGACCACGCTCGACCGCTGCTCGTGCTCGTAGAGGAGCGGGCTGCCGCTGCGCCGAAGCACGTCGCTCATGGCCTTCACGCTACGGGCCTCGTTGTCGCCATACCGGTCGTCGACCTCGTACACGTAGTCGTGGAACCAGATGGCGAGCGCGAGCGCCTTGGGATGGGACACATTGGAGCCAACCTGGTCCAGGCGTTCGAACATGGCATGCAGATGCGCCAGGGTGTGATAGCGGCGATGGGGCTGAGAGTAGGCTGCGACCAGCTCCGGCCAGGCATCGGCTACGCCCAGGTCGCAAAGCGCGCGGTCCCGGAGGTCACCGATGCGGATGGCCTCGACGAGGCGCGCCAGTTGTTCGGGTACGTCGTCGCGCCCCGTATCGACGGCCTGGTCGGCCAGGGCAACCTTGGCGGCAGTGCTCAGCTGGGCGGCCCGGATGGCAGCAATCTTGCCGGCTGAGGCCTTATCCCGGGCAGCTACGCGCTTAACCTGGGTCTCCTGGTCACAGTGCACCGTGACGCAGAGGTCGACGTGCCCCAGTGGCCACGCTGCCTCGAAGTAGAGGGGGAACTCGATAAGAAGGTTCGGGTGCGCCTGCAGGGCATCGGTGAGCCGTTCCTGTAGGGCGGGGATGGACCGGGCCTCGAGCTGCCGGCGAAGCTCGGGCTGGGCGAAAACGATGTCGGAGACTTGCTTGCGGTCGGTCGTGCCGAATTCCTTGTCCAGGAACGCAAGAAAGTGGTCGTCCCGGTAGAGCCCGTCAACTTCCTTGTCGAAATCCAGCAGCTTGTATTGGGGCAGCGCCTTGCAAAGCTGCGCGGCAACCGTCGACTTCCCTGAGCCGATGGTGCCGGTGATGATGACGTGCATGTCTTGGAGGGTCCTCTTGTAAGAAGCATTTTAGCACGAAGCGCGCCCACTGCAATTTAGATTTCGATGTAATTGCTGTTTAGAGCCGCAGGCAGCGCGGGCTAAATAGTTCGGCTAGACGCGTGTTTGGAGCACACGTGGCCGAAGGACACATCTACCTCGCGAGAAGCAGCAGCTACCCCGGGATGGTGAAGGCGGGCTTTACGACCCGCGCACCTGAAGAAGCGCACCGGCCATGTCGACCTGGACATCGACTACACGGATGTCACGCGCCACACGGACGAGGCAGCGAACGAATCGCGTTCGGACGATGTGACCTTCGGGGCTTTGGCGGCAAGGCAAACTCGCGAAGTCTTTGAACACCCGATTCACCCGCCAGGTACCGAGGTGGCCACCACCAACATCCTCACTATCGATGGTTCTCGAGTGGAAACTCGCTCTTCCGTCTACGAACTCCTCTGATTCGAATCCGCACCCGCCGCAGCTTTCGCTCGGCGGGTTTTTCGTGTGAGGTTCTGAGGTACCTGGGCATGACCGGCTTGGCGGTGTTTAGAGGCCGGGGGCCGGAGGCGGCCCTGTGCGCCCGGGTCCTATACCGGAAAGAACCATTTCTTTCCACAGAGGACATCTGCCATGAGCACCATCACCATCAACGCTTCCCAGCGACTCTTCGTGTTGCCAAGCGGCCGCGGCTTCAGTTGCCTCGGGTTCGACGTCACGTTCAAGCGCTTGCGCCAGTTCGCCAGCCTGCTTGGCCTGGCCTCCCCGAACGAGGCCGACATCGGCACCCTCGCACAGTACCAGCTGTACGAGGCCGCTCAAAGCGCCTACATTGCCACCAAGCCAACCACAACCCTGTTCGACCCGGACACCCCGGTGAAGGTCCAGGCGGTGCTGGAGGCGTACCGGCAGCATGGCGGCCGCCTGCGGCTGTTCATGGGCGACGCGTTGACAGGACGAGACTGGCTCGAGGAGCACGACGTTATCGGAACGGTCGGCCGGTCCATGGGCCCCATCCGGGCGCCACTGCTGATTAGCCGGCGGAATTCCCACGGCGGAGGCGCCATCCTGACGGCATGCATCGTCCGCATCATCGACGTTGCAAGCAAGCAGGAGCTGTACCGGCACCCAGCCTATCGGGTTCCGAACTTGGTGCGCCACGCCTCGAAGGAGCCTGGCTACGCCGCATCGGTCAGCGTCGACGGTGAGCTGCAAGCCAGCTTCAAGTCCGACGCCAAGGCCGACAAGTGGATTGCCTTCATGCAAGGCCATCGCATGACGCCCAACTGAGGACGAGCGCCTTGTCTCACCGAGTACTGACGTCGCAACAGACCGAGCGGCTTCGCCAGCTCGACTTCGTCATCGAATGCACCGCGGGTGACCCCGAGGAGTTCGAACGCGCCGTTGCCAGCAAAACCGCCTACCTCGAGTCGCAAGGACTCGACCGGACGGACTTTATCAATTGCGGCCGTCAAGGCTAAAGGAATCAACGATGCCCCAAGGAAATCACCTTTTTTACATCCGCGACAACAACCCCGACGGCGAGAACCTGGACCTGCTGGTCGTCGCCCCGGACAAGGCGCAGGCCGTGGCGTTCTGGACGCAGCACTTCGAGCTGCCCGAGGGTTCTGCCCCCGAGTGGGTCGGTGCCGTACCGGGCGTCGCGCCCACAACCGCCGAGCCGGGCGCCATCGACTGGGAAGCCATCCGGATGGACTGACGGTCTGCCGTCATAGCCTCGGGCCTTCATTCCTCCAGCCCCTTCTGTGCGCGCACCGAAGGGGTTTTCTATAGCCGGGACGCATCGCCTATACGAAATAGGACAAACCCACCTTGCAAGGACAATGAGCTCTCGAATCTTCAATCCCGCGGCCGTTTTCGGTCACAGTTTCGCCCTCGTCAAGGTCGGAGGCACCACCGTCAATGGTAAGGATGCGCATCTGTACGCAACCACGGCCCAAAAAATCTCTGGAGTGCTGAGTGGCTCGTTCACTTGCCGTGATGACGACCTGCTGAATGCAGTCAAGGCGCTCCCCTGCGCAAACCTGATGGTGCAAGCCACCGTCGGCGACTACCTCTACTTCGAGAAGATGCCGTATGCACAACTTCTTGACGTCCTGGTCGCGATGGCTGCCTTCGGCGTTGTCGGCAAGGACTTGCTCGCAGAACAGGTTCAGGTTCACGCTCAAGGCGGCCACCCTGGGTACCAGCAGGCGACCACCGAATTCGAGGGCCGCGCTTTGACTTTCCTCGACGGCTTGCGCTCGGGCAGGCTCATCCCGTGCCTCGGCGCGAGCCTCACCAAGCCAGCCAAGGTGGTCAACGGCCCGACGCGCGGCGTGCTTCTTACTGGTGACAAGCGCCAGCTGCACGTCTACCCGGACCCCTTCGACGCCCGCTACGCGACCATCATGCAGCTGGGCACAGCCTGGCAATACAGCGAGCTCGCGGGCGTGCGCAATGCCGCCTTCGAGTATTTCGAGCCCCTGGGCCTGCGCCCGTGGCTGAGGTCTCCGACCTGATTTCCTGAAACCCGCCTGCAGCGCACGCTGTCGGCGGGTTCCTTTTAGGTGATGCGGGCGGATAAACGTGGTTGCTTCACAGAGGCATGTCTGGGGTCCGCCCGGCAAAAACCACCCGTCAACCTCACAGGAAATGCCATGGCAATCGTCAAGAAGCTCAAGTTCACCAAGCCGCAACTGAAGAAGTTCGCGCGGCTGTTCCGCAACGCCCGCATCCGCGCGCGAGTGACCCAACTGCAGGTCGCACAGGCCGCATTCGATTACAAAATTTCACATTGTAAAATCAGCCGCGTGGAGCGTGCAGCGATGCCCAACGTGGATGCGCATTGCCTCGAACGCATGGCCAATGTGCTGAGTGTGCCGCGCGCCGAGCTGATTGCCATCGACCCGCAGTTCCGCAAGCGCGCCAACGTGGTACGCGCCGCGACGCGCCAGGGTTTCTGGGATGTGCCGGCGAAGCTACTCCACCCGGTATGACCGTCACGCCGCCTGATGGCGGCCATCGGCCGAAAGGGCAGAATCAATTTCGCCCGAATCGCCGCTCCGTACCTTTCGGAGCGGCGATTTGTTTTACAAAGCCGTGAGCCATCGCTGCGCTATTGGCTAGCACCCAGCTTGGTGCCATCGGCAAAAACTACCTGCTCCGGTACGAAGCGGGTCGTGAATTTCCCCTCCTCCAGGTTCCAGACCGCCTTGTGTTCATCGAGGAACTGGTTGTAGTCGCGGCTGCCCTCCCATACGAGCGCCTGGCTGGGCGCAATGTTCTCGGCCACAGCGAAGGCGACGGAGCCAACACGCTTGCCGAAGATGTCAACAAACTCGAGCACGCCCTTCACGCCTCTGATTGGCTTGTCGCCGCCATTGCGAATGCCAATCTTGAAGACTTGCTCCTGGCTGTATCGGCGCTGCTCGTAGTTTGGTGCGAGCTCTTTCTTTTCGAGAAGCGTCACCGTGACAATCCTGTTGAGCGCAGCCGCAGCCTCTTCCTGTTCCTTGCGCAGCTTCTCCTTGAGCGCCTGCTCCTCAGCCGCCTTTACCGCCTGCTGAGCCGCAAAAGCCTTTTGCTGGTCGATGGCCTGGCCGACCGTGGTGCCGAGGGGCATCGTCTTGCCGCCGAATGCCTCGCCCATCTTGGCGCGCACCAGATAGGCCGCTAGGGCCGCGCGGTCATCGTCTGAAAGCTTCTGAATCTTTGGCAGCAGGTCCTTCTCCCAGGTCGCGGAATCCGCTGGGATGATGGCGTCCTTCGGCTGTGAACAGGCGGCAAGGAATGCCACCAGGGCGAGCGGAAGCAGGAAACGTGTTCTCAGGTGCATGGGACGCCGCCAGGGGGATTAGGGTCTTTGAGCTTAGGGGCGGGGCCTCGCTTTTGTCTGTGGCCAATTTCTCGGTTGCTCGCAATTCGTGCACTCACGGCTTCAAGAGATTCTTCAACGCCTCGAGCGTGCGCCCGCTGTCGGGAGCCATTGCCAGGGTTGAAAGCGCTTGCGCGATTGCCGGGCGGTCCCCATCGTTCACCTCGTGCAGCGCGACGGCCAGGCTCTCCACCAAGCCGGGCACGTCAAGGCCAGCAGGTCGCAATGCGGCGGCGGCATCGCCCGAAGATTGAGGGCCCTGTAGGGCAGGCGTGGCACCGACCGGGTCGCCCTCCAGCGCCAATCCCTCGGAAAGCTCTTTCAGGGCCTTCTCGATGGCCGGATGAAGGTGGCCAGGAAGTTCCGAGCGCCAAGCAAATCCCTCGGGCCAGGACTCGACCCAGTCGCGGAACCGCCTAGGGCCCTTCCGGTCAGGATGGGTTGGAGCGAACAGCTTGGCGCAGGGATGGTCGATGAGCTCGGGCCATATCAGGTGCCAATCGCTTTGCCGCAAGTCCCAGCGCATGACCGCACTCTCCGGCCAGTGCGGTTGAGTAGGGGCGTTATCCACCCAATAATGGACCTGGCGGCCTGGCCTCGCAGGGTCGTCGCGCCAGCGGCACTCGTACCGCTTCGCATGAGGGATTTCAGGGTGCTCCTCTACGGAGGGTCGGGCATTGGCGAGGGTCATGCCTCATCATGCCATCGCGGCTATGCGTCCCGACTTCCGGGGAAAGCCCTCGGCGACCTTGCCCGTGCCGCAATGCGGTAACTTACCGACATGTGCAACCGCTACACGCCGGCCACAGGCCGCCACCCTGCTTTTGCGACCATGCTTGCCGTCTCCTCCGACCTGCTCGAGCCGGTCCGCGTGACCATCGGACCGCGAGGGCAAGGTCGATTCCTGCGCCCAGGCCCAGGTTCGGATGCTGTCGTCGAAGTGGAGGGGCAGTGGGGAATGATTCGCCCCGGCTCCGCTACCCGCTTCGAACTGGCAGAGGACGGTCGCCCCAAAATGACCAACAACGCCCGCAGCGAGACCATGGCGCGGCTCCCAACCTTCCGAGATGCATGGAAAAACGGGCAGCGCTGCCTCATCCCTGTTTGGGGGTACGACGAGCCAAACTGGGAGTCGGGGCAGAACCAGTGGTGGCAGGTCAGCAACCCCAAGGAGACCGAGCCCCTGGCGCTTGCCGGCCTGTGGTCAGAGTGGACGGACCCCGAGTCGGGAGAACTTGTTCCCAACTTCACGATGCCAACCGTCAACGTCGACGGGCACCCCCTGCTGGCACGCTTCCACCGACCTGACCCTAGGCGTCCCCTGGACAAGCAGGACAAGCGCGCGGTGGTCGCCCTGCCGAAGAGCGCGTGGAAGACCTGGCTGTTTGGCACCAACGAGGAGGCCTTGGCTGTGCTGCAGGTGCAGCCGGCCGAAGCCCTGGCAGCGAGGGCGCTCCCGGCGCCGCCTCGGAAAACAACTTCTAGACAGAAGCAAGACACGCCGCCGGCCGATACGGGGTCGCTGTTCTGAGGTACCCGGAGGATTGACTAGGCGCTGCGTGGCCGGATTGGGCGGGACCCTTCGACGGCTCCGAGGTTGAGCTCGAGTTGCGGCGACCGCGTAGGAGGTGTCATTGAAATCCGACTCGAGCGTCTCCTACCGAGCAAAGCAGCTCGTTGCGGCTCGACCTTGAGCTCGAACTTGCCGGGGGCCTCCTCGACGAACAGCAGCTCATCCCCCTGGCGCAGATGGAGAGCGTCGCGAATCGCGGTCGGAATGGTCACGCGGCCGCGAGTCTGAACTGTAACTGTGTGCTGCATTGGGCCTCCCCAGTCGCCGGAACAGATTGCCGTCACTGCACAGATGGGGTCAAACCTTTGTTTATCCACGATTCGGCCTTGCCTGACGGGGTGGGGGTTACACCTTCAGATGCCGCGCCACCTGCCCACGTTCAGTGCTAGGACCGGCTGTTGGCGCGCTGAGGGCCGCTGTCGGCGATTGCGCGCTGCGCACGGGGAATTGGCACAGCAACTTTCCCGCAGCTGGGGCCTGTGTTGAGCGAGAAGGCTTCTTCATGCCTGGTTAGGGGTGCGAGACAGCCACGATTGCTGCCAGGGGCAAAGAAAAGAGCCCGCAGATGCGGGCTCTCGAAATCAGACGTCCAATCGAGCGACGATGGAGGAGACGACGCCGGCAAGGTCCATAACGTCGGACGAAGCGCGGCCGCGCAGCTCTTCAATATCCCGGGTCCAGACCTCGGAGCTGTAGTTGAGCGGAACCTGAGTGGCCACGGTGTCTCCAAGCCGCGCGTCGACAACATTCAACAGCATTCCATGCCCGAACTTCAGACACCGACTCGGTGCTATGTTAGCGAGGTCCTCGGTCGGCTGTTCGTCGTCCTCGGCCTGGCGGAGCTCCAAGGTGACCTGGATGCGGTCCTCGACCGGACCAGGTCGCATGGGATTTTCGAGCACGGTGATTCCAACGCTGAAGTCATCAGAGTTGGTATCGGGTTGCGGCACCGAAATGCTGTATGAACTGTCACCTAGTGCGCGCTCGAGCATATCTCGGAGCTCCATCAAGGTGCTGCGGCACTGGGCCTCGACTTGCGCCCAGGCCCTCGTGTAGTCGCGAACGCGGGGAGTCTGGCGGCCGGCCGCCTTGCTGGTCGGCGCATTTTCTGTGCCCTTGAGACTGGCTGACATCGTCTGCCAGTCCTTGTGGCCCTCGACGATAGCGACCATGTCGAGCAGCTTGCGGTTGTCGAGCGTGACGCCTTCGTTCGTCAGAAACGAGGCGAGCTTGCGCGCCGCGTCCTTCGGTTGCGGTTTTCTAACCATGAGTTGTCCTTTTGTCTGCGCAAAGGCGCGCAGGATGTGGTGGGGTTGCTCTCGTTACCGACCGGCGCCTTCGCGAAAAGCAAAAGTGGGTCTGGACTGATGTCCTGCTAGCCGAGCTTGAGCCGTGCCCGTGAGGGTGAGAGCGGCAAGAGGGTCGGGGCCTCTAATTCAGTCTAGCACCGCGCCCTTGGCGCGCCCGCCTGGGCTGGCGCCCGGCGGGAACTCGCGCTAGTTCCGCGGCACGCGCTGGACGCAGAGTGCCAAGCGCTCGTCCCCGCCCCATGCTTGGTAGGCAGCCTTGGCCTTCTCGACCGTGGCGGCCTCGTTCTTGTGGTCATAGGCCACAGACGCGTCCTTGAAGTACACCCACAGCACGTCCCGGGTGTCGACCTGGCCGGCGTAACGTTCGCTGCGCTTGATGTCGTCCTTCAGGGGGAGTCCTGCTGCGAGCCGCGCCAGCGCGACGCTGGCCTCGCCGATTCGTGGGCCGGCGTCCCCGACGACAAAGGGCACGGCAATGCGCCGGTTCACGTTGTAGGCCACACCGAAGCTGCCCATCTTCACGCCCTCGGCGATAACGGTCTTTGGCACGACACCTGCAGGAACGCGCAGCGGGTTCACATATCGAGACTGTTCGGTCTTGTCCGCGATGGTTTCGTCCGCAAGCGCCGTCGGCGACACGTAGAAGCCTGAGCCGTCTTTCTGCTTGACCGGCACGACCGCGGACACGGCGTTCTTGCCGACCTTGACTGAGCCGGTTCCGAGGATGCCGAACCAGTTGATGGCACCGACAGACGGGGACTTCCAGCCGGCAGCGCCGATGCGCTCGAAGTCCTGCATGAACCGCCCGGTGCAGGTTTGATTGTCCTCAGAGGCGTTGTACGACGTGCCGTCTGGGAGGTAGGGCCGCCCGGCATTGCAGAGGTGAATAAGCGCACCCGCAGCGGCGTTCTTTGGATGGTAGGCCCTCGCGTACCCGTCGATGTTGATGTTCATTTTGGCAAAGGCTGCGATGCCGCCATCCGTCAGCACCCAGGAGCGCGGGACGTTGCCCAGGTCTGTTCGCTGCGACCCCTCGCAATCGGCGCCGAAAGCGGGCGATAGCCCCAAGGTGAGCGCTAGCGCCACCGCGCCGGCCGAGTTCATGAAAACGTCGTTCTCTGCCGTCATCTCCGCCTCCAGCCCTGTTAGAGGAGCGCATGCTACGACGACGGCGGCTGAAGTGGAATCCCAGGACGGCTGGCCCGGCAAACTTGGGCGGGCGTCACCGCGGCCGCCGGCGTCAGAACTTGGTCTTCTGTGCCGTCGCGACCTCGCAGCTGCCGGTGGCCAGAACGTTCCCCGGCTCCGTGCCGTGCATCGCCCGCAGCTCGAACTTGCCCGTCTTCCGGTTCACCACCACCCGGTAGGTAGAGGTCTGGGCACGAACGTCCTCCTCAGTCACCTGCGAGTTTCCTATCCAACGGTCATTCATCTGCACAACCCCCTCACGCTGTGAGAATCGCACGCCAACAGGGTAGTCTTCCCCGCTGCGCCGCTTGCCCTCGCAGTCAAGCTCGGTTAGTGCTGGGACGTCCGCGGTCCGCATCAAGCGCTTCGCAACCTGCTCTTCCTTCGCGGGCTCGCGGGCTACCTCGCAGCCGAAGGAGGCTTGAGCCTGATATGAGCTCGGGACCTTTCTGCCACCGAGACCTTTCGCAGCGAGGTCTGCCTGCGCTGCGCGCTCGTGGTCGGCAATCGATTCGTATGTCAGCTGCTGCGGCTTGAATTCCGTCTCCGACCCCTCGACCTGCATCCAGTCCCACTTGGGAGGTGCGTTGACGTCCGGTTCCTTGTTCATGCCTACAGCAACCAGGCTCATGCGCCGAGGCTGGTTGCAGTCAAAAAAGGTTGTGTAGCTCTGCGTATTCAGGCCGCTTGCACCCCTGCCGGTGTCTTGTGATATCGATTGAACACCGACGTAGCGCCCCCCTTGGAGACCACCCTCAAGCACACGCGCGAAGACTATTCGTCCCTCAAGCTGCATGAGTGGTCGGAACTGGCCGCCGCCACTCGACTGGGCCGACGCGCTGCCCGCCAGGGCAGCGAACCAGAGAGCAGTTGCCCGATATATTGTCCGCATTCCTCGATACTCCTTAAACGGTTTCCTTACGCCATTTTAGCAGGCAGGCTCGGCTCGCTCGCCATCGCTGCGCGCATTCCTGTCGGACCCCGACCTAAAACGAATAAGCAATTTTAGGCGCACTATGCTATACTCTATCTCGTCCATCGAGAACAACAGCATGACCGCCATCCCCCTTCCCCGTCGCGAAGCTCTCGCAGATGACACACAAATCGAGTTCGTCGATGCCTACGTGGCGTTCGACGACGCCGAGGGCACGATGGAGCTCACCCCGGAGGGACGTGCCTACTACGGGCGCTGGTTCAAGCGCTTCGGGCTTCGCCTTGACGACAGCGACGCCGAGGGCTTCGTGAAGACCGTCATGTTCATCAATCGCGAAAGCGGGCTCCTGCGCGCAGACCGCTTGCTGGCGCTTATCGCGAGCGGCGACCTCTCCCCCGAGGAGAAGGCCGTTTGGAGCCACTACATCGAGGGAGACTTCGAGTCGTTCGCGACGGGCCTGGCGAAGATTGCCAACAAAATAGAGGCCGTTCCGAGCAACGTTGTCGAGTTGTTCAGCGCCCGCCGCGTCGCCTCCCAACCCTAGAACAGTTGATGAACCAGCCGCCTGCTGACATGACGCCGGCCGAAATGGCACGCGCCACCCGGCACGCCAGGCAACGCGTGGACGACTTGCTTCGAGCGGCGCGGGACATCGAGCTCGATGCGCGGGAAGCCGAGCGACTTGCGCGGCAGGAGTGCCGGGCGTGCTTCTACCGAACTCGGCTTGCGGGGGCCGCCATGACGGTCCAAGCGTGCATGTGTTGCCAGATGGACCAGGTGTACGGCAGCCGCGCCACTTCGGTGCTCTGCATCCCCTGCGCCAAGGAAGGCGGCCTGTGCCGGCGTTGCGGGGGCGACGTCGCGATGGACACAGGGCGCGCCGATTGGCCCAGCCCGCGTACGGAGAAGGCTTCGGATGAGTCGGCCCAATAGGCTATCGGAGCGGAACACGAAAAAAGGCCCACCGCTTAGGGTGGGCCTTGGAATCAGTGAACTGATTTTGGGTTCCGGGAGGAGAGCTCTGCGAGGTACGACCGCGCAATGACATCCCCTTGGAGAGACTTGAGACGCAGAGCGCCGCAAGCTTCCACCGCCAGCTGTCGAGCCTTGCTTCGCAGCTTGCTCCTCAGAAGCGCCATGGCAGCGGTGTGCATGGTGACAAGGGACTGGGAAGGTGTCCCCCGGCCGTACACAACGTCCTCCAGCGCACGACTGTTGAGCGTCGGCAGGTAGATGTTGAGGCGCGCGAGCGCGCTTTGTGCGTGGTCTATATTCAAAGAAACTCTCCTAAACGTTTAAGAAAGCCCTCATGCCAGATGTGAATCTGGCACTGCGGGTCAGTGCCAGATAGCTAGTCCGACAAACCGTCTAGCAACCACTTGCTAGCGCCTTGAAGGACACACAGGAAAATGAGCGATGACCATCGAGTACGTCTTTTTTGGTGAGCTCGAAGTCTCCGCGAAGGAGCTCACCAAGCCTGCGCCGGAAGCGCCGGCATCGGAGCACGCTGACTACCAGCGCGCGCTGGGGCTGTATGCGCTTCAGAGTGAACAGCGCAACCCGCAATGCGGCCGCTGTTCGAGTCGCGTCGTCCTTGCAAAGCGGGCGAACGGCGCGCCGTACTTCATGCACAACGGCCATGACGACAAACATCGCGGAACCAGTCAGGAGGAAGCGTGTGTCTGGTACACGGGGGGAGCGGCACGCGCAAAAGCAGAGCTGCCCCGGTGGAGTGCGGCGAACAGGGTGGATTCGTCCTTGCTCCCAGGCCCGAGCCACGGCATTGAGCGAACCCGCAACTGGCTCCGCGCGGGGCTTCGCGCATTGGCCAAATCTGTTGCCAATTCGGAGGCCGACTTCGAGGCGCAGCAGGGCCGGGCGCGGCGGGGCGGCTTCAAGGGCCTGATGGGCATCCCCAAATCGGCTCTGGCCTCGGCCAGCGTAGCCCCTTACGGTCTTCCCGGCCTTCCAGTCACCGGCGCGCCGCGAGGGCTGCTTGCGGGGTTCCTGGGGCTGCCCGGTCGCACCGGCGCTCTGCCCGGCAGTGTGATGGCCGCGCTCGAGAAATGGACCCCGACCGCTGAGGGCGTTCTCCAGCAGCGGCGCTTGGTCACCCTGAAGGAGACCCTCTTGAACCCGCTCCTGCGAGAGGAGCTGGCTCTCTTTTTTCAGCTGTGCTGCGAGATGGCCTGCCGTGCGAAGGCAAGGGACCAGAAAATTGGTGCTCGGGCGCTCTCCTTGCGGGCGAAGCGTGAGCTCGAGCTCGCCCGTGGGCTGTCCAAACCTCCGGAGCTCGCTTTGGTCACCGCAACCTTTGGGACCAGCGAAGAGGCGCGCTCAGTCTTCGAGATGGCCAGGAACGTGCACCGCGACGACCGGCCGGCCTACGACGCTCTGGTGGCACCCGCTATCAGTGCCCTCTCCGTACTGCTGGAGACCTTCCCTTTCCTGGAGGCTCAGAAGGAGCGCATGGTGGAAACAATGGGGTCCGAGGCGGCGGACAAGGCGCGCTTCATCTACCTCGTCGTGCGCCCTGAGGCTCCCAACGTCGCCAAGGTCGGGATGACCAAGGACCTGGTGGGCCTCGTCGAGCAGCTGTCCGGCAGGCAAGGTGCGCGGCGCGTGCAGCTCGTCGAGGCGGCGCTCTGCTACGACTGGACCCGTACGGAGACCGCGGTACGGAAAGCGCTTGAGCACAAGACAGGCGGCGTCATCTCCGTGGACCCCGAGCAGCCTGAAGCGCGCGAGTGGATTGAGTGGGAGAACCGCCCTCCTCTCCCCGTCCTCGCCAAGACATTCGCTGCCGTGGCAACCCGGGTGGCCGCGGAAATCGCCGTGAGCCAGAGGGCGCTGCCGGCGCACTGATGCACGTGAAGCTGAGGTCGTCGAGAGGTCCATCCTGAGCCGCCGTGGGACGGGGTACACACTCAGAATGCTTCCGGACCTCGTCCATCCCTTGAGGGGCGTACGGGCGGCCTGCCCAGGCACTTCCTTTCTAGCGCGAGGCGGCTGCCAGGCCGACCGTACGCCCAAGAAAGGAAACGCCCGCAGGCGCAACCCTTCCCGGACTTCTGCGAGCGGCGCAAATGCCAAGCGCGAGCACCGCGACCGGACGAAAAAGCACCCCGCCAGCCGAAGCTAGTGGGGTGCGTTCAATCAGGTCGCGCGGTCAGCTGTGACAGCTATCAGCCGAACATCTTCGACATGCGGTCTGCAAAGACCACACGCGCAGCGACGACCTTGCCGAGTTGCGGCTCAGTGACGACCGACAGGGGGTAAGTGCCGTCGCCGTCGAACGTGCGCGTGACAAATCCGATGGCGCCAGGAACCTGGCCCATGGGGTAAGGGTTCTTGTGCTCCCAAGAATCCGCCAGGCACTCCGTCGCGTCGGTACAGCGGCTGTAAAAGGTGCCGTCCTCGTACGCGAACTCTTCGGGTGCCGTAGGGTAGTGGGCTCCGTCAAAGAATCCGACCTGTCCGCTGTCGACGCCGATGGCTGCGCACTGATGAAAGAGCGCTTTGTCGGCAGCCTGCGCCTCGAAGTCTTCGTGCATCACGGTGATTTCAGCACAGCAGAAGCCGTTGAAGCCGTCTCGAAACACGACGCGCGCCTTCCAGGCTCCATCCACGGCACCAAGGGAGGTGCCGTCAGACGCTTTCTTGTAGCAGGGGTCGCTCACATGCATCCGTGTGTCGGAGAGCATGAAGCCCCCAACATCGCGCACGAATTCGTCTCGGAGGGGAATGGAGCGGGGGCGGTCGTACTCGACGCCTGCGACCTCGAACACCAGCTTGTCCGGCTCGCCTTCCTTTGCCTCGACCTTTGCGAAGTAGTCGAAAGTATGCTGAACGCCACGCAGGAAGTGGCGCCAGCTGGTGAACGGAATCTCGAACGTCGTCGCCTCGGTCTCCGAAATCAGGAGCCAGGGGTCTTCCAGCACCATGACCGGGTAGCCGCCGTTCAAGGCGTTGTGCAATGGCGAGAACTTCGCCACGGGAGGAATCGTCAGGTGTACCTGCGCTTCGTTGAACTCAATCTTGATTTTCACGGGCTATCCTTGTTAAATTTCCTGCATCCTGTAGGTACAGCAAGGTTCCTTGCCCCCAGCGCGCTAAAAGGAAAAGTCCCTGAACTGCGAAGCTCAGGGACCGGGGAAGATGGTTTCAGTAGGCGCGGCGGCGACCGCGCTGTGCGTGCTGCCGGTACCAGGGCTTGTTCTCGGCTTCGGGGGCGTAGAGTTCCAGGCGCGGCACTTCGATGGCTTTGATGGCCTCTGCCAATTGGCGTTGAACCAGAAAGGCGTCGTCGACCACAAGGGTGCGGCAGCGCGTGCGCGGGGCGCCGGCAAGGACGGAGATGTGCGCCCCGTCTACGGAGTTGGCCTCGAGTGCCCGTCGAATCCGCTCGACGTGCGTTGAGTCGTGAAGGTCGCCGACGACCAAAACACGGATTTCACCGCGCTCCTGCGACGCGAGGGCCTGCGTAGCGTGTTCGACGATTTGGGTGTCCAGCCGTGCTGCCTGGTCCTTCAGGGGCAGGAAGCACCGGGAGGCGACGGAGGCGGCCGCGCTGGCATTGTCCAGCTCAACGATGATGGGGGCGTCCCGATTGGTCATGCGATTTCCTAAGGTGTCCAAACCAATGTGTAGCGACGGGCGCCCGGGCGTTCTTCATAATGCGGACCTTTGTTCTGAGCCCCGCCCCCTCTGATGAGCGCCGCCGATTTCCTGCTGTCCCCTGGAGTTCAGAAGCTCCTGACCGTCCTTTACGCCCATCCGGGCCAACAGTTCTCCCCTCTTGAACTCGCCAAGACCTGCAAGCTCGACACCGACGAGCTGGAGGGCACGCTCGGCCACTTGCTTAGCAGCGGCGTGCTGACGAAGTGCAAGCCAGCGGAGGACCAGGCCGAGCAAGTCACGGCCAACGTCTCGTTCGTGTTTTACCAAGAGCTGCGCACCATCGCGCTGAAGTCATTCGCTGCAGCCGAGCCCCTTCGTGCGATGCTGCGCTCGAAGTTCAAAGAGTCGGTTCTTCGTGCTTTCATCCTGGGTGAGGCCGGCGCGGCCGGCACCCTCGAGCTCTTGATTGTTCACGGCAAAGTCGCACCCGACCAGGCCGCGCTGGCCGCGGCCTTGCAGAAAGTCGTGAAGGCCATCTCGCGCCAGTTGCAGGTTCACGTACTGTCGCACGGCGAATTCCGCGGCCTGGGACCGCGGGACGCGCTCACGCGCAAGCTTGCCAGCAAATCCTCGTTCGAAATCGTCGCTCTTGGAGACACCAAGGCCGAAGTGCCGACCGAGCGGGTGAGCCTCCTCCGGAGGGCAACGAAGCGGCTCGCGTCACTCGCCGCGTAGCATCGCCCCGCATGCCGCCAGATTCAAGCCGCGTATCCCTTTCGGTCCCGCTCACAACCCTAGCCTCTACACAATGCGCTCTTCGATAGCTCTTCCACACGCTCTCGTATCCGTCGTGTCCCAGTACGTAGCACAGGAGGAGCCGAGGCTACCTGTCACTTACACGTGGCAGTTTCGAGACGACACGCTGTTGAAGCACCTGGGTCTTCGGGTCGCCGGAAGCAACGCGTATACGCGGAATCTTGACCTGAAAAGCCAGCTGACCCGTGAATGGAAGGCCAACCCGGGACAGCATGACGCCATCGGCGACTACTACGTGCGGGTGTGGGGCGGCATCAAGCGAAACCTTCCAGGCACCGTTCCCGCGTACGTCCAGACCATCGCAAAAGGGAAGGTGCCGGACTTCAAGGGCATCGCATCGTGGTCCAAGGTTGCAGCCGCCGCCGACCCCGAAGCGGCCGCCATATTCGACGCGCGGGTGGCGGTCTCGCTGAACGCTCTCCAGGTGCTCGCCGGCCCGGCAAGAGGTTTGGCGTTCCCGGTTCTTGCCAGCCAAAACGGCGTCATCAAGCGGACCGGCCCTCAGCTCAAGGAGCACGGGTTGGCAGGCGGGTGGAGCCCGCTTGCGGAAAGCCAAGTGTTCCCGACCTATCTTGCCCTGCTGCAACATGCGGCTGCGGGGCTTAAGGGGCCGCTTGCTCTCGCGCGGGCCGAGATGGTGCTGTTTGCGATGGCTGAGGACCTCGCCACACGGGCGGAAGCGCAGCTTGGCCCTTGAAGGGTCGTGCGGGGGCGAAGCTATACGGGGCAGGAAACACCAAAAGGAAACCATGGCTGCAAACATCACCGTCACATTCCCGCCCGAAGCGCGTATCGATGCCATCGGGGCGGCATTCGCGATATCGGCAGGCTCGCCTTTTCACCTCAGCGAAGCTGCGGGCGCGCGCTACCCCCGCGTGCCGAGCCTTCGCGTCAGCGTCCGTCCGGACTGCGTCGGGATGGCACACGTGGAGCTGCGTACTGGCACCGGCGACATCCTCGCGGCGTCGTACCACTTCGAGTTCGGCAAGAAGGGGGAACGCGGCATGCTGCTTCCGTTCGACGCACGTTGGCTTGCGCTGGCGCTGGCGGTTGTCGCTCAGCTCGGTGGGAGCGTCGCCGTGGACACCGCGGCCGGCGTATCCAAGGAAGTTCTGAGCGTCCCGACGCGTTGGCCCGAAGACCCAGAGGACGAAGGATTTGCCCAACTTCAGGAGCTGGTGCTTGCGATACCGCACATCTCAGCTGACGACATCGACCGGGCGGAGCCGCTTCTCCGTCAATAGGCCTCCTCCCGTCACTTCACGAGCCCGTCCTTGCGACGGGCTTTTTCTTGCCTGGGTACCGCCAGCCGAAAGGGTAAAAGGGCGGACGGTACCGAGGGAGAAATGCACAAATCTATAGGCAGGGTCGGCACTTGTACCAGCCAGGCCAACCTCATTAGCAATAAATGCTTACAATGCCTCGGCACAATCAATGAGCCCAATGTCCTCTTCAACATACAGCCAACCTTTAACGAGCTCGGACCAGAGCAAGATTTTCATCTTCGGTCTGCTGCTGGTGCCTAGCTTGTTTTTTGTCGGCATCATCCCGGTTCTCTTCCTCGCCTTCGGAGTCTGGATGCTAAAAAAGAACGCGGACTTCTCTCACATGGAGACTGCGGTTCGAAATTTCCGGGGCTACTGGTTTATCGTGTTCGCCGGCTGCGCGCTGTTCGCGGCGGGAAATGTGCTCAGGGTATGGGAAGGCAATCTGGACAAATGGGACCGCAGCTACGCCGTTGAATCGGCCTTTGCCTGGGGGGTCGCCGCGTCTATAGCGTTCGGCTACTTCACCCTCGTAAAGGTGCTCTTCCTGAATCCGATGCGAGGCCATGAGAGGTGGATTGAGGCCAACGGCATCTTCACTTCGAAGTCGAAGGCCGCCGTGCCAGCTGCCAAGCAGGCCGACGTGAATATCGTTCATGGGGGAGGGCTGTCGCCGTCCTACTCTGTCGCCGACGAGCTCATCAAGTGGAGCAAGCTAAAGGACGATGGCCACGTCACCCTCGACCAGTACAACGCCGCCAAAGACAAGCTCCTCGCCAGTCCGAACAGGTAGCCAAGTAACCAAATGGCCTTGGGCCGGGCCTACGGCGAGCTCTGTACCGCCGCGTGGGCCCCTGCGGCGGCGGCACGGCCTCAGCCAACTTCGCTAAAGGCCCTTACCCACCATCTTGCGCCGGTCTGCGTGGGGGAAAAATCCGCAAGCGTGGCGGCGTGACGTCTCTAGACGCCTCAGGACACTAACCTGAACGAAAGAGAACATGCCGCTGTATCGCGCCACCTTCGAACGAACAAACTGGGGCTTTCGGCCCCCACTGAAGCAGTCCTCCGACGTGCTGCTGCAAACGGACATCCCCTACGATGATGACAACTTGGCCGCCTTCGAGGAGGCACTCTGGGTGGCCATGCGGGAGCAGAACCCTCACTGGTGCAACCCGGCGGGGCCGAAAGGTGCCGCAATGGGCTGGTCCAGCGTTATGGGCTCCGGCAAGGTCGAGCGGGTCGACGAGGATGCGCACATGGCCGTTGTCTGGCACATCCCTCAGAGCGCATGGCTCAAGGCGGATGGCGAGACCGCGACGGTGGACGTCGACGAGGCCGGCCGCTTCTCATCTGCGCAAATCCTCGAGCTGCAGGCAAAGTACCCGGGCGAGCGCTATTCGATGGTCATGCCCAAGCTGCTGGCAGAAGTCTATCGCGGCCCAGCGCCGAAGGATGGTTGCGGAGGCTGGGAGCTCCAGGTCCGCTTCGATGAGTTCGTCGTCTGGGGATGCGGTCCTCGCCGCCCGGATGGACGCGGGGCCTTCGAGACGGTGACGCTGGCCAAAACCGGCGGGGGTTTGCTCTCCATGGAGTTCGAGCTGCCGGAACACACCGAATACCGTCCGGACCCTCAGGTGTACGAGCGCAAGAGCTCATGGGCTTGGCGCTTCATCCACGGAGGCGTGGGGTTCGGTGAACCCTGGAATCTCGCCGAGGGCCCTGAAGAGGCGGTCACCGCCGCACGGGAGATTGGCGTCAAGGAGATGCGCCGTGACGGTCACCACTATTGTTGGATGTTCCTGGCCTCAAAGCACGCCGTGAACCTCAAGGACACTCGCTCGGGCCCTGCGCCCACCTGTATCTTCGACTGAAGTCATTCCCTGCGCCAGCCCTCACCGGCTGGCGCCTTTTTTCGTCCCCACGGACGTGAAAAAGACCTCCGGAGAGGTCTTGGAATGAGGCAAGCAGGCTATGTCGGCAGCAGATTCTGCGGGTTGGCTGCATAGCGTTTGCGAATCTCAGCCATCGTGAGATGGGAGAAGTCGGGGTATTCGAAGCCTGGGAACAGCACGGCGAGCGCTGCCTGCAGCATGCCGTCGTCGTCGTAGATGTCGGACAGGCGTTCCGAATTGGCAAAGCGGGCCAGGTAGGCTTCCGCGCGCAGGATATTCATTTGAAGTCTCTCCAGTGTGGTCCTGCTTCCGTGTAGCCAATGCCTAGGGCCCCGACGTGCGCCAGCTATACGAAAGCAGGAAATACAAAAGGAGCTCTTCATGACCCCAACGGAATATCGCAACGAACGTCGCCGGCTTTCGGCCTCCCTCAACCGCCTGCTGCGCGCCCACCTCATCGAGACCGGGTTCCGGGAAGGCCCCATCGGCCGCAGCAAGCCGGTGAAGGCCTGGGTTCCGCGCGGCAAAGGCTCGCCTGGCTTGCCCAGCTTCCAGACATTCGTCCTCCGCGGCGGCTTTGTCGTCAAGGAGTTCATGGGCTTCGTGCAGGGCGGCGTGATTGTCGACTGCGCCAACGGAGGCCTTTCAACGCTCGACTTCGGCGACATGCCCCTGGAAGACCTGTTCAGGCTCAACGTCTGGGCGGAGCGCCAGTTCGCACCAGCACCCGGACACGTCAGAAAGCGCGCATAGCCGGCGTCTGCCATCATTCAGCGAGACCCCTCGGGTCTCGCTTTTCCTTGGTGGCAATCAACCTATAACGCAACCTCTCCGGTTGCTCTATAGACCCACAGAGAGCGGTTGTGTTATAATGGAAAAACCCGTAGGCAACGGCGCCGTCAGGTGCATTGTAGCTGCCACGGAGACGCACTGTTTCGATTATAGGGCTACTAAATCTCCGGGTAAGTACCTATAAGATTTGCAGACCTATACAAACGGACCTTTCCTAAAGCCTATCCACCTACCGGAATCCCTCATGAAGAAGTCTCTCCTCGCCCTCGCCGCTATCGCCGCCTTCGGTCTTTCGCTGGGCGCCCACGCCGAAACCTACGACGGCGTGCATGTGTCCGCCTCGAGCAAGAACCGCGCTGAAGTGAACATCGAAGCCGTCGTTGAAGCCAAGTCCATCGACCTGGCTGCCGAGCCCGGCCGCGGCGTGCTGACCGTCGCATCGGTTGCCAGCAAGGAAGCCGTGCGCGCCCAGGCCGTGGCCGCCGCTCACGCTCCGGACCAGAACGTGAAGCCCAGCTCGCGTGTGAACAGTAAGGTCGTCTCGACCTTCAACCATACGAACATCGCGTCGAAGTAATCGGCAGCGGCATAGCTCGCACCGCAGCAGCCAGGGGCCGACCCGCGCACTCGCGCCGGTCGGCCCCTTCTGCATCTGATTTTTTTAGAGGCCAACCCAGCACCCTGCATTAGCTAACGAAGGGTGATGCCGGCCTCGTGCTTCATGTACTCCACCTTGAAGACGTTCCGAGACTCCTTTCCACTGGGCCAAGTGGCGTGATAGCGGTATGTGCCTATCAATAGCGCGGAAGGCTGGACGAGGATACTCCAGCCTGCACATTTGTCAGGGTTCCAAGGGTCGGCGTTCCGCGCCCTGCAGACCTGCCAATCAAAGTCACTGATGAGGCGAATGCTTGCGCCCGGCGGGTCCGAGGTAACCTGGTAATCTGAACCTCCCGCAGCTAGGCAGCCGTAATGAAATGCATAGATAGGAAGCTCGCGTTGCTCTCCGGGAGGAAGCGAAGTTAGATACCCCGCCCAGCGCAAAGCAAAAGTCCTCTCGAGCGCCAGCCATTGCCTCCGCGCAAATCGGCGGTCGTCACTCGTATACAGTATTGTCAGGCCCGCATCGGTATGCAACGTTGGTTGCTGCTGCAGGCGGCGCTCGATGTTCTCGAGCACTAATGCCTCCAGGGCGGTTAGCACAGGCTCGAAGACATTCTCAGGAAACCTGGCACTGCGGACCACTTCGCGCCGCTCTGCGATGTCCAAGATGCTAACTTCGGTCCAGGTCCAAACGCCCGGATGGATTACGGAGAAGCAGTAGGGCTGTTGGTCCTTCAGCGCGCACTTCGCATAGCTTTCGACGGACAAGTACTCTTCGTCATCCCCGACCGCCGCTATCGTGGTCGCTCTAAGCGCTTGGTTGGGTCCGGGCAAAGGTTGACCCGCGTACTCGCACACGGACTGTGAATGAAACGGGAAGCTGCGAATGGGCCCCTGCGGCATAGCCGTGCGCTCGATAACACGGTAGAGCTTCACGGTGTCATCAGCCTCGGAACGGCCACCAACGTCTGCGAGAGACGGGAGGGGCAGAAGTGCCAAAACGAGCGTGCACGCCAGTGGCCCTCTGCTTCGGCATGAATCCATGGCACACCTCCGTCGATTGCGACGCGTGTAACGAGTAATTTTGAGCCGAGAACTCGGCGGTTGCAAGGCAGTAGCTCCCCGTTAAGCGCCGCGACACGTACTCCGCCGATTGTCCGCATACAAAAAATTGGCCCACCGTTTCCGGGGGGCCAATCAAATGAGGACAAGCTTGAGAGTAAGGCCTAAACCGTAGCGGCCGCAGCCTTTTCAGCCATGGGCAGGGGCAGCACCTCGAGCACCTCGCGCCAGAGCTGCGACCATTGCGGCCAGGCATGGCCCCCTGGTGTCGTGAACACACGGCCTTCCGGCAGCGCGTCCGCGAGCACCCGATGGTTGCTTGCAAAGCGGTCGTCCAAGCCGTAGCCGAGATACACCGGAGGCAGGCCGCTGGAAGCGTCTGCTTGGGTGTAGCGCTTGAGCAATGGCCACAGCTTGCGGTCGACTTCCTGGTCCGGCGGAGGCCCTTCGGGCACTTGCCAGCTCCGCAGGCCACCGGCGGCTTGGATTGCCGCGGCGATAGGGCGCCGGCCGAGGTACGGGGCAATCGTGACGATGCCGTCGACCGCGCCCGGGTAGGCCAGTTCATGAATCAGCGCGCCAAAGCCTCCGATGGAGACACCGACGAGCCAGATGGACTTGTAGCCTGCCTCGCGCTGCGGCCGGATGACGTCCAGATGCAGCCTCTCGACGAAGCTCTGGTCGTAGTAGAACGCGACGTTGGCGTCCACCAGGAGGGCATCGACCGCGAGGTTCCGCTCCTTGACAGCAGCGATGATGCCTTGGCGTTCGAACTCCTCCGGCTGGAGGAACGCGCCCGGCAGGAAGACGAGAAGCGTGTCGGAAAGCGTGGTCGCACCTTTGGCAAGCGCTGTGTGCGCGAACCTGCACTGGAGGGTGTGGGTCATGGGAGTCCTTGGATGCGCCTGCGGGTGCTGGCGCCTGAGGTTGAACAAGAGGTCTTCTTCCTGTAGCGAGTGCCCCCGCTCGGCTCCGGTGGCGCTCGACCTCGCCTCCCAGGAACGCTAAGATTTCGCACCACGACCAGGAGATATGGCATGACGCTGGACGAATACTCGGAAGCCGCGAAGAAAATCTATGCGGAGCAGCAGGACATCGCCCAAGCGATGTCGCAGCTCGCGCTTTCGGCCAAGGCGATGCCGCCCAACCCTGAGTTTTTGGAGCTGATGACGCGGCAATGGGGGCTTGTGCAGCAAATAGCCTCCCTGAATACACAGCTGGCCATGGGCGTGATGGCCCCCAAAAAGTAGCGGGTCGCTGACCGCCGGTGACCGGCGCCACAGTCGTTCGGGGCGCGTCCGTGCTCTACGGTCCAGCTTGGCGGCAGCTCCGGTGACCGTCATGCGCGAAAATGCGGACATGAAACTTCTGGCGCTTCCAACATGCTGCCGCGGCGGCGATAGGCCCGTGTGATGAGCCGGGCGTCCGACAAGCCTTCTACGACATGGGCACCCAGCACCGCCACGGTTGGCGGCAAACCCACCTGGACCCTGGCACGCGACAGTGCGCAGGACCTCCCGCTGATGCTGCAATGTTGCGAAGCTGAACTGCGCAACATGGCAGACCATGGCGTGGTCGCCGCCCCGTTCTACTTCGAGCGGGTGGCGATTCTCTTGCGCAAAGCCAAGCGCTACAAAGAAGAGGTCGAGATGTGCGAGCGGTACGCAGGCGCGATTGAGCAGTACTACCAAGAAACTTCTTCTTTGGAGCAAGCTGACGTCCGGCAGAGTCCCTGGTACCGCGAATTGCCGGCGCGCTTGGCCAAGGCGCGCGCGTTACTTTCGACCAGCGGCTAGCGGCCGCTCCCTACTCGCGGGCTCGGGCCCGCCCCACCAATCACCGCACATGTGCTGGCCGAACGGATAAGAAAAGACCGCCTCGGGACGGTCTTTTCGCCCTGGGCGCAGCGCCAACTGAACAGCGCGCTCGAAGGGAAGTTTTTCTCCTCGTATAGGCACCGAGGAGACGGCTGCTGCTAGCCAGGGCCTGGGGGTCGCGAAGCCGGCGGCTCCCGCCATCTCTTGGCGCGGTCGCGTCAGCCCGCGAAGTTGAGCTTGAGCGTCGGTCCGCGGGGCACCTGCAGACGGCGCGCCGGCGGAACCAGGCTGAACGCTGCGCCGCTGGGCATGTTCAGCAGCCCCTGCGCATCCAGCTCCAGGAGCGGCGCTTCCAGTTCGGGGTACGGGTACACGACCTGACCAGTCTTCAGCAGCCGCAGCGTCGCCAACGCGGCCGCACTCAGGCGCCCGAGCTCAGGGTTGTACAGCGTGGGGTTCTGCCTGCGCGCCTCGCGCCAGGCGACCACCTCCGACCACTCCCGCTCGCGCCGGGCAAATCCCTCAGCATCAAAGCGCCAGCCTCCGGGCTCGATACCAACCGGCTCTCCCTCCGATGCCGCCACCGGCTGGGCGAGCTCCTTCAACAGTAGAGGCATGGTGGGACGGAGTTCAGGCTGCCCCTTTGGGCCCTGAGGTGCTCCGCTCCACACCAGGACCTCATCCCCCTGCTCAGGCCGGAGAAACCAGCGCCATGGGGATTCATGCAGCGCCAAATGCAGCGTTGCGCCTTTTCGGAAGGCGTCGAGCAGGGCGAAATCGTGTGCCGTCCGGAACCCCTCCCAGGGGTCTCGGCGCTGATAGGAGCAATGAATGTCGACAAGGTATGGCATGGTCCCCTCGGAAAGTCGGAGCAATGCCACGTGTAGTTCTGGCGAGAAAACCACACAGCTCCGCCGAGGCTGCGACCAAGCGGACCCCTGGTTACGCTGGACGCAACCTTTTATACGGCCGTTGCTACACGGGGTTTCAGCCTCCGAAAGACAACCGTGTCCCCCGCCCTATCCGAAGAAGCTCAAAGCCGAATCTCCCGGGAACTCGAGGCGCTCGTGCGCCGCTACCATGCGGCCGGCATCGCGCCAGCTGCCCTTAAAGCGGAGCTGCGCAGCCAGGTGGAAGCCTTGAACGAGCGGGCGCCCGGTACCAGCCCTGAAGGGCTCGAAAAACTACTTCGTGAGGCCCGACGACTGCACGATGCCGGAGATGAGGCGGCTCATCGAGACGCCGCAGCGGCCTGGCTCGAGGCCGCGCATCAGGCCCGCGTCGGTTGCGTGCTGCGCTTCGACTGCTTCCTTGTTCCCAAGCAGATGCTTCTGGACGCCTTTCGCATCATGTGGCGCCCGGGCTCGGATTTGTCGGCAGCGCAGCTGTGCTTCGCCGGTCCGACGGATGGCCACGTCTCGCGCCGTGACGTCAAGGAATTCTTCCTGGAGCTCGATGACCGGTTCCAGGTCGTGAAGCCTGGCTACAAGCTGCAGGTGCTGTTCCCGAAGCGGTTCGACCAGGCCGGGCGGCCCATCCCTCTCCAGAAGGCGCGTTAAGCGGCGTGGCCGGTCCGGTTGCTACAGAAGGCAGGCCGCTGCTCCGCGCAGCACTCGCTTAACGAAGGAAACACCATGCCTGATACCACCCCCTGCCGCGGCGCCGGCGCCCCACTCGACCTCGAAGCTCTCGAGAACCTAGCCAACGCTGCCACCAAAGGGCCCTGGAAGGTCCGCAGCTCCCCGGGACTTCCGAGCTTTGTCTCGGCACCGCGCGAGAACCCGCGTCACGGCTACGACATCGAGGTGCTCGGTGAGGACGAGACGCAGTACTCGACCCGGGATGCCGACGTCGCTTACATCGCCGCTGCACAGCCGCAGGTCGTGCTCGAGCTCATCCGTCAGCTGCGCGACGCGCGCCGCCTGCACGACATGCTCTAGCCCTTAGCCCGAGCTGATTCTCGCCCCTAAAGAACCTGTTCTTTGGGGGCTTCTCTTTGCGCTGGCTGCCGGGACTGCGCTATTGGCATGGAAACGTTTGTTCAAGACCGCGGAGTAGCTCAAACTCGGCGTGCAATTTCGTCATATCCGTGGATTTGCCGATTGCGCGATTCTCCGCTGTAACCTTTGCCAAGCGCGCGTCGAGAATTTGCGTGAAATTCTGTGCGTTCATCGATAGCGTCTCTGGCTGGCAGTACAGCGGTCGCACCTTGTTGTAGGTGTTTGTCTCGTTTGCCCAGCCAAAGCCGGTTCCAACACCAGATATGTAGAGCAGCATCGCTGGCTTGTCGCGAGCCGATTGCATCGCCGCCTGGTACTCGCTAGCCAAGACCTCTGCGGTTGCGGATATCGAAAGCGCTGCACCGAGCACGGCGACGGCCACGGCCCGATAGGCCATCATTCTTTTCATACGTCCAAAGTCCTTGTAAGCAGGGCGGCGCTTGGAAAAATGTCCAGATGCTCTTGTATCACGCAAAAACCAGTGATTCCCGATGCCTGTGCGTGCCGCGCACGACAGAAGTCCCAAGTCGTGACTTTCTCGCGTGGAGTCGAACAGCTAGGCACTAGCGTCGGTCACCTGGTCTGGACGCGGTGACTACAAGATTTACCCAAAGGACAACCACCAAAGGAAACCGCCATGCGGACTGTTCAGCAACTCATCGACGCCGGCTTCACGCTCTCTCCCGCAGAGGACGCCATCGGCTGTTCGGAGCTGTTTTCGCCGAAGCCGTTCTTCTACTACAACCCGAAATCTTTGGAGAGCATCAACGACATCTACTCGGGCCTCGAGACTGCCAAGCCGACCGAGTACGGTCACCGCTTAGTGCTCGCAGGCAGGTACAGCCCTTCGGACGTATTCCCGTTTAACGTTCTCGACGAGGAACGCCGCGAGTTGTTGGATGAGGCCTACCAGCGCTACTGGACCCACACGAACGATGCCGCCCGAGCAAAGGACGACTTCTCCGATGTCCTGCGAACGGACGAACCTTATAAGTTTTGACCATTCCCGAAAAGCGCCAGCTCATCTGGCGCTTTTTTCTTGGTCGGGCCGCAGCGCCCCTCTCGATGCCGACGGGCTCGGCCTGGCGCCCGGCGCCAGCCGGTGCGGGCCAGCCTTAACCGGCACAAGAGTGGCTGCTAGCGGTTAAAAGGCGGGATAAGGGGCATAGAAATGCCTGTTAACCCGCGGCCGGCATTTGGCAGCGGCCTGGCCATTGTCGTTTCCCTAGACAACGCAGGACAACAACCCTCAGAGGAACAAATGGCTACTCAAACCCAAACGGTTTTCAAGACCCAGGTGCTTCAGGCCCGTCGCGAGGTGAACTACCGCGATGTTGCCCACGGCATCGTGGTCTACAAGGACCATCGCATCTGCGCGGCCCAGCCGCCGGCGGACCCGTCGTTCAAGGCAGGCTTTGAGTTCAACACCACTACGGAAGGCTTCGCGCGCGAGGCGAACCTGCTTGACCATCTCAACACCGGTGCACCGCTCAAGGATTTGTCGTCAGTCTGCTTTGTGGACGATGAAGTCCTGCGAGCAGGCGCGGTGAAGGGCTTCTCCGGCATGCTGGAAGCACTGCAGAAGACGGCGCGGCTCACGAAGCCCTACTCGTGCTTTGTGTCGGGCGACGCCAACTCCAGGCACCTCGTGCGCATCGAAATGGGGAGCCACCAGGTGTTCACAATGGACGGTCTCCCGCGACCGATGGGGATTCACTTCGACTACATCGTTGGCATGATGGACAACCGGTCCTACGACCTCGAGCTCGCGCTGCACCTGCTTGAGGCCAATCCTCGGGTGCACTTCGAGACCGACCGGTCCGGTCGCAAGCTTCAGAACATTCCGTCGTACAACGCTGAAGACGGCCGGACGCAATGCTTGGAGTTCATCTTCGAGCCGACGGTCGAAGAGGCGGTGCGGATTCGGGACTGGCACCTCGCGCGCGACACGAAGCGCGCGGCCGGCGAAGAGCACGAGGCAATCTTTGTCCTTGACCTGCTCGGACTGCGCAAGGCAGGAGCGGCGCGATTCGACACGTACGCCGGCGTATACGACTGAGGAACTGCAGCGATGAGCTTGACCGCACGGGACAAGGCAATTCGAGGTGCAGGGCGCCGTCGCTTCATCGCGGAAGTAGTGACCGCTAGGCGAGATGAAGGCGGAGTGCTCGACAAGACCACCAACCGTCGCCTTGCAAAAGCGTTGAAGAACGAAGCGAAGTTCGCTCGACAAGCGCGACGCTAGCCGTCGCAGCGTCATTCCAAGACCGCACCAGCTCACGCTCGGTGCGGTCTTTCATTTCTCAGGCCGGTCAGAAAATATGGGAGTGTCCGCCGAGGACATGCTGGGCGTTCCGCGACCTGAACGTGGGCCGCTCCCTCGACGAGGTGCTTCGCATCCTGGACGGCGCACCAGGGGGCTTCGGCCAATTATCAGATTTCAGATAATCTTGAGTAATTCCCGGCGGCGCCCTCCCCACCGGTGACCTCCCCTCTTTTGGCGCATGGTTGGGAAGCGAAGTGCTTTAGGGCGAGGCGTGGCTAAAGAGGGTCGATAGACGGTGGCCGACTCCCCTTGAGGCCACCATGGAAATCCAAACCCTGACGCAAGTCCAAACGCTCGACTCCCATCGCACGCTGCAATACTGCCGGGTGGCCCCGGGCTTCTTCGCGTTCCGCGACGAGTTCAACTGCGCCGGCGTGCCCCAGTTGTCTGCGGGGCTGGCCCCGCACATCCCTGCCAAGAGCGCTGCCGAAGGCGTCGCACGGCTAGAGGACATCCGCGCTCACCTGGAACATGGCGCAGCCCTTGTAGCCATGGAGAACGTGTTCTTCCTGGATGCCGACAAGCAGGCTGCGGCAGGTCGCGAAGGGTTCGAAGCCCTGGGTGACAGCGAGCCGCATCGTGCACTCACGCCATTCACGAGCGTCACGCAGGGTGAGTGCGACGCGGACCACCTGTGCGTGGTCGACCCGGACGCCAAAATGCTCTTCACGCTCGCCGGCGAGGTCATCCAGACGGGCGTCAGGTTCGGTGACCCCGCCTCCATGATGACAACCGAGTTCTTTGACCTGGAGCTCGGCCTGGAAGTGCTGAAGCGCAACCCGCGCGTCCACTTCCACCCGCAAGGCGGTGGCGAGCCCCGGGTGCAATGCTTCTCGAGGGCCAACAGCTACCCGGCCCACTACGTGCTGCACTTCGTGTTCGAGCCGACCTTCGCCCAGGCCAACCGGATGTGGGCCTGGCACAAGGCCAAGGCAACACCCGGAGCGGCCTACTCGCCGCAAGAGGCGGCCCTTGCGCTGGATGTGCTGGGCCTGCGCGTTGCCGGCGCGGAGCGTGCAGAAGTCGACGCCTGAACGGCTTTGTTTGGCTTCGGCAGCAGGCGCCGGCGCGTATGCCCCGGCTAAAATCGTGCCCTCCCCTACCGCGCGCCTATAAGGATTTGCGATGAACGCCAAAGGCCCTGAAACAGGCCGCCTAGACCGTCAGCCCATAGTTTCAAAAATTGACCGGAACCCTGCTGGCGGCGTCCCGGCCCCCGAGGACAACGCGCTCAACCTGGCCGCCCAGGCTTGGCTTCAAAGCTTGCCATTCGGCGTACGACCGCGCCACATCCAAGTGCGGTTCCCGCGCATCGCGAACACGTTGTCCCTGCGCTGGAACAGCGAAAAGCTGATTCGCGAATGCTTCAAGGCATTGCTCAACCCGCAGCGGGCTTTCCGGATTCCCTTCCCTCCTCTCATCGAAGAGGAGCTGCGCGCGTTGGCCGAGTACCGCGGCCTCAAAGAGCCGCCGACCGTCAGCTTCGACGAGTTCCTGGAGGCAGAGTCCGAGACTGCTGCGCTCGCTGCGGCCTAGGTTCGTTGGTTCATCCGTTTGCGCCTGAGTACGAAAGTAGTCGGAGTGGGCGGCCGCCTCCGAAAAAGAGCCCAGGTGCGTTGGTCGAGGCCCACAACGCGCCCTTTGGCGGTGTTCACGCGCGCCGGACGCCGCTAAGCTGACGCGACCGACAGCTAAGCCGGAGGGGCGCATTTGGCAGCAAAACCAGGGGTTCGTGATGGTGAGAGCACGCGGGAAGCCGTTTTGGAGGCTCTGCGTAGGGCGACTGGGCCAATAGACGGCTACGGCATCGCCAAGGCCGCAAGGGTGAGCCCGCTCCAGGCCGGCAGGGCCTTGGAAAAGCTGGCTGCGGACGGACTTGCGGTCAAGGAAGACGAGCTCGATGGTCTGAGCGACCCCTCGGCCTCCTTCAGGCCCGTGGCCTAGAGCGACGCGGCAAGCTTGGCGGTTGCGCCGGCGAGCCTTGGGAACAGGAACTCGATGAGCCGGACCGTGGCCAGCTCTGGCTTGGGGTCCACGATGCGCTCTGCCTCGCGGGCGCGGTGTTCAGCGGCCTTGGTTTCCCAGGCGGCGTAGTTCCGAGCTTTGCGCAGTTGAGGCACCAGGCCGTAGACGCGTAGCGCCTCCCCCACGTACTCGAGGTACGGCATGACACGCGTGCGGTCACTGCGAGGGAGCGTCTCGTGCAGGACCTGGATGAGGCTGCTGAACTTGTAGCCGACCGGACGCCCCGCCTGGAAGGAGTAGAGAACCTTGAGGACGGTCTCTGGCAGCAGATGCGGGTACGCCGGCAGTTTCAGGTCCGCCTCCTCGAAGCGAAACCCGAGTTCTTCCCACTCCTCGCCTGGCACTTTTCCGTCCCCTATAGCGCGCAGCCACGTGTCTCGGAAGCGCTCACGAAGGGCCTCAGCCTCATCGGTGTCGTACCACCACGGTTGTTCGACCGGTGCGATATAGGGGTTGGGCCCTGCTGCATGCTCGGCCGCGCGCAGCTTCTCCCGCGCGCCCTCGAAGTCGAAGTAGAAGGCCGTCTGCGAGGCGAGGTCGAGCGTCAACTCGTCGAAGCTCACGAGCTTGCGCTGGAGGTCGGAGACGGCGGAGCTGTCGGTCGCGGAAAGCGGATACCGCCAGACGCAATCGAGCATGAACTTGCCATGCTTTTTAGACGCTTCGACTGTTTCGGCAGTAACGACTAGGGCGTTCTGATTGTTGTTGAAGTAGATGTCGTCTTGGGTCATCTTGCGGATGCCTTCGTCGAAGTTTGCGAACACCCAGACAAGCAGCGCGCCTTCCTTACGGTAGAACAACCGGCGCCCGACGATGACGTCCAGGTAGGTTGATGACAACTGGACCTCAAACGCAACGCGCATGCCTTTGTGCTCCGCTCGAACGTCAGGGCGACGCATCTCCCCCGTGAGCTTTCCCTTCCAGGACGACTCAACCTCAGTGTTCGTGAATGCCGGGTCGACTTCGGTGCACTGCGCTATCCACTGCTTCATCTGGTGATGCAGCTCACTTTCCTTGGCACCGTTGTAGCGGATGGCGTCTATTTCGTCACGCGTAAGGTGAGCGCCGGTGTCGATGGGGCAGCCCCCAAGCTCGTGCACATGCCGAAAGTAGAACTGCTTCTGCTTGTCCATGCAATTGAGCTGGACCCCTACCCCACAGAGGGGGCAGGTGTACAGCGGGCGACCTTCGAACTGACGCTCCTTGAGCGTGCTGCGAAGAACGACGGCTGCGTCGTAGTCAGCGCCAATCGCCTGATTGGCTGAGAGAACGCGGCCCGACACCATGTCCAGGACCTCGGCAATCTTCGGCTTGCGAACTGCGAACGACATCTGCTGCTTCCCAATTTTGGCGACAGGAAAAGTCTACGCGCAGAGCGGCCGCGGCCACCGGAGTGTTTCTTACGAGGCGAGCTTGAGCGCCGGCGCGCGGCAAGCTGAGGACTTGCGCCTTCGTCTTGAGTCGTAGTAGAGGGCAACGAGCACTGCCCTCCCGGCACGGCGGGCGGGGATGCCATAGGCAAAAGAAAGCCCCGCTCGACGAGGGCGGGGCGTGGGAATCAGGGGCACGTTGCAACAGGCGGGTCTGTCGGCTTGGCTGGCGGGATGACTGTCATCGCTACGCCGAGGGCGGCGAGCCGGTCGCCGATGCGGTCGAATCTGAGCGTCGAACGTACAGTTGTGCGCTTTGTGCCGCCCTCCTCGAGCAGTTGGAGAATGCGGCATGCCGCGGGTGAGCTGCAACCGGCGGCGCGGAGCACGTCGAGGAAGGCCTTGCGGGCAGTCGGAGCGCCGACGAACTCCAGCCCTACTCCATCATGCGGGTCATACGGCCAGTCGGCCGTGAAATGTCTGCCGAACCTTGGTCGGTGCATTGGCGTCCTTCGGGAAAGTGGTTCTTTCCACGTGTAGCGACAACACCCCACCACGTTTCCTGAAAAACATTTCCAACGTCCCTCGGGAATTCCCAAGGTATACCCTGCGCCTCCTGGCGGGCAAGCGCGATGGAATCGGGACCGAATGGGCCGCTTGCTGGCGATTTCATGCCAGGCGCCGATGGCGTCGTGGCCTCAGCCCCGCCATCGCACTGCTGTTGCGCCGCTACCTGGTAGTGCAGCAGCGGAGACCGGTCGCGCGGGAGAGCGCAGCTGACGACCTGGTCATTCGGCACCTTTCGGCGCGCAAGGCGATGCGCCCGGCACGGCCCTCGGAGGCCCGCCCCGAATGGGTTTTGCGGGCGCCGTGTGGATAATCACCAAAACAAGAGGGGCATCATGAACGTTGGCGAGCAGCTGGTTTCCTCGTACCTTCGGTACATCAGAAAGTGCGATTTCATCCAGACGAACTTGTACACGGTCGACGTGCAGGGTGAGATTGACGTCGTGGGCATCAATCTCAAGGAGCGAAAGGTGTACGTGTGCGAGGTTGCTGTTCACCTCACGACTGGCCTCCAGTATGTCAAGGACAAGCGACCAAACAATGTCAACAAGCTCGTTGAGAAGTTCTCCCGCGACATCGCTTACGCTCGGAAGTACCTGGGGGAGTACGAGCACCACTTCATGCTCTGGAGCCCAATTGTCAAGGACAGCCAAGGGGACCCCCGATACAACCAGTTAGGACACTTGACCGAAGTAAAGAGGCAGATTTTCGAAGCTAGGCAGGTCGAGTTGGAGTGCGTGGTGAACGACGCGTTCTACTCAGCAATGCGGGAATTGAGAGAGTACGCAAGCCGGCAGTCGTCGGAGCTCCAATGCCCGCTCATGCGACTGCTGCAAATCGAAGAATTGCTCGCACGCCATGTGAGCAAGGGCGTTCGAGCGCCAACCGCGGGTGGCGCAGAGGTGCTTGCCGGACTTCCTGTCAAGCCCGACTGTCGAGGCCACCGGCACCGCTCATTGACATCCTCCCCGCCCTAAAGGACGGGGATTCCCACTGCTGGACGGCCATGCCCGGCCGCGGCACCCAGCCCTGAAGGGCCTGGTACCTTATTCACTGCGGCCGCACTCTTCGTCGAGCGCGAATCCGCAGCGGAAAACGTGTTCTCCAACCACACCAGCCCACGCGCAAGGATGTTGCGCGCCGCGTTCACATCGCGGTCGTGGGACGTGCCGCAACACGGACAGGTCCATTGCCGTACGGCGAGCCCAGCTCGACCCTTGGGGCCGGCTCGCGTGCCGCAGACGTTGCACTCCTGAGTGGAGAAGGATTCGTCGACCTCCGCGAACCAAGCACTTGCGTCATCGCACTTGTACTTGAGCATGGTTCGGTAGCTGCTCCAGCCCGCGTCGAGCACCGATTTCGCCATTCGGGTCTTCGCGAGGGAAGCGGCATTGACGTTGCCGACGAAGACCGCCGCATGGCTGTATGCCTGAACGGTGGACAGCTTGTGCAGGAAATCCTTCCTGCGATTGGCGACCTTGGCGTGCAGCGCACGCACCCGGTGCGCCTTGCCAGCGCGCTGCGCGGTGGCAATCTTCGACTCGAGGTCGCGATAGAAGCGCTGGGCGTCCACCGAGGTCCCCGCAGAGTCGGTCATATGGCTCTTGAGCCCCAGGTCGGCACCAATGGCCCCTTTGAGGCCCTTGGGCGACGGCTTGGCCTTCGGCTGCACCTTGACCGTGACGTTCAGGAACCAGCGTCCGCGCACGTCCTCGCTGATGCTGCCCGCGCCGAGCTCGCGGTCGGCGAGACCGTAGCTGTCCCAAAGGCTCAGAAGATGGCCCTGGAAAGCCACCTGCCCGCCCTTGTAGCGCAGCGAGCGAGCCTTGAATGGAATCCACCCCAGGCTCCGGTTCGCGCGCTTAGGGTCGGAGACGCGCCAGCGCAGGCGCGCCTTCTTGAACTGCCGCCGGCGCGTGGCGAACTCCTCGGCAACCTGCTGGAACACCGCAGAGCCCACGAGCAGGCCCGCTTTGCTTGCGCCGTTGAGGTACTTCTGAAAGTCGAACCCGCTCATGAAGCGGCCCTCGCGGCGCAGCACCTGCTGGCCGAGGTCGTTGCAGTAGTTCCAGACCTGGTTCACGTCGCGCGCCATCGCGCGCAGCACGGCCGCGTGCTTGTCCTTCAGCCGAAGCCGAAGGACACGCGTCGAGAGCGGGGGGCAACTGGGAAGGGACACCGAGGCGTTGTTGTTTCAACTGTTGTTTCATCCAGTGTATCGCTGCATTTTAGATAGAGCAATGCCTTCGGCTGCAAACAACCCGCGATTCACTCCCCGCCCTAAAGGATGGGCTTCTCTCGCGTTGGCTTCTGGTGAAGCTGACGAACGCGCAAGTTGGCCCTGCGCAGCTTGGTCTGACGACGTTTGCAGCCTTCTTCGGATACGGCTACCTCCTGGTGCTAGTTTGCTGGCGGTTTCGGCACTTCATCGAGTAGTCCGCGCGCGGATTTCGTTCGGGGTCAGCCCCAGCATCCGGCCAAAGTAGATGTCGCCGTAGAGCCCGGGCAGCGCATCGACGAAAGGTTTCGGAAGTTCGAGGTATGCTGCCCTGGCTTGGACACGCTGAAACGCCTGGCCGTTGCTGCTTGGCACCCCTGGTCTCGCCTCTTGGCAACATCGGCCAGCAACACAGCTTGCTTGCCGCAAGATTCCAGCACCGCGTCATCTGCACTTTGCGGCCGTGCCGCCTGTTGACCTCTTGTCCCTTGCGGGCTTGGCTGAGCTGTCGCGGAGCAACGCTCCCAGCTCATCTGGTATGCCGCCTGCCCCGGGCTACCCAGCACCACCCAAGTCGCTTCAGCTTCGCCATGGTTGCCGTGCGGTCGTCGCAGGCCGCCATCGTCTTTGGGTCGCCGCCGGAGCCCCCACGACACTGACTGTTCTGCCGCTCGACCAGCGCCTTCAATTCAGACGCTTCGTCGGCCGCGGAAGCACTAGCAACATGAAATGCAGCCAATGCGCACGCGAGGGTAAGGAGGAGTTTCATGCCCGCATTCTGCTGCATGCCCGCGATTGAACAGACCTGCGTCTGGCCATCACGAGGGAATAGTCAGCGCGTGGCGGGGTCGTAGTAGATGGCATCCAGCAACGCGGCACGCCCGGCCCAAATCCGCTTCTCCAGCGGGTCCGTGGGCTCGGGCGCGAGCCACCAGGGCGAGCTGCGAATCCGAAGTACGATTCGCTCCCAGTAGTTGTCGAGAGAGGTGTTGTTCGCAACGGCAAAGTGCTCTGCGATGCCCTTCTTGTTTGGCCTGCTGATGCAAACGAACTGGTCCGGCCGCTTCATTGCGAGCAGGCGCGTTCCGGTTGCGATGCCGCCCGAGGCGCGTAGGTCTTCGCTCAGCGCGCCCATGAACTCTTCTCGGAACAGCTCGTAGTGTTCCAGGTTTACGGGGCCGGTTTGCGGGATGAAGTCCAGCGCGCGCGACAGCCCCTCCGGCTTATTGATGACAGTGGTGCTGAACGAGCCACTGGCACCCATCGCGCCAAACCAGGCCCACTCATGGCCGTCCTTCTTGGCTTGTGTCCCGCCCATCGTGCCAGCAATGCGCTTGCGGACGTCTACATCGAGCTCGGCGTATGTGGGCTTGGAACGGAACATTGCGCCCAGTTGTTCCAGCACCTGCAGCCTTCCCTCAAGCGTATGGTCCGAGTTCGGGTTTTCAATTTTGACCCGGGCAACGAATTCCTGCCACGCCAGGTCCTGTGGTCCGGGAATGTCGTCTTCCGCCTTGGACTTTTTTACAGGCACCCACCGCGCAAGCTCGTCATGCGCGGCCTTGGCGCGGCGGTGATTGGCCTGGTAGCTGTAAAGCCACTCGGGGGTGACATCGACCCCAGCGCCCCACGACTGGGCAACGAAGGCAAAGAGCTTCTGGAGTCCGGCGTCGGTCGCGTTGCCGCGCATCAGGGTGCTGGCTTCAATGTTCGTCGTGAAAGCTCGATTCGTCAGGTTGTGACTGCCCACCACGGCGGTCCAGTCCTCCTTGCTTCGGAACAGGTAGACCTTGGGGTGGAAGAGCGGACCCTCCGGAAGCATGACCTTGAAATTCGGCATCTCCTGGAAGCGTTCAATGACCGACGGCGCGGTCACGTATCCGTGCGTGCCGACGACGAGGTGGCGGAATTTGGCGCGGTGCTCAAACGCCGCCTCGAGAACCTGGTTGTCCGTGGCCCAAGCCACCGCCCAAGCGGCGAGGTCGCATTTTGCCATCAGGTCGACGAGCGTATTCGTCGTTTGTTTGCTGTCCGTCAGTAACTCTACTTGCATTGGTCTTCCTCTTTCTATTTGTTGGCCAGCATTATGGGCAGCGAGACGGCGACCAAGCGAGGCAGGATGTCACGGAGCGACTTTTCTCGCACGGCGCGATGCGATGCTGCGCCGGAGCGTAGTGCCTCGGACTTGCCGACGATTGAATGTGTCTATACAATATCAAACATCAAGCACACCTAAAACGAAAGGGAGTCCATGGCGAAGTTCAAAGATGCGCACCTGCAGAAGCTGTACGACGGAATGCTCGCCGCGGCTGCCGACAAGAACAGTGAGCTCTATCACGAGGGCCAGCCTCGTCGCGGCGCGGGGCACCGGGCGGCGTTCTGGGATGGCTTCTCCGGAAAGTACACGCTTAACGGCGCAACTCGGTCGGCCAACGTCGTGCCAGGCACCTTCAGCTCCGCCTGCTTCCAAGCTGGTCAGGCCTGGGCGCGCAAGCTTGCCGCTGAGAGCAAGCCCGCGTCGAACCGCGGCGGTGCTGGCCGCAATCAGGGTCGCAAGCCGGGGGCACCTGACGGGCTTCGCAGGAAGGCTCGAGGGGTGCGCTTTTCTGATACCGAATGGGAGGACGCGAAGCTGGTCGGCATCGACGTCGTTCGGGCCTTTGTTGCGCAGCGTGCCGCTGAACTGCGGGCCCTCCCTGGCGAGGTCCTTCTGCACCTGCAAGCATCACCGGAGCCGCTCGAGGCCTACCAGGTCGCCAAGGCCTTGGGCGGAAGGTTGACACCAATGGAGGCCGGCCGGGTGCTCGCCGGGCTCGAGCAAGATGGGCTTGTCGCCAGTGACGATGAAACGGGCACCGCTAACGACCTGTATCGGCGGTTTCGCGCCGCGCCAGGCCGTTAGACAAGGAGCCTGACCCGTACCGGCGCGCCTGGTTGCGCTTGCGCGGAACGGCGTTTAAACGCAATCCCTGTACTGGGCCAATGCCCCGCCATCACTTTAAGCACCGAGCGTCTTTCCACTCTTGCACCTTAGCAAGACTGGAGACCTCGATTGACTTTCCCCACCCCCGCACGCCCGCGTAAGGGCACCCCTTACCAACTGGACATCGTCGCTGCCAACGGCAGCACGCAAACCCAGTACTTCGACACGCTCACCGCGCTGTCCCAGGCTCTGAAAGGCGCCTGGCACAACCACGACGACTGGCTCCGCCGACTCGAGCCCACACCGGGCACACCGTCGCATGGCCGGAGACGCACCTGCGTGCCTACAGCCCGCGCGGCAAGGCCCTGGACGTGCCTACGCTGTACGCCAATGCACGCCCCGCCTGGTACGACTCCGGCCGGTACCCTTCCCGCGGCTACAGCAACCGGCGCGGCTCCGTGTACGGCATCCGCAAATGGCGTGGCGGACCGACCTACCGCAACTGCGCGACCATGGCGCAGCGCCGCCAAAACGCAGCCTGGCACCCTGAGGAAGGCGAGGTGGAATGCCGCGCGACCAGACGCGACGCCTACCTGTTCCACTCCTGGGACGGCCGCCCGCGCGGCGTCGAGCGGTCCTGGAAGTCCCAACACAAGGGCCGAAAGGCCTGGGACCACTGAGGAACGCTATCCTTGCCAGGCTGTACTGCGAAATCGCCGCGAGGCTACACGTGGCAGGACACTGAAAACAAGGAACCACATGGACTCAGCCCAACACGCCCAGCTCATCCAGACCATCAAAGGCCAACTGGCTGCAGCAGGCTGGAAGAAAGAGAGCGGCACCGGCGTTGCAAGCAAGGTATTCCAAACCGCCGTCGGGCCCAAGGTCGCTCACGCGTACGTGAGCCGTGGCGACGGGTACAACGTTACGCTCTCAGGCGACTACCAAAGCGAGGGCCGCAATGCCCTAGAGCCTCACGGCACGCTCATCCCTGAAGGCGCCGATGAAGACGCGGTACGGCTGCTCGCACGGAAATTTGCCGTAAATGCGGACCAAGTCATCTCACAGACCTACGCGGCACGGCTGCATCAGGTCAAAGCGGTCACCGTCGCTCGCGACTGAAACTCTTCGCCCCTCCTGCCCTGCGCAGCGAGGGGCTTCTTCATGGCGAAGCACTTCGGTCACCGTTCGGCTAGTGCGCATGCGATGATTTGGGCCGTCTCCTACGGAGGAGGCTCTTCATTCGCCAAACATGACCCCAACTTTAACTATCGAAGACCTCCTGGAGGCGCTCGGCAATGACTGTGCGAAGCATGGGAGTGCGCTAATACCGGCCACCGCCAGCGACCTCGATGCGACTCCGAGGTTGCGGTTCGCGTGGGAGGATTTCCTGAAGGCAGTCGCCGCTGAAAAACCAAGCGCCGTCTTTTGGCAAAAACAATGCTTTGTGCCAGAGGACTACGTCCAGGAATGCATGGAGGAAGAGGGTTGGAAGCCCGTATTTGAGATGAGCCGCAGAGGTCGCTGGCCAACGCCGGCCGAGACTAGTGCGCACGTCGCCGCAGACCTGGCCTTGGTCGAGCGCTTCAGCGGCCAGCCCTATTTCATCTTGGCGATGTACACAAAGGATGGCGCGTTCCGTACCTCCAGCGTATTACTGACCTGGGCCAATGAAATCGCGGAGAAGATTTCCGATTTCATCGAACAACGTTTCGATGACGAGGCCGTATTGCAGGAGCAGTTGCACACGCTGGAGGCAGAGCGAATTGAGCGGCTTAGCTCGGAAATTGCCGCAAGCGCGGAGTTCCAGCAAATCCGCGGGCTACCGAAGCGGCTCCTGTGGGTCCAGGCGACCTATGGCGGCAAAATTCCCCCTCACAGCCGTGGCAGGATTGAGCGCATCTCCCAAAACGTGGACTACGTGGACGCAAATCTGGCGTATGTAGTACAGAAGGCCCACGACAAGACCTGGGTTGCAAGCAACGTCGGAAAGGCATGAGCGGAGAGCCTTTCGCTCAGGTGCTCGGTATCAGCGCAACCCGCCGGTGCGAATCGGACTGCTTAGGGTACGGCTGCGGAGGCTGAAAGCCCGACATCACAATCGCCTTCTCGCCGGTGCGTCCCAGCGGCCAGGCGTAGACATGATTGCCCGGATGCTTCACAGGCCGCAGGAGGCCGCTTCGAAGAACTCCGTCGAGCCACTGGGCTGGCTCCTGGCCGAACGGCCGTGCCGGTGCACCAAGGTGAACCAGCGCGCGCTCGGCCGCCTCGTGTCCCGACTCCAGAAGACGAATCTTTGAGAGCGAGCGGGGACTGACCACGCGCCCAGACGCCGTGACGTGATGCGTTCGAGGGGTCCCTCGCCCCAGGTACCGCCCGTTGAATGCCTGGTAGCAAATGCCGACATGCCCAGGCATCGTCAGTCCCCCGTCCTCGTCTCGCCTGGGCACTGGGTCGGAGTACGAGACGACGGCCTTCATCGCCGGCTTCACCTTCTTGAGCAGGTCGAACGCGCGACCCAGGAAATAGGTCTCGCTGCAGTAGGGAGCGGCGTCAAGCAGCACCAGGCGGCCTAGCTCCAAGCCTTCGCTCGGGGGCACAGAGCAGTACTTCGGAATCACCCGTTGGTTCATGGGCACGGAGAACACCGCGACGCCCATCAGCTCCGCTTTGGGACCAAACAGGCCCACGCGTACGACGGACGCTACGAACGACCGGCTGTAGTGGTGGGCCTCCACGAACTTTCTTGCGACGCCCTCCGTGATGAGGTCCACAGCGAAGTCCCCCTTCCTAAATCCTTCGTCCCTGTCGACACGGAAGGACGACTTGCCGTCCCGCCACCGTTGCGTAGGAATTGGTTTTCCAGAGGAAGCGGGGGCGCACAGGCCTCTGGCGACTTGTAGTTTAGATTGCATGTGCATTTAGTTTATACGGTTTCCGCGGTCCGTAAATCAACCTTGCTCCCACGTTCTTCTATAGGTGCCATAAACCGTGTCGCTTTTCTGTCTTGACCGCAGCGCTGCTGCCAAGGACGACCGCGATGGCATCTACCTACTTCTCGACTGCGCAACTGCGCCCCTACCTTGACCGCACCAGCATCGGAGCGACGGCCCTCGTGGTCGCCATCCTGAGCGGCGCGCCGCATGACCGCAGTGGCGCACCGACCCGCTGGCCCGTGCTCGAACGCCTGACAGTTGGGCAGCTGCTCTGCGACTTCATGGTCCGAGTCGAAGCGCTCGGCGGAGAAATCGTTACGCCCGAAACGGTAGCCGGCCGGGCCTGCATGGACGCCATCGCACCCCTGCTTTGGCACGAAGGCCTGGTCGATGACAACTGGGAGCCCCCCGGCCGGCAGCTGGACGCGTGCATCGCGCTTGCGACGCCGCTGCTGGCACCCGTCCTGGGCACGAGCGTCACGGAGCTTCTGCAGTACCGGCCGGGCGCGACCGGATTCATCGGCGGGTACGCGAGCATGGTGTCCGACGAGCTCGACGTGACCCTTCAGAACTACTTCGGGGGAAGGGTCGACAAGAACGGGGTCGCCCGCCTCGCCGACAACCTGCCTCTGGCGGCGGGGGAAGGCCTCGTGCTGTCGATGTGGCGTGCCGGCCTGCACCGCTATGCCGAGGACGGCGAGAAGCTCTACGACATCGCTGCCTTGGTCTCTGATGCCAAGGGCCGGCCCGTGGCCACCTTCGACGCTCGAATCGTCTACCTTCGACGCGGCCAATCTGCCGCCAAGGCGCTGTGGACGCTCGACGCCTATGACGAAGCTGGCCTCAAGCTTGGGACCAGCCTCCATGTGCTCGAGCAGCATCAGCGGCTCCCTGATAGCTTTTATGACGGCAAGGGCCTCCTGTTCCTGGAAGCATTCGAGGTCCGGCACGACCTGCGCGGTCAGGGGCTCGGGGCCGAGCTGCTGAAGGAGTTGCTCCCGCTGGCTCTGGGTGGTTTGCGCCGTCGTGTCAGCAAAATTGCCATGGCGCCCTTCCCGCTCCAGTACGACTATCCGGTCTCCGAGAAGCTGCCGCCGCAGCTGGTGATGGACGCCGTGGACGCCGTCGAGTCGCTGCGAGCGCACATCGACCGCGTCCGGCCGCAGGACCTGCACCCGTGGACCGCGGGCAGCGACATCATCTTCCTGGGGCAGGACCCCCGCGCGACCGGGACGCACGACGAGCAGCTCTACCTGCTTTCAGAGCATGCGAGCTGAGACAGCACCGGCCCGCATCGGCATCTTGGGCGGCGCGGGGCCCTTCGCGAGTGCGGTGTTCCAGGTTCGGCTGGTCCAGGCCTGGGCGCGTCAGATGTCCGGCGCGTGCCTCCAAGACGAGCACTACCCCGCAATCATCCACCTCAGTGAGGCCTTGCAAGGACTCGGCGCCGACGGCGTGGAATGCCGCCGTAGGGCCGCCGCTTCGCTTGCGCGCGGTGTGTCGCTGTTGAAAGAAGCGGGTGCCGCCTTCGTCGCTGCGCCTTGCAACAGCCTGGGCGAGGTCCTGACCAACTGCACGGGCACCCTCGGTCTTGAGGTGTTCACCCCATGGAACTCGGCACCCGCCATGCGACAGCCCGCGTCCACGGCGGTGCTGTGTTCCAAGAGCATGAGGGCGTATCTCTCCGCGCGCTACCCAGAATTGATTTTCCCGAGCGACGCCGCCCAAGCCGCAGTTCAACTGCTCATCGAGCAGGGGATGGCGGGTCAGGCTCCCTCAGCTTGCCTACTGCAGGCGCTCATCTCCGAGCAGCTGCGCCGCGGCGTCGCCGAGGTGCGCATTGCCTGCACAGAACTGTCGTGCGCGCAGCTCGAACCCGATGAACGGGTGCTCGACACCATGAATTGCCTGGTGCGCGCCACGGCTGACCGTGCGCAGGCGCTATTTCGGGCCTCCTTCCAAGCCTCAACATGAATCACTATCCCCCTCCTGCCAAGCACGCCCTTCCGAGCGGCCTCACCGAGCTGCTTGCCCAGCTTCGTCTGGAGGATGCGTTTTCCGCACCTGACTACGTTTGGCGTAAGGGCAATGCGCTGAACGCCTACCTTCGCGCATCGGGGCTCCGGGCCGCCGTGGTGGCCGTGAGCGGGGGCGTGGACTCCGCCTTGGTGCTGGCGCTGGTCAAGGCGGCCAGCCAACAGCCCGGCTCGCCGATTCAGCGCATCGTTCCCGTGCTCCTGCCGGTCTTCACCGATGGCGCTGCCACCAACCAGGACCTTGCAACGTCACGCGGCGTGGAGCTCTGCGGCGCGCTTGAACTGCTGCCTGTCGTTATCGACCTGTCGAAGGCGCACCTGGCGACGAAGACGCTCGTCGACAACGCGTTGTCGACGTTAGGCGAAGGCTGGGCCTCGGGCCAGCTGGTGGCTTATCAGCGAACTCCGGCGCTTTACTACGTCACCAGCCTTCTGACCCAGGCCGGCACGCCCGGCATGTTGATTGGCACGACGAATCGCGACGAGGGTGCGTACCTGGGCTACTTCGGCAAAGCCTCGGACGGCCTCGTGGACGCACAGCTCATCTCGGACCTGTACAAGTCCCAGGTCTATGAGGTTGCCCGGCACCTGGGGGTGCCGTCCTCCATCCTCGAGGCGACGCCGACCGGAGACATGTACGACGGCCGCACGGACGAAGAAGTCTTTGGCGCCAGCTATGACGCTGTGGAGCTCTTCCTTCGCGAGAAGGCCTGTACCGATGTCGCCCGGCGAATTGCGGCAGTTGGTATGGCAGATGGCCGGAGCGACCGATTTGCGGGCCAGCGCGCGGCGTTGGAGGACCTTCACCGCTACAACCACCATAAGTATCTGGGTAAGTCGCCGGCGGTGCACTTCGACCTTTGGGATTGCCGAATCGAGGGTGGGTGGGACTACCACGTGGCCAGGGAAGCCAGGCAATGAAGACCGAGGCAAGCGCCCCCATTGCCTCCTTGTTCACGATGAGCGCCCTGCCGTCCGCGCGCGGGCCCGGCGCTCGCGCACGAAGGCTCCCCGTGCCGGGCGAAGCTTGGCATATCCGGGGCCTGATTCAACCCGAGCTTGTCGAGGCCATGCGCCGAGAGGTCCTGTCGGCGCCGAGCGTGCCAGTCGGGCCTGACGGCATCCTCAGCAACTTCAAGCCTGGAACCCACCCAGCCTCCTGGCGTAGCAGCAGCTTCAGCGCGGAGTTGGCGAGCCATCTCTGGTCCTGCCTTCCCTCCTCCCTGCTCGAGCCACGCGCGTTCAGTGAGCACGACCGAGCAGACCACGACGGCCATTCGCTCTGGAACCCGGTTGGCGTCAACGCCTTGCATCGATTCATTCGTTACGAGCCCGGCAGTGGCCATCTGGTGGGTCACTACGACGCTCCGTACATCGAGAGCGAAGCTCGCAGGACGCTTTTCAGCCTGGTCGTGTACCTGAGCGACAACGAAAGCGGTGAGACGAGGTTTCTGCGTGACGCGCAGGACCCGCTCCCCTTCGCAGCCCGAGATTTCAGTGACTGGTCCCGAAATGCCAATGCCGACGAGGTGCTGCTGGCAGTGACGCCCCTAAAGGGCGATGCCCTGTTGTTCGAGCACCGAATGCTTCATGACGGAGCTCCGGTCCTCGGGCAGGAGAAGCTGATTTTGAGAACAGACCTGGTCTTCGAGCGAACGGGGGCGCCCACTTGACGGAACGCCACCCCCGCCCTGACCGCTTTGTCGCCAAGGCGCTATTGGACCCCTACTATGCGCCGCTCGCCGCCGCCGGCGCGAGCCACGAGACGCTCCGAGCCGCCGGTTTCATTGACGACCTCCTGGACGGCAGCGTTCGGGCGCACCCTTGCTGGTCGCCGGCGATGCTCACGACGCCCTTGATGAAGGTGCGACGAGCACTCGCCCAGTCGCCGGAAGACGCCCGAAAACTCGTTCTCCTGTCGACGGGCAGCTACTCCCCGATGCACGAAGGGCACATCGCCCTCATGGAGCGAGCCCGGACGCACGCGCAGGAGCTCGGATACACGGTCGTAGGCGGCTATATGTCCCCTTCCCATGACGCCTACGTCAGCGTGAAGAACGGCGGTACGGCGGCGCTGCATGCAGAGCAACGAGTCGCGCTCGCCGAGGAGGCCGTCCGCCACAGCGACTGGCTCTCCATCTGCCCGTGGGAGGCACGGCATGCGCCGGAAGCCCTCAACTTCACGGATGTGCTCGACCGCCTAGCGGCCTACCTGGCCAGGCACGTTGACGCAATTGAGTTGGGATACGTCTTTGGCAGCGACAACCTGGGGTTCCTGGCGGCTTTCGCAGAACGCGGCCTGGCGTTTTGCGGTGTTCGAGGCGAAATGACCACTGAAGCGCTGCGCGAAACCCATGCGCTCCTTGGCGGCCGTGAGCATCGCCTTCACATGATGCCCGCTACGCGCGCGACGCGGGCCGAGACCGCATCGTCTACCAAGGTGCGTAGCGGCAACCTCTCCCTTATCCCTGAGGCAGCGCGTGCGCGGTACCGGGCGCTCGTGCAGCCGCCGAGCCAGGCCCCGACGATGACACCGGCATACCTCGTTCGTCGCGACCTGGCCCATGCGACGTCCAACTGGGGGGTCGACGCTGCGGCCCAGGCCGAGTTCGAGGAGTCGCTCATGGACGTTCTCGCTTCGAGCCTCGGCGCCGCCGGCGTGGTTCACGGCATCCCGCTGGCGGCGCAAATCGAGTTGGCAACTGCAGCGCGCGAACCCGAGACGTCGATGCTGAGCCTGGACGCGTGCGTTCTGGGCGATGCGCAGCTGCGTGTGAGCCGGCTCTTTGACGTCGGAGGTGGCCAAGTGTTCTCGTCACAGCGCGTACCGAGACCCGGGGCCGCGGCCCTCGCGCTGCAACTGGCCAGCCTCGACCGGTCCCGGAAGTGGCGTGTGCTGGATGATGACAAGGCCACGGGGGACACGGAGCATTCCGTGCACGCCCTCCTGACGGCAGAAGGCGTCCAGGTGGCCGGCTTCACCTACCTGAATGAGGCCTACCTGCGGGGAACCGAGCTGGCGGAGCGCGAAGTGCTCGACATCGTGGATGCGAGGGACTTTCTGCTGGGAGCGAGGGACGGCGGGCTCGTCATCGAATTGCCAACAGGGGAGACAGCCCGCGCGCCCTACATGCTTCCTTTCGTCAACCTGGTCTTTAGGGCCAAGATTCCCGCTGAGGCATGCAACCGCCTCTCGCGCCAACTGTGGGAGCTGAACGTCGCGTGGCTGGAGGCCTACGCGCCGCGGCTCACCGTTTCAGACGCGGACCCCGCTTCAGGCGCCCTGCTGACATACCTGGGCTTTGCCTCGACGACAACGCTGGTTGACTGCTGCAACGCGTTGTCCGCGTGGTCGGGCGACCTCAGCCTTCGCTAGTGCCGGCCGGGAGCTCAAGAAAAGGAAAGGCCTCCTCCAAATTGGAAGAGGCCTGAAGGAGGTCAGCGGAGCCGAGCGTTACGCCGGTTCGAGCTCGCGTTCGCGGAACGCAACGCCGGAAATGGCCATGTCGAGGCCCTTCCTGAGCTTCTCGCAGAGGTCGTCGTAGCCGTGCGCCACGTAGGTGGCCTTGCGGAAATGGTGGGGGTTCACGTTGCCGCCAAAGATAGCCGGGCTCAGCGTGTCATCCGATTCGAGGTCCATGTGCCAGGAGAGCACGTAGACGTCCGGTTGGCTGGAGTAGCCGTTGAAGTAGACGGTCACCTGCAGGCCGCGAGGCGTGTCGATTTCAACGTGAATTCCACGCGGGCCGGGGTACTCGCCGCCTTCGCGCCGGGTGGAGGTTGCGCCGCAGTCGCGAACGAGTTTTTCAACGCCTTTTGCCATCAGCTCGCGGTCGCCTTTGCGGAGCACGGTGAGCCCGAGCGTCTTGGTCTTCTTCATGTGAGTGTCCTGTGTGAAGTGGTCCTCCCTCGTGTAGGAACGGACCTGGCACCAAGGGGCGAGGCACGCGCCCCGCTAAAATGAAAGCCGCGCTCGACGGGCGGCAGGTTCATCCTGTTGCGACGCTGGCAGCAGGCGACGACTCGCCAAAATATGGGCTTGAGACCGCGACGACCCACGCCGCGTGCGCGAGCTCTTGGCTGCCAATAGCGTTCCGCGCCCTAGCGCTCTGACTTGGTCGCGTCGCCTATATGCTGAACCAACGAAACGTCGAGTTTAAAAGCCTCAGCTGCTTGCTGCGCTTGTGGCGATGTGCTATACTGACGACATCGTTGTATATCCTCTGAATCGGAAACGTGTCTAAATGGGGTTCGATTCCCCACACTTCCACCAAGAAACGCTTTAGATGAGGCGTTTGTTGATGGGGGTGACCTGGATTCGAAGACGGGCGGAAGTGCAGGCGGCAACGCGGGTTGGGACTACCCGGCAAGGCTTAGGTCTTGTAGAACAGAACGACATGACAATTGCCAATGAAAGCAATTTCCGCCTCGCTGCTTAAGCAGGCCGGGGTCTAAAGGCACCCTGTAACCTAAGCCTTTGTGAGCCGCAGCAATGCGGCTTGCCGGCGCCTCGATGTACTCACGTGCATCGGGGCGTTTGACCCTCTGGCGCGCTCACGCGCCGCCCTCCTCTCAAGGATTCCATCGTGACTGCACCAAACCCCGCACAAAGCGGACCTCGACAGCGCGAAACTCGGACGGTCGTGGACAACCGCCAGGCGCGACACCTCTACTTCATCGAAGACACCTTCGAAGCCGGCCTCATGCTGCGCGGCTGGGAGGTCAAGGCCATCCTGGCCGGCCAGGCCACGTTCAATGGCGGCTCCGCCTTCATCCGCCTCAAGGACGGAGAGGCCTTCGTCGAGTCGCTCACCATCACCCCCCTGGCACAAGCACGCAAGGGTCTGCTGGAAGAGCTGGAACCCACCCGCCCTCGGCAGCTGTTGCTCAACAAGGCTGAGCTGCGCAAGCTCGAGCGCCGCGTGGACGAGCGCGGCTACACCGTTGTGCCGCTCGCCCTGACGTACACACGCAAGCTGAAGCTGAACATCGGCTTGGCCAAGGGCAAGAAGCTGCACGACAAGCGCGATACGGTTCGTCAACGTGACCAACAGCGTGACCTCGCACGCGAGCTGAAGGCGGCATAGCCGAAAACGGAACGCGGGAGATAGGGCCAACGGCTTTGCGAGCCCGGGGGCCCTCTGGTACACAAGCGCGCACGGGAGCGAGATTGGCTGGCTATACGCAGGAGGACAACCAACCCGCTCCCAACTATGTGCCAACCATCTGCTCTGCCTACCCGGACCATCGCAATCGCGTCGGCCGTTGCTGCCTGCGCCGTCGCAGGTTCGTGCGCCAAGACCTGTTCCACTCCGCCTGCAGACTGCTCCGCGAAACCTGGCGGCCTGACTTCTCGCGCAGAGTCGCCGCAAGCTGCGCCTGAAGAAGTCGCGCCAGACGGACGCCCGTCCGGTGACCAAGTCGACGGCGCGGACCCCCAGAGCTAGTCCCTCCCCTCCCTCGAGACCCGCCTTGTGCGGGTCTTTCTTCCCTGCGCCAGAACCCTGGACGCGGGCGCAGCCACAAGGGGTCCGTTGGCGGAAATCCGTCGGATGGGGAAGGCGAAGCCGCTTCCTGCTGACCAGGCTTGTGAGCAGAGGCCTTCGGGTTCTAAGAGCGCAGCACACTCACTTCGCCACGCGGGGTGGCGGCACGGGGGCTGGTTCTACACGAGGTAGGTCAACTCTTATAGGAGCCATCCATGGCACTCTCTTCTCGTTCCAATCTGCTCTTCGAGGTCGCTGGCGTCGTTCGCGAGGCCTACAAGCTTCTTGATAACAAGCAAGGCAACAACGGTCGCGCGATTCGCCGGTTCATCCGACGGCACGGCGGCTGCGTCAACGGACAAATCGTCTTTGTGCAATCTTTCTGCTTCGAAGACGGCTACTCTCCTGAGCAACTCGCGGCCGTCGAGCGCTACGCCGAAACAATCGACGAGCTGAATGCGACGTTTTTCCCCGCGGACGTCGTGATTCAGAAAGTCGGCTGCGCCCGTGACGACGACTTCGGTTCGGTCGCGAACGTGTACATCGTGCAGCTGGACATTGACACTGCCTCAGTGCGTGAGATGCGCCACCTGGTGCATCTGGTGCTGGTCCTCAACGACACGCTCCAAGAGTTCGCAGTGTCTCGCAACGCCACGGCGTTGTTCGACTACCCAGACTACGTGTACCGAGGGCTGGGCTGCGATTGTGCCTCGGCGACATGGGCTGTCGAGGGAAAGGACAAGCAAGGCAGCAGCGGTGTGCTCGAGTGGTGCATCGATGAAGTCGACGCTCTAGAGCGTCTCGCTCTGATGCAGGCCCACCCGCATCGCTTCCCCGAGCTGAGCGTGGCGAGTCCAGCAATGCTGGGCATAACTGCCTGAGCGGATATCCGCTGATTCCCGCCTGGAGCTAACACTCCAGGCGGTTCTTTTTGCCCCTCGGCGGTGCCCGGTAAGAAAGAGCGTGGCTCCTCGGCGAAGCCCTGATGTCCTGGCCGAAGCGGCCACGGCTGCGCTGTTGTGGAATCTACAGCGGCTGCTGTGCAATGTACAACGGTCGGAGATGAGCTTGACGGCAGATGGCTACACCCATCAGGCCAACCGACATTTCATCTCATGCAAACCTTGACTTCAGCACACCCGTCCTTCCGCTACCTCTGGAGCAGCAACAGGTCGGATACCTCCACGCCCAAGTACCTTGCCGCCAGAAACGTCCTGGTCGGAGAGGCTCCGCCGTCACTCGTTGGCAACTGGGCAAACGGGCGCGCCGCACGGCTCGTCCAGAAGCTCGGCTTGAGCAAGGTCAGCGAGTTCGAACTGGAGGACCTCGGCGAAACCAACAGCCTTGTCATCCGCAACCTCTTGCGTTCGGTGCTCCAACCAGTCCTCGGCGAGCGCAGCATCCGTTACCTGTCAACAGACTACGGGGCTATCGTCGGCGGCGGCTTGCCCTACCACCACGACATGCCCTACTCGAACGGTATCTTCGGCGCCTGGTGCATCGAAGGACCGCCCGAGCGGACGGTGCGTTTTGGCGAGATGGACATCGAGGTGCCATTTAAGCCAGGCACCGTGGTTGTGTTCGACCCGGCACAGCCACATGCGTTGCTCAACGGCAAGCGCCAGTTCGAAGAAACGGACTACGCACCAACCGACCTTGTCGGCATGGTGGGGTTCGTGGCCCTGAGGACGCCAAAGGCTTGTGCCGCTCTCGGCATCGAGGCCTACGGACCCAAGAAGCACAAGGGCATCCGCACCACCCCGAACCAGTTCGAGGCGTGCCCCCGCACGGGACGTATCCCTGGGCTGGCACGTTAAAAACTACTTCTGAAGACCGCCCTCGCCGGCGGTCTTTTTTTTCCTTGTGCCGTTGACCCGACCGGCGAAGAGAAAGCCCCGTCCAAATGGACGGGGCTGGTGAAATCAGAGATGCGCGGTGAGCCTAGGCGGAAACCAGGCCTTCGGCGACAGCGTCGACGTGGGCACTGCGCCAGGCGATGTCTTCGCTCGGGTAGCTGTAGTTCGACTGCCACTGGGCGTCGCCGAGGCGCATCCAGGTGTAGCCGTTGGCGCCGAGCTGCACTCGGTAGCCTTGAACACTGAGCGCCTCGTGGCTGAAGTCGTCTGGAACCAGGGCGATGTTGACTTGCTCCAGAACGTAGGCGGAGAACCGGTCCATGGCTTCGGGGTCCTGGTGGAGAAAAGCCAGTGCGACCTGGCCCTGCAGCTCGGCGGACCAGTTGTTGTCAGTTGCGAGCTCGCTGAAGAGGCGCTGAGATTTGGTAGGTGTTGGCATGTCGCTCCTGTTGCGTGGTGAGGTCCTAAGCCGTCTAGCGAATCCCGTGGACGGCCAGGACGCGGCCTACTTTCGCGCGTTCGGGTTGCCGGTTCGTTGGTCGGTCCCACTGGGCAAGAAAGCGCAATGAAATCAACGGCTTGATGCCGACTGGAGCCTCGCCCGTGCCGCCAAACCTTCCGGTTCGTTTGCCGTTCGCTGTGCGCTACTCGACGACGGCGCAGACCTTGCCGAGAACGCGTTCTCGGGCCGTCCAGCCGTTCTCGTGCCCATGGGCATTGGCAATGAGCACCTGCCCGTCCCGCACGGCGCCGATGAAATGCAGGTAGTCGGCCCCGCGTACACGCGCGAGCACGATGTCCCCAACGCCAGGCGCGCTGCCCGCTAGGATGGGCTCGAGGGTGACGAGCTGGCCACTTCGCATGTGGGGCCGCATCGAGTGGCCGCGCGGCCGGAAAGATACGACCTCGCCTGCTCGAAGCTTCTCGATGTAAGGCGCGGCCCAGCCCATGGTGCTATCGGGCGGGCGGCGGCGTCACCGCCACAACCCGCAACGCGATGTCGGCAACATTAAATAGGGCTGCAGCCCACCGCAGGCTACCTATACGGGTTCTAGGCCACCTTGCGCCCATCTCTCCGCGCCCACAACGGGTCGCCTCACCGGCGGGAGAAGACAAGGCGTTGCTTCGGCAACGAACTTTCGAACCACGTTTCCTAAGGCTTGCGCCAAAGGACGTCGAAGGACAAAGCGGAAATCAGGTCTCTTCGGAGACTTTCGGCGCCCCAGGCGCAAATCCAAAGGAAATCGCAATGACGACAGACAACCAACAAGTGACCCAAGTGGTCCAGGCAATCAAGCGCGCGCTCGACGTGGACCATGGCATCAAGGTGCCCCATGCAGCGCTGCGCGCCAGCTACCTGAAGGCGCAGGGCAAGCACCCGCACGCTTTCGCCAAGTCGCAGAAGAGCGAGGCATCGCAACAGGCTCCGGCGGCACCGGTCACCACGAAGTGGGCGACGCGGACGCTGTACCTGGTCGAGGACGACATCGGATGCCTCGAACGACTTGCACTGGACGAGGCCGGCGAATATCAGCTGCCCAACAGCTTCGACTTCGCGCCGAGCGCTGAACTCGTCTCCCAGAAGGCCCGCATTCCTCGCATCCAGAAGTACGGCATCCCCGTGTACCTCCAGGAGCCCGAAGTGTTCTACCGCAACCGCTTCCTCCTGAGCCAAGCCAAGGCCTACTCCGCTGAGACGGTCGATACGCGCGACGACTCTGGCGACACCTGTGAGCTCGGCGTGCGGATGCCAGATGTGGAATGGCACCGCTTGGTGCTGGCGGTTATCGACGATAACCCAGGGCTCTGGGACACCATCGCCGAATGGGTGGGGCAACACTACGGAGCGAAGATGCAGGCGATGTCGCGTGCTCATCAGGCTGACTGGTGCATGCGGTTCATCCAGCAGGGCGTCGAGTCGGAAACAACCGCCGCGGAAGGCAAGGCCACTTCGGCCTGGGTCACCCTCAGCTGGGTCTATCCAGACGAAGACGGCGACTCGGTCGAAGCGGCCGTGAACCTCTCCACCGGCTTGGTAAAGGCCATCGGCGAGGTGCCAGCCGACGTAGGAAGCGCCACAGTCCGAGTTCGCATCGAAAGCGAGCTTCTTGACTCCGAATGGCTTGAGGTGCGCCAGGTGAAGGCCAACGACGTGACGGCTTGGCAGGTACTTGACGACGACCTCGAGGAGCTTCGAGGGAACCTTGGCTGAAGCCGACCTTTCGGCCTCAGGCCTAAAGCTCTGAGACCCTGACAATCTTCTTTCGAGCCCGCATTCTTCGGAACGCGGGCTCCTCTTTTGGCCAGGCGTTGCCGGCCCTCCAAAAAAGAAGCCCCCGAAGGGGCCTTTTTCTGCTGGCGGCGAGCTCGCGCCTACCGTCGAAGCGCGGCTGCCGCTTGTCCGGAGAGCGTGAGAAGCGACCGCACCTCGTACCCGTCTCGAAAGACGATGTCGATTTGCCCGGCAACGGGCTCGGTTGACCTCGCCGCGGCGTACTTGTTTTCAGGCGTTTTGTAGACGACGACTACGCAGCGCGCTGTCTTGCTGAAATTGCGAGCCACGCCTGTCGCCTGCCTGCGGGTGGGGTAGATATTCATGGTGCACCTCCGACTTATAAGCGAATGGTAACCCGAACGTACTCATTCGCATGGCCAGGCGCCCTAAAAGAAGCGGGTCGCGTGCACTTTACACAACGCACCTGGTCTGCGCTTAAGACCTTCGCGCCGTCAGAGGGCTATACCGAATAGTCCAACTGCGCACAGCGAACAGGAGAACCGTGCCTGGCTTCATTCGCTTCAGCCTCCCCGCCTCGCTCTGCAAGGGCGCCATAGCACCTGGTAGCTTCGTCCGCGACCTAGCGGCCGCCGCCGGCGTCAAGCTCATCTTCGGAGACCACCACGGAGACGACTATCTTGTGCTTCCGGACGAAGAGAGCGAGCAAAACGCCATCAAGGAACTCCTCGGCGGAAGCAACAGGTACTGGGAAGCCGTAGAGGCGTTGCCTCACCACCTTCGGTATCACATCGCCTAGCCTGATTTCACAACGCCCCGGTTACCTCGGGGCGTTTTCATTGAGACCCCAGGCCGGCGACGCAGCTGCCAGCAAGGACGCAGCGCTCTTGGAACGACGTCCCACGCCCCGCGTGCCGTGTGGGGAGGAGGGCGCGCCTTCCGCTGTCGCCAACACCGAGATTCTTGGCATCGGCCCGTGTTCTGCAGCCCCTTCGCGGCAGGTGCGCACACGCCTAAACCCGACACTTTCTACCTATACGCTAATAAAACGTGGCTCTTCACTACAGGTCTTGACCGCCACCAGAGTGCCTCCCGCGCCTTGGGGCGACTTGAGTACAGGACACAAGACCTCAATGCACAGAAGCAAAAAGAGCCCGATGTTTTTGGATATCGAAGCCGCCTTATCGGCGAACTTCGGCCGCGTTGTCGCGCCTGAGCCCGAACCTCAGGCAGAGTGCGACGCGCGAGACCTGAAAGCAATTCTGAACGCCTCAGGGGCGCTAGCCATCTACATCGATTCGGGTGGGCGCATCCTCCATGCGAGCGACGCCTCGGCCGAACTGCTCGCCTATCCGAAAGAGCACCTGCTGCGCGCGTCGCTTTCGGACATCGTGGCGCCTGACCACCGAGACATCTTGTCGGGCTTGCTGCGAAACGCCTGGGCGCGCTCGACGGATGAGCACGCACGGCTTCGGTTCACCGGCGGATTGCCCGAGAGCGTCTGGCTCGAGGTCACCATACGCCCGGACCCCACGCCGGACGGCCTCAAGCGCTTCATTCTGTTCGGCTACAACGTTTCGGGATGGGTTTTGGCCGAGGAGAGCCTCAAGGAGGAGTCCATGGCGGACCCGCTCACCGGCCTCGGTAATCGGGCGCTGATGCGCAAGGCCATCTCTGAGCACATCCTGACGGCGGTTCGAAACAGGAGCCAGTTCGCCGTTGCCATTCTCGACCTGGATGGGTTCAAGAAAATCAACGACTCGCTGGGGCACGACGTGGGCGACGGCCTGCTGAGGGAAGTCGCGACGCGACTGAAGGCGGCAGTCCGCACCTCGGACATCGTGGCACGCCTGGGCGGAGATGAGTTCGTCCTGTTGTTGCCTGGCGCCGGCGAGGCCAAGGTCGCTATCGAGCTCGCGGAGCGCGTCGTCGCTACGCTGCGCAAGCCATTTCACTTGGCCGGCTGCCAGCTGCGGGTGACCACGAGCCTGGGGTTGACCCTCTCCGGCGACGACCCGGACCTGACAGAGTCCTCGCTCATGAAACGCGCGGACATCGCGATGTACCAGGCGAAGGCCCAGGGGAAGAACCGGGTCGCAGTGTTCACCCCTGAGATGGACCGGAAGCAGCAGGTGCAGTTCGCGCTCGAGCAAAACATGTTCGACGCCGTACAGAACGGCGAATTTTCGCTGCAGTACCAGCCTATCTGTGCGCCGTCCACCGGCGAGGTCTGGGGCCTCGAAGCCCTGATGCGCTGGGAGCGACCTGATGGCTTGATTCCGCCGTCGACGTTCATTCCACTGGCGGAACACAACGGCCTCATCAATTTCCTGGGTGACTGGGCGCTTCGGTGCGCCTGCGCCCAGCTTGTCCACTGGGACTCGATGGGCCTGCACTTCAAGTACATCTCGGTCAACGTGTCCCCAGTGCAGTTTCAGCATCCCGCGTTCGTCGAAAGCGTCAAACGTGCCATCGCGCTGTCGGGCGTCGATGCCCGGCGGCTGGTCATTGAAATCACGGAGGGCGCGCTCATGGCCGACCCGGAGCATGCCGGGCGGCTGCTAAGCGAACTTCGGCAGGCCGGGGTGCGGTTTGCGGTCGACGACTTCGGCACGGGCTACTCGAGCCTGGCCTACCTGCAGCAGTTTCCGCTGCAGGCCCTCAAGATTGACCGAAGCTTCGTCGCCGAGATGCTCCAGTCGGGCCCCAGCAGGACCATCGTCTTCGCCATTCTGTCGCTCGCCCGGGAGCTCGGGCTCATGTCGGTCGCAGAAGGCGTTGAGACGGCCCAACAGTGCGCGCTGCTCTCGGAACACGGATGCGACTTCAGCCAAGGCTGGCACCACTCCAAGGCCCTGCCGGCCGCGCAACTCGAACAAGCCATCACATCGGGCGCATTAAAGCTCCACGCTTGCCGTCAGGATTCGAAGGACCACCAAGCATGACAAAACTCACCAAGGCGCGTTTCTTCGAGACGCTTTGGGCCCGCATGCAGCAGCAGGGCGACTTTCCGACCCTTCAGGTTTCGCTCGACAACCTGCTTCCAGCGCTGGGCGCCGACGCCAACGTCGGCACGTTGGCAGAGAGCGTGCTGACCGATTTCTCGCTGGCGCAGAAGGTCATTCGGCTGGCAAATTCCGCCATGTATGCGCCATTCGGTGGCGGGGTGACGACGGTGTCCCGCGCCATCATGGTGTTGGGAGTCGATGCCGTCGGGCACCTGGCCCTGGGCCTTCAGCTGCTCGACAACTTCGCCGGCGCTGCGGCTCGGCGTCCAGACACCGCGCAGGAGCTCGAGCGGGCGATTCTCGCGGGCGAGTTCGCGCGCACCCTCAGCGCCTCACAAGGCATCAACCAAGGCGAAGAGCTCGTCGTGTGCACGCTCATGCATCACCTCAGCCGGCTGTTGCTCGTCTTCTATTACCCGGAGGAATGGGCGCGCATTCAGGCCATGTCCGGTGGGGTCTCCGAGAGCGAGAGCATGGCATGCCATCACGTGCTGGGCGTGACGCTCGAGGAGATTGCGCGCGCCGCGGCGCAGAAGTGGCGCATGCCACCGCTCATCACGGCCACCATGACGCAAAACGCCACGGACGCTGAGACGGTGTCTCGGTCCCACACGAATTGGCTCGGCGCGATGGCTGAGGTGTCGGCGCAGGCCGCCGCGCTGGTGACCCGTGGCGGGGACGCGGACGAGGTGGCGGAGCTGCTCGGGCGGCACGCGGAAGCCCTCGGCCTCCAGGAGCAGGCCGTCGAGGCAGCAAGGCTCAAGGTAGAAAACTTGAGGGAGGCGCGTCACGAGGACGAGGCTGCAGCGGAAGTCGAGCGACGCCACGCGCCGGGCAAGCCGCTCGACGCGCACTGCCGGCTACTGCGGAACCTCAAGGAAGTCCAGGCTGCGGCCACGGACCATCCGGTCTCCGAACTGGTGCCGCTCGTCATTGAATCGACCATGGGGGCAATGAACTTCACGCACTGCTTTCTGATGCTCCTGAACCCCCAGGCGAAGCGCTTCAGCGCGCGCATCGGTTTCGGGCCGGGCATGCGGGAGCGGCTCGCTTGCTTGTCCTTCGAGGAAGGCTTTGTGCCGGACGTTTTCCACTTTGCGACGACCGCCCAGCGACCGACGCACCTGGAGGACTCGCAGCGCCCTGAGATTGCGCACCGGGTCCCGCGCTGGTACCGCGAGGCCTTCCCTGACACTAAATCTCTGGTTCTTGTCCCGGTGTTCATCAAGAACCGCTGCGTCGCGGTGGTCTGCGGTGACTGGGGCTCTGCAGCCTGCGGTATCCCATTCACCGGCGAGGAGTTGGCTACGCTGTACGACCTCGTCGGAGAAATCGGAAGGGGATTTCAGCGCAGCCAGCAGCCCGCTTGAAGCGCGGGCGGCTACTTGAAGCTCCGCGGGTCGCCACTCGCGGAGCCAGGCGGAACACCAGGTCCCCTATAGTGCTCGGTGACGCTGCGTTCGCTATAGGAGGCAGGACCACTCAACATGACACCTCTCATGACTCAAGCGACCACCCCCGCATCCCCCGCTCCCGCAGCGACTCGTCAGGGGCCATATGGCCTCGAGAGCCTCAGCGGCAATCCGATTTGTGACGAGTGCGACCTCGAAATGAACCCCTACAGCGGCCGCTCTGGTCGTACGAACGTCGCAGGCTACGCTTGCGCGGGATGCGGCTGGTCGTTCGACACCTCGAGCTCCGTCGTCTCCGCCGGCCTTTGACCAGCGCTGGACCGGCGCACATCCTTCCGCGCCCGACACAGTCGGGCGCTTTTCTTTGGCGTCAGAGTTTGGGAAGCCCTCCCGCCCCTCAACACGAGCGATGCCGCGACGAAGGGCTTCATTCGCCCGTATGGCTTCTTCTACTGCCAGCGGCTCGGGCGGGCACTCCTTGTCGTCAGTTCGGCGCTGCGAGATACTGCCGGGCATGTCCACACGCTCCCGGCTCCGCGCACATTCTGCCGTTGACATCGCACGCTTGAACGATTTCGAGCGGCGGCTACTGCGCAAGCTCCCACGCAACTCCACCGCGCGTCCCTTAACTTGCGACGGAAACCCGGTCGAATGCAACTGTTTCGTCGTTGGCTTCAATCCAGCGACGTCGATGGCCACGCCGTTCTGGGAGCACTGGAAATCCGGCCATGGGTTCCTTGAAAGCAAGTGGCTCGAGGACTACCGCGCTTACCGTCGGTCCACCGGCAAGCGAACGGCGATGAGCACGACGCGCAGCCGGATGGAGCCTTTTCTGGAAGTGGTGGGCGGGGAGAGATGCCTTGTCACCAACCTCTACAACGTCCCCTCCCCCGACGCGCGCGGACGCGCGCGTTCGGACCGCGACACGTCGTTGTTCGAGTTTCTGTTGGAGTTCATCCAGCCTGAGGTCATCATTCCCCATGGAAGCAAGGCGCGGGAGTATTTTGAGCGACGGGGATGGCCTGGCCTTGTTGTACCAGCGCCGAGCCACTTCTGCCGCATGAGTTTCCTTGCGTCACACCAGTTTGGAGAAGAGGTGGTCGAGAGATGGGAGGCCAGCAAGGCTGGCGCAGCCGGGCGAACCGGGCAGCGCGCGAACCGTGAGGCACGGCACGAATAGGGGGAATTTTTCGCCGCAAGGGCTGCATGGCGGGCCGCGCGCTGTAGAGTGCACTCGCCCTTTAACAAGAATGGCCGCGCCGCAGAGCCACCGCGGACGGCCGCCAACGAGGAGAACCAGTGCCCCGCGTCAGACCTTCCCTCGCTGTTGCAGCACAGCTGCTGTGCGCCCTGCTCTTGAGCCCGACTGCCTCTGCGCTCAACATGAACGACGAGGCCTCCAAGGGCTTCGGCCGGTCGTATGGCTTCGTGTATGGCCAACGGCTGAGCCTCGAATACATTGACCGAGTGTTTCCCGAGCTGCACCAGCAGGTACAGCTGGCAGGCTTGAACTTTTCGGCGAAGTTCCCCCGCCTCGAAGAGCGCCTGGAGAAGGCCATGGCCTCGATTGGAAAGCCCGCCGCCTGGCGTAGCAAGCTCGACCCGATGCTCGCGAAGCAGATTGAAGGCATCACGCGGCAGCAGGCAACCGATTTTCTGGAGCTCGTCAATGACCGCGCCGCAGGTAAGATTCCAAGCCCGGAGCTCGAGTTCATTTTGGCAGCGCAGTACGAGGAAACGCCAGCTCGTGAGTTCGTAAACGGCTTCAGGCAGTCCTACAGCGCAACCGGCCACCCAAAGGCTAAAGGGTTGCGCCTGGACATGCAGATGCCGAAGTCATGGAAGGGCGAGGAGGGCTATCGGCCGAACATCGTTCGGAAATGGACGAGTGCCAACGGCACCGGCATGGAGACCATCCTCCTGCTGGTGAAAACGATTGGCGGCGAACGCGTGACCAAGGCAGACGTCGCGGAGTCGCTGCGCAACGGTGAGGTCAAGGCCATGATTCCCGAGGGCGGGACGTTCATCGCCGCGAAGGCTGTCACCGTCGAAGGCCAGCCGGCATTCGTTGTCGAGTACGACTCGGCTCAGGACCGAGCGGGCATCGACTTGGCCATGCGGGCTGAGATGTACGGCATCTTCTACGGGGACTACTTCATCAGCCTGCAGTGCATGGCCGGTGCGACGAAGGGCGACGCAAGAAAGGCGGCGAGCGGTTACACCGGCGTGAAGCCCCTCTGCCAGCAAGTTGCCAACAGCATCGTCCTCCCCTCGCGGTACTGAAGCTGAGCAGGAAGGGACAGTCCCCTATTTTGTGCGGGGCCCTAGCCGGTCGAGTTCGCTGAAAAGTCGACTTCCGCCAATCTGCAGATTACTCAGCGGGTTTTCTCGGCAGAACTTGTCCATCCAAAGGTTCGCCTGCTCGGGCGATAGGTCCGCGAGTGGGTCGTTCGGAGGCTCGTGCCTCATGCTCAGCCCGGACAGGTACCCCAGCAGCCATCCGGACATCGTGTCACGGTAGGCAGGCGACTTGGTTTTGACCCAGAGCCCACAGTCCCCTGGGACGATAACCGTTGGCTTGTCTGCGAAAGCACTCGCGCAGCACAGCGCGAGCGCAGATGCTGCTGCAATAGTCTTCACCCTCAACACTTGGTCAGCACCTCGCCGTACCGGCAAGGAGACCATCCAAGAAGTCCTGTGAGACCTGCTCGGATGCCTCGGCGCCGACCCATTCGGCGATATGCCGCTCGGTCGTCTTGGAGATGACCTGGTCGACACGGACGTAGCCACGGTCTGGGAGCAGTGCCGCCGCCGGACGCCCGTACGAGAACATCACTTTGGTGTCGGGGGCAAGCTCCAGCTCTGCGCATTTGATTTCTGGCTTGGCTTCGGAGAGGGATACGAGGTTCATAGCTCTTGGAGTGTGCGTGGTCGCGACTGCAGGCGCAGGGGCTCTCGCGCGGCCGGTGCGACGCACGAGACGTCGCGCGGTGAGCGCCCGGTCGCTCTTTCAGCCCTTGATGGAGTTCTCTTCGTCGATGTCGCGCAGGACGCGGGCCTGTGTCTCCTGCGCTTCCTTCAGCCGTGCCTGAGCTGGCCCGATGAGTTGCTCATTGTCGGCCGACGCGAAGGCGCCATTTGCCGATTGGAAGTTCATCAGCTTCACCGATGTGATTTCGGTCTCCAGGTAGTCCTTGGCCTCGCCACCGAAGGCCCCGGCGGATTCCGGCAGTCGGACCTGAACCGTTTGGCCTGCAGGTACTCCAGCAAAGCCCGCTTCGTTGAGGGCGGACTGCCGCACGAACTTGCCCCCGGCTACACGCTGGGCGGTGGTCCGGACGTACGTCACTTCCCAGGTGGCGCGTTCCACCGCCGAGTCGCTCCCGTTGAGCACGTCAAAAACCACGAAGGAGCCCATTCCGGCACCGGCTTGTTGAACGGGCTGCTTTGCGTGCGTGACGGTCACCTTGGTGAAGGCAGCCTGGCCCGCAAGCAAAAGGTCGACCTTGTCCTGAGCCTCCTTCACCAGCCTTGCTGCATCGGACCTCGCGCGCTCCTGCTGCGCCTTCTTGGCAGCAACCTCGGACTCGCGCGCCATTGTGAAAATCTGCTCAGCCGTGAGTCCGTCCAGATGCTTTGCGGCCTCATTGAACATCGCATTTCCGACGTTCTTGTCGGCAGTGCCCACTATCAGGGCGGCACCGACGGGACGAACCAAATTCTTGATGTACCCGGAGAGTTCAGCCCGCTGGGATTCCGGCACAGAGTCCACGACTTTCGGGATGGAGGCATCGAGCGCCTCGGGGCTGGATGCGTCCAGCTTCGCTTGGCACCCAGCCAAGGCCATCAGAAATCCTGCGCAGAGCGCGATACGGAAACGCATTAGATGACTGTCCTTCGAATCATTTGTGTTTATGTTCTCCCTTCGTTTTAGGACGAAGGGAGAACGCCAGTCTATTTTAAATGCTGTTGCATGTCGACACATTTGTTGGGACTTTGCGAACAATGGCACGGTTGCGCCGTGCATGTGCGTTCGCCGTCGCCTTGCGCCCCCCAGGGCACCGTCGAACTGAGGGAGCCGCGTTGCGAGCGGCGCGGGATTTGGTTACGCCGTCAGCGCCCCCGGACTACCGCCCAGCTGCTGCTTGATTTCAAGAAACTCAAGGGCAAACCGGGCCAGGTACTTTTTAAGCCGGTCCGAGTCGTTGCTCTTCGCCTTGCCTTGTCGAGAGACCGAGAACAGATGACGGCCCGCTTCGGCAAGACTGCGGGCGGTGGCAACCGCCCGCAGCACTGTCTCGAGCTGTGCCAGGTCGAAGGGGTCGTATTGGCTCGCGCGCGACCCCAGCACCCGGTCCACCGCGCCGGTGAGGCTATCGCCCAAGTCGCCCGCCGGGTGCGGCCGGGTTCGCGCAGGTTCGGAAAACCGGTTCTGCCGAGCGAGGACGGCGCATTCGTCCGTGACGTCGCTCAGACGAATCCGGCCGCCGGTGCAAAGGGTGGCCATCCGGGCGATTGAAGCCTTGAAGTCCCGGAAGTTACCAGGCCAGGGTGCCTTGCCGGCAAAGTCGAGATAGGCCTCGCGCGCCTCGCTGTTCATGGAGACCTTGGTGCCAAGCTCTTCGGTTGCGCACTCAAGCTCGAAGTCCAGGTTCGGCTCGATATCCTCCGGCCGTGCAGCAAGGCCCGGAAGCTCAAACGTCCACATGTTGATGCGAGCAAGCAGGTCGGCGCGGAACGTGCCCTTCGACACCTCGACGGCCAGGTCCTTGTTGGTACCTGCGAGCAGCTGAAACCGGCTCTCGACCTCCGTGTCGGCGCCCAGGGGCATGAATCGCTTGTGCTCGAGCGCGCGCAGCAGCATGGCTTGCTCATCGAGCGCCAGCTCCCCAATCTCGTCGAGGAAGAGGATGCCCCCGTCGGCCGAGCGCAAAAGGCCAGCGCGGTCGGACGTCGCTCCGGTGTAAGCCCCCTTCTTGTGGCCAAAGAGCGTGCTCATCGCGTTCTCGCCACGCAGGGTCGCGCAGTTCACCTCCACGAAGGCACCCTGGGCCATGCGCTTGCGGGCACGCAGCGCGTGGATGCGAGCTGCCAGCTGGCTCTTGCCGGCACCGGTCGGCCCTGTCAGCAGAATGGGCGCGGTCGACCGCAGGCTCACCTTCTCGATGCGAGCAATCAGTTGGTTGAAAGCAGCGTTGCGCGTGACGATGCCGCCTTTGAGAAGGGACAGGTCGTCGTCCTGCTCTCGTCGGAAGCGCGAGGAGAGCTGGTCGTAGGTCGACAGGTCGAGGTCGATGACCTCCGCCCGGCCTTCCCACGGCTTGCCGTCAGAGGTGCCCTTTCGGGTGCCGAGGAGCTTGCCCGGGAAGTAGCGCGCCTCTGTCAGCAAGAAGAGGCAGATTTGCGCCACGTGCGTGCCTGTGCTCAGGTGGACGTAGTAGTTGGTGTCCTCCTGGAACTCATAGCCCCGGGCAAACTCGTGCAGCGCGGCGTAGACGGACGGGAAGTTCCACGGGTCGTTGATGGCGAGGTCGTGCACGGTCACCTGGAGGTCCGGGCTGAGGGTCTCCATGTCGGATTTGACGACTTCGGCCAAGGCGGATTCAGCGGCCTTGAACGTGAACAGCTCAATGCGGTCGACGGGAATCTCACCTTGCGCGGCCAGGCTCACGGTTGGGCGCCAGCGCTCCCACCGCTTGGCCGTGAGGCCGGAGTCGAGCTGACTGCCGAGAAAGCCAAGGACAACGGTTCTGCTCATGGCTCAGGCCTCCGCCCGCATGAGTTCCGAGTTTTCCCGCTCGAGCTCGTAGCTACGGGCGCCGCCCGCCTTGGCGATTCGGTCGAACCAGTCGTCGAGTGCCTCCACTTTCGGAGCCACGTAGCGGCGCATCAGGCCGCGGCTGTCCTCGTACCGCACCGGTGCCGGCCGCCCTTCCAGCTTCGCCCTGCGCTCGTCGTAGGCGTGGCGGACTGGGTCGTCAGGCACCCAGACCATCAAGGCCTCCACGTCGAACCGCTTTCCAAACAGTTCGAACGGACCGTTGTCCGTTTGGAGGGCGGAGACGGCTGCCGGCAGGAGCGTTTCAAGTAGCGTTTCGGCCGACTCATGCTCGACGGCGATGAGCTTGCCGGCGTGCTCCGGCGGGCGGTAGGTGACGATGAACTTCTTGGTCATGGGGGCGGAGAAATCGTTTAGACGTAGCGCCCGAAGAGCGCGTGGTCGCCGTGGATGACAACAGCTTCATCGGGGGCCTCGATGACGAGGGAAGCATCCTGCTCAAATCGCATCGGCCAAGCAGGCAGGCGCTTGCCAGCCGAGCCGGCTGCGACGCCAATGGCCCATGTATCGCTGGGCAGCTGCTCGGGGGCAAAGGTGGCGTGCACAATGAACTCGCCCTCGGGCGACTCAATCCGGTAGTGCGCGAGCCGCTGGCTTGCGTTGACCTGCGCGACATAGCGTCCGTTGATATCCAGGTTGAACTGGTCGTCGAACTGGCCGTAGAACCGGAGCGTTTTCACTTGGGCGTGTCTTTCGGGAGGGTGTCGTCGAAGGTGAGGTGCTGCTCACCTACGGTCTGTATGCGGTGGGCGTTCTCGCAATCTCGCAGCCGCATGCGCAGCGGGATGTTGTTGCCAGGGCCGACCTGGTTTGCGAGCCACCCGATGCAGTGCGCCTTCTCCGTCTCATGGCATGCCATCATGTGCAGCGGCGCATCCAGGCTCGTGAAATCGGCCGGCTTGGCGATGGTTCTCGCCAGGGCGCGGTGCCGTTCCTCCGAGTAGCCGTTGGCGATGTCGCGCGGGTCAACGTCAGTGCGCCATGGGCACTTTGCGCATTGGCGGGTCCGAGCTAGCTTCCAGGCCATGTTTTTTGGATAGGTGTTCAGTCTGCGATGAATAGATTATATCCTAGTGGATAATTTTCAACAAGGATTTTAGATTTAAGGTTTTATAGGGAAAGCGCAATGAAATCAAAGGCTTAGTGTTGTTTAGGCCGTTCGCTGGGCGTGCTGGCACGGGCATTGCAATGAATCGGATATAGGGCAGCCCTCAGTGCAGCCTTCACAACACACCGAGCAAGCTATGAATTCCTTTGCCAACAACACTGTCGTCCAATCCTTCCTGCTGCGCGAGAAGCGCAAGGTGTTCCTGTCTGTCGATGCTGCCGCTCTGAACGGCAGCGCGGTTACGCTCATCCCGGCAGTGCTGGCAGATGTGGGCCAGCTGGGCTTCACCCTGGACGGTGAGCTGTGCGCACTGCTGCGCAAGCTTGATGTCGCAGGCCTGAAGGCGTTCCATGGTCGCCTGGTGGCTATCCTCCGCGAGGCAGTCGGCGCGCAGGTGAAGTACCGCCCGCTCTTCAAGAACTTCCCGCATGACGTGCCGGACACGTTCGACTACTTCGTCCGTCGGTTCATGGGCTACGCCGAGTCGGCCCTGGGCCCGATTCTGGGTGGCCAGTACACGGCGCTCTCTTGCGGTCACCTGGTGAACCACCGGCTGTTCGACCTGGAGAAGTTCGGTGCGTGCCCGATTTGCCAGCATCAGGTGCCGGAAATCAACGTCGAGCAGACGAACGTCGTGCCGCTGGACGAGCTCACCCCGCTGAAGCTCCTCGGCCTGGCTACCGAAGAACACGTTTTCCAGGCGTTCGACAACGTCGTACGGTCGCGCACGTCCCTTTCCGAGTCGTACAAAGGCTTCGTGTCGGCGGTCATCGGGCTGCAGGCTGACGCCGTCGTACGCCGGTTGCCGGATGAAATGGCATTCAAGGAGACCGCGACCTTCGTGACCGCGGGCCTGCTGAAGCAGGGTGTGGAGCGTGCCCACCTGCTGCGCTTTCTGAAGACCCCGACGGACGTGCTCCGCCTGGCGGTCGCGCTGTGCGGGGGCGACGTGTCGCTCAAGGAAGTGACGCGCTTCAAGCTGAACAACGGTCAGCGCCAGTTCTTGATGGCAGCGTTCAATGCGCTCAAGCAAGCCGATGCGTACGTGCTCGAGGAGATGCTCGGCTACCGCGGCCGCTGGCTGCGCCTGGGTGAAGTGCTGCACGTCGGCCAGTTCAAGGCGCGGTTCCCGAAGGCATGGGCGTGCTTTGACGCCCTGCGCAATCGCGAGGACGACATCACGACTCACGCGTCGCGGGTGGAGAAGCTGCTCGTGCACTCGAACCTGTACAAGCAGGAGGCGCGCTTCGCCCTGCTCGAAACGCTGGCGCAGCGCCCGGGTGAGCTTGCTCGCAAGCTTGACGCGCTGCTCAGCCGCGGCCTGCCGTTCGAGGAGGTGCTTGGCGCACTCCGCGTGGAGTCCGTCAGCACGACCATCCTGTTGACGCTCCTGGCGCACTTCCGCCAGCGTGCGGCCAAGTCGGAGTTCCGGGCCTTCATGCCGAAGGGCTCCGTGGCCAAGATGTACATCGTCGATGGGGATGGACGCAAGCCGTTGGCCGCGGAGGCGCGCTTCGCCGTGCTGGACCTTGTCGACAAGGAGCTGCGTCGTCGCTTTGCTGAGCGCAAGGCGCTCGGGAAGGTTTTCGTGGACGAGGCTCTGGAAGCAGTGCTGGTGCCGTTTTCCCAGCGCAGCGCGTCGTCCGGCATGTCCCCGATGACCCGCGGCTCGCGTGTCGCACTGGAGTCGTCCAAGGGAATCGTGCGCCTGTTCATGCACTGGGCGGGCCCGCACATCGACGTCGACCTGTCCTGCGCGCTCTACGATGAGCACTGGAACAAGAAGGACCACCTGTCCTGGACCAACGTGCGGTCGTACGGCCGTAGCGCCCACTCCGGTGACCTGCGCTCCGGTTCCGGGCCGGAAGGGGCTTGCGAGTTCATTGACCTGGACCTGGCGGCGCTCAAGGTGCAAGGCGTGCGCTACGCCGCGGTTACGGTGTTCTCGTACACGGGGCAGAGCTTCGACACCTTCCCGTGCTTCGCCGGGTTCATGGAGCGTGAGGATGCCACCAAGGGTGCCAACTTCGAGCCGAAGACTGTGAAGCACAAGTTTTCCGTGAACGGAGCGATGGTCATCATGGTGCCGATGGTCGTTGACCTGGCGACCTGCCAGGTGGTGTGGGCGGACTTGTCCCTCAAGGGACGCAACATGTACAACACCGTGGAGTCGGCCGGCGGCCGGGCGGTGAAGCAGCTGAAGGCGGTCATCGCCATGCAGGACCAGCGGGTGAGCCTCAAGGAGCTCTTCGAACTCCATGGTCAGGCGCGCGGGGAGCTTGTCTCGACGCGCGAAGAGGCCGACCTGGTCCTGGACGAGCGCAAGCTCAATGAGCTCGACGAGGTCGTGGCGGACTGGCTGTAAACAAATGAGGGCGGCGTGGAAGCATGCCGCCCTCGAGCAAGAGAGAACTACCGTGCTAATCGAAGAAGTTTGGGAGCAGCTGCGGCGCTACGGCGAGGAGATGGACCTGACAGGCGCCTTGACCCTGCAGCAGCTCATCGACTCCCACCGGTCCTTACGCGCGGCCGCATCGCAGTCGAACGACGAGCGTCGCCAAGTGATTGGCGATGCGCGCAACCGTGCCATCGAAGCGGCCAAGCAGGAGGTCCTCCATGGCGAATACGTGAGCATGCAGCGGCTCAGCACCATGACGGTTGGCGAAATCGGTCGCCTTGTGCACGACTATCCAAGGTGAGCCTTAAACTATTTCAAGCAACAGGCTCAAAAGTATAAAAACTTCATGCTATAATGTTTGTGTGACTGCTATCTGATGGCCTTCCTTCTAAATTCTTTTGGTTGAAACTTAGGCCCCGGAATTCCAGTCGTATCTTCGACAGCCATGTGGCCGCCTTCCTTCTAACTCACACTTCGAAATTTAGGCGCTGCGATTTCTGTCACCCTACTACCGAAGGCCTGCTGCAGCGATGCGAGCAGGCTTTTTCGTGTCAGCCGCAGCTGTCGTTCTGCGAACTCCCGTGCCGCGGTCGACTCCGGGATGATTGGTACGTCGCCGACCCGTTCGGCTCCGTCACTCCGTCAAACGGTTTGCCAATGGACCATGGCTCTGGGCTCGCCGTTCACGGGAACGTGTTCGGGACGAACGGATTGGACTTTTAGGCCTGGCGCGAGGCGCTTCGCCCGATGCAGGGTGAGCGCGCGGCCCCCGCGGCCAAGGCCGGCCTATTCAAGCTTTGACGGCACGGTCGAGCTCCCGGGCCTGCGACCGTTTCCTATACCGGGTACAGGCCTCCCTTAAACTCCGGACCAATACCTTCGACCAATGAAATTCGGCACTACTCCAATCCCCGAGCAGCTCTTCGACCTCGCTCGAGAGCGCCTCCTCGGGAACGCGACATCTACACCAGATGAAGTGCGACAGCACCTGCTGAAGCACGGCGGCCTATGGCTCCAACGGACGAACCCCCTCCCCGCCAACCATGCCATCATCGCCAGTCGAGTGTTTGACGCAGTTCGCCGGGAATTGGTAGCCAAAGGCGAAATCAAGCAGTTCAAGCGCGGCTTGTGGGCAACTACCAAGTTCATGGACGCCGCCGAGTCATAGAGAACTCCTTTTTCGCACGCCCTTCGCGGACCTCTTGGTCTTCGAAGGGCGTTTCGCTTCTCGCGGGCCTAAACCAGTCTAATATAATGCTGGTGGCCTAAAACAATCTTTGCTAAAATCCGCGCCCCAAATTACTTAAAATAAGCGCCAATTCCGCGCCGACCGCCCAATGAACGACAAAGAGCTTATCAGGAGCCTCAACGCAATCGCCCAAGGTGCGTCGGCCCTTCGAGGGCCTGTCGGGCGAGAGATTTTCCGGCTCTTGGCTCGCAACGAGAGCACCCGGATGATGACGCTGGGCGCAGAGGCGGCCCGGCCGGGCAACGACGGTGCGCTCGAAGAGCTCGACGGGATGCTGAGCTCGTCGATGTTCCAGCCGCTTCGTGGAGGCGGGAACAACTACTCCAGCGGCTACGCGCTGGCCGCCCTGGCCACGGTCTTTGCGCGCCCGCGGGGCGTCACGCTCAATCGCTTGAGCGACCCGCGAGCCGTCGCAGCGGACCTGTCGAAGGCGTCGGGCATCTCGCCTGAGCGGCTTGACGTCTTGCCGGGGCACCTGAATGCCGCCAAAGCGTTTGGCTTGTCGCCCACCCTCGCCTTCCAGATTTGCGCGCAGCTGAAGGACGGCCACGTGCAGGAAGCGGAGCCCAATTGCTGGCGCGAAATCGACGAGACGCCTTTTTACGACGAGACGATGCTGCTGGTGCGAGTCAAGGACGGCACGCCTGAAGACCTGGAGAAGCTGCAGGCAAGTCCCCTCAGCTTCGCTGCGGAGTACTCTGACGGTGTGGCCAGCCGGCCGCCGTTGTCTGTTACCCACTCGTGCCTGATGGTTGGCAGCCCCTGGCCCGTGTTGCGCAGCGTCTATCACATCAAGCAGGCGCACACCCTCTCGGTCGCGATGAAGCGCGTGGCGGACGCGACGTACACCGACGAGTCCGAGCTGAGCGCCTACGTCGCGGTGCTAACCGACCGGGCTTCTGGCAAGACCTCTACTCGAGCTGCCATCCACCACCCTTCGCGTGGACTGGTTGCTGGCATCTCTGAGCAGGATATCGACGAGCCCGAGCAGTATGTACTCGTTGCCAACAAGCTTCTGGGGCGCACAGCGGTCCGGCTCTGCGGTGATGCCTTCGCTGCCGACACCATCGATACCGACGGCCCGTACTCGTTCCTGGTGCCCGGCCAAGGCTGGCAGCGCGCGGCCATCACCAACACTGGGCGGGCCGTCTAGCGCCGAAACCCGGTGCAGCAGGCTCCCCGGCGATGACACACTTGCAACGTTCGCACCAACAGGAGTCCGCCCTGCCCCCTCCGCTCGAGATTGCCGCCACGATGCGTCGACTTCTCGTCCAGACGCTCGATATGACGCTGAAGCATCAGCGCACCGATGGCGTCTGCGCGCTCGGGAGCATTTTGCTGCTGGACGCCTTTCACAAGTTCACACCGCACCGCAGTGTCATCCGCGGCGGTGGTGGCGACAACGATGGCGTTCGAGACGTCTCCGGCAACTGGCGAGGACACTACTGGGTCGAGCTGGAAATCGCCGGCGAGCCGACCGTGGCGGACATCACAGCTGACCAGTTCGGCTGGCCAGAAATCATCATCGAGCCTCTCACGTCGCTGCGGGACCGATACCGGGCTGGCGACCAGGCCGAACTGAACCGGCATATCGAATCGGTCCGAGCGTGGCTTGCAGCGGACGAAGGCGACGAGCAGGCCCTGCGGAGCGGTTCTCCTGACCTCGGAGCGGCAGCGCGGCTGCGAAACTCGCGAATATAAGTCAAGCCCCTGTCCGCGGTCGTGAGACTTGCGCAACGCACCCGGAATTGAGCTTCGCTTTATATCGCTCCTTCCGTACCATTCCCCGAATCGCGCCAGCGAGCGGGCGCAGCAAGACGGAGTCGAGGATGAGCAAAGGCATTGAGCGTTTCGAACGATTTTGGCGAGAGCTGGACATGTCACCAAAGTCCTTGTATGTCCACCCCAAGGACGAGCCCCATCTCGAGCCTACAAAGCATCCGCAGTTCCAGCTCCAGGTCCTGCCGATTCCCGTGCTGGGGAACCTGCGGACGGCGGAGGCCGTCATCCTGACGCTTAACGCAGGCTATGGCGACAACGATGAAGCTTGGCGCAAGGCTTGGCCGAAAGAACACGAGGCGATGACTGCAGCACAGAGCGCCAATATCCAGCAGCAGCACACGCCAGGCGGCTATCCGTTTTACGACTTCAATCCGGCCTTTCGCACGCACCCTGGGGTCGCCTATTGGAAGGGTGGCGCAGAGCTGGCAGTAAAGCAGCGGCAGATGGCCAAGCTTCGTGGTGTGGCCACTGAGCTCGGGCAAAACTGGAAGGTACCACTGGAGGAGGTGCACCGAGTACTTGCTCACAAGGTCGCCGTGCTCGAGTGGTGCCCCTACCGGTCGAAGGATTTCACCGCGACGCCAAGCCTGAAGAGGTTGCCAAGCGTGCAGGAGGCGCTGGAGCTCGCCCGCAATCTGGTGCTCGAAAACGAGAAGCTGGTCATCGTGACCCGGCACATCGACGCCTGGGGTTACCAGGGCTCGGCCGATAGCGGAGAGAACCTCGTGGTGTACGACAAGGCCCAGGGGACCTCTGCTTCGTTGACCATGAACAGCGCCGGCGGAAGAGCGCTTCTCCAGAGACTGTTGCGGGCGGGCCCCAAGCTCTAGCTTGCCTCGCGTCGCACGAAGCGTGAAGTTTGTCCGCGAAGGGTGGTGAGGAACCGACGTTTCGGGAACAGCTCCCTCGCTTTGCCTCCGTTTTGCCGGTACAACCGCGGGCGAGGAGAAGAACGAATGAAAACTATCGCAGCGCTGGCGCTGCTCCTGTGCGGAGCCGTGCATGGCCAAACCGTCTATCGATGCGGCAACACCTTTAGCCAGGTGCCCTGCGGCGAGGGACAAACGTCGGTCTACTCGAAGGCCAATGGCGTGAACTCGAACAGCGGCTACGCAGACATCCTGGCCAACCTGGATGAGACCAAGCGCAAGCTTGCCACCAAGATTCCTGACACCAATCCGCCCACGCCGGAGCTGCTGGCTGCCAACAAGGCGAAGTGCAGCGCGGCCGCGCGCGACATGCTCAAGGACCCAGACAGCGCCCGCATGACGGAGACGCAGCGGTTTGGCCCCGCCTACGACTATCACGCCGGCAAGACCCATCCAGGCGTTTCGTATGGGCTCGAAATCAACGCCAAGAACAGCTACGGCGGATACACCGGCAAGAAGCAGTGGTCGTGCGTATTCAGCCCCGACGAGGCGCAGCTGGTGCGTGTGTACCAGGTCACCTCCTGAGCCCGCCCCTTCCCTTAGTTCGAGCCCCTGCCGCCGGGTGCAGCCCTGCGCAGGCAAACCCCTTGTGAAAGACCGACCTGCACATGAATTGCACTGACTGCGGAACCCTCAACCCGGGCTACGCGAACTTTTGCGCTGGCTGCGGAAAACCCGTTCCGGCAACCACACGTGGCCCGCAAGAGCGTTCCCTGGATTTTGGCAAAGCCGCCGAGGCGCCTGCGGCGCCGAGCGCGCAGGCCCGCGACAACGACGCGGAGTTGTACGGCCTGGCCATTGGCCACAAGAATCGGGACTACTACCTGCGCCGTTTCGAGGCCTTCGACCGTGCGGGCACAACCTCGGTCGGTTGGCACTGGCCGGCCTTCTTCTGTACGTTCTGGTGGCTGCTGTACCGCAAGATGTGGGGCAAGGCGGCACTCTACTTCTTCCTGCCGTACCTCTTGGCCATTGCGCTCGGCGGGCTTGCCGCGGTTTCGCCGACTGCGGGAGGCCTGGGCTACGTCGTGTACCTCCTTGGAATCTTCATCGTGCCGCCGCTCATCTCAAATGGTGGCTACTACCGACACTGCCAGCGCCTCGTCGCGAAGGCACGGGCCACGAGCAGCAATCCGCAGGCCCAGGTCGTGCTGGTCGCAAGCAAGGGTGGCACGAGCAACATCGCGCTCATCCTCGCCGTGGTGATGGGCGTGGTGGCCGGTATTGGCATCCTGGCCGCGATTGCCTTGCCGGCATACCAGGACTACACGACGCGCGCCAAGGCGACGAGTGCCTTGATGTACGGCAAAACGGTAGCGGCAGAGGTCGGGTCCTTCTACGAAGCACAGGGGCGGCTGCCAGGCAGCCTGGCCGAGGTGCTCTCCGACACGCGCCCGCCATATGGGCTTAAGGACGTGCAGCTGAACACGTCCAACGGTGTCCTGCAGTTCGTCCTTGCGTCAGGCCCCGCGAATGGGCGCACCTTCCAGCTCATCCCGTCGGCGGACGCCGCTGGCCGGGTGACCTGGGTCTGCAAGCCTGTGGACATGAGGCCGAGCTTGCTACCCAGTGAGTGTCGCCGCTGACCCCGCAGGTCGGGAGAGCGCCGCAGGTGTTCAGGTTGCCGGAACTGCGCAAGCGGTGGCGTCTGGCCTGACTTCGACCAGGTCCTCGAAGCGTAGCGACTTGGGCGCTGATTCGGCGATGTTCAAATCGGGAAACGCGAAGGAGTAGTCAACTTCGCCCTGCTGCCATTTGCCGTCCCTGAAGGCGTACTTCAGCACCCAATGTTGGTCGACGTTGCTGCTCAGCTTGTTTGGAACTGTCAGGGCTTTGACGGCCTGCTCGGAGTTGTCAATGTCCGTCGCCTCAAAGTATCTGACATCCATGTATGCCACGTACGGGGATACTAAGGAGTCGGTCCTTTTCACGTCGAAGCTTAGCGATTTCGGGATGAACTTGTTGCGAACCCACTTCCCCGTTGGCGCTTGCCAAACACGTTCTGCTGAACCTCCCAGCACTGCCTGGCACGGTCGCAGAATTTCTTGAAACAGGCCCAGCGGGTCCGAAAGCGGACGCGACGCCACGGGCGCGATGGGCGGCGCTTCCGCTTTCCGGTCACATCCGGCGAGCACTACCGCAAGGCCGAGGGTCGACAGGCTGGCTAAGACCCCGAGGCGCGTAAGGAGCTGACTTGTGTGCATAGGAGCTGATAACGAAAGCGATGGACGAAAGAAGGGCCGGAAAAGTCTCCGGCCCTTTTGAATAGTGGTTGTGCAATCAGCTCCGCAGGTACGCGACGTCCTTGCGCTGATGGAGCTTGCGTGCCTCTTCCACAGTCAGGCCCACAAACTCCGCTTCGGTGAAGGTGAGCTCGTCGGGGTAGAACTGGAAAAGGGAAACTTCCTCGCCAGTCGACAGCTTCGCCGAAACCTTCGGCATGGGGTCGAACATGCCCTCGGGCATCGCACGAGGCATGGCGCTGATGGAGGCGGAAAGGATGGTTGAAGTGGTCACAAATGGCCTTTCGTTGTTGGGTGCAATTCGTGTAGCCAGGCCCCAGGCTCCCCGACCGTCTGCTGCTATCCCAGCCTGATTGTCGCAAACAATCGGCCGATGCCCGGGACGTACGACAGCGGCGAGCGCTGGCGGACGGCTGCCACTAAGGTGCTTCGGTGCGACGCTTGCCCTCTGGCTCGTTCACTGCCACAGTTCGGTCCATTGCGACGGAGGGACTATGGCGGAACCTTGGCTACCGAAGGAAGAGTACATCGCCCTGCGCAAGGAAGTCGAAGGGTGCATGGCCGAACTCGCGCTTACGGAGAGGGCCTGCGTCCTGGGCGTCGTAGCCATCTTTGCGTGGCTTGCAAGCGCAGAGTACCGGTTCGGCTTTGGAGCGCTGGTTTGGATAACGCCCTTCCTTGTCGTAGCCTACGGCATCTGGAAGTCGCACGCCATCTACTCCCATCTCAAGCTGCTTGGCGGCTATCTTCGTCTCCTCGAACTGGAGGCCTATCCCATGGATAGCGCGAAGATTGCCGAGGCGCCAGCCAAGCCAACAGCCAAGCCGTCAGCCGAGGAGCTTCAGCATGGACGATGGGAGTCCTATTTCGAGCGACTAGGCAAAGGCAGGCGCACTCGCGTCACCTTCATCGCTTGGGGCGTGTTCGCTCTCGCTACGATTCTTGCGAGCGGGCTCGGCCTCTGGCGCGACTGGGGTCGTTGCTCGGGCGTCATGCTCATTGAATGCCCCACGCCGAGACCGCCCGCCCAGCCGGCACCGCCCCGCTGAAATCGCAGGGGCGGTTCCCTCCCGTGCCCGCCCTGCTGATTTCGCCAGACCTTCGGGTCTGGCGTTTTTCTTTTACTCGGCCCTGGGAAACTTGCCCGGCGCTCGGCTTAGGCCTGCGAGAGGAAGGCCCCTGAGGTTGAACTCAGAGGCCTTGAAAAATCAAACGTTCACGCTATGCGTCGACGCTGATGAGCCGACAGGTGACCTGGAGCTCGACGTCGCCGGCGAATTTGTCATCCCAGCCGTCGTACTGCGCACCGACCGCACGGAACTCGGCGTCCGAGACATCGACCTGGCGGTCAAAGGCCTCGACCAGGTAGTCCTCGAGCGGGGACGGGAAAACCAATGTTTGCAAGGGCACGACCGCGATGAAGGTCACGAGCACGTCCTTGTCCACAAAGGGGCGCCACAGCTCCTCGCGCAGCGGCCAGGCCGCGGACACGGGCATCGGCGAGTTCTCGTCGTATGCGCACAGCTCAACCGGCTCCGGCACCTTCTGCTCGGTCGGCTCGACCACCGCGCGGGTGATGGCAGCGAAGCCGTCCTTCCCGCGCAAGTCCGGAACGTAGTCCTCAGGGACTTCGAACACAGCAAGCATCTCCACGAAGCGGAAGTCGTTGACCAGGAAGGCCTCCGCGTTCCGCGCGCGGGCTTGCATGCTCGCGAGGGTTTCGCCCTCGGGCATGTTGAAGACCTCGAAGGTCCGAGCGGTCGCGTCCAGGTTCGGATTGCCCGCGTAGCGCCTCAGCACCAGCAGCGGCTTGTCCTGTTGAAGGCGCGACCTCAGAGGAGGCGGGGGCGTGTAAGCATAGGCCTCCACCTCTTCCGTGACGGTGCGGCGCACGATTTCCAGGGTGGCTGCCTCGAGTTCGCCGTGGCCCGGGCTGTCGTACGTCGCGTTGTACGACGGCGTGTCGGACTGGAGCACTCGGTGAAGCTTTCGCGCGGTTGGCTGCTCGTAGACCGGGAGCTCCGAATCCATTTGGCCGCAGGCCAGGAAATGGGCGACGGGCTCCGATGCGTATGCCCCCTTCTTGTCCTCAACGTAGTAGCGCACCAGCTGGCCGGTGGTCTTGTCGCGGAGGGCGAAGCGGGAGATGGTTTGTGCAGATTTCATGGTTTAGTGTTTTGAGTTGACCTCCTTCGTATAGGCCCCGGCCCCGACGCTGCCGATACAGCCTGGCCCAGCCTCAGCGTCGTCGGGCACAATTGAACCTCGTTGCTTACAAAATGAAATATCTATGCGCGCCCTCATCGCACCTTTCGTTCTTCTACTTGCTGGCGTTGCGGGCGCAGCCGACAACTCCGCCAGCATCCTTCAAATGTCCGAGAGCGAGCTGGCCGCCGAGACCAAAGCCGGCGTCGACGCTTTCAACAAGGACCTTCCGAGTCGAGTAAACGCGACAACCATCTTGCAAAGCGTCTCGTACACCTCCTTCAACAAGGTGTACATGTATCGCTACGAGACCACGTTTCCGATGGACGAGAAGGCCCAGCGCGCTGCGCTTGTGAAACAGCAGTGCGCATCGCCTAACCTTTCTGCTTTCATGAAGCGGGGCATCACGCTTCGGAGCCTTTACTTCGGTCCGGACCGGAAAATGACAGACATCGAAGTGCGGGCCGCTGACTGCGCCAAGTAACCTCCGCCAAGGCGGCCGAGCGTTGAGCTCCCTCGCCCGGAAAGTGTGCCGACGATGACGAGTGCAACCTTCGACTTCAGTGCTGACCTTCCCTTCCTAGACGCCTACAACGCGCGCCTTGCGCCGGGGTCTGAGTACCGGCTGCGCTCGGAGGTGGCTCCGCTGCTGTACGAGGGGCGCCTGGGCGCTCCGGTCACTTGGCTGCTTTCGAACCCAAGCTATGTGACCACCCCTGGCTACGGGTTCAACCACCCTCCCCCCGTGGTGGACGGCTGGCCTCTGCAGAGCTTGGCACCAGCGTACCGCAACGGGTATGGCCAATGGACCTGGCAGCGCCTGCGCGAGCTCCGGGAGGCTCTGGGGCCCGAGCTTGTGAGCAACAACGTGCTGGCGCTGCAGCTGTGCCCGTGGGCCTCGGAGAACTTCGACCCGAAACTGAAGCTCCCGTCGAGGGCCTACACGCGAGAGCTCGCCTTGCACCAGCTCGCCGCGGGCAGCCATTTCGTACTTGTTCGCAGCGTGGCGGCTTGGTTCGAACTGGTACCGGAGCTCGCCGGCGCCAAGCTCGCGCGCACCGCGAGTCAGCGGTCCGCGCACCTCTCCAAAGGGAACCTAAAGAGTTACTGGGAGGGCGTCCTGCGGGCCGTCCGGGGGTGCTGAGCCCACCTGAGGCCAGGGCCAAATTCCGGCCTAAAGGTTCGGGTTAGGGTTAGCCCGTAAAATCGACCGCGCAGTCCCCGCGGCCTTCAGTCCGCATCGCGCATCGACCTTGCGCCGGCGGCCCTCCTCCATCAGTAGCCCATGAGCGACCTTGCCGCCCGCGACCGGTCAAGCGGTCCTGCTTCCAAGCCATCATCAGCTCGGTCGTCCGTGTCCGGCTACGCCCGCACATCGAGCAAGAGACTACGTGAAGCCGACGAGCTGGCTGTCGTCAAGGAAGGTGAGCGCGTTGCATGGGGCGTATCGCAGCAACTGCGCGAGCGCACAGCTGCACTGGGGCTCACCCGCGTGAGCGTGAGTAGAAGCTGTCTGTGAGCGAGCGGAGGCACGGTCCATGATGCACGTGGCGAGTATCGGTTCCTGCGTGCATTTAAGGGCGAGGCCTTGCCGGACCCGTCAGAACTGATGCTCTTGGCGGCCGCACTGCAGTGCTCCGTTCGAGACTTGTTGGACGGCGTCGACCCCGCCCGAATCGAGGTGCTGCGCCAGGTTCGGGCCTTGAAGCGCGTAGCTCGGATTGCAGAAGAGTTTCCCGACCGGCGGGCCCGCCTAGCGAGCGGGGGGCGTGGCACGGGTACGAACGAGCACGACTTCCGGACCTCGTCAGTAAATTCGTCCCGCCCGCGAACCCGCCCACTTTGGGCGGTCTGCTTCTCGCCTGGGGCATTTGCAGGGCGGGACGCGGGCGGGAACCGCACGGCACTCAGGTCACGACGTGCGCGCCAGGCCGGTTACCCAGGATTTCGGGCGCCTAGTGGGATTTCTTCGCCGGCCCCTTGCGCCGGCGCTTCTTCGGGGTGAACTCCGGCACGACGGCGATGCCGCGTGACCGAAGCGCGCCGTTGGCCCAAGCGAGGTCCTCATCAGTTGCGACGGCTTTCATGCCGGTGCGCGTGAAGTACTCGACGGGCACGTCGATGACCTCGGCCCAATGCGTTATCCCATGGCGGCCGTTCTCTTTAACGGTCGCCAGGACGACCTCGTCGAGTTCGAAGAAGTGCTTGAACAGCTCGTCGGGCGTCATTCGTTCCGCGCGGACGAACATGGCGGCCGCGCGGTCGATGCGCTTGACGCGATGGGCCCTACGCAATCCGTCGCACGTCCCCTTCGTGCAGAGGTGCTTCAGCGCGTCCATGGTGATGCCTACTATTGGCCAAGTGTGCTTGCCGACCGCCGCTGCCTCAAACGCGCGCTGCTTGTTTGACGCCGGGAGGTCACGTACCTCGAATAGCACTTCATAAAGCCGATAAAGGTCAGCCTGAGCTTGCTTGCTCAAACTTTCGTGCCAAGGAATTGTTGCCATGCCTGCACTCTAACTCGGCTGGCGGCAGCCAGAGCGGTTCCGCTTGAGGGCCGAACCCTGCTGCGTGCCGTAGTGCTCGCCTGGCCTATTCGCTTGTGCTTTTCGTCGGCAGGTACGGGCTCAGGCCGCGCCGCCGCCGTCCACCGCGCGGGTGCGCCAAGCGCCGTACAGCGCTGCAGCGCCTGAGGCGGACGTGCCCACCATCTGCCACCACGAGTTATAGGCCCAGGCGTTGTACATCCACAGCGCTGCGACCAGCACCATCACAAGGCGAAGGCCGACGCCGCGCAGATAGAACATTGCCCATGTGCCCAGCAGCGAGCCGGCTGCGGTTGCCAGCGAGGTCCAGCCCTTCCAGGTCAGCGCGCTGGCGACAACGGTAACGGCGACAAAGCTGAGGCATGCAAATAGCCGCGTCCTCGCGCTGCGGGTCTGCACGGCTTCTGCGGAAGCTTGGCGGCCGACCGAGACCGCGCTCAGTGCGGCCGCCGTGTGAGCCCCCAGCAGGAGGTTGTTCACCGCCCAGATGGCAGACGCGATGCCCGTTGACTTGCGAAGAAACTTGTCGCTGGTGCCGACCAGGCTGAGAACAGTCAGCACAAGTGCGACCAAGCCGGTGGCGTTGATGAGGTAAGTGGCGTTCATAGAAAAAGGGGCCTGAGGGTCCGGCCCCGAGAGTGCAGGTAGTGTAGCGGACGCGCTAGGGATTACCCTAAAGGGAAGATATAGCCTTGAGGGATGCGTGACAGAGTTCCTCCTCCTGAGTCGCGGTTCTCCGTAGACTCAACCTCGAAAAGCCCAGAAGCCGTCGACCACCCTAAACAACTATTTCTATGAAACTTGCACTCGTACTCGTCCTTAGCCTGCTCGCCTTGCCGGCAGTGGCCCAGACCCGCTCTTACCAACAAATCGGCGACACGACCTATGGCCCCAACGGCCAGACGTGGCAGCGAATCGGCGACACAACTTATGGGCCGCGGGGGCAGACCTATCAGCAGATAGGCGATACGACGTACGGGCCCAATGGCCAGACGTACCAGCAGATTGGAGACACTACCTACGGGCCGAACGGGCAGACCTGGCAGCAGATTGGTGACACCACCTATGGCCCCAACGGTCGGACGTGCCAACAAATTGGCGACCAAACTTACTGCAACTAGAGAGCTGGCGGGGGAACGGGCTGCGCTAACCCTTCGGCACATTAAGCGTGATGTCCTTCGTCGAGCCGCCCTCAACCTGCACAATGCCGTCCACCCGGACCTCGACATTTTTTTCATCAGTGCCTACAAGCCCGACCTTGTAAGTACCAGGTGCGACGCTCGGGAACACCACGCTTGAGTCGACACCAGTGCGCTTTTCGGTGTGGTCCCCTACGGTGACGACAACCTCGCGTCCCTTTAGACGGTCCGGCGCGCCCGAGAAATTAACCTTTAGGGTTGCGGGGGAGGCGGCTACTGCTGCCTTCCCTGCTGCGGTGATGAGGCTTTGGGTAGCGGTCGTCTGACTAGTAGTGAGCGCTTTCAGCTGGTCGACGGCCTTCACCAGCTCACTACTCCATTTCGACGTTTCGGACTCCATGACCGCGCGCGAGTTTGCCACCATAGTCTTGAGCAGAGTGAGCGCCTTAACCTGCTGGTCGGGGGAGGCCTCGCCTTCCTTGTCCTCCCAGCCAATCCTGCATAGTTGCCAGTCGAATTGGGCAGCGAGCATCTGTGAGTTCAGCTTCATGGCGGCCTCCGTATACCGCACCCACGTACCCGTAAACATCAGGACTTGGTTCGCAGCCAGAAGGAAGGCCGCTAAAGCCGCAAGTGCCAAGGCGAATTGAGCCGGATTGGCGAACTTCAGGCCGAGGAAGCTCGGGGCCCAGTTTTGGTCGGTGAAAGCAAGAAAGGCTGCAAAGCCCAGCAATGCGGTCGACCCAATTAGCGTGACCCGCGAGAGCAAGTAGTAAGCGCGCTTCCTCGGGATGTACCAGTCATGGTCCTTTTGCAGAACCCCCATGACATCACTGTACAACTCGTAGAGGTGCTCCCTTTTAACCGGTTTTCCCTGTTCCGGGAAACGCAAGGTGACTTCGTTCGTTTTTGCCAAGCCGTTCATTCGAGCCTCCAGTCAGGTCGACGGGCGAAGGCGCGCAAGCTTTGACCAGTCCCGGCCATTTTCGACATGCGCTTCCGCGGGACCCGTTTGTTGGAGTTGTCGATTTCAGCGTCCAGGGCGCAGTGTCGATAAGCCGAATAGGCTTGTCAAGGTTCTAGCTCGATGGAGGCCAGCAGCGGCGTTGTCGAAGGCCCGAGCCATGCGGCGAACCGGCGCGACCGGATGTCCGAGCGGCAATGCGTTGGCCAGGAAGACCGCAGCCGTGCTGCCGACAGCCAGGAAGGCGTCGCAAGCCACGGCGGCATCGCGCGCCGCTGACAGCAGGTGCGCATCCAGCGCCTTCCGGCCATACCTTGGCGGCGAGCGCGGTGCGAGCATCATCGCGGTGAACCTGGAGCCCATCGAGCTCGACGAGGTCGCAACGATTGTTCTCCATGGAGCTGCCGAGCTCTTGCTGTCGGAACTGTTGGCCCAGCTCCGTACGCTTTCGGCGTGTCAGCCTGGCCCTCTAGGCGACGCGGCGCTGCCCCGGCTCAGCTCCCGTGTCATGGGCGGCGAGAAGCTCCAACTCTTTGTACAGAATGCCGAACTTCATCTTCGTCTTGATAAGGCTGATGAGTTCATTGTTCCTTGGGCAGGCGACCACGAAGCGGCCATTGAATCCTTCGAGCAGCACGGGGACATACGCGGTGTCAAAGGTGTGCTCGCCGCCGCAGCCGCACTTAAAGCTGTCTCCGTTGAATGTTGCCATATTTCGTCGCACGGGCATTACCCTTCCGCAGGTGCGCTCAAACGTTTGCCGGTCGACTAGTTTCACCATGGGATTCGTTTTCAGGTCAGTTTAGGAAAAAGGGGGGCCGCAGCCGGATAGGCTGCACGCCTCGAAGATTGGGCTAGACCCGGTTGGCCATCAAAACGACGGCCTCTCCGACGACTTTGCCGCCGACGTCGATGCGACGGTTTGGAGTCAAAAATCCGTCCGAGGTCACCTGGTAGCCGGTGGCGTAGACCGAATGCTTGATGTTGCCGCCAATGGCGAGCACCAGGTCCGGGCCGACCGCGACCACGATGTCCGAGTGGCAAGGGGTCTCAGGGTTCTTGGTCGCAGCCTGGAACTGCTGGAAGCTGAACGGCGTGTTGCGCCAGCTGCCGATGATGTCGCCCACCTGGGGCTTGGCCTTGTCGAGGGCAACGCCCCAGAAGGGGGCCGCGGTGTCGCCGCTGGCAGCCTTCCGGATGGAATCCCACATGTACTTCGAGTGCCCGATAGATTCAGGGAAGGCCTTGTACCCCGGAACGGACTTCGCGGCGTTTCGCACCATCAGGGAGATGGCCACGGCGGACCAGGGCATGCCCTGGTCCTTGCCCGTCAAATTCTTGTTGAACGCCTTCCACATCTTGCCCACCATGGTGCTGAACGGCTCGACGTTCTCCTTGCCTTCGCCTTTCCTGAAGAGCAGCCACTGCTCCGCGGCCGTCGCGGCCAGGGCTTCGCGCGCCGGCGACGCGGGGTCCCTCAAGGTAGGCTGTTTGGCCGTGGTCCAGGAGATTCGGGCGTCCGCCAGGCCTTCGACGCAGAAGCCCTCGACGTCCTTGCCGTCAACCTGAGTCTTGACCCGATGCCAGCCTGGCTGACCGCCGTCCAGCAGCTCGACCGACTGGCCGAGCGAGAGCTGGCCGATGGGCTCGTTCCCCTCGGTGCTGGGCGCACTGCGAAGGTTCACGGTTTGGACATTCACAAACTTCTGCATCGAACGCTCCTCCAGCCTTGCCAACAATGGCGCCCAAGTGGACCAGAAACGTTAACTTTTGGCTACACCAATTTGAGGAGGGAGCGCCGCATGCGACCAATTTCCGTTCGTGGGTGCATTGCCATCGTCGGCTCGGACGTCATCTACTAAATGCAACCCGGCGGGCCATCCGTTTTAGGTGGGGACATTTCCCGCCGCAGCTTGTTACACCCTGAAGAACTCACTCGCCGGCGCCTAGCCGGCTTTCTCTTTAGGACATCATGTGATGGAGATGAAAACATGCGGCTGCTGCAAAGTGTGCAAGCCAAAAACTGATTTCTCGGTGAAGAACCGCCAAACCGGGCTGCTGCAGTCCAAGTGCAAGGAATGCACGCGCAGCTACTCGAAGAGCCGCTACGCCGGCAACAAGCAGGACTACGTCGACCGCTCCGCTGTTCGCAAGAAGGTCGTCCGCGCCAGCTTTGTCGCCCAGCGGGACGCCTACCTGGCAGGCTGCACCTGTTCCAAGTGCGGAGGAACTTCACAGCTCCAGCTTGTTGGCAAGGGAAGCGGCAAGTCGGTGCACGAAGTCATTGGCGGGGCTCTCAGCCAGGAGGAGTTCGAGCTGGCGCTGCGCGACAGCTTCGTGCGATGCCTGCCGTGCAACGGCTTGGAGTTTGGGGCGGAGCAAGGCGCAGTCGGCGGCATCATAAAGGCAAACCGACTTCAGCTGGAAGCGCTCATCTCGCTGGAAGAGGTCGCGGAGGCCTGACCCACGCGGCGCGATTAGGTCCGGAGCGTCCCGCCGCCGCCTGGCCGTGCCAAGGGGCGGCGTCGCCGACGTCGCTACACGGAGTAGGTCAACTTTTTTACGAGGTAACTCTCTCCATGAAAACTGTCAACGCTGCCATCGTCCCCAACAGCTGGGCAAGCTACGAACTGAGCGGTCGCCGCTCGATGTTCGATGGTGCTGCCCTCACGGGAATGCTGAAGCGCAACGAGCGTCGGAAGTCCCGCCACGCTTTGAACGCCGAACTCGCAAGTCGTAGCTTGGACGACATCCGTGAGGACTTCCAGCTCCTGAAGATGCCTGCCCCCAAGGCGCGCACGTTCCTCGAGCTGAAAATTCCGCAGTTCCTGCTGGAAAACGTCCCTGCTCCGACCCGGTTCAAGGAGGTCACCGTCGTTCGCAAGCGCGTCTCCCAACGCCGCCCGTCCGTCGAAACCCTCCGAATTCCGGCCGGCTGGTAACCTGGCCATTGCAGGCAACTGCAAGACGCCCAAGTCGAACTTCTGTTCTGCTTCGAAACCACACCCTCACCGGTGTGGTTTTTCTTTGGACGCCTGAACTTAGCCCCAGCCAGCTAAGGCTCCTTCGGCCCCAGTCACTTCCGAGCCCTGCGTCAACGTCGACCCGGGTGTCTTTGGTGTTTTAGGGCGCGGGGGAGCCAAGCGCTACACACGAGAGGACCACTACATCAAAGGCCATCCATGCCAAAGCAAACCCAATCTACCCTCTCCAAGGTCAAATCCCTCGTGGAAAAATATGTCACGGGGCGCCATCCGGACCTGGCCGTGGTCGAAGCCGACTTCGAGCACCGCTTCCATCCCAAGGCGGTGATGTTCTACAGCGACGACCCGAACCCTGATTTCCAGGGGTTCACCAAGAAGCCCGTCTTCGAGACGAACCTCTTGTTCGGCGAAATGGACGATGACCGCAAGTATCGAATCGAGCGCCGGGACGGCCTGACGTTCTACACGCGCTACGAGACTGGTAGCGGTATGGGGGTTTGCAACGTCTCAGGCCAAGCGCTTGAATGCAAGGAGGGCTCGCCCGCAGAGCGTGCGTTCCTGGAGCTTGCCCTGGCGGATGCGGTCAACGCCGCAGCAGAGCCCCTGCAATGCATCCTGAGCGATGCGCGCGAGGCCGGCCTGGCACTCAGCCCAAGAGCGTCGAAAGCGTTGCGAGCCAGCATTTTTCCGCCTGCCACCAAGTAGGACAGCCTGGCGCAACGTTCGCGCGCCTCCTCAGGAACATTGGTTCTCCAGGGCGCCCCCTACACCTCCTTCCAGCCGCCCACCCGGGCGGCTTTTTCTTGGTCGTGTGCGGCGCGCTGCCGATAGAGACATCGCGGTCCTATACCTTCGCATGCTCCCCTACCAAGACCCTGACCACCCCGGAAATTCCGCAGAACACCACACGGGCAAGCTCTGCCTGTGGCGCTGCGGCCGGCCCGCCGGCACGGCGTGGGGCCCGCTCCTCTGCTTTCACTGCAATGTGCAGCGCATGGACAAGTTGAACGACCGGTTCAAGCTGCTCGAGGAGCATATGGAGCGCATCGCCGCCGGCCCATGACCACGCACCGTCGCTGAAATTGCCGACTGACGGCATCGCGCCGCGGCGCGACTGGGCCTATGATGTTCTCGCGCGCTCGGTATAGCCGGGCGTTTGCGTCACCTTCGGGTGTGCCAATGACCAGGACGAGAGCATCTAGCACCATGCATATCGACTGCAGGCAGCAAGCGGCGCTTCGGCGTCGCTTGTCTTTGGGCTACCGTCCGCCCATGACCAGGCCTTGAGCCCTTATCAGTTGGTTGGACTGACCCTCAACATGAAGAGCTGCTCCGCCACTCGCCCTGCCGGGCTGCGCTTCGCCACGAAAACGGAGAAGTTCGTCGCAGTCACGAAGCTCGAGGGGCGAACGAAGGCCACCTGAATCGCGCAGCTTTGCCCAGGCTCGAGGGCAGCCCCACAGGTGCCGAGGCCCACGCTCGTCCCGTTGGTGATGCCCGAGACGCGCACGCCGGCGACCGACACCGCTTCATGCGAGGAAGCGGGATTCGTCAACGTCGAGTTGAAGGTGAAGACGTCCGGGTCGCCGGACGTGCGCGACGGTGCCTGGAAGAGCAGGGTCATGAGCCCGTCGGTCTGCGGAGAGGTGAGTGAGATGTTGGTGTAGACCGTGTATGTCAGGGGAGCCGCGTCGAGGACCTGGCCATCGAACTTCAGTTGAAGCGTGCCGGAGTAGGTGCCTCGCTGGGCAGTGCTGAACTTGTACGTCGCCATGCAGTTGCTGTAGGCCGGAATCATCGCGGCGCAGCCACTGCTGATGTCAGGCATCGGACCTTGGCCGTCCCAGCCAAAGTCGGCGCGCGGCATTGGAACGCTCGCGGTGTTGCTCGCAAACACGTTCACGTTGAAAGTTGAGCCGGCGGCGTTGTCTCCCTCGGCCGTGGTCGGCAATGGCGGAGCGAAATAGACCCCGGGCCGTCGGTTGACGGTGACATTGATGGACTTGCCGGGGTCGGAGGCCGACCCCTTTGCGGTCACCACGGCAATGCCCGGGCTGCCCCCTGCCGTCAAGATGGAGGTCGCTTCGCCGTAGCCGGCGGTCCGGCTCGTTGCGGCGCTGAGCGTTCCACTCGTGCTCTCCCATTGCACGGTTGCTCCGTCGCTCACGCCATTCCCGTGCGGGTCGGCAACCAGCGCGCGCAGAGTGGTCTGGCCGCCCGCGGATATCGTGGAGGGCGCTGCGAAGACGTAGAGCACGGTGGCGCGCCCGTAGTCGGGCCGGGCCGCCACCTCGAGAGACGTTGACGCTGCGCTGCTTGGCGTCGTTCCAGTCACGCGAATCGTTTGGGCCAACGTGGGGGCTTCAAGGGTGACGCGGGCCTTTCCTCCGGCCGTATAGGTGGTCGGCGCGGACAGGAAGCCCACGTCTGCGGCCCATCGGACCTCCACACCGTCGGGGGCCTTCGCTCCCTCGGCATCGACGACGTCGGCCACCAGCTCGACAGTGCTTCCGACCGTAAGGGCGCCGGATGCTTGGAGATTCACCAATCTCGCGCTTGCCGCCTTGAACGCGGAGTCGCTCGGCGTCTCGGACCGCGGACCGCCGACCGGAGGCGCTCCCAAAACAGTAAGCCCCGTGGCAGGCACCTTGAAGACAAGGGTTGGTGCGGCGGTTGCGGCGCCGGCGAAGCCCAGCACTGTTGCAAGGACGAGGGCGGCGCCAGAGCGCCGCATGGTAAAGGCGTTCATCGAGAAGCGAAAAGGAGAGCGCATGGAAGCGCATTGAGACGGGCTTTTCGCGTATAGCCAACGACCGTTTAAATCCGGCCGGCCATGAGGCCAAGAACGTGAGCCCGTCGCGGGGCTGGCCGCCCGCCTGGCGTCGAACCGGCCTAGTCGGGCGTAGCGCTCACCAAGCCTTGACCAGTTGACTCGCGGCGCGACTCGTTCAAGGAACGAGTTTTCCGCCGGACAGGTCTTCGAGGAGCATGCGGGCCTGCGCGTAGCCTGGAATCTCCGGCCGCAGGGTGCGGACCAGTTCGTCGAGGTGCTCCGCCACCTGGCCGCGCACGACCTGCTCGGAGGGGCTACCGACCGGGCGCAGGCGCAGGAACGGGACCCCGGCTGTTGCGAACAACCGGTCCTTCTTCCCGTCGTTCTTCTGCTGGCGCTCCGTGTCGTGATAGATGCTGTCGACCTCAATGGCGAGCATCGGCATATAGGTTGTCGAATTGACCACAAGCAGGTCCACGCTTGCCAACAGGTAGTAGTTGAAGTCCTCGGGTGTCACGAGTTCCTTCACCAACTCGTACTTCATGAAGCTCTGCAACGCGCAGTTCGGGAACACCAGGTGGTTCGGGCACAGCTGTGTCATGATTTGATAGATGCGGAACTCGAGCCCGCTGTTGAAGACCTGCTTGACGGTGCTCGTCCCCTGCGCGCGGATGATTCGGCCAACAAGCTTGTGCTGGTCCTCCTGCTCGACGAGCGGAGCGATGTGCGGGTTGATTCGATACTTGCCGGCACTCTCGAAAATCATGCCGGTATCGACGAGCTTTTCGTAGTGGAACCGAACCCACTTCACCTCCATGTGGGCGTAGTCGGCGAGCTCGTCCATGCTGCTGTAGGTTTGAATTTGGGCGAGGACGCCCAGGAGCTTTCGGGCGGGAGCTCCGATGGAGGGCCAACGATTGACCGCGGTCTTCTCGTACTGGGCCTCCTTCTTCAGTGCGGCGAGCCGGGCCTTTGCCAGCTTCAGAAGCTCGCCACGCGCCTCAGCGAGGCGTTCAGGCAATGCGGCCTCGGTAAGGCGCGTCACGGCAGCCGCGGCCGCAGCTTCGCTCTTTTCCTTGTCAAGCAATATCCGCAGGTTGCCGAGCGTGGACTTTTCGAAAGGTGCCTTCCGCTCATCCGCCAGTACCGAGAGGTAGCTCTCCAAGGACAGGCTGGACGAGCCTGCCAGCTGCTCGAGATATCCAAGTCGGAAGCCACCCTCCCCTTTCTCAAGGTCATCTCGGAACTGCCGCGCGAGAGCGAGCACGCCAGCATGCTCTTGGGTCTCGAAGCCATTGCACAGAGCCGCAAAGGCGGGGCCCCCGACCTGCAGCCAGACCTCCCATATGGGTTCGGCCATGTCCGCGACCGCGAGCTTCCCAAGTAGCGCCCGCACCTCGGCTCGCTCCTCCGCGCTCAACTGGATACCCTCCAAGTCAGCCCAGACGTGGGTGGTCGGCGGCAACTGCCCCCGCTTCAGCCAGCCGTGCAGTGCTCGGAGCATCAACAACAGGCGTTGCGCTGGCAGGGGATGGACATGCGCCGCCTGGAATGCGAAGAGCGGCACCTTGTCCCCCAGCCATGCGAAGCTGGAATCATCCCCAGGCAGTTCCCTGTCTATTACCGCGTATTGCGCGAGGGCCGTCCAAATCACAGCTGCCAAAGCCAGTTCGTCACGCCATTGAAAGCGAATGCGCTCGGCCTCGTCCATGAGCCGGGCAAGGCTTTCACTAAGGCTGGGCGCGAGGAACGAGTTCCAGCCCACGGGCAACACCTCTACGCTGCCCTTGTGCTGCACGGTGAGGGCCTGGCCGAACATGCCATCCTCCTGGTCCGCCACGCTCGCAAGGAGCGCCATGCCTTCAAAGAAGAGGTTTTCCTGGTCGCTGCCATTAGCAGTCAAGCTCGTCACGACCTTGCGCAGCCCATCACACCGCGGCCCCAGGCCTTCGGGGTACCGGCTGAAAACGGAATCCAAATGCTTGACCGGAGTGTTTTGGAACTCCCACAGAAGGGCCCAGATTTGAGGGGTGAGCGCGTCCCGAGCCGACCTGGACGCACCTTCCTCATACGGAGCAGTCGCGGGGGTCTCCAGCTTCCCTGCCCACGCGAGAGCGGTTTCAGCCTCCCACGGTTGAGCGACGCGCATGTCCAGGTCGGCTCGCAGAGCGGTGACAAGCAACCGACCGTAGTCGTCCAGCTCGGAGGTCCAGGCGCGCTCGAGTGCTTCGCGCAGGATGAGGTCGACCTCTCCGGCCGCGTTCGCGCGGACCTCCACCTCCTGCGTCCAGGTTTCGTCGTGCTCCTGGTAGTCATCCCGAAGCATGATGCGGAGCACCCGCCCGCGGAGGTTCTCGAGAAGGTCGAGGCGGCTTGGCTGTGCGCGGCATGCGGTGGTCAGCCATCGCATACCCTCCAAGGCGTCCTTGAGGTCGTAGCCAAGCGTCCGCAGGTACACGTCGAATTCGGGTCGAACTGCAAAGTCCGGGTCGTGCTCGCTCAGGCGAGCCAGCGCCGCCGTCAGCCGGGGCTTGTCCGATTGCCTGACACGGTCGTAGGCGTCCAGAGATTCGTCACCGGCAAGCCCGCGAACCTCCTGCAAGGCCAGCCACGCCTGAAGATTGCTGTCCGGCTCTGCGTCGATTTCCGCCGGGGGCAACGTACCCAGCGCAAGCAACGTGTCGAAGTCCTGTGCAGCGCGAGCCTGTTCCGCGCGCGCCTGGAGCTCCGAAAAGGGCCGCCGTCCTGGGGATGGATGCTCGGCAGCGGCTGCGGCCGCGGCCGTTGGCGCAGACGCGGGCGGCTGCGCGCGGGGGTTACGAGACTTGCGCGATTTCGACTTTGCCATTGGAGCGTCTTCTTTTTAGAACTGCGGCGAGGGATTTATTTTAGGGGGACCCACTCCCAAACGCCGCGGCACTCGCTATAGGAGCCAGGAAAACCTACGGAGCAACAATGAGAAATTCCCCAGAAGCACCTTCGTTCCACCTGCAGGACAGCCGCGGCAACGTTGGCGACAACCTGATGTGGTGGGCCATCGGTGGCGGCTACACCTCGGATTTGTCTAAGGCTGAACCCTTCTCCGAGTTCGACGCATTCAAGCAGCACGCGTCACGCGAGTCCGACATCCCATGGCCGACCGGTTACCTGCGCGACCACGCCCGCCCGGTTGTGGACATGCAATACCTGCCGCGTCACGAGGAAATCCCCTTCGAGGCGATGAAAGCAAGCGGCCTCTTCTACGTGCAGGACGCCAACCGTCGCTACATCGGAAACGATATTTGTTTTCGCACGCGTGACGGTAGCTCGGCGACCAACTTGGGCCTGGCAGGCCTGTTCCGTGCAGACGAGCTGGACGGCATCCCCGGCATTGCGTGGCCCCGAACTCTGGTCGAAGCCCAGCGTCGCCCAGCGGTGGATGCAGGTGCGGTTGACCACAAGACGGCACTCAGCGACCCGTGGCTTCGAGCGCTGTTGGTCAAGCCCGAGCGGCAGGCGCCTGAGCGCTATCGATGCCACGGCTGCGGCGTCTTCATGACCGTCGGAAACTACTACGGTAGCGCGTGCCAGCGTTGCGGTAAGGACAACCGCCCCTAACCTCCTTCAGTGCCCTGACCACTCTCGGTCGGGGCTTTTTCCGTCATTCAGGGGAAATCGGCACCTGGCTGGAGTGCGCAGAAAAAAGACGCCCACGGCGCGCAGTAGCGCACGGTGGGCGGGAATGACGGTTACTGAAGCTCGATACCGGAAGGCAGGCTGTGGAGCGGTTTTCCAATCAGGGCGGCGACGGCAAGGATTTCCCCCAGAGAGGCCGCTTGCAATTTCTCTGACCGGCCCTGCTTGCAGTACGCATCGACGGACAGGGTTCGCCAATCGGGGTGGGGCTGGTCGCTGCACAACTGCCAGTTTTGATGGGGGCTCGCTCGGCGATACACGTCAACTCCCGTCGAGCGGTGTAGGCCAGCGCCAAAGTACGCCTGTGCCACTAGTTTGACTTCCGACCCATCGCGCCTGGGCATGACCCTAGTGACCTTCGTGACCAAATCTTCCATATTTCCTCCTGTTCGGCCCGCACACTGAGGTGAGCTGGCACGGTTGAACGATTGATAGCGCGTATAGCCATGAAGCGGGTCTGTGCCGACAGCAAGCGCGTGCCGGCGTTGCGAGACGGACAGCCGGCGCTAAGCCCGGCCATCAGAGGCCTGACCTGATTTGGCCGAGCACTACGAGCTTACGGCTCGATGCCGCGATGCATTGCTTGCGCCGGAAGCCAGGCTACTCAGTGTCGTGCACGTCGCAGAGCGTCCTAATCCATCCGGAATTGCGAAGTTCGCCCGGCGCGCCGCAAACCTCGCAGGTGCGTGCGCTCATCGCCTCGGCAAATGCGATGTAGGCGTACTGCTCGTCGCTGGCGCCGGAGACGTAGAAGCGCAGGGTGCCGAACTTTTCCTTCACCTGGACCGCGACAGGGACGCGGTCGGCCGCGGCGGACATGGCCAGGCGTGCACGTTCGACGTCGACCGCGCTCACTCGCTCTGCTCCCTTGTAGGGCACCGTTCCCTCGATACTCCGCTTGTGCTCATACTCGCGCACGGCAGCCCGATGGTCCGCCTCCAGGAGGCTGCCGAGAGCGTCAAGGAGCGAGTACCAGCCATCTCCCACCTCGAAGCCGAAGCACATCAGCGTGCGGCTCGGGTCACCGCGTCGGTCCTTGAAGACAAGGGGGTACTTCTCACAAAGGGCTTGGTCGAATTCGGGTTTCATGGTGCTGGCGGGTCAGGGGCTGAGAAAGGGGAATGCACCGTCTAGGTCTCAGCACTTATCCCCCGCTGCCACCTTACTGGGAGGTTGAGCTTCCCGAGCACGTCCAGGAACGTTGCCGGCGGCACAGCCCGGACGTTCGGGCGTCGGTTGAGGTGCTCGAACACCGCCGCTGCCCGCAACTGCTTGCAGTCCGGGCCGCCTCGGTATCGCAAAGGGTCGACCTTGAAAGCCGCCCAGTCACTCGCGCCGGCCAGGATGGCGATGCAGTCGAGTTCCTGCAGTCGCCCGAACGGGAACCCCTGGTCGTCCAGCAGCTCGCCGAACTCGATGGCGAGTTTCTTGAGCGCTAGGCGGACCTCCGAAGTCATCTAGGCGAAACGCGTTCTTTCGTCTGGTCGACGCTAGCCCGCCTGATGGCGTGAAGAAAAATGGCGGACAGGGTCATGAAGGCAGCGGCGCCCACGGCGGCACGGAGCGCGGGGCTGAGGAACATGCCTGCCGCGTAGACGAGACCACGCAGCAGGTCCCACTTGAACGCGATGGCCAAGGCTGCGGCAAGGATGCCACTGGGGGACATGAGCCAGACTGCCAAAGCACAAGCAAGAACCAGTGCCAGAAGTGCCAGGATTCGCAGCCGCGGCGCTGCGGTCGACAGAAGGATGCGCACGAGGCGCCAGGGCGCGAGCGCCACATTAAGGCCTACGTCCGCCAAGTCGCTCAGCCGCGTATGGACTGCGGCGCGCGCGACGCTCGTCGATGTGGGGTCCGGAGGGTGGGCATGCGGCATGGCAGCCGATGCTAGCAGCGGACCGCCACGGCGAACCAAGAAAAAAGCGGCCCACCAAGGTGAGCCGCAGGAATGATGTGCGCTATCGCACGACCAGCCGGTTATGGTTTCTTGGGAGGGAGGCCCTCTTGTTCAATCTGGATAAACGCAGCGTCGCTCTGGTCACCTTGCACAGCGCGCACGAACAGGCCGCGAACGTCGTCGGGGTTGACCTTGCTGAGGTCTGGTGCACACCGGTACATGAGCGCAGCCACTCTGTCACAGAACTTCACCCGCTCAGCCTGGGTGGCGCTGACTAGGCATGCGGACAAGCACGATTCGGTGTCTGCCACCGACCGGTCTGCCGTGAGGACCCTCAGGTCTGCCCACAACAGCTCGTCGTCGCAGCCGCCAAGGCTGGTGAGCTCCACGGCATAGGGGCCGTAGACGGCGCCGCCGAGCTTCGGGTCCTCCGAGGTGCCCTGTGGCTCGTCCACCCGGTAGACCACGTCTTCGCTCTTGTCGGGACAGTAGTGGTCGGCCAATCCGCGGTAGTTGCCGTCGTCAACCTCGAAGTGTGCCTTGCCGTCAGCTGCAAACTGCCGGGCGGCCTCGATGGCGTCCTCCGGGGTATCGCCTCGCGCCAGCACGATAGCGGTCATGCTCGTGTCGACTGACACCGGAACCCGGTACAAGAAGCCAGTTCCCGGAATCTCCGTCTGCGAATGCGGCGCCTGGTCGGGCGCGCTGCAGACAGTGGGGGTCCTTTGGTGCACGAGTACTTGCCAGTCCGTCTCGCCGATGCTGGCAGCCACTGCATGCAAAAGCTTGCTGTGAGCAACCTTGGCGTCCATTTTGGTCAGCTGCCGGCCGATGCGCCGCGACAGCGTTCTCACGCGCTCGCTGGGCTCCTCACACTCGAGCACGGCCGCCGGACCGGAGTCGCAGACGTCGAACCACTTCGATTGCGCGAGCTCTTGGAACGTGACGGCGCTGACCTCGAGCACCTCTTCCACGCGAACGTTGCGGCCGCGGTCCTCCTTGAAGGAGAAAGAGCCGTCGGCGCTTACGGTGAACGGCCCCCACCCGTAGGTACAAGCGCGACGAGAGAAGAGCTCCGCGGCTTCGTGCCGGTCCATTGCGCTGGCGCAGCAGTTGACTGCGTGGCTGTCATTGGCGTCAGTGACGCGGAGGCGTCCGATAAAAAACTGCATGGTTGTCCTTTTGACCTGGAAGGTCGCTTGTCTTGTCGCCAGTGCCTGCCTTGCTGAGCGCAACCTTCCGGTGAATCGGATGGATGGGCACAGTGCCTTGAAAACATTGCTTTTCCATACCCCGAAGGGCGCAGGCGGATGGGCAATGGAACCCGTACCGCCTATAGCGACTCCTGCGGTCTCGCAGGCTTAAGACCTCCGGCCATTTGTTCAACGGGCTGGGCAAAAGGGGCGGAATTGTCCAGAAAGCTGGACATCTGCTCGCCGAACGCAGTCAGGCGACGCGGCGCTTTTAGGCCAACGCCCCTGGCGGCAGCGGACGCGGTGGCTACAGGTAAAAGGACAACTCTCAAGGACCCTGTATGCGGAAACTCCAATCGCCTCCCGCGGCCGGTCAGCGCCTCACTGCCTGGCTTGCCGTACCCGGCGCTCATCACTGTTCGATGCGCTGCATCGAAGGAACCGACATCAACGAGGTCGCGAACCGCGTGGCATTCATCGAAAAGACGCCGCGTGTGCGCAATGCGCCCTTCACCGACCTGCACACCGACTACCGCAACTGGCATCCGGGCTCCAAAGGCGACGACGGCTGGGACGCAGAATCCCAGGCTTGGTGCGATGGCTTGCTGCTGAACCTGGGCTACGTGCTTCCGCCCTCGGCTTGAACCGGACGTTGGTCACATGTTCTGCCGCCGCGCCGCCCAGGCCTACTCGGGCAATTAAGCGCATCCCCCTTCTTCAGCCGCCCCTCCCGGGCGGCTTTTTTCGTGCGGAGCCGACGCTTGCGGCCTGCGCCATGGCAAGAGTTCCTTCAGATTTCGGCGTACGACCTGGAAATCTCTCCGCCGCTCAAGAAAATGTCCAGAAGGGCCCTCCGGCCCTGGCCCGAGTAGTTTAGAATAGGTGTACCAAAGTACAGGTATTCTTTCCCTGATGACAATCATTGCACCTTCAAGATTAAGGGAACTGCGTATCGCCGCAGGCCTGACGCAGACTGCGCTCGGCAAGGAGTTAGGCGTCGGCAAGGCCCGGGTGTCTCAGATGGAGCGAGCGGGGGAAGGGCTCGACAGGCTTTCCACGCTCGAGAAGCTCGCCAGTATTCTGGGCGTGACCATTGAGGACCTCAGGCAGCCCGAAGGAGCGCCGAGCAAGGTGGGGCACCGCAGACAGGCTCCTGAAGCGTCTGCTGCTGGCACCCCATTGTCCTCGCTGTCTCCGTTGCAACAAGCCGCGGTACAGGCGCTGGTCGCGGCCTGCGCAAGCAGGCAGCTCTCGGACCGCCGCCTGGTCGAACTGCTTGGCGAATGGCACGGCCTGGCCTGAGGCCGGGTGCTCCGTTCAGGCCGCAGCGGCCCCCAGCGCCGCTGCCGTGCCCTCCACGTCATCACAGCGTGCACACAGGTCCAGAAACAGCCCCGTGCGACTGTGCCTGCGACACCGGGGACACAGCCCGCGTTCGGAGCTGACTACGCGTACGCCGTACCCATTTCCGCGGCCGAGCCGCACCTCGGCACAGCCGAAGAAGTCGACCATCTCCGCCTCGCTGACCAGGAGTGCCGCAGGGGTGTCGGGCACGACCACCGCCAGCTCAAGCGAGCTTGCCGACTTCAGGCCATCCTGCCGGTGCGCGTCGACGTACTGGTTGACCTCGCGCTTGAGCGCTTTCAGCTGGTCGTAGGTGGCCAGAAGCTCGTCCGGGGTGTCGACAGAGGGAAGCGCCAGGTCTCCCAGCGTCAGCAGGAGCACAGATGCCTCCTCACGACGCAGCGCATCACGAACCGACTGGAAGACCTCTTCTGCGGTGAACGGCAAAACGGGGGCCAGCAGGCGCAGAAGGGTGTTGAGCACGCAGGCCAGGACGTACTGGACCTCGCGCCGGCGCTCCGAGCCTGCAGCTTCGCAGTAAAGCGCATCCTTGACAGCAGTGAAGTAGTCGCTGGAGACCGCATCCGCATACTTCAAGAGCAGCGCGGTCGCCGCTGCGAAGTCGTACAAGCCGGCGGCCTCCTGCACGCCGGTCACCAGCTCCCGGAGCTCGAGGACCTGCAGGCGGTTCTGCGAGTGGGTGAGTTCCGCCAGCGCGAAGTCGAAATCGAAGTCGACCAGGTTTTGCAAGCAGAACCGGAGTGTGTTGCGCACCTTGCGGTAGCGCTCCACCGTCTGGTCCAGCGATTTTGGCGACAGCTTGAGCTCCTTGGTGAAATCCTGCTGTAGGGCCCAGAGGCGTAGCACGTCGGGGCTGTAACGCTTGAAGAGCTCGTCCAGCGGCAGGTAGTTCTTGCTGGATTTCGAGTACTTGCGGCCATGCTCGTCGACCACCATGCCGTGGGTGAGCAAGGCCTTGTACGGCGCCGGGCCGCCGGCGGCCACCGCTGTCAACAACGAAGATTGAAACCAGCCTCGGTGCTGGTCAGTACCTTCCAGGTAGACGTCCGCTGTCCGCCCGAAGCGCTTCTTCATGACGAGCTCATGCGTGGCGCCGCTGTCGAACCACACATCGAGGGTACGACGTGGACCTGCAGAATGCCATGCCTCGACGCCCTCCCCTGCAACTCGGGCCGCCAGGGCGCGGTCCTCGGGGTCGGAGGCGTCGACCAGGGGTGTCCCCCAAAGCCTGGAGCGGGAGAGGCACCAGGACGTGCGCGAGCGCAGCATGCTGCTGAGCCGCTCCCGCGACCCCTCCGGCACGAAATGAACGTGCTGCAGCGCATCGAGCGCGCGGGGACCGACGTCCGCTAACTCCATGAAGAACTCGGACGACGCGCGGAAGAAGACGGGGCGCTTGTGACGCCAGCAATGCGGGTACTCGTGCTGAACGTTCTCGTGCGAGAAAACGAGCGGTGCGACGCGCTCAAGCACGTGGGCCGTGCCTTCCCGCAGGCTCATCCCGGCCATCTCGCCGTGGAGGAAGCGGCCGCGCTCGTCGACGTAGTGCTCGACCGCCAGGCCGTGTGCCTCTCCCACCCGGAAGTCGTCCATTCCGAACGCCGGCGCCAGGTGCACCAGGCCGGTGCCGCTGCTCGTCACGTAGTCCGCAGGCAGCAAGGGAACCAGTTCTCCGGTGTAGGGGCTGTAGGCGCGGCGGCCAGCCAGGTCGAACGTAGGCGTATCAGCGGCGTCTTCCGGAGCCCGGGCTCGCACCAGGGTGCGCGCGCCGTCCGCCACCGCCACGTAGTCGAGCGCCGGGCTGTAGGCAACGCCTTTGTTGGCAGGCAGGGTGTAGGGCGTCGTGGTCCAGACCTGCAAGAACGTGTTCTCCAGCCCCTCGACGGGGAACAGCACGACCAGGCTGTCGGAAGCCCGCTCCTTGTACTCCACCTCTGCTTCAGCCAGGGGCGACGCGCAGTCGGGGCACCAGTGCACCGGCCGCAGCCGCTTGGCGACGTTGGGGAGCTCGCTGAAGAGGCGCGCTGCGCCGGCCTCGAACTCCGGGTCGAGCGTGCGATACGGCTGCTCCCAGTCGGCAGCGACCCCGAAGGTGCGGAACTCCGCGGTCTGGTTGGCGACCTGGCCTTCCGCGTAGGCTCGGCAGGCCTCGACGAAGGCTCGGGGGTCGTCCTTTGAGACGCCAAGCTTCTCGACCTCGAGCTCCACGGGCAGGCCGTGGCAGTCGAAGCCAGGAACGAAGGGCGCGAAGTAGCCGTCCAGGCGCTTGAACTTGACGAGCGCGTCCTTGAGGGTCTTGTTCACAAAGTGGCCGAGGTGCAAGCCGCCGTTGGCGTACGGAGGTCCGTCGTGCAGCAGGAAGAGCGGTTTGCCAACAGGATTGCGATGCAAGGCGTCCACGGTCGCCGGCGCGCCCCAGAGGGCGAGGTAGGGTGCTTTGTCCGCATGCAGTTGCGGGAGTTCGAACGAGGACTTGAAGAGATTGAGGTGGTACATGATTCGGGTCCAGAAAAGCAAAAAGGCAGCGAGGGTGAGTCGCTGCCTTGGGAGGTCGAGGTCGAAGGTGGGGCTAATCGCCCAACGTAATTCGCCCCCGGTGCTCTGCGGCAGCGGAGGTGCGAATAATCGAGAAGGACCAGTGCTTGGACACGATGTGCTTGATTGAGTGTGACGCCTTGTATAGGCACTCACATTTTAAACGAACTGCATCTATTCTTTCACGTTTTAGGGCCATTGGCCAAGAATAGCTGCACGGAGCAACCGCCAGCGGGCAACCGGTCTGCGCGGGGCCCGTAGTTTCCATACCACCGCTCGCCATCCAAGGAAGCGAAGTGCGCAATGCTGCACACAAACCACTCCCTCGAGCCGGCGGTACGGGAACTCGCTCGTAGACTGCCCCTGGTGCACGACGTGAGAAATTGGGTCGAACGGCCGGCAGCACACTAACAACACTAAGAGGAACTCAGCCATGGCAACTCGAATCGCTCTCCGGCACAAGGACACCGGGCTCATGAAGAATGGCTTTTACGGCTTCTCATGGACGACGCTCTTCTTCGGATTCTTCCCAGCGCTCTTCCGGGGCGACTTCCTCACCTTCATCGGCGGCTTCGTCATCGCCGTCATCATCGGCTTGATGACCTTCGGCATCGGCGCGCTCGCCATCGGCATCATCTGGGCGTTTATGTACAACAAGTACTACACCCGGCGGCTGCTCGAGCGCGGCTATTCGCTCGCAGGTAGCGAAGGCGAGAACGCCCTCGCCGCGTCGGCGCTCGGCATGGCCATGCCAATTGCGGCCAACGCCTGAAGCGCTGATGTCGGAAGACGAACGGCCAGACGACAAGCCACTTCACCGCCACTGGTGGTTCTGGCTCTTTGTGGTGATGGTCCTGCTCGCACTTTTTAAGCAAATTTCCGGCAGGGACGTCTTCTCGTTCTTCGGAAAGGTCGACAAAAGCCAGCCGAACCTCATCAAGGCCGCGTGCCAGGTCGTCTTCCCTTGCAATCTCGTCTGGGACCTGTCGGCCCCCGAGGACTTGAAGGACTCGAAGCCGGTGGTCCGTCCGCGGCACCTGGACGACTAGCTCCCTTGGGTGTGCTCGCGACGGGCCCCGCTTTGCCTGTGCCAGAAGCACCTCAGCTCCTGGCACGACGCGCGAAGGCAATTCGGTTGCGGCCGGGAATCTACGCAGGCAGGGCACTTCTCCAGGCAAAGCACCTCGCTCAGAGGACAGGTGGCGACCTGGGAGACAATGTCGGGAATGACGATTCTGCCGCTCCTCCGCAGCCTTGAGGCTATCGAACGCGCTTCCCGACCTGAGCTGGTCGGCTACCTGGAGGCCTGGGGTTTCCAGACATACGACCACGAATCCGACGAGGTGCTCCGGGCAGCGGCGCGTCAGAACTTCGAAACCGAGGGCGACCGAGCTCCCGGCGAGTAGCGCATTTAACGCCTGGGCCGCTGGCGGCGCGGCCGGTGCGGACCGTGCTGTTGCTTGTGCTCGCGCCACCGACCGAACGCCGCGCTCTGCCTAACCGCAAGCAGTCGGGCTGGGGTGCTGAAGGCAGGTGAGGTACATCTCGCGCATGCGCTCGGTTTCAGCATCGTCCATCTGCAGGCACCGCATTACGCCCTCCCAGGGGGCCTGCGAGAAGCCAGCGCTGTACTTGCGGCCAAGCCGCAACGTCGACTTGCGTGCCCAGCCGGGAATCGCAGGGGCGCCGGACCCGCCCGGCAGGTCCTGCTCTGACAGCAAAAAATCGCCGGACCGCGCTTGGCGTACAAGCTCATCCGTCCTGTCGAAGGCGTTGGTGCGGCCATGCTGGAGCGACGCTTCGACAAGAAACCACATCGCGTAATGAAGTGGTGCCGTCGAAAGGGAAGGTGCGACGCCGGTCAGCATCGCCGCGAGCACGTTCGTGCTGTCGAAGCACGAGGTCGAGCGGGAGCGCAGGTCGCCTAGCCGACGCAAAAGCAGTTGGAGTGCGTTCACCTCGTCCGGGGCGGGCTCGTTGGCGTCTGCCCAGCGGACCAGCTCATCCTGGATGGCCTTCAGGTTTGCCGGATTGGCACGGGGCGACTGCTGCGCAGCCGCCACTGGGTCTCTAAGAACGGAATGGCGAATTGCGGTCAGCAGGCCACTGCCGTCGGTCAGCACCACATCATGCGCATTGCCGCCTAGCTGTTGGCGCCGATGGAATATTGACCAGCTGTGCCGGTTGAATTTTGACCAGGGGCTAAGGCTGCCTCCGCAGGAGGTCAGCTGTGGATAACTATAGAGACGTTCCTGGTTTCTCGCTCCCTTCATTCAAGGGTTGACTGGCTGAAGTCTTGCGCTCCTGCTCCCTGGACTTGATGCGGCCCTTGGCCTCCTTGGAGCTGTGGCGGAAGCGGTAGGACTCGTTTCCGGTCTCGATGATGTGGCAGTGGTGCGTCAACCGATCGAGCAGCGCGGTGGTCATCTTGGCGTCCCCGAACACGCTGGACCATTCCGCGAAGGTCAGGTTGGTCGTGATCATCACGCTGGTGTGCTCGTAGAGCTTGGACAGCAGGTGGAACAGCAAGGCACCACCGGACTGGCTGAACGGCAAGTAGCCCAGTTCGTCCAGAACCACCAGGTCCATGCGCACCAAACTCATGGCAATGCGGCCTGCGCGACCTTGGGCTTTCTCCTGCTCCAGCGCGTTGACCAGATCCACCGTGGAGTAGAACCGCACCCGCTTGGCGTGCCGGCTCAACCCGGCAATGCCCAGTGCGGTGGCCAGGTGCGTCTTGCCCGTGCCAGGCCCACCGATCAGCACAGCGTTCTGCGCATCGTCGGTGAAGGACAGGTCTGAGAGTTTCTGGATCAGCGCCTTGTCCACCTGCGACACCTCGAAGTTGAACCCGGCCAAGTCGCGGTGCATGGGGAAGCGGGCCGACTTCATCTGGTGCGCAATCGAGCGCATCGCCCGGTCCGCATCTTCGGCTTGCAGCAGATGCTCCACCAGCCAGCGTGAGGCATCCAGCGTCGAGTCCCCACCTTGCTCGACCAGATCCGCCCAGGCCACGGCCATGCCGTTCAACCTCAATGCCTTGAGCTGCGCGTGAACATCCCGTGTCGTATCACGCATGACGCACCTCCTGATCATCCAGGTGGGTGGGACGCAGCCGGTCGTACCGCGCTGTGTCGGCCTTGGGCGCCAAGGTCAATTGCAGCGCGGTCTCGGCCTGCATTGGGGTCACCGGGTTGTTCAACCGCGCCAGCACATTGCGAACGTGCTCCACGCTGATGCTGCCGCTGGGGGCCATGCCTTCGAGCACCAGCTCTACAGCCACCAGCACCGCCTCCAAACCCGCCTGCGGAACCACCGCCAGCACCTGCGCCATGACCCGGTCACCTCCGGCGTGGCGCAACAAAGACTGCCGCAGCCGCAGCAGCGCAGGCGGCAGATCCAGGAAGGGTGTTCCATTGCGAAGCGCACCCGGCTTGCGCTGCACCAGGTCGATGTAGTGCTGCCAGTCAAAGACGGTCTGTCCACTGCCCGAGAGCCGGGCGTGGCTGGCCACCACCGCATCCATGGCAGCCACCTCCACCCGCTCCGGATACACCCGGGTGCTCACGATGTGACCCGCCCATTCACACGGCACCGAGTAACGGTTGCGGGCGGCCACCACCAGGCAGGTGCTGCTTACCCGGGCCAGGCGCTCCACATAACCATCAAAGAGCGTCGGCATGGACATGAGGTGGCCCCTCTCCAACTCCAGCATCTCACCCACGGTGAACTGTCGATGGATCGGGTGCGACGTGTCGGCCCACACCGAGCGGCAACGCTCTGCCAGCCAGGCATTGAGTTCGATGAATGAGCCGAAGCGCCGGGTGCTCGCCTCGATCCAGATACGCCGGCGGCTGTCCTGCACGTTCTTCTCCACCACCCCTTTCTCCCAACCCGAGGCCACGTTGCAGAAGTCCGGGTCGAACAGGTAGTGGCTGCACATGGCCGCAAAGCGCGCGTTGACGATGCGCCCCTTGCCCCGCTTGACCTTGTCCACCGCGGTCTTCATGTTGTCGTAGATGCCCCGCCGCGCCACCCCGCCAAGCGCCTGGAACGAGCGCGTGTGCGCGTCAAACAGCATCTCGTGCCCCTGGCTGGGATACGCCACCAGCCAGAACGCTCGGCTGGCACACAGCTTCAAATGCGCGACCTGCACGTTGTAGAACACGCCGCCCACCACCATCGCCTCATCGCTCCAGTCAAACTGGAACGCCTCGCCCAACTCAAAGCTCAAGGGCACGAACGCCTTGGCCGGACTGCTGTCAGAGCGCGTGCGCCACGCCCGGATGAAGTCCGTGACCGCGCTGTAGCCACCGCGGTAACCCTGCGCCTGGATCTGGGAGAACAGTGCCCTTGCAGAACGCCGGCTTTGCTTGGGCCGGTGCGCATCGGCCGCCAGCGCCTGGTGCAGCGTGCCCTCGAACGCCGTGAGCTTGCGCTCAACGACGCGTCGCTCGTACTTCGGAGGCTCATGGCCGGGGGCCTTGAGCCATTTCTTGACCGTGTTTCGGGCCAAGCCGGTTCGCTTGGAAATCTCGCTCAGGGAGAGTTGGTCGCGCAGCTTCATGCGCCTGACCTTGCCAATCATGTCCATGGTGATCACCTAATTTCCCTGCTGAAAGTTTCAGCAGGTCAGTGGAACACCCTGGTCAATTTTCAGTAGGCACTTCGACCTCTAGATGGTCAGTTTTCGGTCGGCGTCAACACCCGGATCTCACGCAGCAGCCGGGAGCCGGTCAACTCGGGCCAGGCCTGTAGTCGGGGTCTCCTCGTTTTCAGTGCAATAAGTGACGGTACGCAAAGCTAGCACTGGCGCGGGGGTGGTCTGGGTAGACCGTTGATTTCATTGACTTTCCTGTTCGCTTTGTAAACGGGTATGGTGGCCTCCCACTTTTGAGGTTCACGATGCAGGGTTGGCACACAACGTTTTTGGGGATGCGTGGGCTCCCCCGCGATATCAGCGACTTCGAGATGAAGGCATTTTTCACCTTCGATGGTGCCGAGCGCGACGCAATCAATGCACGCCGAGGTGATTCCCACAAGCTTGGTCTGGCGCTCCATATTGGTTTCCTGCGCATGAGTGGGCGTTTGCTCGGTGCCTTTCGGGTAATTCCAGTAGCCTTGTGGCGCCACCTTGGCAACGAGCTTGGCATTGCAGCACCAGAAGTCGCCTCGCTGAGAGCCATGTATGAACGCGGGCGCACGCTATTCGATCACCAACAAGTAGCCTGCACGGTCCTTGGATTCCAGTGGATGAGCGAGCACCAGCGCCGCTCACTGGTACGTGAACTGCGCGACGAAGTGGCGCGCTGCGCCGACCGCGATCAGCTACTCGTGCGGGCGCGTCAATGGCTGTACAAGAACAAGCTGGTGATCGTGCACGAGCGGGCAATTCGGACACTGATTGCGGCGGCACTTGCCCAGCTTGAAGTTGAAACAGGCACCGCCATCGCCGCCAGCGTTGATCCAGCAACACTTGATCGCTGGCGAGCCTCAGTTTCAGAGCTGCGCCCAGATGGACAAACCCAGCAGAGTTGGCTATGGGCTGCACCGGCGAAACACTCAACCCGCCAAATCAGCGAGGTACTGGAGCGCATCGACCTGCTTTACACGCTGGACGTTCATAAGCACCTGGCAGACATCCCCGATCTCATCTTGCGCCGCTACGCGCGCCGACTTGTCTCCAGGCCGCCCTCAGCCGGAGCCAAGATCAAAGAGCCAGCGCGCACCGTGGAGGTCGCATGCTTTCTTCGGTATTGCCTGTTCACCACCACAGACCAGTTGATCCTTATGGTGCAGCGCCGGATCGCCGATCTGTGGCGTCAGGCTGCCGCCGATGTCCCCGCTACCGTCAATTGGGCCGCAATGTACAAAACGCTGCTCGGCGAACTTGTTGCCTTGAGCGCGCAAGGTGCGGTGCCAGATGCTGAGTTGCGTGCCCGTCTTGAAGCCTTGATCACCGAAACCCAGAAACGCAAACCACCGAGCAGGGCCTCCCTGGTCCGCGAGGGATTGATTGATGGAATTCGCCCCGTGCGGTCGTTGCTCGTCGCCATTGCAAAGCTGCCCTGGCAGGCCACCGGCGAGCATCCTGCCATCGAGTACCTTGCCAAGCTGCAAGCTTTATATCTCAAAGGATCCAGAAAGCTGCCAGTTGAAGTGGTGGCACCAAGTCTGGGAATGATCTGGCAGGTTTCGATCTCCAGCCCAGACCGGGAACGGGCGTTTCAGGCGTTGGAGGTGGCCACCCTGTTTGCCCTGCGCCGCGCGGTGCGCAATGGCTCGGTCTGGATTGAGCACAGCCTGAGCTTTCGGGGTCGTGCGCGCTTGTTCTTCACGGACGAGCGTTGGCAGGCAGAGTCCAAGAAACACTATGCCCGTCTATCGTTACCCAGCAAGGCTGCCACTTTCTTGAAGCCTTTGCTGGCCAGAGTAACTGCCGGTGTCGATGCGGTGGCCGCTGCAGCCCGCAGTGGCGTACTGCGCGTGGATGATGAACTCCATTTGTCGCCATTGCCCGCAGAGGACGAAGACCCAGAAGTGACCAAGCTGCGCGCGGCTTTGGATCACCGCATCGGTGAGGTTCAATTGCCGGAAGTGATTCTGGCCGTTGACGCCCAGGTGCGCTTTAGCTGGATCATGCTCGGACGTGAGCCGCGCTCTACCGACGAGCTGCTGATGGTCTATGCCGGCATCATGGCCCACGGCACCAGTCTGACTGCGGTCGAATGCGCGCGCATGATTCCGCAATTGTCTGCCACCAGCATTCGCCAGGCCATGCGCTGGGCGCGGGACGAACGGCGTCTGAGCCAGGCCTGCCAGGCTGTGCTGGAATTCATGCAGCGACACCCGATTGCCGCCACCTGGGGGCGGTCCGATTTGGCATCTTCTGACATGATGACCATGGAGACCACCAAACGGGTGTGGCAAGCCCGGCTTGATCCTCGGCGCAACACACCTTCCATTGGAATCTACTCCCATGTAAAAGACCGGTGGGGCATCTTCCATGCGCAGCCCTTTGTGCTCAATGAGCGCCAGGCGGGCGTGGCCATTGAAGGTGTCATCCGCCAAGAAAAGCTGGAGACCAGCCAGCTTGCTGTGGATACCCATGGCTACACCGACTTTGCCATGTCACATGCCCGTTTGCTTGGTTTTGATCTTTGCCCGCGGTTGAAGGAACTCAAACAGCGCCACCTCTTTGTGCCACGCGGCACCAAAGTGCCCGCAGAAATCGCTGCGGTGTGCGAAGCCAATGTCGACGTCGCTTTGATCGAAAAGCATTGGGATAGTCTGGTGCACCTGGCAGCCTCGGTCATGAGCGGACATGCCAGTGCGGTGGCAGCTCTTGCGCGGTTCGGTTCTGCCGCCCAGGGCGATCCAATCTATGAGGCTGGCGTGCAATTGGGGCGGTTGCTGCGTACGGCGTTTTTGGCTGACTACTTTGTCAAGGACGCTTTCAGGAACGAGTTGCGCCGGGTGCTCAATCGGGGCGAGGCTGTTAACGCCCTCAAGCGCGCCATTTATACCGGCCGGATCAGCCCGGCGCAGGCCAAACGTGTCGATGAAATGCAGGCTGTGGCCGATGCGTTGAGCCTGATGGCCAACATCGTGATGGCGTGGAATACCTCACAGATGCAGGCGGTCCTGGATCGCTGGTCGAACCGCCGCCAGGTCATTCCACCGGAACTGATCGGGAAGATTGCGCCCACCAGGGGTCGTCTCAGAAAACGGAGAATAAAGCACGTTAAGCCGATTGCAGAGGTCGCAACGGCCTGAACTTGCCCGCGCCGATCTTGGCGCTGCTGCGCCAGAGGTAATCGCCGGTCAGATTGATGTGTTCCCAGCCCAACGGCGACAGGTACTGCAATAGCGTTTCATCGACGGCATGGCCGTTGCTACGCAACGCATGCGCTGCGCGCTCCAGGTAGACCGTGTTCCACAGCACGACAGCCGCCGTCACCAGATTGAGGCCGCTGGCCCGGTAGCGCTGCTGCTCAAAGCTGCTGTCGCGGATTTCGCCCAGCCGGTTGAAGAACACGGCGCGGGCCAGTGCATTGCGTGCTTCGCCTTTATTCAGCCCGGCATGGACGCGGCGGCGCAGCTCAACGCTTTGCAACCAGCCCAGGATGAACAACGTCCGCTCGATGCGCCCCAGCTCACGCAGGGCGACAGCCAGGCCGTTTTGGCGCGGATAGCTGCCGAGTTTCCTAAGCATCAGCGAGGCCGTCACCGTGCCTTGCTTGATCGAGGTGGCCAGGCGCAGAATTTCGTCCCAATGGGCGCGGACGTGCTTGATGTTGAGAGTGCCGCCGATCATCGGTTTCAGCGCGTCATAGGCGGCTTCGCCTTTCGGGGTGTAGAGCTTGGTGTCGCCCAGGTCTCGGATGCGCGGTGCGAAGCGGAAGCCCAGCAGGTGCATCAAGGCAAAGACGTGATCGGTGAAGCCCGCCGTGTCCGTGTAATGTTCCTCGATGCGCAGGTCGGACTCGTGGTACAGCAGGCCGTCAAGCACGTAGGTGGAATCGCGCACGCCGACATTGACCACCTTGTTGTGGAACGGCGCGTACTGGTCAGAGATGTGGGTGTAGAACGTCCTGCCTGGGCTGCTGCCATATGTTAATTTCCATGCAACCCTGAGCCGGCATTTCCATCGAATCTTGATCCACCCTTTTTGCAAGCCTGGAAGGCTCACGGTGTGGATAAGTTCTTGGTTTTCTCCTTCTTGGATTGTGCCGGCAGCGCCGAGCTGTTCTTGAATCGGAAGCTGTCGTTGCCAGTTTCCAGGATATGGCAGTGGTGCGTAAGCCGGTCCAACAGCGCCGTCGTCATCTTCGCATCACCGAACACCGACGCCCATTCGCTGAAGCTCAGGTTGGTCGTGATCACGACGCTGGTGCGTTCGTAAAGCTTGGACAGCAGGTGGAACAGCAAGGCCCCACCGGACGCGCTGAATGGCAGATAACCCAGTTCGTCGAGGATCACCAGATCGGCGTACATGAGCCGGGTGGCGATCTGTCCCGACTTGCCCTGCGCCTTCTCGACCTCCAGCGCATTGACCAGTTCGACCGTGGAGAAGAACCGGACTCGCCGGTGATGATGCTCGATGGCCTGCACACCGAGCGCCGTGGCCAGGTGGGTCTTACCAGTGCCCGGGCCCCCGACCAACACCACATTGTTGGCCTCCTCCAGAAACTCGCAACGGTGCAACTGCCGCGCCAGCGCCTCATTGACTTCGCTGTGGGCGAAGTCGAAACCGGCCAAGTCCCGGTACACAGGGAAACGGGCCACCTTCAATTGGTAGGCCACGGAGCGCACCTCGCGCTCGGCGGTTTCCGCCTTGAGCAGTTGGGCCAGGATGGGTTGTGCCGCCTCGAACGCCGGTGCCCCTTGTGCGGTCAGCTCGGCCACGGCCTGGGCCATGCCATACATCTTGAGCTCTCGCAGCATGATCACGATGGCGCCGCTGGCAGGGTCATGACGCATGACGCACCTCCTGGGCTGTGCGGGCAGCCGCGGGGCGGCGCAACTGGTCGTAGCGCAGCACGTTGGCTTGAGGTTCGTTGACCAAGCGCAGGGCCTGTGGTGCCGTCACCGGCGCCGCAGGCGCCGGCTCCCCTTCCAGCAAACGATGCAGCACGTTCAGCACATGGGTCTTGGTCGGCACGCCAGCTTCCAAGGCCAGCTCCACGGCGGCCAGCACGGCCTGTTCATCGTGGTGCAGAACCAGGGCCAGGATCTCCACCATCTCCCGGTCGCCACCCGATTGGCGCAGCAACATGGCCTGCAGCCGTTTGAAGGCTGGCGGCAGTTCGGCGAACGGAGCACCGTTGCGCAAGGCACCGGGCTTGCGCTGCAGCACCGCCAGGTAGTGACGCCAGTCGTAGACGGTCCGACCACCGACGTCGTGGCGCCGGTCGATGAGGCGCGTGTGCTCGCACAAGATCTGACCTTCGGCGGCGACCACCAGCCGCTCGGCGTAGACCCGCAGACTCACCGGCCGGTTGGCGTAGGAGGCCGGCACGCTGTAGCGGTTGCGCTCGAAGTGCACCAGGCAGGTGGGCGAGACCCGCTTGGTGTGTTCGACGAAGCCGTCGAAGGGGCGCGGCATCGGCATCAGGGTGGGCCGCTCCTGCTCCCAGACATCGGCCACCGTGCCTGGCAGCTTGCCGTGGACGATCTCGCGCCACAAGGTCTTGCAGCGGTTCTCCAGCCACTCGTTGAGTTCGGCCAGGGTTGGAAACGCCGGCACGGGTTGCCACAGCCGGTGACGCGCATCACGCACGTTCTTCTCCACCTGCCCTTTCTCCCAGCCCGAGGCCGGATTGCAGAACTCGGCCTCGAACAGGTAGTGGCTGACCATGGCGCTGAAACGGGCGTTGACGTCGCGCTCCTTGCCCCGGCGCACCTTGTCCACGGCGGTGCGCATGTTGTCGTAGATACCGCGCCGGGGAATGCCACCCAACACCGCGAAGGCATGGTTGTGCGCATCGAACAGCATCTCGTGGGTTTGCAGCGGATAAGCCCGCACGGTGAAGGCGCGACTGTGGCTGAGCTTGAAGTGGGCTACCTGCAGCTTGGTGCGCTCGCCGCCGATGACGGCCCAGTCTTCGCTCCAGTCGAATTGGAACGCTTCGCCAGGACCGAAGGCCAGCGGCACGAAGGTGCCTCGGCCGGTGGTCTGCTGCGCTTCCTGACGTTGCTGCTGCCAGACTCGGGCGAAGGCGGCTACCCGGCCGTATGAGCCTGGGTAGCCCAGGGCGGACAGGTCGGCGTGGAGTTGCTTCACGGTGCGCCGCTGCTTGCGCGACTTGCCCGCTTCGCTCTTGAGCCAGCCTGAGAGCTTCTCGGCGTAGGGATCGAGCTGGCTCGGACTGATGCGCCGAGGGTAGTGCGGCTCCGCCACACCCGCGCGCAGGTACTTCTTGATGGTGTTGCGAGACAGGCCGGTGCGCCGGGCGATCTCTCGGATGGACAACTGCTCGCGCAGGGCCCAGCGTCTGATGACACTTAATGTTGCCACGTCAATCACTCCTATGCTCCTGCCGAAAAAATCAGCAGGTTAGGGTTGTTACGTGGATCAGTTTTAGACGGAAATTACCGGGTTAAGTGGATCAGTTCTGGATGGAAATCAACAGACCTGACCACGTTCAGGTCTCACTTGCGTGATCTCGCCTCCGTCAAGGGAGTCACGGGAATCTGCGTCAACGGACACGCGTCGGAAGTCATGTCTTGCACGGAGCAGGAACAGGCCCGGATCTTAACGGTGGCTCTGGAAGAAGTAGGCAACGCGCTGCCGGTGATCGGCGGCGTCTATTCGGAAAGCAGCATCGTCGCAGCCCAGCATGCCAAGCAATGGCAGCAGCTCGGCGCCAACGCGCTCTTGGTGGTGCCACCGGCTGCTTTCGGCAAGGGTGCCCAGCTTCGGCCTGAGATGGTCATGGAGCATTACCAGCGGATCGCCGATGCATGCGACCTGCCACTGATCATCTTTCAATATGCGGGCGCGCAAATGATGGCGATCCAGACGCTCACCAATCTGGCTGACACCATCCCCAGCATCAAGGCGATCAAAGACTACTGCGGTGACCCCGTTGCGCACGAAGAGACGGTCAGACAGCTCCAGAATAGCCACAGGAAGGTGAACGTGCTGACCGCCCACAGCTCGTGGCTTCTGCAATCACTTGCGCTCGGGTGCGAAGGCATCTTGTCGGGTGCAGGCAGCACTGTCGCCGCGCTTCAGGCCGAGCTGTTCGAGGCGATGAAAGACAGCGACCTGCCACGTGCTCGGGAAATTAATGAGCGGCTGGACATTCCGAACAAGGCCTTCTACCACGCCCCGATGGCCGACCAGCACAACCGGATGAAAGAGGCTCAAGTCCTCATGGGACGCTTTCCCCATGCCGTGGTGAGGCCGCCGTTGATGAAGCTATCGACAGCGGAGATCGACGGCATCCGGGCGGCCTTGGCCAAGGCCGTCATGTTGAATCACTAAGGAGACCAGTATGACCATGGAATTCGCTTCCGGACTCGTAAAGCGCTCGGCATGCCTGTCTTGTAAACCGCTCAATGATCGACATCATGCGCAAGCTCTGATTCCTTTCTTTTCCGAGATCAACTCACGTTAGTCAGTGCCTGTTTAAGGTGCCGGATCCATGTGAAATCAAATTGACTTTTTCTCCTGCTTGTCTAAAGGATCTTCCCATGTTCATGTATTTCCGCGCCGCATGCTCGGCAATTATTCTGACGATCTGCGCTCTCCAAGTTCATGCGCAGCAACCGACCCCCATTCGTTTTGTCGTCGCGTACCCGCCTGGGGGCGCTGGCGACCAGATGGCACGAATTGTGGCGAATGAGGTCGCAAGAAGCCTCGGCACTCCTGTCGTGGTTGAAAATAAGCCCGGTGCCGGTGGCATGATTGCTGGCGATCTAGTGGCGCGCGCGAAGCCTGATGGGAAGACATTCTTCGTCGGTGGCAATGGCCCACTAGTTCTGAACGCGGCTATCTATGACAAGATGCCATATGATCCCGCGAAGTCCTTTGCGCCAGTAGCTGGGTTGGGAAAATCACCGCTTCTCTTGGTCACCCGTAATGGCCTTGGCGTCGACAGCGTCGCGGAGTTGGTGTCGGTGATGAAGACCCGGCAACTGTCTATGGCCTCAGCCGGAATCGGCAATGTGACCCATCTTGCCGGCGAGTATGTGGCGGCTCTGATGGGGTACAAGGTCACGCACGTACCGTTTAGCGGAAGCGCACCAGCTATCTTGGGCCTGATCGGCGATAACGTTGACGTCATGTTCGACGCGCTGCCGTCTTCAATGCATCAAGCCAAAGCTGGAAAAATCCGCCCCTTGGCCATTCTTGATGACCGACGGTTTCCGCTTTTGCCGGACGTGCCCACACTAAAAGAATCGGGATACGCCAATGGCGAGACCAGCGCGTGGATTGCGATCGTGGCGCCGGCGCAGACGCCGCGTTCTGCTGTATTGGAAATTAACAAGGCTGTGAATGATGCGTTGCTCAAACCAGAAGTAGCGCAGAAATTTCACTCGATTGGAGAACAACCGATGGCAGGGACACCCGAAGACCTTGGCAACTTCATGGCGGCCGAGCGTGCGCGTTGGTTGCCACTTGTGAAATCGCTTGGCGTGAAGCTCGACTAGTATCCAGGCCAACAATCCACTCCAAAAAAGGCGCAGGCTACGGCGACTTCTGGAGCCCATTGGAATGGTGTCGCGTGAGGAACTCGACCGATCGCGAGAGTGCCAGCTCGGCGGCTTTGGGTGCGAAACCAAATGAGCGAACAGAGTTGAAGAAGCCGTGCCCGGCACCTTCATAGATAAAGAACTCATGCAAAGCGTTAGGGGTGCCTAGGGCCCGCTTCAAAATTTCCTGCACCTCCACAGGAATGTGCGCATCCGAATCTCCGATGTGGACTTGCGTCGGGCGCTTCAGGGCCGAAAGCTCCGCTTGATAGTCCTGCGCTTTGACAGGATAAAACGACACGCTGCTGTCGATGCCTCCGATCGCCGCAAGCTGAAGGGCGTACTTGCCTCCCAAGCAGAATCCGACGACGCTGACGCTTCCATCGCAGCGTGGGTCGCTCGCGAGCGAATTGACCGCTGCCCTCGCGTCATCGAGCGCGACTTGATTGTCCATTCGTTGCCAAAATGATATGGCAATCTCCCGGTCCGAGTCAGAATACGTCAATTCGACGCCAGGTTCGATCTGGCTATAAAGATCCGGTGCCAGCACGACGAACCCTTCACGAGCGAACTGGTCGGCCGCCAATCTCATCGCATTGTTAATCCCAAAAATCTCCGGCAGCAGAACAATGCCCTGTTTCCGCTCCCGTGAGTCGGACGAAATGTAGCCACCCATGGCACCATGAGTCGTTTGCAATTCGAAGTTGAAGTTTTTCATTTTTCTCGCGAGTAAAAGATGATCTTGTCCAAATCGGGCTCGACACCAAGCCCTACGCCCTGAGGAACCACAATCTCGTATTCCCTGTACTGTGTGGCCGTCGTTGCCAGGTCGTCAGCTAGAAGCAGCGGCCCAACCAGCTCGCAATCCCAGGCCAGAGTGGGAAGCGCACTGAACAACTGAAGCGCTGCGGCCGTGCCAATCGAACTTTCCAGCGCCATTCCCCCGTATATTGGAATCCCCGCGGCCTCTGCTATGGCCGCGGCTTTGTACGCGCGCCGAATCCCGCCGCCCTTACCCACTTTGACGCCGTATAGCCCCGTGACGCCGGCCTTGAAGCATGTAAAGGCATCACGGAAGTCCCAGAGACTCTCATCCGCTGCAATGGGTATGTTCAACCTCGCCGATAGGTTCGAAAGACCTTCTAGCTGCCACTTGGGCAAAGGCTGCTCAACCATGGCGACGCCCGCGTCCTGCAGCCGAGGCAAATACTGCATGCATGTCGGAAAGTCCCATGCCTGGTTCAGATCCACGGTGACGATTGCCCGAGTTTCCATCGCGTGAATCGCCTTGACAGTTTGGACGACCCGTTCCGTCTCAGATCGGGGATCGCTAAGACCCATCTTTATCTTGAACGTTCGGTGGCGGCGGTTTTCAAGCTGATTCTCAGCATCCTCGATGTCGACGCCTGCGTTACCTGAAACGAGCACCCAGAGGACTGGCATCGATTCCCGAACGCGTCCTCCGTAAAAGGCACTTACTGGCAGCCCCAAGATCCGACCCACCGCATCGTGCAGTACGACGTCGACGGCTGCTTTGGCGAAGAAGTTGGCGGACGCCACCCGATCCATCAGCAGGAGCAGTGTCTCGTGTCCAAAGAGATTTTCACCTATAAGCGCGGGGGCCAAGTATCGATCGACGACCTGCTTCATGGTTTCGATAGACTCGCCCCCCCAAAACGGCGTTCCCGCGGGCGTGCCCCCTTCCCCGTACGCGACTACTCCGCTGGAGGTGCGCAACGTCAAAAAGAGGAGCGACTGATGCGAATGCGACGAGTTGGAATGGTTGTGTACCTTCTTGAGAGGCAGATCGACTATGCGAGTGTCGATGCTCTCGATGGTTTCGATAGTTTGCGCGTTCATCTTGTCCTCCTGTCGACGAAAACCACTACAGGTACGTCGAATGATCTGGCCTGATCCCAGCCCATGCATTCGCAATCAAGCGCCTAACGAGTTGGGACTCGAGGGGCTTGGGATTCGGGTAGGGCTTAGCCATCACTGCGGCGGTTACGACGTCGATGTCCTTCTCTTTCATCCCCAGGTCTCGCAAAGTCACCGGCACGCCGCTGTCCTTTGCAATGTCATAGATCAGCCCAGCGGGATCTCCTCCACCCATCGCTCGCCCCACTACGACCATTGCCTCAGGAATCTTGGGAGCGTTGTATGCGATGGCGTGCGATAGCACTACAGCGTGAGTCTCGGCGTGGGGTAGGTTTAGAGCGCCTCCAAGCGTGTGGCAAAGCTTGTGGTGAAGACCCATCGACGTCGAGGCCAAGCAAATGGCGCTCAACCATGAGCCATACAGTGCCTCGGTCCGCACCTCGGGAGCAGCCAGGTCCTCGCAGAGTTTCGGGAGGCTTCTGTATAGGGCAGCAATCCCTAGTTCAGCGAACGTGTCGGTTATCGGGTTAGCGTCACTCGCGTAAAGCGCCTCTACTGCGTGAGCCATGGCGTTGATGCCGCTCGACACAGACAGCATTCGAGGGAGTGTGAACGTCAGTTCTACGTCGTAGATAACTGTTTCCGGCAGTACTTTGGGCGTCCTCTGTGTAGTCTTGATGCCGCGCTCGCTTTGACCAAGAATGGGAGTCATCTCGGATCCGGCATAGGTGGTTGGAATCACTAGCTGTGGCAGATCAGTACGAAGCGCGATAGCTTTGGAAAGCCCGATCGCCGATCCCCCGCCCAATGCCACTACTCCATCCACACGCAAGCTCCGCACCTGTGCAAGAGCGGTCTCCGTCACTTCGACGGGCGTGTGCATTACGGCCCCAGCGAAGACGCCGACGCAAACAGGGCCGACGAGGGATCGGATCTGTTCGGCCTGTTCCGGAGCGCTTGCCACAATCAAGATCCGTTTGCACCCCAGCCGTTCGACTTCGTCGCCGACCTCGGAGACAGTACCTCGGCCAAATCTGACGCGACTTGGCATGCCCTGGTAGAGAAAGTCTTTCATCATCAACTCGCTCAGGCGACAGAATTCGCATAAAGCGGGCTGTCGTCGGTTGGTATGTTGAACTTCCCGGCGAACACGGCTTTGATCCAGGGTTGTATGGTTACGAAGGAACGCAGCCCGGCTCGCGTGAACGGATCGTTCTCTACGAACTGACGAGCCTCCTCTAGGTCGCTCACCTCGACGATGTAGCTCCCACCTCTAACGGATTTTCCGTCGTCAGTAAAGGTCGCGCCCGCCGCCAGCACTTTGGCTGCATGGCCTTCCATGTATTTGCGGTGCTCGGACACGACCGCTTGGCGTTTCGCAACTGTGCCCGGCAAGTCTTGAAAAAAAATCGCTACATACATTGAGATATCTCCTTAAAAAACGGCTGCATCGCTGATAACTTGTAGACCGGAATCACGCGCGTGGAATCGATTGATCTGGATCCTCCAGCACTTCGGCCATGACCGCCGTCTGCTTCTCAATGAGGCGGCGCGCCATTGCAAGCTCTCTCGGTGCGTTCACCCCAACAACGGCCTTCAGCCGGTCTTGTTCAAGGTAGAAATACAGCGACGTCTGCGTCGCGAGAAGTCGGCGAATGGCGACACGGTGATGCGACTTGGGCACACCATAAATCTGGATGTTGACCGTGAACTGATCGGACCAAAACCATGGCAACGGGTCATAGCAAACGGGAAAGCCCAAGGCCGCGCTGGCCGCCGCAATCCCTTGGTTCCACGCGCCTTGCGACAGACCGCCGCGCCGCGGTGCGCGCAGCGGTTGACCCAGACGCTGAGCTTTCCCTCTTTTGTGCGCGTTACAACTACCGGCGTGTCGCCCACGAACGTGGACTTGAAATCTCCGGGCTGCGGGATCTCGGCCTCCAAGGCCACGAAACTCCAGGTTGGCCCGCGATAGATGCGTTGTAGTTCGAGTTCGTAAACCTCTTGGGAACGGTATACGTCCAAAGGCACACGGGTCCCATCATGTGTTGGGAAGGTCACGGGCTTGATATCCATCTCTACGTTCCTCAATTAGGCGATCAGGCCAAGGGCCAGATCGCGTCACCAGAGCTTTTTGCAAACGCGGCAAGCCTGCTGCCAGTCTTGCGCGTCGGGATTCAGTGATGCGCAAAAGTTCAGACCGGATCGAGAACGAAATCCTTCTTGAGGACCTTGACGCCCCCCCGTTCTTGCAGCTTGTGAATCAAGGCGGGGCGCACAGCCTCGACGCAGTCACTGTCGACCCACTTCTCATCCGCGAAGTAGGCCTGCGTTGTATGCTCCAAAAAGCCCTGCGCGCGGATCTTGAAGTGCACGTGCGCGGGTCGCCATGGATGGCGACCCATCAGCTCCAGCATCTTGCCGCTGGGGCCCTCGTGGGGAATCATGTAAGGCACTGGCAGCACGGTACGAATGTTGAAAGCCCCGGTCGAGTCGATGATCTTCTTGCCGCGATAGAAATCCGGCGGAAACTCTTCGCTATATCCGCTGTAGTACCCTTCGTGGTCGGAGTGCCAGATAAACAGCTCGGCACCTTCGATTGGCTTGCCCGCCAAGTCAACGACCTTCCCCTCAATGATCAACTCCTCGCCGCCATCCCCACGTGACTTGATCCGATCTGTGATCGTTGGAATGGACTCTAGAAAATAGGGGCCCTCCACGTTTGTCACGGAGCCCCTCCGGTGGTTCATCTCGTTGTCCGTAATGGTTGCGTTGAACCAGAGATCGCACACCAAGGGGATTTCGTATTCCGGAGCTTTTGCGTACTGCATGAGGAAGCCCACGCCAGCGCGGTATTCTTCAAAGGTTACATCGTGGCGCTTCAGAACTTCGCGGACCGCCTTGACGATCTCGCCGATCACTGTCTCTGCCCGGTTTGCCATATTCTTGTCTCCTGTCGTAGTGGGTGAACGAATGCAGAATCTACCGGGCAGGGGCGATTCAATCCAATACCATCTTTGTCATCGCGATGACCAGAAAGGTATCGCGAGGGCAGCACTAAGTCATAATTAGGTATGGAGCTACGCCACCTTCGTTATTTTGTGACCGTCGCGGAGGAGCGCAGCTTCCGTCGCGCCTCGCTCAGACTTCATATCTCTCAGCCGCCGCTGTCGCGCCTCATCAAGCAGCTCGAGGAACAGGTCGGTGCTCAGCTATTTGATCGAACCACGACCGGCGTCGAGCTGACCGCAGCGGGGGAGGTCTTTTTGGAGGGTGCAAACAAGGCTCTGCGGATAACAAGTGACGCTGTCGAAAGATCGCGTCGTGCTGCAAAGGGCGACTTTGGCCACCTCGAAGTCGCCTATTACGGCTCCGTGATCTTCGGTACCATCCCTCATCTGATCGGTGCTTATCGTGACGCGCAGCCCCGCGTCACAGTTCGTCTATCCCATATGACGAAGGATCGGCAAATCCGAGCTCTGCGCGATGGGTGGCTTGACATCGGGTTTGCCCGCTATTATCGAGACGAACCGGACATCGCATCAGAGGTGGTGGTGAGCGAGCCGGTGGTACTTGCGGTGCCGTCGACGCACCCATTGGCCAACCGCACCGTCGTGCCCATGTCGGCCCTGCGAGATGAGTGCATGATCGTCTACCCTGCGGCGTCTCGTCCAAGCTTTGCCGATGAGGTCATGCTCTTTTGCGATCAGGCGGGGTTCACACCTCGCATCGTTCAGGAAACGGAAGATCCCATGGCTTGCCTCGCTCTAGTATCCGGCGGAGTAGGCATCGCACTAGTCCCAATATCCACAGTCAATATCCGTCTACCGCGGGTTGCTTTTCTCAAAGTCACTGATCCTGAGCCCACAAGTAGCCTGTGCTGCGTCTACCGAAGGAACGACCAGAGGCCACTTCTCTCCGGTTTTCTAGCTGTGGTGCGCGCCTTGAATCTGAACGCACTGAATAACAACGCGTTCGAGGAGCAAAGTCGATTGGTCGAGCTCGGTCACGACAGTCGAGGCCGTCGTAAGGCCAACATTTGACCTCTGCGGCGTATGTTCAACGCCCCATTCGCCGGTATTGAATGTAGATTTTCAATGCCGGCCGACTGCTAGAGCGTCGGACCCGAAGGGCTGCACGCGTGGCAGGGCATGGGTCGCGTCGCTGTTTTAGAGGGCGAGCGACCCTCTCGCCACGAGAGCCCACTCTGAGCGCCGAATCTCAAGGCAGCCGGACGCAGTGAAGTCCAGCTGCGCGCCCCGGTCGGATGCGCTTGGATCGAAGCCAGTGGCGTCATCCGATCTTCGAACCTGTGGGGCTCTGCACGTCTCGAGATGCATTCGACCGCTGCCGTTCCAGCTGCCGCCGTCGAGCGATTTCAGTCCGCCACGTAGACCTGCGTACCTCAGTAGTTCCGGCGGAACGACTGTCCCCGTGGGTGCCGGCCTCCGGTATGGCGCCGTGCCTGAAAAGGTATTGGCCTGCGCATTGCGGAGAGCCTAAAGTCGGGTGGATCGTTGTTTGGAGAACGTCTTGAATCCACCCAGCTCAATGCGCCGCCGTTCCGTGCTCGCAGGTCTTTCTTTCGCCTGCATGGCCAACGGCGCCTCATGGGCGCAGGCCTCCTATCCGAGCCGATCCATCAAAATCATCGTCCCGTTTGGAGCCGGCGCATCAGCTGACCTCATAACGCGCCGCGTCGCAGAGGCTATGGCGACCTCACTCGGGCAAGCCGTGATCGTAGAAAACCGCCCCGGCGCTACGGGCAATCTGGGTACGGGAGTAGCTGCTAAGGCGGAGCCTGACGGCTACACCCTTGTTGTTGCTTCGACTCCCAACTTCGCCATCAACACGGCACTCTATCGCCAACTCCCCTTCGACGTCGACGCTGACTTCAGCCCGATCTCTCTGATGGCCGAAGCGCCCAACGTGATTGCGGTAAACCCCTCTACAGGCATCACGTCCATGGGGGATCTGGTCGTTGCGGCCCGCAGGGCCCCTGGTGGGCTTGCATACACCTCAGCCACAGTCGGTAGCACGGGACACCTGCTTGGTGAGCTACTAGCTGCCCGCGCCGGAATCAGGCTGATACATGTGCCCGACAAGGACCCGATTACGCTGGTTCTCGGCGGCCACGCCCCGATGACAATTTTCACCACTGCTTCAGTCCTTCCACACCTTCGGTCGGGGCGACTGAAGGCATTGGCGGTTACCTCCGCGAGCCGGCTTGCCGTCGCACCAGACGTTCCAACGTTGCTCGAAATGAAGGGAATCGACATCAGTGGGACGGCTTGGTACGGGCTGGTCGCCCCACGCGCGACGCCAGCAGAAGCCCAGACGAAGCTCCGCTCTGCAGTCAAGAGCGCACTGCAAACCCCGCGTGTGCTAAGCGCGCTGGTGGATTCGGGACACGAGGTGCGCTTGTTGGAAGGATCGGATTTCGGAGCGTTTATGCGCGCCGAACGCGTTAAGTGGGCGGAGGCTGTGAGGCTCTCCGGAGCGAGACCCGAGTGACCCCAGTCGGGCGGAACGGAGGCCCAGTGACGTTCCCCCCGATTTCCGGACTTTTTAAAACTAGAGGTACGGTTGCTTTCCGGCAGCCCCGAAGGGGTGCAAGGAGAAGCAATGAAGAGGTCGAGATTTTCGGAAGAGCAGATCGCCTACGCGCTGCGACTGGCCGAGTCGGGCACACCCGTCATCGATGTGTGTCGCCAGATCGGCGTGTCCGAAGCGACGTACTACACGTGGAAGAAGAAGTTCGGCGACCTGGGCGTCACCGAGCTCAAGCGGCTCAAGATGCTCGAGGACGAGAACGCCCGCTTGAAGCGCATCGTGGCTGACCTGACGCTGGACAAGCAGATCCTGCAGGAGGTCGTTAGAAAAAAGCTCTGAAGGCTGCCAAGCGGCGCGAGCTGGCAGCCTGGATGCAGGAGCGCTACGAGGTGAGTGTGCGGCGGTCGTGCCGTCTGGCGTTGCTGCGCCCGTCGGTTTGGTATCAGAAGAGCGAGGCACGCGATCAAAGCGCGCTGCGCCTGCGCATTCGGGAGATTGCGATGGATCGTCCACGTTTCGGGTATTTGCGCGTGCTGGTGATGCTCAAGCGCGAGGGTTGGTCGGTCGGCAAGAAGCGCGTCTATCGCCTGTACCGGCTGGAAGGCTTGCAGCTTCGCATGAAGGTCAAACGCCGCAAGCGCATCAGCCTGCAGCGCGGTCGAGCGACGCCAGCCACAGGACCGAACCAGCACTGGAGCATGGACTTTGTACACGACCAGATGCTCGATGGCCGGGCATTCCGTGTGCTCACGGTGATCGATCAGTGGAGTCGCGAGAGCGTGTCTCTAGAGGCCGACTTCCGGCTCACAGGTCGATGCGTCGGGAAGGTCCTGGACGAGGCTGCGCTGCAGCGTGGATGGCCCAAGGCGATCACGGTGGACAACGGCACGGAGTTCACCTCCAAGGCGCTCGATGAATGGGCATGGCGCAGAGGCGTGAAACTCGACTACACGAGACCCGGAAAGCCCACGGACAATGGGCTGATCGAGTCATTCAACGGTCGCTTGCGCGACGAGTTCCTGAACGTCAACGAGTTCATTACGATGCAGGATGCGCGTGAGAAGTTGAAGGCTTGGCAGCATGACTACAACCATCACCGGCCGCATGGCTCTCTCGGCCACCTGACCCCGAGTGAGTTCGTCAAAAAGAGGTCAGATCAACAAGCCGGAAGCCGCCCGATTCCAGTTTAGAAGTGACCGGATAAGGGGGAGACGTCACTTGCTTGTATTCAAACACTCAGCAAGGGATACGTTTTTCGGGGGCAAGGTCACTGAAGTTGCGTTGCGACATGCAAGCGTGAGACACGCGGTGACGTAGGCTAAGGAACGCGGGTGCTCGAAGAGATGCGCCCCGTCACCGCTTGCGCCGTCGCTTTCAACAATTTTGTCAGCGCTAGCTTCTTGGGCTCGAAGATGCTTGTCGGAACAGCTAGGCCGAGACAGGCGATCATTTTGAGATGGACATTGAATACCGGTGCAGAGAAACCGACAACACCATTCGTAAACTCGTCCTGCGAGTACGCCACCCCCTCCGCCCTCACACTCAGCACCTGCCGATGCAGCTCTCCCACCGATCTCACCGACCGCCTTGCAATCGGTCGCAACTCGACGCGCGCCAAGTATTCCTCCAGCTCCTTCGCATCGAGAAACGCTAATACGAGTTTGCCGGAGGAGCTTGCGTACAGCGGCGCACGCACCCCCTCGTGCATCGCGAGTCCTCGCGACGCCGTCACACCGTGCACACGCTCCACAACATCCCCCACGCGAACATTCAAACCGCACGTGTTAATTTCCATGCAACCCTGAGCCGGCATTTCCATCGAATCTTGATCCACCCTTTTTGCAAGCCTGGAAGGCTCACGGTGTGGATAAGTTCTTGGTTTTCTCCTTCTTGGATTGTGCCGGCAGCGCCGAGCTGTTCTTGAATCGGAAGCTGTCGTTGCCAGTTTCCAGGATATGGCAGTGGTGCGTAAGCCGGTCCAACAGCGCCGTCGTCATCTTCGCATCACCGAACACCGACGCCCATTCGCTGAAGCTCAGGTTGGTCGTGATCACGACGCTGGTGCGTTCGTAAAGCTTGGACAGCAGGTGGAACAGCAAGGCCCCACCGGACGCGCTGAATGGCAGATAACCCAGTTCGTCGAGGATCACCAGATCGGCGTACATGAGCCGGGTGGCGATCTGTCCCGACTTGCCCTGCGCCTTCTCGACCTCCAGCGCATTGACCAGTTCGACCGTGGAGAAGAACCGGACTCGCCGGTGATGATGCTCGATGGCCTGCACACCGAGCGCCGTGGCCAGGTGGGTCTTACCAGTGCCCGGGCCCCCGACCAACACCACATTGTTGGCCTCCTCCAGAAACTCGCAACGGTGCAACTGCCGCGCCAGCGCCTCATTGACTTCGCTGTGGGCGAAGTCGAAACCGGCCAAGTCCCGGTACACAGGGAAACGGGCCACCTTCAATTGGTAGGCCACGGAGCGCACCTCGCGCTCGGCGGTTTCCGCCTTGAGCAGTTGGGCCAGGATGGGTTGTGCCGCCTCGAACGCCGGTGCCCCTTGTGCGGTCAGCTCGGCCACGGCCTGGGCCATGCCATACATCTTGAGCTCTCGCAGCATGATCACGATGGCGCCGCTGGCAGGGTCATGACGCATGACGCACCTCCTGGGCTGTGCGGGCAGCCGCGGGGCGGCGCAACTGGTCGTAGCGCAGCACGTTGGCTTGAGGTTCGTTGACCAAGCGCAGGGCCTGTGGTGCCGTCACCGGCGCCGCAGGCGCCGGCTCCCCTTCCAGCAAACGATGCAGCACGTTCAGCACATGGGTCTTGGTCGGCACGCCAGCTTCCAAGGCCAGCTCCACGGCGGCCAGCACGGCCTGTTCATCGTGGTGCAGAACCAGGGCCAGGATCTCCACCATCTCCCGGTCGCCACCCGATTGGCGCAGCAACATGGCCTGCAGCCGTTTGAAGGCTGGCGGCAGTTCGGCGAACGGAGCACCGTTGCGCAAGGCACCGGGCTTGCGCTGCAGCACCGCCAGGTAGTGACGCCAGTCGTAGACGGTCCGACCACCGACGTCGTGGCGCCGGTCGATGAGGCGCGTGTGCTCGCACAAGATCTGACCTTCGGCGGCGACCACCAGCCGCTCGGCGTAGACCCGCAGACTCACCGGCCGGTTGGCGTAGGAGGCCGGCACGCTGTAGCGGTTGCGCTCGAAGTGCACCAGGCAGGTGGGCGAGACCCGCTTGGTGTGTTCGACGAAGCCGTCGAAGGGGCGCGGCATCGGCATCAGGGTGGGCCGCTCCTGCTCCCAGACATCGGCCACCGTGCCTGGCAGCTTGCCGTGGACGATCTCGCGCCACAAGGTCTTGCAGCGGTTCTCCAGCCACTCGTTGAGTTCGGCCAGGGTTGGAAACGCCGGCACGGGTTGCCACAGCCGGTGACGCGCATCACGCACGTTCTTCTCCACCTGCCCTTTCTCCCAGCCCGAGGCCGGATTGCAGAACTCGGCCTCGAACAGGTAGTGGCTGACCATGGCGCTGAAACGGGCGTTGACGTCGCGCTCCTTGCCCCGGCGCACCTTGTCCACGGCGGTGCGCATGTTGTCGTAGATACCGCGCCGGGGAATGCCACCCAACACCGCGAAGGCATGGTTGTGCGCATCGAACAGCATCTCGTGGGTTTGCAGCGGATAAGCCCGCACGGTGAAGGCGCGACTGTGGCTGAGCTTGAAGTGGGCTACCTGCAGCTTGGTGCGCTCGCCGCCGATGACGGCCCAGTCTTCGCTCCAGTCGAATTGGAACGCTTCGCCAGGACCGAAGGCCAGCGGCACGAAGGTGCCTCGGCCGGTGGTCTGCTGCGCTTCCTGACGTTGCTGCTGCCAGACTCGGGCGAAGGCGGCTACCCGGCCGTATGAGCCTGGGTAGCCCAGGGCGGACAGGTCGGCGTGGAGTTGCTTCACGGTGCGCCGCTGCTTGCGCGACTTGCCCGCTTCGCTCTTGAGCCAGCCTGAGAGCTTCTCGGCGTAGGGATCGAGCTGGCTCGGACTGATGCGCCGAGGGTAGTGCGGCTCCGCCACACCCGCGCGCAGGTACTTCTTGATGGTGTTGCGAGACAGGCCGGTGCGCCGGGCGATCTCTCGGATGGACAACTGCTCGCGCAGGGCCCAGCGTCTGATGACACTTAATGTTGCCACGTCAATCACTCCTATGCTCCTGCCGAAAAAATCAGCAGGTTAGGGTTGTTACGTGGATCAGTTTTAGACGGAAATTACCGGGTTAAGCTGAGGCCAACGTTGGCGATAGTGACCGGCAGCGCCGCCAAGCGCGGGCTGGTGGTCAGGACAGGGAGCGAGGTCATTGAGGCCATGTCGCCATTTCTTCCTGCAGCCTGTCGGCCAATTCGCGCTGCCAAGCTGCCAGCAAGTCAAAGCGGCTGACCAGCCACAGCTCCGTTTCGAAGAAGAGCTTTTCGGGGTACGGCACCAGTTCGGGATAGTCAGCGGCAACGAACTTGGGCAGCAGCGCCACGCCGTGGCCCAGCGCGCACAGGTGCGCCATGGGCACGAAGCTGTCCGACTGCACGCGCACCTTGCCCGTCAGGCCGAACTTGGCCCAGTCCAGGTTGGCGTAGGTGAAGTTGTGATCCTGGTGGAAGAACTGCAAGTTCATGGCCAGAAGGTCGTGGTCGTCGACAAACGCGGGATTTGACGCACTCGTGTCGTGGCGCGCCAGGTACGCGCGGCTGGCGTAAGCGCCCACGGCCACCGCACCGATCTTGCGTACGCGCAGGGAATTGCTGTTGCGCACAGGCCGTGCTAGCCGCACGGCGATGTCCACCTGGTCTTGCTCCAGATTGACGAAGTGCGTCTCGGTGGTGATGTTGAGCAGCAGCCGAGGAAATTTCTCCCCCAGCGCGACGAATACTGGCGCAAAGCGCTTGGCGAACACGTCCATCAGGCTGATGCGCACCACGCCCGCGCCTTCCTGGTGATTCTGAGAGAAGCTGCGCGCCGCCTCTTCCATGTGCTGGGCAGCGCTGACCAGCGCGTGCAGGTCGGCCGAGGCTTTCCAGCCGGCCTCGCTGCGCACGAACAGAGTGCGACCGAAGCGCTGCTCCAGCACCCGGATGCGCCGGCGCAGGGTGGAGTCGTCGATGCCTTCCATGTCGGCTGCAACTTCGTAGCTCCCGTGGCGCTCCAGCGCGAGGAAGGCGCGGATCAGGTCCCATGGAGGTGTGGTGGTGCCGTCTCGGGTCATGGTGCATGCTTTCATCGATGGCTTCAGGCTTTCTGGGGCTTGCAGGTTCAGGAAAAGCGCAGCCGCACCTGGGCGCTGGCGGCGCGCGTGCGGCAGGCCAGCAGCCAGCCTTCTGCAGCATCGTCTTCGTCCAGCACCGAGCTGTCGAGCCGCAGCACCTCGCCGTCCACCAGGCGGCACATGCAGGAGGCGCATTCGCCAACCCGGCAAGCGTGCGGGACGGCCAGCCCGGCGTCGAGCATGGCGCCCAGCAGGAATTGCCCGCCGCGCACCGACACGGTATGCGTCTGCCCCTTGAGCTGAACCGTCAGCTCGGCGTCGGGACCCTCGGCGCCCGTTTCCACCGCGCCCTCCAGCGCAGCGCCGAAGTCCTCGCGGTAGACGCGACTGGGCTCGATCCCAGCCGCTGCCAGCGCAGCCAGAACGGAGTGCATGAAGGCCTCGGGGCCGCAAAGGTAGGCGTCAGCAGCCTCAAGGCCCTGGGTCTGCGCCTCCAGCAGCGCCTGCGTGGGCAGGCCCTGTTCGGCGTCATACCAGTGGCGTATCTCCAGCCGCTGCCCGCTACCCGCCTGTAGCGCCTGCAACTCAGCCAGTAGCATGGCCGTGGCTCGGTCGCGGCAGGCGTAGAACAGCCGTACCTGGGGCGCGCCTTGCAGCAACGCTTGGCGCGCCAGCGCGAAGATGGGCGCAATGCCACTGCCGCCGGCATACAACAGCACTGGTTGGCCATGCCGCGCCAGTGTGAAGCGCCCGGCGGGCGGAAGCACCTGCAATCGTTGGCCCGCTCGCGCGTGGTCGCACAGCCAATTGGAGACGCGCCCACCCGCCACGCGGCGCACCAGCACGCTGATCGCCTGCCCATCCTCGGGCGCACTGGTGATCGAATAGCAGCGCCAATGTTCATCGCCTTGCACGGGGACGGCAAGCGTCAGGTACTGGCCAGACTGGAAGGAAAAACGCTGCCGCTGCCCGCCGTCCACGCCCAGGCTCAGCAGGATGGCGTCGCTGCCTTGCGGTGAAACAGCGGTGACGGTAAGAGAATGTGCCAGTTTCATGCGCTGCCACCTCCCCTCACAAAAAGAACGAGTTGTTGCCCTGCAGGCAGTCGCTGTCGATCAGGTTGACCTGCTTGAGCACGATGACTAGCCCCTGGGCGCTCTGGCGCAGCACGAACCCGTTCCAGCCCGCGAGCACACGGTTGTGGCCCTCGCGTGACTCGGCCAGAGTGAAGCTGTAGCGCGCGCGCCATTCATTGCCACGGTCCGGGCTGGGCCACACTTCCAGTCCGCCCCAGTGCCGCGCCGTGCGCGAAGTCGGGAACTGCGAGAAGGCCAGCCCGGTGCCCAGGCGGCTCACACGGTCGAGCAGACGGCGCCGGTCGTGGAATTCCAAGGTGACGTATTGGCGCGGGTCGGGCGCGGGCGCGCCCGCCGGCACCCAATAGGCGCATTCCTCGCCATACAACGCCAGCCAGCGCTCGTAGGCGGTCTTGTCCATCGAGCCCTGATCGAGCAGGCGAGCTTCCAGTGTCAGTAGTTGTGCCACCTGCTGCGTTTGCGCGGCGTCAGCGCCCTGGGTGCGCACGGCGGCCTGGGCCAGGTCGTCCGAAGCGGCGAGAAGCCAGTCGTAGAACGCCGGCACCACGTAGAGCGAGGGAGGCTGGTGGCGGTAGGCCGGAACGGCGGCAGCTTGGGCCAGATCCTGGGCGGCGTTCATGGCAGCTTCCCCTTGTTCATTTGCAGCGTCGGGCGGGCTTGCATCAGCCGCTTCCACTGAGCGTAGTAGTTGCGCATGTGAATCTCTGTGGTCACCGGGCCGCTGACCACGCCATCGGGACCGGGCACATCCTTGCCGGTCTCCCAGTGGCGACCCATGTCCACCCATTCGTCCTCGGGGCTGTTCATAAGGCCGCGTTGGCACTCTTCGAAGTTGGCGGCGTCGTCCATCTCGCCCATGACGGGGAAATCCTCCTGCGTGCGCAGGCGCATGGTGTTGACCTCTGCGTCCACGTCTCTGCGCCGGGTGGCATGCCAGCTTACCGAGGTTTCGCCCACCGCCAGAGGCTGGATCACCTGCACCTGGTTGCCGATCAGCGCCAGATTGGGAAAGATGTTGAGGTTCATGCCCGCCCCGACAGTGGTGTCGAGCACGCGTTGGGCCTGATCGCGGCTGTGGGTGGCGGCCACGTGGGCCTCGTAGGGCTCACGCCCCGGCTGCGGGCGCTGCTCGCGCCAGGCGGAGTTGGCGTGCATCTCGGGACGCTGGTCGACCACCGTATGCCCGTTGTCGAGCGCGTTGTTGCTCATGCGGGAGCGGTCGGCGTCGGCGAAGTAGGCCATGTCGCCGCCACCGTAGCGTTCCTTGGTCATCACCAGCAGCGACTGGTGCGAGAACGGCACGTGGTAGCCGTCGCCCGCGTTGTCCCAGACCAGTTTCCAGTTGCAGCCGACGCGAAAGCGCTGAGCGCCGGCCAAGACGATGTTCTGAGCGCCCCCATTGTGCTCGATCCAGGCGTCCAGATAGCGTGTGGCATTGCCGAGGTGCTCGGCCAGGGGCGGCGCCTCGGAGTTCAGGGTAGCGAAGATGAAGCCCTTGTACGACGCCACCTGCGCAGGCCGCGCAAGGTGCATGTCGCGCGCCTTGAAGGCCGGGCCATAGGCGTTCTTGCCGGGAATGCCGAACAACTGACCTCGGTTGTCGAAACGCCAGCCGTGGTAGGGGCAGGTGAAGTTGGCGGCGTTTCCTTGGTGCTCGCGGCAGACGGTTGCGCCGCGGTGCGAGCAACGGTTGGAGAACACGCGAATTTGCCCCTCTTCGTCGCGAGTCACGATGACCTCGCGGGTGCCCAGCCAGGCCTGCCGGAAATCGTTGGGCTCGGGGATCTCGCTTTCATGGGCCAAGTACACCCAGCTGGCGGCGTACACATGGTCCATTTCGCGGGCAAAGATGGCGGGGTCGGTATAGACGCGGCGGTGTACACGGTCTGGCTGCACCAGGTCGTCCCATTCATCGGCGGCGGATTCCCCGGCCGGAACGGCGGCAATATGAATTACTTTCATCGTTTTCTCGCAATTCGGTTGAATCTGAAAATCGCGGCTTCAGTTCATGTTGTTTCGGTAAGCGTGGGCACAGCCGCGGGAGCCAGGGCGCCTTCGTCCAGTAAGCGGCGGCCCAGCGCGATGACGGCGTCGGGAGACAGAGGCTGGCTGGCTTCCTGTTCTACGTGCGCCCACTGCTCGTCGTCGAACAGCGCGCGGTGGTAGGCCATGAACTTGTCTTTCAGGAACTGACGGTCCACCTCGGGGTGCCCCTGGATGCCCAAGATGCGGCCCTGCACCAAGAACACCTCGTGGGGGATGGTCTGCGACGACGCCAGCAGGACGCTGCCCGGCGGCAGTGCCGCCACGCATTCGCCGTGGCTTTGCACCAGCACGCTGGGCGCTTGCGCCAGCGCCGCGCCCAGCAGCTCAACGGCGACGGGGTCCCAGCGCAGGGCATCGACCCCCAGCTTGAAGCGCCCTGACGGGTTCCTGGCAACCCGTCCACCTAGGGCCGCCGCGATGGCCTGCGAGCCATAGCACAGCCCGATCAGGGGTGAGCCTGCCTCGTCGCTAACGCGGCGAATCAGCGCCAGCAGGTTGCTCACCAGGAGCGAATCGGCATCGTCCACTACCGACATTGGGCTGCCGCTGATGACGTAGCCGTCGTAGCCCATCGCCCGCTCCAGGAAGCCGTCGCGCGCGGGTTCCAGCACGTCCCACTGCCGCCCGCGCGACCGAAAGTGGCGATCATTTTTTCCTGCAAGATCTCGTCTCCGGGTACTTCAGTGCACCAGAGCACGGCATATTTCTTCTTCACGGTGTCCATGAGCGTTACCTGGTTCAGTTCAGAACAGTTCGAAGTACTCGCGATGCTCCCAGTCGGTGACGGGGTCGCCCGCCATGTCCACGTCGGCGCCTTCGGCGGCCACGAAGCGCGCCCATTCGCTGCGCCGCAGGTGCAGCCAGTAGTGGATGAACTCTTCGCCGAAGGCTTCGCGGAAGAAGCTGGAGCCCTCCAGCACGTCCAGCGCCTCGGCCAGGTTGCGCGGCAGGATCGGAACGTCGGCGGCATAGGGCGTTTCCTGCAGAGGGCCGGGATCGAGTTGGCGACGAATGCCATCGATCCCCGAGAAGAGCTGCGAGGCCAGATACAGGTAGGGGTTGGCCGCCGGCTCGCCGACCCGGTTTTCCACACGGCTGGCTGAGTCTTCTGGGGCGGCGATCACGCGCGCCATGGCGGCGCGGTTGTCCTCGGCCCAGGTCACCCGATCCGGGGCCAGAGAGAACGGGCGTCGGCGTCGGTAGCCGTTAACCGTGGGGGTGGTGAAGCTGGAGGCCGCACAGGCATGTTTGAGCAGGCCACCGACATAGGCCCGGCCCAGCGCCGACAGCGGCTCGCCCGTCTGCGGAACGAAGGCATTGACGCCGGAGTCGCGCGCCGCCAGCGACTGGTGCAGATGCCAGCCCGAGGCACGAAACCCTCAATCTTGGGTTTGCACATGAAACTGGCAAGGTAACCGCGCCGCCGACAGATTTGCTTGACTGCGTTGCGGAACAACACCATGGTGTCGGCCATGTCCAGGCCGGACATGACGTCGAAGGTGGTCTCCATCTGGCTGGGCCCCATTCATCCTCGATGCTGCGCAACGGCATGCCCAGCGTCAGCAGGTGCTGGCGCACCTCGGCCATGATGGGTTCGACCTCGTCCAAGTGATTTTCGAGCAGATAGGAGTAGCCCTTGGCGACCGGCATCACCTTGGGCGGTGCCGCCGGTGTGCCGGGGCCACCCAGCGTCTCGGGCTCCAGGCAGGGGTCGAGAGAATGTGCCAGTTTCATGCGCTGCCACCTCCCCTCACAAAAAGAACGAGTTGTTGCCCTGCAGGCAGTCGCTGTCGATCAGGTTGACCTGCTTGAGCACGATGACTAGCCCCTGGGCGCTCTGGCGCAGCACGAACCCGTTCCAGCCCGCGAGCACACGGTTGTGGCCCTCGCGTGACTCGGCCAGAGTGAAGCTGTAGCGCGCGCGCCATTCATTGCCACGGTCCGGGCTGGGCCACACTTCCAGTCCGCCCCAGTGCCGCGCCGTGCGCGAAGTCGGGAACTGCGAGAAGGCCAGCCCGGTGCCCAGGCGGCTCACACGGTCGAGCAGACGGCGCCGGTCGTGGAATTCCAAGGTGACGTATTGGCGCGGGTCGGGCGCGGGCGCGCCCGCCGGCACCCAATAGGCGCATTCCTCGCCATACAACGCCAGCCAGCGCTCGTAGGCGGTCTTGTCCATCGAGCCCTGATCGAGCAGGCGAGCTTCCAGTGTCAGTAGTTGTGCCACCTGCTGCGTTTGCGCGGCGTCAGCGCCCTGGGTGCGCACGGCGGCCTGGGCCAGGTCGTCCGAAGCGGCGAGAAGCCAGTCGTAGAACGCCGGCACCACGTAGAGCGAGGGAGGCTGGTGGCGGTAGGCCGGAACGGCGGCAGCTTGGGCCAGATCCTGGGCGGCGTTCATGGCAGCTTCCCCTTGTTCATTTGCAGCGTCGGGCGGGCTTGCATCAGCCGCTTCCACTGAGCGTAGTAGTTGCGCATGTGAATCTCTGTGGTCACCGGGCCGCTGACCACGCCATCGGGACCGGGCACATCCTTGCCGGTCTCCCAGTGGCGACCCATGTCCACCCATTCGTCCTCGGGGCTGTTCATAAGGCCGCGTTGGCACTCTTCGAAGTTGGCGGCGTCGTCCATCTCGCCCATGACGGGGAAATCCTCCTGCGTGCGCAGGCGCATGGTGTTGACCTCTGCGTCCACGTCTCTGCGCCGGGTGGCATGCCAGCTTACCGAGGTTTCGCCCACCGCCAGAGGCTGGATCACCTGCACCTGGTTGCCGATCAGCGCCAGATTGGGAAAGATGTTGAGGTTCATGCCCGCCCCGACAGTGGTGTCGAGCACGCGTTGGGCCTGATCGCGGCTGTGGGTGGCGGCCACGTGGGCCTCGTAGGGCTCACGCCCCGGCTGCGGGCGCTGCTCGCGCCAGGCGGAGTTGGCGTGCATCTCGGGACGCTGGTCGACCACCGTATGCCCGTTGTCGAGCGCGTTGTTGCTCATGCGGGAGCGGTCGGCGTCGGCGAAGTAGGCCATGTCGCCGCCACCGTAGCGTTCCTTGGTCATCACCAGCAGCGACTGGTGCGAGAACGGCACGTGGTAGCCGTCGCCCGCGTTGTCCCAGACCAGTTTCCAGTTGCAGCCGACGCGAAAGCGCTGAGCGCCGGCCAAGACGATGTTCTGAGCGCCCCCATTGTGCTCGATCCAGGCGTCCAGATAGCGTGTGGCATTGCCGAGGTGCTCGGCCAGGGGCGGCGCCTCGGAGTTCAGGGTAGCGAAGATGAAGCCCTTGTACGACGCCACCTGCGCAGGCCGCGCAAGGTGCATGTCGCGCGCCTTGAAGGCCGGGCCATAGGCGTTCTTGCCGGGAATGCCGAACAACTGACCTCGGTTGTCGAAACGCCAGCCGTGGTAGGGGCAGGTGAAGTTGGCGGCGTTTCCTTGGTGCTCGCGGCAGACGGTTGCGCCGCGGTGCGAGCAACGGTTGGAGAACACGCGAATTTGCCCCTCTTCGTCGCGAGTCACGATGACCTCGCGGGTGCCCAGCCAGGCCTGCCGGAAATCGTTGGGCTCGGGGATCTCGCTTTCATGGGCCAAGTACACCCAGCTGGCGGCGTACACATGGTCCATTTCGCGGGCAAAGATGGCGGGGTCGGTATAGACGCGGCGGTGTACACGGTCTGGCTGCACCAGGTCGTCCCATTCATCGGCGGCGGATTCCCCGGCCGGAACGGCGGCAATATGAATTACTTTCATCGTTTTCTCGCAATTCGGTTGAATCTGAAAATCGCGGCTTCAGTTCATGTTGTTTCGGTAAGCGTGGGCACAGCCGCGGGAGCCAGGGCGCCTTCGTCCAGTAAGCGGCGGCCCAGCGCGATGACGGCGTCGGGAGACAGAGGCTGGCTGGCTTCCTGTTCTACGTGCGCCCACTGCTCGTCGTCGAACAGCGCGCGGTGGTAGGCCATGAACTTGTCTTTCAGGAACTGACGGTCCACCTCGGGGTGCCCCTGGATGCCCAAGATGCGGCCCTGCACCAAGAACACCTCGTGGGGGATGGTCTGCGACGACGCCAGCAGGACGCTGCCCGGCGGCAGTGCCGCCACGCATTCGCCGTGGCTTTTCACCAGCACGCTGGGCGCTTGCGCCAGCGCCGCGCCCAGCAGCTCAACGGCGACGGGGTCCCAGCGCAGGGCATCGACCCCCAGCTTGAAGCGCCCTGACGGGTTCCTGGCAACCCGTCCACCTAGGGCCGCCGCGATGGCCTGCGAGCCAAAGCACAGCCCGATCAGGGGTGAGCCTGCCTCGTCGCTAACGCGGCGAATCAGCGCCAGCAGGTTGCTCACCAGGAGCGAATCGGCATCGTCCACTACCGACATTGGGCTGCCGCTGATGACGTAGCCGTCGTAGCCCATCGCCCGCTCCAGGAAGCCGTCGCGCGCGGGTTCCAGCACGTCCCACTGCCCGCCCGCGCGACCGAAAGTGGCGATCATTTTTTCCTGCAAGATCTCGTCTCCGGGTACTTCAGTGCACCAGAGCACGGCATATTTCTTCTTCACGGTGTCCATGAGCGTTACCTGGTTCAGTTCAGAACAGTTCGAAGTACTCGCGATGCTCCCAGTCGGTGACGGGGTCGCCCGCCATGTCCACGTCGGCGCCTTCGGCGGCCACGAAGCGCGCCCATTCGCTGCGCCGCAGGTGCAGCCAGTAGTGGATGAACTCTTCGCCGAAGGCTTCGCGGAAGAAGCTGGAGCCCTCCAGCACGTCCAGCGCCTCGGCCAGGTTGCGCGGCAGGATCGGAACGTCGGCGGCATAGGGCGTTTCCTGCAGAGGGCCGGGATCGAGTTGGCGACGAATGCCATCGATCCCCGAGAAGAGCTGCGAGGCCAGATACAGGTAGGGGTTGGCCGCCGGCTCGCCGACCCGGTTTTCCACACGGCTGGCTGAGTCTTCTGGGGCGGCGATCACGCGCGCCATGGCGGCGCGGTTGTCCTCGGCCCAGGTCACCCGATCCGGGGCCAGAGAGAACGGGCGTCGGCGTCGGTAGCCGTTAACCGTGGGGGTGGTGAAGCTGGAGGCCGCACAGGCATGTTTGAGCAGGCCACCGACATAGGCCCGGCCCAGCGCCGACAGCGGCTCGCCCGTCTGCGGAACGAAGGCATTGACGCCGGAGTCGCGCGCCGCCAGCGACTGGTGCAGATGCCAGCCCGAGGCACAGAAACCCTCAATCTTGGGTTTGCACATGAAACTGGCAAGGTAACCGCGCCGCCGACAGATTTGCTTGACTGCGTTGCGGAACAACACCATGGTGTCGGCCATGTCCAGGCCGGACATGACGTCGAAGGTGGTCTCCATCTGGCTGGGCCCCCATTCATCCTCGATGCTGCGCAACGGCATGCCCAGCGTCAGCAGGTGCTGGCGCACCTCGGCCATGATGGGTTCGACCTCGTCCAAGTGATTTTCGAGCAGATAGGAGTAGCCCTTGGCGACCGGCATCACCTTGGGCGGTGCCGCCGGTGTGCCGGGGCCACCCAGCGTCTCGGGCTCCAGGCAGGGGTCGACGATGCGCGTCAAGTACCACTCCACCTCCAGGCCACCATGGAAGTCATAGCCCAGATCCGCCAACTGCCCCAGCGCTTTCTTCAACAGGGCACGCGGGCTCAGCGGGAAGGGCCGACCGCTACGCATGTACAGATCGGCCAGCATCCAGCCCGTGCGATCAGCCCAGGGCAGCACGCGGAAGGTGGTGGGGTCGGGCACCATCACCACGTTAGGGCTGCCCGCCAACTCCGGGTTGCCAAGCCCGCCATCCGAGGAAAAGGGATTGAACACGAAGGCGCTGGCCGTGTCGAAGAAAAAGGGCGCCATGGTGATTTCCGAGCCGCTGCCGAATGCGGAGCGCAAGGCTGCCACCGACAGCATTTTCCCGCGCAGCAGACCATATTGATCCGGCCATGAGAGGCGAATCATCTGAATGCCGTCCTGCTCGATTTTCTTCAGCACTTCAACGGCCGCCGCCTTCTGGGCGTCGGACCACAAGCCGTGCCGATCAATGAATTTCTGGCTCATTTTTGTCTTCGGGTTTTCCGGCATAGATGCCGGTTGTTTAGAATTAACGAATTACCCAACCATCTGCCACCAGATCAGTTCAGCACGCATTAAATTTGCCAATTGATCTTTGTCGCAGATTAATATTATGTTGATTTCCTGAGAACCTGAAAGGAAAACATGCGAAACCTATTCGCAAAAATGCGAGTGATGCAATGGTTTTTTCAACCACCCCCCGCCACTTCGAGCCCTACGGCAACGCTAGGAGCCACGCGGCAGGCTAGGAGCGTGGGCGGCAGAAGCAGGGAATCCCCTGATGACCTGCGCACATGAGTGAGCGTTCAAGCTGCATGGCCATAAGTTACCGCCCCTACGAACCGCAACAAGAGATGCTGCTGTCCGCATCGCTGCAGGACTGGCTGCCTGCGGGGCACCTGGCCTACTTCATCAGCGACACGGTCGATGCGCTGTAAGCGTTCCGCGAACCCATCTTTCATCTCACCGTTGAAGCTGCGAACCTCGGGTCTTCGCAATCAACGAACGAGACGAGGTGGACATGGATCGACAGCAGATGGAACGGTGCCTGGAGCAAGTGGCGGCGTATCGTGCCTCTGGCCAGAAGGCGCAGGTATGGGCCGAGGCCAACGGGGTGCCAGCGGGAACGCTGCAAAGCTGGTGCGCACATGCGCGGCGCTGGCAGGCGCGGCTCGACGGCGTCAGCCCTGAGCCCTCGCCAGCCGCCAGGCCGAGCGGCTTCGTGGCCGCCCGCGTGGCGCCTGGTGCCGCATCGACATCGGTGCGCGTCGAATTGAACGTGGGAGGCACCCGGCTCGATCTGCATTGGCCGCTGGCGCACACGCGTGAACTCGCTTCGCTGCTGCGGGAGTTCGGCCGATGATTCGCATCGACGTCATCTGGCTGGCGCTTGGCGCGGCCGACCTGCGCGGGGGCATCGACACGCTGTTGGCCCAAGTGGTGCGCGGCTTCGCGCTGGGCGCGCAAGCCCACCACGCCTACGTGTTTGCCAACCGCCGCGCCGACCGGCTCAAGGTGCTGGTCTACGACGGCGCGGGCATGTGGCTGTGCACCCGGCGGCTGCAAGCGGGCAGCTTCGCCTGGCCGCGCCAGGACACGGGGTCACTTCAACTCACGCGCGAGCAGTTCGACTGGCTCGTCGCGGGCCTGCCGTGGCAGCGCCTGGGCAGCGCGCAGCCGCAGTCGATCACGGTGGTCTGAATGCGCTCGATTCGAGGTCGGGATTTGCGCGTTTGTCTATTGGAGAAAGTCATGCCTCGCGCGCACGCGCGCGCGAGGCATGATGGCGGCCATGCTCGAAGGCCCGGACACCCACACGATCGATGCGCCGGGCGCACTGGATTCGATGCAGGAGCTGCGCGATGTGATCGGGCGCATGCAAGGCGAGCTGAAGTTCAAGCAAACCAGGATCGAGGCGCTGAACTTCGAGATCGCGCGGCTGAAGCGCTGGCGCTTCGGCTCCTCCAGCGAGAGCCTGGAGACGAGCACGCAGGCGGTGCTGTTCGATCAGATCCTGGCCGACACGGCGCTGGAAGACCGCGCCGCCCAGCAAGACCAGAAGCCACCGGTAGCGCCACCCCGGGCCAAAGGCCAGGCGGTGCGCCAGGCGCTGCCGGCGAGCCTGCCGCGCATCGATCACCATCACGAGATCGAGCAGACCCACTGCGAGTGCGGCCAGCCCTTCAAGCGCATCGGCCAAGAAGTCAGCGAGCAGCTCGATTGCGTGCCGGCCCAATTCTTCGTGCTGCGCCATATCCGCGGCAAGTACGCCTGCACGTGCTGCCAGACGATCCAGGCCGCGCCGATGCCCGCGCAGATCATCGACAAAGGCATCCCCGCGCCGGGCCTGCTCGCGCAGGTGGTGGTGGCCAAGCACGACGATCACTTGCCGCTGTACCGGCAGGAAGAGATCTACGCGCGCTCTGGCGTGCACATCCCGCGCTCGAGCATGGCCCAGTGGATCGGCATCTGCGGGGTGCGTCTGGCACCGCTGGCCGATGCACTGAAGGGCTTCATCCTCAGCCACGGTGTGATCCACGCCGACGAGACGCCGGTGTCGCTGCTGGCGCCGGGGCGCGGCAAGACCAAACGGGCCTACGTCTGGGTCTACCGCACGACCAACTTCGTGGCCCAGCGCGCGGTGCTGTTCGACTTCACCGCCAGCCGCGCCGGCGAACATCCGCGGCGCGTGCTGCGAGGCTTCGGCGGCACGCTGGTCAGCGACGATTACAGCGGCTATTTTGGGCTTCAGGCGCAAGGCGTCAGCGCCGCACTATGCTGGGCCCACGCGCGGCGCAAGCTGTTCGAGGCGCACGAGTTCAACGCCAGCCAGATCGCCGGCCAGGCGGTGGCGCTGATCGCAAAGCTGTACGAGGTCGAGCGCGAGGCGCGCGAACTCGAACCCCAGGCACGGTGGCTGCTGCGCCAGCAACGCTCCAGGCCCATCGTCCAGGCCCTGCACCTCTGGCTGACCGGGCAGCGCCAGAAGCTGGCCAATGCCGACGTGACGGCCAAGGCGATCGATTATTCGCTGAGCAATTGGCGCGCGCTCACGCGCTACCTGGACGACGGCGACGTCCCAATCGACAACAACGCGGCGGAGAACGCGGTGCGCCCGCTGTGCGTTGGCCGCAAGAATTGGCTTTTTGTAGGCTCGCAGCAGGCCGGCGAGCGCGCTGGCGTGGTCATGAGCCTGATCGAGTCGGCCAAACTAAACGGGCACGATCCCTGGGCCTACCTCAAGGACGTCTTCGAGCGTCTGCCCACGCTCAAGCAGCGCGACCTCGCGCAGCTGCTGCCGCACAACTGGCGGCCTGCCACCGACATCGCCGTGCCAAACGCGGCGCTCGCCGCCGCCGCGTAGAACCATCCTTCAACACGCCGTCATCGACGGCGCAAGGGTGTCGTTCGCGGAACGCTTACGGTGTGCCGGCGGCGCCGGCGCAGTTGCTGCCGGTGCGAATCGAGCCGAACCTGGCGACCGTGCCGCAGCGCGAAGGCGGCCTGATTGAAGTGCAGATCCACGGGGTCGATTTGTTTTCGTTGTCAAAAGTGACGGTAGGAGATCGAGCACTGGCGTAGGGGTGGCCTGCCAAGCCATTGATTTCATTGGGTTTCCTGTTGATTTTTTTGATCGCCGTTTGAGGGCGCAAAAGCGTGCTCGGTTTCAACCGCCGGTCCCGGTTTTCGGCGTGGTCTGTGACGGCAGGATTTCACTGGCATAACGCTCCACTGGAAAGCGGAATACGCCCCTCAAATTGATACCTTGCAGCCGCGTCGGCGCAATTTTCCCCGTGAGCTCCGCCGGGATGACCTGACGCCGGTTGGCCCAGCGGTCCAGAACGGCCTGCATCTGGGTTGTGTTCCAGGCCATGATGATGTTGGCCAACAGACTCAAGGCGTCAGCCACCGCCTGCATTTCCTCGGCCCGCTTGGCCTGAGCCGGGCTCACTCTGCCGGTATAAATCGCCCGCTTCAAGGCATTGACCGCCTCACCCCGGTTGAGTACCCGACGCAGCTCATTCCTGAAGGCGTCTTTGACAAAGTAGTCGGCCAGGAACGCAGTTCGCAGCAAGCGCCCCAACTGAACACCCGCTTCGTAGATGGGGTCTCCCCGCGCCGCCGATCCAAATCTGGCCAGCGCTGCAACTGCGCTGGCGTTGCCGCTCATCACCGAGGCTGCCAAATGGACCAAGGTGTCCCAGTGCTTCTCAATCAAAGCGGTATCGACGGTAGCCTCGCAAACTGCTGCGATCTCCGGTGGAATGATCGTGCCACGCGGCACGTACAGATGACGCTGCTTCAATTCCTTCAGTCGTGGGCATAGATCGAACCCCAGTAGCCGGGCCAACGCCATGGCAAAGTCGGTGTAGCCGTGGGTGTCCACCGCCAACTGGCTGGTCTCGATGGATTCTTGGCGCACGACACCCTCAATGGCGACCCCTGCCTGGCGCTCATTGAGCACAAAAGGCTGCGCGTAGAAGATCCCCCATCGGTCACGCACATGGGAGTAGATGCCAATCGAGGACGTGTTGCGTCTTGGATCCTGTCGGGCCTGCCACACCCGTTGGGTGGTTTCCATGCTCATCATGTCGGACGACGCCAGGTCCGTGCGACCCCATGTCGCTGCAATGGGGTGCCGTTGCATGAACTCCAGCACCGCGTGGCAGGCTTGACTCAAGCGACGCTCGTCCCCGGCCCAACGCATGGCCTGACGGATGCTGGTGGCAGACAACTGCGGAATCATACGGGCGCATTCGGCCGCCGTCAGACTGGTGCCGTGGGCCATGATGCCGGCGTAGACCATCAGCAGCTCTTCTGTCGAACGTGGCTCGCGGCCAAGCATGATCCAGCTGAAACGTACCTGAGCGTCAACGGCCAGGATCACTTCTGGGAGTTGCACCTCACCGATCCTCAGGTCAAGTTTGGCCCTCAACTTAATCACCTCTGGATCTTCATCCTCTGCCGGCAATACTGAAAGGTGGAGTTCTTCGTCCACGCGCAGCACACCGCTGCGCGCGGCGACGGCCACTGCCTCCACGCCGGCGCGTACCTTGGCCAGCAACGGCTTCAAAAGTGTGGATGCATTGGCTGGCAGTGACAGTCGGGCATAGTGCCGTTTGGCTTCTTCCTGCCAGCGCGCATCAGTGAAGAACAGGCGTGCGCGGCCACGAAAGCTCAGGCTGTGCTCAATCCACACCGAACCGTTGCGCACGGCACGTCGCAATGAAAACAGGGTGGCCACCTCCAAGGCCCGAAACGCGCGCTCCCGGTCGGCACCCGCAATCGCGCCGCTCCAGACCGAACCCAAGCGAGGGGCGCTGACATCAGCAGGTAGTTCGCGAAGTTTGCCCGCGTACAGTTTCGTCAATTGGGCCAAGGCTGTGGTCACCGGGTGCTCGCTATTGGCCTGCCAGGGCAGCTTGGTGATTTCGGCCAGCAAAGAGCGCACGGGACGTATGGCGTCAAACAAACGCTCACGCACCACCGAGGCCCGGCTGGGTGGTTTGCCTTGCTGGCTGGCACTGAGCAGGGCAACAATTCGAGCCCGCAACTCCGCGTCTTGAAGTTCACCCTGGGCGACCAAACCAGCCAGCTCTGCCAGCAATGTCTTGTACAGGTCAGCCCAATTGACCGTCTCCGTGACACCTGCTGCGACCGTGCGCCAAAGATCGGCAACGCGCCGCTGAACCATCAAGATAGCTTGGTCTGTGCTGGTAAACAGGCAGTGCCGTAAAAAGCAGCCAACCTCCACTGTGCGAGCGGGTTCTTTGATCCTGGCCCCCACCGAGGGAGGCCTTGAAGCCAGGCGGCGTGCATAGCGCCGCACAATGAGACCGGACAGGTCGTCCAGGTGTTTGTGGACATTCAGGGCGTACAGCAGTTCGATTCGCTCGAACACCTCGCCAATTTGTTTGGTTGAGTGTTTGGCGTGCCGACCACAACCAGCTCTGCTGGGTTTGCCCATCCGGGCGCAATGCGGCCATGGCATCCCGCCAGCGCACCAGTTGTTCGGGCAGCACAGATGCCGCAATCGTTTTGGCTGTTTCTTCTTCGAGTTGTCCCAGCGCCGCTGTGACCAGGACACGGATGTCACGGTCGCGCAGGATCAGGATCTTGCTTTGATACAACCAGCGCCGAGCGAATACGAGCAATTGATCCCGATCGGCGCAGCGGGCCACCTCATCGCGCAGGGTGCGTACCAGGGCGCGACGTTGGTGCTCCGTCATCCAATGAAACCCCAGGACATCACAGGCCAGTTGTTGATGGTCAAAGAGGGTTCGACCGCGAACATACAGGGCTCGCAGGGATGCCAGTTCAACAGCAGTGATGCCGATTTCGTCACCCAGATGGCGCCACAGGGTTGTCGGAACGATGCGCACCGAATTCAGCAGGCGCCCGCTCAAGCGCAAGAAACCTATGTGCAGTGCCAGACCCAGCTTGTGGGCGTTGCTTCGGCGGGCGTTGATGAGCTCGCGCTCAGTACGGCTGTACGTGAAAAACGACTGAAGCTCGAAGGTGCTGATTTCCCTTGGCAGCTCTCGCAGGCCAAGGTAGGTTGTGTGCCAGCTTTGCATCTTGTGTCTCCGGTGATTGGGGCAGACACAATACGCCTGAAAAAGTGAACAGGAAAACCAATGAAATCAAGGGCTTATCAGACCACCCCTACGCCAGTGCTCGATCTCCTACCGTCACTTTTGACAACGAAAACAAATCGACCCCCTTGCGCGGCGCCTGTGTCGGCCATGTCCAGATGCTGCATCAACTCGTCGTCGATGGAGCTGGCAACACGAGCGGCTTGCAGCGGCGTGAGCTTGGGCGCGACGGCCTGCACATAGGCCTGGCCGTGAGCAGCCCAGACGAGGCCGGCGCTGGCATAGACGACGCCGCTGGAGCGCGCGCCAACGAAGCCCTTCTGATGGTGGTCGAAGCGACCGTTCACCGGGTCCCAGATTCCGCCGACGTCGACCGCAAACTGCGCGCGCCGAATGAATTCAGGGTTGCGGGTGCGAACGAGGGTGGCCGCAGGGAAGAGCTTGGCCAGCACAGCGCAGGCTGCCACGTCGTCGGCGTGGAAAGAACCCGAATGGGTCGCGATAACAGGGTTTTGTTTCTTCATGGGGTTCCTGGATGTTGTTGGTCCTGCTTCGTGTAGCTCGCCGCCTTCATACCAGGCGGGCATCTGTTCAGAAAACCAGTTCTCCCGTGCCTGCAGGCCGAGTCCTCGGAAAGAGCTTGCCGTGGCGGAAATGCGCCTATTTCTGTCGGAGATTTTCCTTGCTATCCCTGACCCCCGCGCCTTTAGAGAGGCACGGAGCCTGGCGGGCTTCCCTATACCCAGAAGGTCATCTACCAAGGAACTCTATGCCCAAGAAACTCACCCCTGAAGAAATCGAACTCCGACGGAAGGAGGCGGCCCAGGCCCGAGAGCTCCTGATGCTCGAGCGGTGGGAGAACAAGCGCCAAGAGGCGGAGGCGCTCATCCCTGGAACGTCCGCCTAGCACTCACCCCGCGCCATCTATGGCTGCTGCTGGGTGTTACCGAGACTGACGAAAGCGAATACCTGGTCCGCAAGCGCGGCAGGTCATGCGAGACCAAGTGGTTTGACCGCATCGCGCCTCGCGCGCGGCCGACCGCCTACGGCCTCAGCAAAGGTGTCAGCGGTTTTACCAACCGCATCGGCGCCGACCTCAACGACCTACTGCATCTGTCGCGCAACGGCTACGTGTACTCCACGACCCGAGGCCTTGCGGTGGTCGAGTACTTCCGTTCCCTCTATCCCGAGCTACGCCTGAAAAATGGCGCCAAGTTCAACTGCCACCAGCCCTTAGAGGTCGCGGGCTTCATGACCGTGCCGAACCTGAGCTGGCGCGGATGGAAAGATTGATTTTCGAGAGCCCGCTGCATCACGCTGCGGGCTTTTTCCACGCCCGGCACGCAACCAAGCTTCCTGCCGACAGCTACCATCCTCGCCATCGAAACAGGAGACCAGATGCCAACGACCAAGAAGAATTCCACGACTCTAGTCACTGAAGTCTCTGTGGACCCCGCGGCCGGACCGCCGAAGGTCGAGGTCCCAGCGACCCATCTGGAGAAATGGCAAGCCGCCGCAGCATCCGCGGCCAAGACGGGTCGGATGGCCAACACCCTGGCCAAGGCGCTGGCACAGCGAAGCTCGAAGCGATGGAAGTTTGTCGACTTTCTCGGGCCAGCGGGCCGGGAGTCCGCAGGCATTGTGGACATCGTTGCCATCCGCAAGAGCGGTGGAAAGCCGAACCATCCGGCTCACCCGCAGCTGAAGTCGCTGGACCTGTTCGACATCACGCTCATCCAGGTCAAGGGCGGCTCGGCGCCGAAGCCAACCGAGGAGGACATTGACCGGTTGAAGGCGGTGAAGGACGTCTACCGCGCGAAGGCCATCGTCCTGTTCCAGTGGCGCAAGGGGGTGGCAAGCGGTTTCTACCTCCTCGACGAGGTGACCCACGCCTGGGTCCAAACGCCGTCGAAGGCGCTCTTTGGCTCGTAAGGGTCGCCACCCCGGCACGAAGAAAAGCCGCCCCGATGTACGAGGCGGCTGAATTGGAACGAAACGCGCTAAAACAGCGCCTTGAACGACTGCCACTTGATGGTGGCTTGGCACCAGGTATAGGAGCTGCCGTTGGCGCGGCAGTTCTTAAACCCGTTCTCGGTGTACGCATCGCCCAGGTACCAGAGGCCCCCGACGAGGGCCATAACGACGAGGGCCACCAAAGGGCGGCCAGCTGCACCAGGTCCAGGAGTTTTCGGGACATGCTCCACAACCAACGCACTTGAGTGCAATCATTCGTCCGTCTTTCGTGGTCATCACGCCCCGCCCTCCTCCGCGGGCGCCGCCGGCAGGAACTTCATCACCGCGGCACGGTTTCTCAGCACGATTTGCTGCACATGCGGCTCTGAGGCATCCACCTCCAGCAGCCCGAGTCGCTTGAGTGAATAGAAGAGAAGTGCCTGGCGACATTCCAGAACGACCTCTCCGTCGACCATCCCGTAGTCGAGCTCGATGACCTTGCGATGGGCCTTCGAGAGACGTGAGTTCGGCGCCAGCACCAGGCTGACCTGACGGTGCCAAGCCTCGTCGTCTGCGCCGTCGGTGCCGGCGTCCTCGAGTACCTCCACGCCGAGCATCCGCGCCATCACGAAATCACGAAAGTCGCCGCGTGTGTGGCAGAACGCACGGACGTGCCACCGGTAGCCGTCGAAGGCGACCGCATGCGGAGAGATGATTCGCGCTTTGGGTTCGGCCGAGGACATCGATTGGTAGGTCACGCGCAAGCAGACACGCTGCCGTATCGCGGTCAGCACGGCCACGACGGTGTTCGCCTCCAGCTTTCTCGTGGGCGCGGCAACGGCGGCCGTCGGCGGCGTCCAGCCCAGGAAGCTCTGCTCTGCAGGCAGCACCCCGATTTCGCGCGCGAGGAGCTCGTTCAGGTATCGCGAGGGTTCGTTCGAGGGGTAGAGCGGCTCGAACCCGTCGGTGGCCAGGTAGACCTTCGAGCTCCGGTCGTAGACCGCGTTGTTGGGAGCGAGCTCCAGGTACTTGGAGATGTCGAGCGATGCCTGCGGCACCGAGATGCCAAAGAAATTCGTCAGGTCGCTGCGGTTGAGCCGCCCCTCCCAGCGAAGGCGGAAATCCAAGAACTCGAGGCGACGGCCCTGGCTCCAGCGGGCGGGCGCCTTTTCCCCCGCCTCGTCGGAGTCCGGGGGCAATGACGGCTGCTGCGGCATGTCTGGATGATACGAAAAATCAGTTCTTTAGTCTTCTTTTTATACGTATAATTTTTGTACGCGATTCGCGGTGCTGTGAGGAATCCGGATGCAGGTCACCTTTGGATTGAGACTTGACGAGCGCCAGGGCCCCTCGGACAGGGGGTACTTCAGGGAGCCGGTCGTCGGGCGCATGGGACTTCTTGGCCTGTTGGAGACCTACCTGGGTCTGGCTCGGCCGGAGGTGCCGCAGGCGCAGCGCGTGGCGGCGTACCTCGGTCACCTGCGCAAGTTCGACGACGGCAGCCGCTTCTACAGCCGGTCGCTCCAGGTAGACGACGTCGGCACCGCAGCACTTCTTCTCTCATGGCGCGACGAGTGGCGCCTGGGCGGCTGGGATGGAAAGGCATCGCCCTCCTCTCCGCTGCGCATCCAGGAACTGGCGAGCGTCGAGGAGGCTGCTTTCGGCCACGTCGCACCTGGCGAGGGTGAGCGCCTGGTGGAAGTGGCCTCTGCGCTCGCTGCAGGCAACACGGTGCCCATTTCGCAGGTCAGGCTCGCCGACCCCTCTGCGAGCTTTCCGGCCATGTGGCGCGCTGTTCTCAATCACCTGAAGGGCGTGCACGAGCCCCAAGCCGCCGAACCTGGCGGCAAAGGGCAGCTTCGTGAGCTGCAGCGCCTCGCCGCAGAATCTGTGGCCAATGGCCAGCTGAAAGCCCCCGAGGCCTTTGCTCTCAACGATGGAACCGTCCAGGTCCTGCAAGCACAGTCGCGCGAGACCGCCGAGCACTGGCTGAGCGCTTGGTGCCGTGCCAACCCGGCGAATCGCCTGGTGCTTTGCGAGCAAGGGGGCGACTCCCTGGACGCCACCTTGATGGCAACGGGCGCCGCCGCCTGTGGCTTCGACAGCCCGAGCAGCCTGCGACCCGCGCTGCAGACGCTGGGGCTGGCGCTCGAGATGCTGTGGGCGCCGCTCCATATCGGACGCCTCGTCGAGTTCCTCGTGCATCCCTACGGGCCGTTCAGCCGAGCTGCGAGAGGCAAGCTCGCGCGTGCGATTGCCGAGCAGCCGGGTCTCGGCGGAGAGGCCTGGATTGCTGCCAAGGCGAGCATCGGCGAGAAGGAAAACGCGCAGACACTTCTGGAGGAGGTCGCCTTCTGGCTCGAGGGGGAGCGCTGGTCCCGCGCAGACGGCGCCCCCATCACCGAGGTCGCTGTCCGCGTCGAGAAGGTGCGCACGGCGTTGCAACGACGCGCCGTCCACCAAGCTGGTGAAGCTGCGACCATCGCGCCGGCACTTCGCCAGTGCGACGCCGTGCTCGTGGGCCTGGCCGAGCTGCGCCAGCAGGGCCTGGAGCACCTGGTACCGCGGCAAATCGAACAGCTGCTGGCGCAGTCCACGCCCGCCGGCGCGACCAACCCCGCTGCCGTCTCCCAGGTCGGCTGCCTGAAATCCGCGACCACCGCGGCCGCATGCCTCGAGCCTGCAGGTGAAGTCGTCTGGTGGATGCCTTCGACGCCGGCCCTTCCCCGGCCGCTTCCTTGGTCGCAAAGCGAGGTCGATGCACTCAGGAGCCTGGGGGTCGAGCTTCGTGACCCCAAGCGTGAGCTGGAGCTGCTCGCAACGCAGTGGCTGCGCCCACTTTTTGCTGCCAAGGAACGCTTCGTCCTGGTGCTGCCGCCGCCGGGTGCGGAAGAACACCCCATCTGGCAACTTATCCGGCAGTTGGCGCCGAAAGTGAAGGTGCACCGCATCGATGACGACCTGTACGGCACGCACCTGGGCTCGATTGCCCGTCGCGTCACCGATGCTCCCCTGCAGCGCGCGGGGCGCTACCTCGAGCTCGAGCGTCCCCTCGCCTCTCGCAAGAAGCACCAGTCGTACACGGCACTCAACGAGCTCTTCAACAACCCCGCCCTCGCCGTCCTGAAGGACGTGGCCCACCTGCGACCGGGGAGTGGCCTCGACGATGAGCACGAGAACAAGCTACTTGGCAACCTTGCGCATCGGGTGGTCGAGCGATTCTTCCAACAAGAACATGTTCTGCGCTGGACCAGCGCGCAGGCCGGCGCCTGGTTCGACGCCATGGTCGACGAGCTCCTGCTCGCAGAAGGCGCACCGCTCCTGATGCAGGGCGCCGGCGTAAGCATGAGCCGGTTCAAGCGAATCTGCCGCACGGCGCTCCTCACCTTGCTCACACACCTGCAAAGCGCCGGCGCTGTTCGAGTCCAGGTGGAGGTTCCTGTCCAGGGATTGCTGGGCGACGTGGAGGTCATCGGCAAGATTGACCTGCTGGTCGACCTGCCGCAGGAGCGCAGTGTCACCCTTGACCTCAAGTGGTCCGGCACCAAGCGGCATGGAGAGGCGCTTGTGGAAGGCCGCCACCTGCAGCTCGCGCTGTATGCAAGTCTGACGCACCAGGTTTACGGGCAGCTGCCCGTGGCCTTGGGTTACTTTGTCTTCGACTCGGCAACGCTGCTCATCTCCACGCCTGGCATCTTCCCGGATGCCCAACTGCGCAAGCCCGCGGGCGGCGTCACGGTCGACCCGATGCTGGCTCAGGCAAGGGAAAGCTGGAAGTGGCGCATGTCCCAGTGGGCGGAGGGCACCGTCGAACTGGTCGACGCCCAGGCGGACATTGCCGAATTCCAAGGGCCGGAAGGCACCTTGCCGGTCACCACGCTCGGTCCCTTCCATCGTGAACACCTCACCCTGCTCGGAGGCTGGGAACAATGAATCCAGTTGAGTTCATCAGTGCCGGCGCAGGAAGCGGCAAGACCTACCGCCTGACGAGCATCCTGTCGGAGGCACTCCTTGGCGGCAACGAACCGGTGCGCCCCCACGCGGTGCTCGCCACGACCTTCACGGTGAAGGCAGCCACGGAGCTGCGCGAACGCGTGCGCACCAGACTGCTCGAGCATGGCCGCATGGACCTGGTCACAGCCATCGGCCAGGCGCGCATCGGGACCGTCAACAGTGTCTGTGGCCAGCTGCTCGAGCGGTTTTGCTTCGAGATGGGTCTCTCCCCCGACCAGACGGTGCTGAGCGAGGCCCAGACCAAGAAACTTCTTGCCCGTGCGCTCGACGACACCTTCGACGCCGAGCGTCGCACGGAACTGCTGACGCTCATGCGCCGGCTGGGGATGGAGGACGCCATGTGGTCCGACACCATCGGCAAGGTGGTCAAGGCCGCTCGCGAAAACGACATTTCCAGAGAGGCGCTTCGCGCAATGGGCGCGACGAACGCAGACCGGATGCTCGAGAACTGGCCGGCGCCCGAGGGTGGCGTCGACCATGCCGCCAGGCTGCTGGAGGAACTCGCGACGGCCAAGACGGCGGTCGCCAAGGACATCGAGTCCCGGGACGCCGCCGGTGGCAGGGTCGACAAGGTCATGCGGGACGGCATCGAGGAGCTCGAGCGCTTGCATCGCCTCTTCAAGTCGGGCAACTGGACCTGGCCTGACTGGCTCGCCGCATGCAACGTCAAGATTGGCGCCAAGCTCGTGGGTCTCGTGCAGCCGGTCGTCGACGCGGCGCAGGCGCACGAGCGTCACCCGCAGTTTCACGAGGAGGTGCGGCGCTACCTCGACCTTGTGTTCAGCCTGGCCACTGACACCCTGGACACCTTCAGACGTGCCAAGGAAGAACTCGGTGCGGTTGACTTCATTGACCAGGAGGTCGAACTGCTGCGGGCCTTGCGCGAGAGCGAAGCCGTGCGAGAGGCCTTGTCGAGCGAGCTCGACCTCGTTCTCGTCGACGAGTTCCAGGACACGAGCCCGCTGCAGCTCGCGCTCTTTGTCGAAATCGCCAAGCTCGCCAGGCGCTCGGTCTGGGTCGGCGACCCCAAGCAGGCCATTTACGGATTCCGCGGCACTGACGCCTCGCTCATCGCGGGGGTCATCGGCGCCGTCCAGGGCTGGGGTGGAATCATCGGCGACCCGCTCACCGACTCCAGGCGCTCGACCCCCGCGCTGGTGTCGCTCGCGAACGCCGTGTTCGTGCCTGCGTTTGCGCCGGACCTCGAAGCCGACGCCGTGAAGCTCGCGCCGACGCGAGGCGACATCCCCGGCCAGCCAGCGCTCTACGACTGGACCTTCGAGAGCAGGAAAGGCGAGCTCGACTATCTCGGGCTCGGCCCTGCCATCACGGAGCTCCTTGCTTCCGGAGCGAAGGTCTACGACAAGGGCACGAAGGAGCTGCGCGCCATCAGGGCGGGCGACATTGCTGTGCTGTGCCGCACGAACGACCAGATTGATTACGCCGCGGCAGCTCTCGCGCGCTGGAGCATCCCGTCGGCGAGTGGCCGCCCGGGCCTCCTGTCAACGCCCGAGGCCTTGCTGGTCACAGCGTGCCTTCGTCGCCTGCAGGACCCGACGGACACCGTGGCGACGGCGCTCATCCTCACGCTCGCGGCCGGCATGCCCGCCAAGGAGTGGCTTGGCGACCGCCTGGACCATCTTGCCGCGGAGAAGCCGTCCCATGAGTGGAGGGCCACGGGCAACAATGCGCATCCCTTGCTTGCGCGGCTGGAGACGCTTCGCCCGTCCCTGCTCTCGCTGACGCCTGCGGAAGCCCTCCGGCTGGCCAAGGCGGAGTCCCACGTGGCCATGCTGGCCAGCGCCTGGTCGCGCACACCGCAGGAAGCGCGCGTTCGTGTCGACAACGTGGAAGCGCTGCTCGCGATGGCCACGACCTACGAGAGCGAGTGCGTCTCTTCCAAGCAGCCTGCGTCGGTGGGCGGCCTCCTGCGGTGGCTGTCAACTCAAGCGGCTGGCGGCGAGGACGCCCGGGCCGCTGCCGCCGATGACGCGGTTGCCGTGCTCACGCACCACGGTGCAAAAGGCCTCGAGTGGCCGGTTGCCATCCTGACGGGCCTGGGCGCCGGCGCGCGCACCGCGGTCTGGGATGTCCGTGCGCGCACCAATGCCGAGAAGCTCGACCCGCAGGAGCCCTTGCGCGACCGCTTCATCCACTGCTGGCCGAGAACTTTCGGCAAACGCAAGGCTCCGCAAGCGGCGCTCAACGCCGAGAACTCCCAAATCGGCCAGGCGATGGCCAAAGCCGGCCTGGAGGAAAACAAGCGCCTCCTCTATGTGAGCATGACACGCGCTCGAGACGCGCTCGTCCTGGTTTCAGCCATGAAGACCAGGCCCGACCGCTCCTGGGTCGACGAGGTCGGCGCCTCAGAACTACTTTTTGGTGAAAGCGGCGTGATGGTGCTGCCCGACGGTCGTCATGTGCAGCGCGAGACCAAGCTTTGGTCCGCCGCCGACTGCGCCGCGGAGCCACCGGCGGCCACTGCCGCTGACCGCAGTTGGTTCAGCCCTGCCGCGCCGCTTGCCAGCCGTCCGCTGTGGCACCGGCCCAGCACCGGCGAAGGCGCCGAGGCGAGCGTCTTCGCCGTCGGTGAGGTCGAGGCTGTCGGCACCCGCATTGCCATCTCGAAGAGCGTCGACATGGTTCTCCTTGGAACGGCCTTGCACCATTGTATCGCCCGCTCTGGCGTGGCCGGAAGCATCTCGGGCGAGGACGTCGAGCGGCTCTTGACGCGCTGGGATGTTGCGCACGCTGTCGACACGGGCGCCGTGGTCGGCCAGGTCGACTCCTTCCTCGCCTGGATTGCCAAGCGCTGGCCCGGTTGCCCGGTTCACGTGGAGGTGCCCATCGAGGTCGACCGTGAGGACGGCACGCGGCTGCGCGGGCGCATCGACTTCCTCGTTGACACACCAGCCGGATGGGTCCTCATCGACCACAAGTCCAACCCGCGCGGTGCGACTCACGATGAGGAGCTCGTGCGCGAGCACGGGCCTCAGCTCGCCTCGTACGCGGATGCGCTGGTCCGCGCGACTGGACGGCCGGTTACCGAACAGTGGCTCTTCTTGCCGGTAGCCGCTCGGGCGCTGCGCGTTCGAGCTCTCCCTAGCCTTGAGGTTGCTTGACCTTCGCAAGCACGAAGCCAACAAGAAAAGGTATGCCGCATGTCCTTTGATGAATCTGACCGCGCAGAGAATGCGGCCGCGTCCACATTGTTCTTTGCTGAAGCCGACGAGCATGAAGGCTTGGAGCTGAAGGTCGGGTATTTGGAGTTCCTATGGATGCAGCCAGGAGCCGCCGCCGAGGCAGACAAGCTCCGAACCCTGATGAGCGACTATCCCCGTGAGGAAGTTGAACGAGCCATCTGCCTGGTACTCGACGCGGGTGGGTGGAGGCCTCACTTGGTGGCATGTGTGGCGCTCCTGTGCGGGCACACGACGCCCAAGACGCTCTGGTACTTGTGGCGGGCAATTCAAGCTGACAGTTGGGTTGCTCCGCAGCTTGTCGCGACTGCATCGTTGGTGGACCCTGAGTTTGCGAACAAGGCCGAATGGGCTCTGCTTTCAACACGCCTGCAGCCCAAGGCCGCAGGAGCCCTCGGCGCCATGCTGGCTGAGCGACTGGGCCCGGAAGATGAACTGCCGGAGGACCTCGAGCAGGCCGTTCAGCGAGGCAGTGCTCATCCTGACGACGCCGCCGGAATCGCACAGACTTGGAAGCAGTCTGTACTGCGGGCCTTCAACGGAGCGGATGGACCTGCACAAGTGAGCGGCCTGGACTGTGCTCGCCGCCTCCCGGCCTCGCATTGAAGACCGTCCGCCACGCAGGCGCTTATCGAGGCGACAGCGGCTGTTCGCCCTCGCCGCTGCTTCGTTTGCGCCATCGTGGAGCTCGACATGCTCCACGAGTGGGCCAGAATTCTGAGAGCGCGGATGGTCATGTACTCAGCTTGCTTCGGTGACTACTTCATCTCGCTTCCAATTCTTGGCTGGGAACGGCGACTCTGATGTGGCGAAAGCCGCGGCGTCCTTTGCACGCTTGAAGCCGTTGTGCCGTTAGGTTGCCAACAGCATCGTGCGGCCAGAACGATAATGAGCACTCTCGTGCTGCAACAATTCAAACAGGAACTGAGGAGAGCGTGAAATGGGACAACTACTAGGCTGGCTGACGATTGCGTTGCCCCTGTCTATCGCGGTCGGCATCTGGGCATCGACCCGCGGCCGAAGCGGTTGGGGATGGTTCTTCCTATGCCTGCTCATCAGCCCCTTGATTGCAGGGATTATTCTCGCAGTCTCGAAGAATCTTGCCACAGGGGAATCGACTCCGGCACCTGGTGCTGGCCGCACCTCAGCGCATTCCTCGTCGGGCGCCATGAATGCCGCTGCGCTGTTCGACGCATCAACCAAGTCCTCCTCCGCTCCCGCACATGTGGGGCCAACAGATGACGATTTCGCCGCAGCGATGGCCGAGTGCGATTCAGCGCAGCGAAAGCCCGGGGTCTGGGCAAAAGCTTTTACAGAAGCTCTGGGCGATGAAGTTCGCTCCAGAGCGCTCTATACCGGCCGCCGCGCTGGCGAGTTGGCTGCAGAGCGAATCGAGCGAGAGAGGGTAGAGCAGTTGAAGACAGAAGAAGGTCGACTTCGTCTCGAGCGTGAGGCCTACGAGGCGAAGCCCAAGGGCACGTGCCCGAATTGCGATACCGTCGTGCTCCTTGACGCAGAAAGCTGCCCGAGCCAGCGCTGTGGTGCCACGTTCACCGCTCCTGGTGGGTGGCGCGTCAAGCCACTGCCGGCGTAAACACGACATCGCGCACCTCGCTCCGTCACATGGCCTGGATGAAGCGGGTGAGATACCACCCGAGGTAAGGCTCATGCAGGTCCAATGCCGCTCCAACGGTGTCACGGAACCACGCGCACACCTCAGTCGGTTCGCCACCTTCAATGTCCGCGGAAACGCGTGCGTGCAGCCCTAGCGGCATGCGCGCGATGCGGGACTTGACTGCAACGGCATAGGCGCTCTCGGCCGCCTTGGCCTGCGTCGGGTTGAGCGGCTTGACGTCGGGATAGCCATCAAGCTCGGCCAGCGCTGCCGCCTGGTACATACCGAGAACGGCCTCGAACTTCTCTGTCGGCAAGCTCGCCATGTACCGGCGCTCATAGACGGCGGACTGCTGGGTGCCCATTTTCCCGAGGAAGAGCGCCTTGCACACGGTAGGCTGAGTGGCCGCAGCCATGTCGAGGATGTATCGCAGGAATTGCGCATGGACCTCGGTCGGCAGGCGGCGCAGCCCCTTCACCTGCAGTTCGACCACGGCCTCGAGCACGTAGTTCTTGCTTTCATCCGCGCCGAGCTGCTTGCCGTAGAACGGCATCACCACCCTGGTCAGATATGGCGCCATCCGTTCGTGCAGCATGACTCTTCGCAACATGGCCTTGACTGCCTCGCGCTTCGGCGGCGCCAGGTTCGGCCCGTACGAGTTGGTCACTGTCTTCTCGAGCAGAGTCTCGTCACTGACGTAGCGCTGCATCCACCGCGAAATCTCGGCCTGCAGTCGAGCTGGCGTTGGCTGCTGGGCGGCTGCCGCGAACGACACCGCCGCGAGCAGCGCAATGCTCAGGCGGCGCAGCCTTGGAAAGAACATGTTTTCCATCGAAGGACTCGCTTCCTTTGTTCAACTATTGAGGTCCGCGCCGCGCCAGGAGCAGGAACTCAACCCCTTGCGCTCGCGCTGATTGCATGTCGAAATGGGCCAAGCTCGCTTGGCCAAGCAGCGAGGCGCAATCGACGCACGCGATTGCTGGCACGTTCTTGAGTTCGAAGGGCCCGACCTTCATCGACTCGATGACGATGCCTCGTGCCAGCACTACTCTGCCGTCGGCTGTCCGCATCTTCACCTGCGGCTCGGTCACCCGGTAGACGACCTTCGTGTCACGCAGCATCGCGTCGCTCAGGCTCGTCCGGCTGGCGCCGGTGTCGACCATGAAAGCCCGCGGCTTGCTCGAGCCCAGGGTCACTGGCGCGAAGAAGTGACCACTGAAGGCCGGCAACCGCAGCGCCGCGCGCTCCAAGGTCTTCTCTGGTTCGGCCTGGTCGATAGCCGTCTCAATGGAAATCCGTTGCGCCACGAAGTACGGCCGGACGCCCTTTGCTTCCAACTGGTTGTCGTAGGCCTGCAGGAGAGACAGCGCCTCGTAGGGCCGCTTCGATTTGAGCAGGAGGCTGGCTAAGCGCCCTCTGACGTCGACCAGGCTCGGTGCCACGGACAGCGCCTTGTACGACCATTCGATGGCGTCGCCCGTGTGGCCCAGCTTCTCGTGGCTGTCGGCGTAGAACGCGAAGAGGTCGTACGCACCCTCCCCGAGGTCCAACGACCTCCTGAGGTGAACGATGGCTTCCTCGTGCTTGTCACGCAAGTTCAGGACCATGCCCAGGCGCGCGGCGCCGAAGGCGTCGTCGGGTCGAAGCCGTACGTACTCGCGCCAGCTGGCTTCCTGGCATCGCAGGTCGCGCAGCTGCACACATTTGATTGCCTGAGAACGGTGGTCCTCCGCCGTCAACTGGTCCCGATTGAGCCAACGCTCCACGTAGCCGCGTGTCATGAGCGTGGTCGCGCCCGAGGTTGCGAGCAGCACCGTGCAGCATCCGACGAAGACCTTCAGGTTCTTGCGCTGGCTGGGGTAGTCGCTCCAGAGCGAGAAAATGACGACGACCGCGACTGGCAGCAGCAGCGTGCCAAGGCCGACTCCGAGCGCATAGGCCAGCGACGCCCTCTCAGGCAGATGGAAGGCCAGGCCGAACGCGACCAGCACCACGGCCAAGATGATTGCTGCGGTCCACAGCGGCGCGCCGGCGGCGCGTTCGCGTAACCTAGCTTGCCTGAGGAATCCAGGCTCAGCGTCCGCGGCCGGCGCAGCCCGGCCCTTGGCCAGCTCCGGGATGTGCTGCATGGGTTTCCAGCTCAGGCGCCCTTCGCGCCAAACCAGCGTGGTCATGCTGATGGTGCCCGCCTGCACAAGCTCCTCGAGCTGCACTGCCGACAGCGGACCGCTCCTGTTTTCGCCTTCTGCGTACCACCAGACCTGCTCGGCTGCGTCTGCTGCGGGCGTGTCGGTCTGCTCCGGCGTCGGCAACGCAGCCAACGGGGCCTCGGCGAACACAGGGTCTCGACGGTCTTCGAGCGCTTTCCGGCCACGTGCTCGCATGCGCAGAGACTCGAGCGGCTCAAGGTCCCCGGCCTGCTTGGCACCAAAGTAGGTGTTCTTTACTCGCTCCGAGTTCGTGAAGTACAGAAACCAGAGGAAGCTTGAAATGAAGCCGCGAACCGTTTGAGCAGCGCCCTCCCCCGCGGCGTTCACGTTGAGGAACGCCCAGGCAGCGCCCACATCGCCGAGGTACATGACGAACGGACTTAGGGCAAGAAAGAGCTTGGCGTGGGTCACGCTCTCCGGCTCGTACCTCGTGCGAAGCCGGTTGGCCATCCAGACCTGCCAGACAATCATGCCCAGCATCAGGCACCAGCAGAAAGCCTTGTATTGCACATAGCTTGGAAGCTCCACGAGCGCGGGGTTGCGCGCCTCCGCCTCGGTGAAGTTCCTGAATTGCGTGCCAATACCTATCAGCGGCGAAAGGACGAATGAAGCGACAAGAAAGAAGCCGAGCCAGCCTCTCGTTCCGTGGAGCCTCTCTCCGCGAGCCTCCCTTTGGCGTGCCGACCGACGTACCAGCCACACGCAACCGGCAATCAGCGCGAGGAATATCAACAGCGGCAGCAGCGAGCCAGCCTGCTCCATGGTCATATTCGCTCCTCAGTCTTTCAGTGTTTTTGTGAGTAGGGCCCGTTCGGCGCTAGAGCGTCCGGGGCATCAACGTTGGTTGTCGAGTCGCAGTCTTTCCACAAATCGCGCGGCGTACCTCCGCAGCGTGTCGATGGAATCGTTCTGGGAGGCAGCAGTGACCATGGCCACGCGCCCGTTTAGATTGACTAGCTCGGTATAGGTGGTTGCGCCATTTGGAGTTCGCAGACTGGCGCATACTCGGTCTTGGTCATCGCAACTCAGCCGAGACCCAGGCATTTCGCCGATGAATCGCTTCTTTACATCGGCAAACTGGGCTGGCCGCACAGGTATCGGCCCATAGCGCGTGTCGTCCAGAACGAGCACGAACTGAACCGGACCCGAGGACCCGAAGTTTGCACTCTGAGGAACGAAGGCACCGACGAAGAAGTTCGAGTTGACTGCCGGTCCAAGATTCTTGTCGGTCGCCGGGTCGACGTTCCATGGCTTCCAGCCAGTGGGCAGTGTCAAGAGCAGCGAACTTGTCGGCATGCGCCCCACTCGCAGCGGGTTTTCGCCGCGGGGCCGGCACTCCGTTCCCTTCGTCGTCCCTGACGAGACTCGGATTGACACCGACTTCAACGAAACCGGCTGCTTTCCCGTTGGGCTCGCCTGAGCAGAAGCCGGGAGTTGGCGCTCAAACAGAAGCCATTCGTCTTCGATACGATAGTTCAGCTCAGAGGCTGGACCTTTCGGCTGACCGGTTACTGGGTCGAGGGTTGTCACCCGCAACTGCCCTGGCCCGGATGGCACATAGCTCGACAGAGTCTCCGTCTTTCCGTTACTGCCGTGGCACGTCGACCGAGCCCGACTACCGTCGTACTCAATGACACAGTCGCCGTTCTGCTCGCGGTGCGTTCCGTCAGCCAGGGTGACTCGAACCTGCTGACTACGCCAGCAGCCGCGTAAAGCGATGTCTTCGGAAGCGGCCACTGCTGCGCCGGCGCTGGACAACAGGACGAGTGCCGCCAGGGCGGGAACAATCAAACACATCGCGCCACGACTTTCACGTCGCCAGCATGCGGCCAGAGGAAAACGCGCTGGCGGGCACCAGAATGAGCCTTGTCGCGACATCATTCCGCCGCCGCGAAGCTCGTGTGCGCAGCCGACTCGCCCGCTACCGCTCGGTTCTTGGATGACATCAGCGCGAGGATGTTGAGCAGGCACGGTGTCGCCATCACCGCGATGAAGACGGCGATGAACAGGCTCTCCCGGGCCTTAAGCGACCACAGGACGAAAGCGACAGCCGCGGCCAGTCCTGCCAGCCACAGCCCATTGAGCGCCAGCGCTCCTACAACGGCAACGCGCGAGGAGTCTGGCCGGAAGGCAATCAGCGCTGCGCCGAAGGGCAGCAGATGAATCACCATGACCCATGGAGAGGCCTGCGGGTAGCGGGCCATGGCAAGCGCGCCGACTCCGAAGCAGGCAACACCAATCCAATCGAGCACCTTCGCCCAAGTCTGCATCGCGATTTCCTCCAACCCGGCGCGTGACCGGTAGTCCCCGGCACGTGCCTTAGCCCTCGACTCCTGAAGCGCCTCCCGTAGGGAGTACCGCCGTTCCATTCTTTTGAGCGCACTCGCCACCGGCAGTGGGTACTTTTGTGCTAACCTTATGTTACCAGCAGTAACTCGTCTGCGCAACATGCGCCCCTCACTTCGGCAAGCCAGCTCATGACTCCACAGCAAATCGTCGGCCTTGCCGCTCGCCTGTTCGCAATCTGGCTCGCTATCTCCGCGTTCCAGGCGTTCGCCATCGCCCAGGCGCTGAAGGCGTCGAATAACCCGGACGCCGTGTGGGTGCCGTATCTGGTGGCCGGGCTCTACGTCGGAGCCGGCGCGCTCCTATGGCTGTTTCCAATGTCCGTCGCGCACCGCTTGGTTCCGAAGACGAGGTTTGAAGACAAGCTACAGCTTCCGAGCCAGCAGGCCCTGGTCGTCGCCTGCGTGGTGCTCGGGCTGCTCGTCATTGCCATCAAGGCGTTGCCGGCAGTGCTGAAGTACCTGTCGCTGTGCGCCATCGTGATTGCCAACGGGCAGCCCATCACGACGATGGACCCTTGGATGCACATCGACGGGATGATTGGGTTCGGGGAGCTGGCGGTGGGGATTTTCTTGGCGACAAAGGCGCATGCGGTTGCGGCCAGGCTCATCCCGTCGGCTGCGGTCTAGGCACCACGGGAGAGCCGGATGAAGGCATTTGGAGTGCTGCTGTTCATTGGTGCGGTCTTGGTCGGGGGCTATGCACTCTTCGTGTTCGACCCGAGCGTAGCGACGGGCTACGGCAGTCGTGTCAACAACATCGGCCTCATGCAGGACCGACAAAACCTGTTGCTCGCAGCGTGCGCCGCGGCTGTGACCGGGGCCATTTTCATGGTGTTCGGCGGGCGCGGGGGCACGAAGGACATCCCGCCGGTCAGCTATGGTGACGGCACGGCATTGAGTACCGAGAAGCTATCCGCCATCGAGGACTTTCGCGACGCGCTGAAACATGACGTCCCCTCGGTCATTCGCACTGCGCTGCAGGCCGGGCGAGTTCACCCATACGACGAACTGCCAACAGGGCGCGGCTTTCTCCAATACGCCGTCTCGGAACAGGCACTCTCTTGCATCCCGCTTCTTCTCGAAGCCGGCGCAAAGCCCGACCATCCTGACAGCACTGGAAGAACCGCTTTCGATTTCATAACGGCATCTAGCAGCCCCGAGCTTCAGAGCCTGATGCGCCCAAAACCCGAGTCAATAGCCAACGCGGTGGCTAGCGATGCAACCGCCAAGATGATGTTGCGCTTGGAGCAACTGGCGAACTTGCACGCAGACGGCATTCTGACGGCAGAGGAGTTCGACCTTGCAAAGGCTCGCGTGCTGGCAAGTGCGCAGGAGGGGCGGCTCGGCTAGCAGCTTGCTCGCAGTTCGGCACGCGGGGCGGGTTCCCAGCTTCCGGACGAGCCGCCGAGCTCGGGCTCCTATGGCGCGGAGGCGGCGCCAGTGCGGATGCACGCGCTGCGATGCCCGGTAGCGCCATTCGATGCTGCATCGCTCCGGCGGGTTTGTGATGCCATGCCGCGCAATGTACGAAGGGCAGCAGCGCCTGCCATCCTCATTCCAGGCCGGGAAATCAAGGTATTGGCCATTCGTCATCAGCGCGAAGAGGACTGCCCTGTAGGCAACGCATCTTCAGCGCTGGTACTACTTGCAGCCGTGCAACGACATCGAGGCAAGCGTATTTTCGGCCGAAGCTCTATCACCTGCCTTGATTGCCTGGTCGACTGTTGCCTTCATGAACTGGCACATGTTCGCGCGCCCTGCCGCCTTTTGAGCTTGCTCGCTTTTCTCATGCGCAGCCTTTTGGGCGGGGGACATGGCAGCCACCGCTTCCTTGCGCATCAGTTCGGCGAGCAATTCGATGTTCTTCTTGTTGCTTCCCAAGATATAGCTCTCGACTCGGTCGATTTTTTCCCCTGGCCAGGGAGTCGACCAGCTGCTCGGCGCGAGCTCTCGCATTTTGAAAATCGCGACTTTGACCAAGGCACGATTGACCACGTATGCACTCGCGGACCCCTGCTCGAAACAAGGCCCATAGGAACTAAGCAAGAGTATCCAGGGGACTATGTCAGAAACCTGCTGAGCAACAGGCCTCCAGTCGAAGCAAACCAGCAGAAGTTGGTCGGCGTTGTCGGGCTTGAAGTTCGGGTTTTTTCGATGAAATTCCGCGACCTCTTCCCGGCTGAATTCGAGCTCGTCTTCCCGCGTCGCGCGGATGCTTTCAAGCTGCGTCCTGAACATTTGGATGGCCCTGATGACCTCCGGCTTCTCTCCGGAAGCCTCCGACAGGGCCGCAATGGCTTCGGGACTGGCGCTGCGCCGCAGTTTCTCAGGGACTCGCGATTGACCGGCCGCAAACGAACTCACCAGCAGCAACGATGCCGCTAAAGCCAAACATCTCATGAACGCTCCTCCTGCTTGTTTCATTGATTCTTGAAGACCAAAAGCCCTCGACGGGCTATCCCTTGGTGCACTCAAATGGCTGCCAGGCGCCCGCGGGCGGATTGACCACCGAACCTCGAGCGTCGACGCGCCGGGTCACCCGGAAGGTCAGTGTCTTGTCGGAAAGCTTTGCACTCATCGTGGTGCTGCCCTGGCCAGGAAGAATCTCGAAGGTGTTGCTGCCAAGAAGGCGGATGGCCCCGGACCGCATGGCCGGCGCAAACAGAGGGAGGTCTTGGGGCTCTACCGCCGCGAGCACGCGCTTTGGGGTCATGGTCACCTCACCGCCCGAGATGGCGAACGTTCCTTTGACCTCCATGCTGGCCCGCTTCGCCGAGTCGGACGAATTCGGGTCGCCAATTGTCGACTGTGTGTACGTGCCGGCGGGGTCGAACTCGTACATGGGCCGGCCCTGGCCGTCGCACTCCCAGGTGCCTGCCAGCCTTGCGGGGGTCACTTTGGTGCCAAACCAGCCCTGAAAGATGCCATAGACAACCACCAAAGCGACTGCTGTCGCCACCGCGATTGCGGCCAAGTTTGGCTTCGCAGTGGACGCACCGGCCTGCTCGGTCGACGATTGGGATGGCACCCCACCATCCTGGACTGGCGCCTCAGCGCCCTGGTCCATCTGCGTGGCGGTTTGGCCCTGCGCTTTCGCTTGTTCGCCTGAGTTCTGCATTCAGCTAGGGCTCGATGGGCCGTTCGTTCTTCTGGTGGCGGCAGTGTATACAGGACGGCGCGCCCCTGCGCACCCTGATGAGCGCTCGTCGTGGCACAAATTAACGAGTGCGCCGACTTCTTGCCGGCGACGGCGCAAGGCATCCACGTCGGCAACTTACGGCTGCCCAACTGACCAACCTGGGCGGCCGGTACCTTGGCCCTCCAGGTCGCGCATCGGCAGTCGGCTGCGATAACCAGGGCGTCAAAGTACGACCTCGCAAGCGGTGCCTCAGGCAGCGCAAGTGCGCGCGGGGCAATGACGCGGTAATGCTTGTTTGACCGCTAGGTGGCGGATAGCTGTCTCCGATGTCGAGGTACAGCTGCGACGGCAACGGGCACGAACCCGTCATACGCCTCGAACATCCGGTTTCTCGGCGCCGTACTTCTGGGCAGGCCCATAGCGGAAGTAGCCGTTGCCCCAAAGCGGCTGTTGCAGTTCGTCGCCTGGCCGGAGTCAAATCTGACTAAGCACATCCAAGAGCTGCTGACGCCTTGGCTCAACATACTCATAGAGCAGGCGCCAAGGTTCCTCCTGCGAACCAGGATTGCCGACGTAGAGGTCGCCGGCAATCTGCATCACTTCGCGAGACATGGCCTGGCTCTTCGCTCCATGAAGCTCGCCGAACGAAACAACGTCATACAGCGTTCCGGCATTCACTTCGGAACGTAAGGTCGTTGGGGTTATGCCATGTCGATTCATCGCCTGGTGAACGCGGCGAAGGATGCCGGCGGTTTCGTTGGCACTGATGAGGTCGAAGGCTTCAATGGTCTCGCTGAGCCACTGGCCGGTGGAATTTTCCAAGAATCCGAGAATCCCGCTCATCGAGACCTCGGTATCGAAGTCGAGTACGAGCGTCAGCACACGAAAAACCTCAGGCCGCGATGCCAAGGTTTCTCGAAGGCGATTTAGGGGAGGTTCGTACAGGCTGATGGACAAAGCCTGCACCAACTCTTCCGTGCTCAACGATGAAAAGTCTTCGATGTTCGGCATGAATAGGAAATGCGGATGAAGGGCCGGTTGTGGCCGCATCTTGCCCTTTGACGTTCAGCCGAAATCAACGGACCTGACGATAGTGCCCGCGTCAGCGAGCTCGCCCGCGGCATCGCCGCTTTCAGCGGCTGCCACGTAGGTGACAAGTGCCACGTCGGAGCCGTTGGTCAAGTACCAGGCGCGAATCACGTCGCCTGCATGCAGGAAGCTCCCGCCGACATAGTGGCTCGCGGACTTGCCTCGTTCGACGTTCGCAGCCACGCCAAGAGAACGTGTGTCGGCGAACTCCTTGAGCATCGCGTCAAGGTCGTCCGGGCTGACTTGTGGGTTGGCGCCGGAAAGATACCGTCCTACAGAGAACTGCAGTGCCCCGACCCCTTCCGGCTTTGCCAGGGTGGGCGGTGTTCCTTCGGGCATGTCGTCGCTGATGTCGACCCAGCCGTTGGGGAGAGCGATGCGGACGCCCGCGAAGGTGCAGAGTTGGCTCATGTTTTGAGAAGTCAGAGGGTAGGGTCGAAGGTCCGGTCTTGGCCGGTTGGAGGCGTCCGCGCAAGCAATTCGTCGCCGCCAGCGCCAGCGAGCTATCCGCCGAGCTGTGCAAAGCCTCTGAGGCGACGTGTGCCTATGACACCGACTACAAGATGCACACCGAAAGCCACGAGCAAAAAGATTCCCCCGACCAACAACCAAGATTGGGCCGGCAACACAAACATGAAGGGAATCATGGTCAGTTCTGCGGCGAGCATCACGGCCATTTGGATGCGCCCGAACTTTCTTGCGACCAGGGCGCGCTCGTTGCTGGGTTCCTTCTTGAGCAACGCGCGCAACGGCCATAGAGCGCCGCCTCCAAGGAGCACCTTGAAAACAAGCATTGGCGGCTTCAGCCCAAACGCGGATGCTGCGACCAAGCCGATATACGTGACAGGCATGCCCCAGAGCGCATAGCGGACGAGCCAGTCGAGGTTCTGCGGCTGGCCTAGCACCTCGGCTGGTGACGCTGAAGAACTGGGACGCGTCACGTTGGATGCCGGTGCGACTTCGCTTGCACGCGAGGCTGGTTCGTCCCGATTGTCGCGTGACGGACCGAAGGGTTTCCCGCAGTCGGTGCAGCGCGCGGCCGCGAACGTGTTTTCAGCCTCGCATTGCGGGCAAATCATTGCTACGGCGCTCCTCGTTCGTGGCCGCGCACGGTTCGCGCAGCCGATTTATGTCAGCAAAATGTAACCCGGACGGCATCGAAAGCCAACTGGAAGAGGCGCGTTTTGTTGCAGTTCAGTTGAACTGGAATTGAGACGCCATCAAGAACGAAGGCTTCGGACGGCTGCGGACCGATATCAAAGGCCTCCAGGCGCCGCTAAGGCTATCGACCGCGCTCAAGACGCCAAGGTGCATGCGAACTCGCGATGACTTTAAAAAGGTCCGGCGACATACCGAGGTACCAACCCTTAACTTCTGCCCCAGGTTTGTCTTTGGTGATGTGGATTTTGACCTTCACACCGGCGAACGCCGCGTCTAGAACGTCTCGAAGGAGCCGTTTACAGTCATCGAGGTCACCTTTAGTCGGAAGCTCTGAGGCCCGTAGCTGCACCGACACTACATGGCCTGGCTCGGGGCGCAGACCGATTGCTCCAAGCCAATCGAACGCAGGCCAGACAATCTCGAAGAAGGCGAGTTGCAGTCCTGGCAGGTGCTCCTCGACGTGGTCAATTGAAGGCATCGGTAGTCGAAAGTGGCAGGCTGCCTGTACGTAGTGCAGGCGCAATCGTGACCGGCCTCAGGACAGAGCGCACGCGCTTCGGACGTCGCGCTTGACTGTCCCTGATGGCCCACATTCTGCCTATGGAGGTCACCAGCCGTCACGAGGTGGATTGAAACTGTGCCAGGGGTTCGCCGGCGCAGGGTTCCCCCCTGGAGTATTAGTATTTTCCTTAGGAAACGTGAAATGAGAGCGAAATGCGACGTCCAACGAGTACGCCGCCATCCGCTTTGATTGGCTCCGCCCCAGGTGAAAGCGGTGCCGATAGTGAGCCGCAAGCGCCCTCTCTGCAGCCGGATACTTCATCCCAAACGCTTGGAACAATTGACGGTTATACGTATCCTTGCCTGCCCACTCGGCCAGCCCGGAATCCACCTCGCTCCTCGAGTTGAACGGTTGCTGAACCGCCCACGGACGCAGCGCGGCGTTCGCCAGCGTGTGCTGAACGTCCACCTGTATCCACGCCGTTGGTTGCTGCGTACCTTCGCCCGCACCGGACCCGATTGCCTTATCCAGCAGGCGCACGAGAGCGGCTGTCGGCTCAGGGAGCAGCGCACTCGCATCTTTTGCAGACGCCGGCCGGAAGTCAATTCGGCAACTTGGGCTAGGACCGCGTTCGAGCGCATACACAGACCAAGCTGCGAGAAAGACAAAAGGCTGCCCCACATCGATGAGCCAGAGTGCCCCTGATGCGCCGTGCCTGAATACCAGGGGGGGGCCTCCACACGCCCGAGAGAATCTCGCCGTTCGACCCCCGCTGCGCGGGTTGGCCAAGACGCGCAACGAAGTCGCCAACAGTCTGCTCATCGGGCGTGATGAAGGCGGAATATGCATCTCCGCGCCACCCGCGCGGAGTTTCTTGCACAATCAAGCGGTGCCCATGTTCTCCATGCCGCTGCCAATACACGGCTCTGGCGATGGTGCTATCCGGTGTACGGTGCTTCTCAAACATCGTCTCATCGACCTGAAGCGCGTCGCCGCCAGAGAGGTCGAGTTCTGACGCTCCCAACACCAGTTCGCTCGACAGGACGGACGGCAGCAAGAAGGGAGCGTAGAGACGAGGCGAGTCCGATGCGAACGCTGCTTGGGCAATGACGAGCGCCTCTTTGCACTCAGGTCGAGTTACAGAACCGGCGAGCACTGGACCTTTGGTTTCCAACAACGAACCTGCCGCCGCCCCTGCAACGGTCAAGGTCAGCAACAGCGGCACAGCGAGCTTCATCGTCGAACGGGTCACAAGCAGAATCTCCCCAGTCTTGCACTTCACACCGAATGCACGCGCTACGTTAGAGCCGCACCGTGCGTTCCCGGTGAACTTCACGTGAAACCCTCGAGAAGGGAGTTCGGCGCCCCCCGCGATGGGCCACGTTTTCGTTCGTGTGGAGGCCTTTATCGACCGCGCCACGGTCAATAGGCCTTCAATCAAGGCAACGCTAGCGGAACTGGAGGGTCGTGACGAACTTCCGGTATTGGCCGCAACGCGAGCGTTGAGTAGTCTTGTAGAGCTCTACCAGCCGGTCGCGTCCGTCTCAGAGCGTGCCGGCTCAACGCTACCTGGGCAGGCCAGCCGGTCTAGCGGCACATGGGTGAAGAATATCTTCAACTCGGGTGAGTGCACGACAGCAAATGCGTGGCTGACACCCCCCGGTCCCACGGCCCAAAAGAACGGTGCGCGACGACGATTCAACTTCCGGTAGGCGTTCAGCTTCGGGCCCGTCAGGGACTTCTCATCCACCTCGGACTGGGGAGCCAGGTTGAGCATATGCTCGATGAGCGCGTCGAGTTCCTTCTCGGTCTTCTTGACCTCGCCGGCGATGTACTCCGTCTCCAGGTTGCCGGGAAGAGACGCGGTCAGGTCGAATTCCCACTTGGCCGACTGCAGTGCCAAGCAGGTCACGGGCCATCCAAGTTCGAAATGGAGGCGTGCCACCGAGCTAATGGCAATGACCGGTTCCAGCCAAGGCGTGATGCTCCTCGGGACGGCGTCTCTGGAACCCTCCCAGAAAATCACTTCCTCGGTCTTGCCGTGGGGCAGTCGGTATCCGCCACGTTTCCCGTGCACCACGATGCCGCTATCCAGCGCGCGGAGGAAGCCCCTGGCATCAGCTGTCGTCACCTTATTGGATATCGCCTTGTACCCCGCCGGCGAATACTGCCGGGCTGAGTAATTGCAATAGGCGGGTAGCCACTCGGCCGACAGCCGGCGGGTAAACGTTGCGAGAGAGTCGTCGGACATCGAAGGGAATCCTACATCGACGCTGAGAAGTGGAGGCCCGAAACGACCGTCTTTTTGGCCGGCGCGGCGGTTGGCAGCGTCTCACACCCACACGCCCTAAGCCGCGGAGGTCGGCTCATACTTCTCACGCATCTCAAGATATGCCTTCCTGCAATGCTCGAAATAGGCCCTTTCATCGTCTGCGACGCGCTCAGCCTCATGCCCAGAAATTACAGGGTCGGCAGTGGCTGTCTCGACGACGCGGATGCTCACCACATCCCCAGCCTTCAAATTCGCTCGTAACCAATCCAAGTGTTCGTCGGCGGCCCCGTCCGCGCGTGCCGTCAGTCCTCCAAGACGCAAGTCCATGTCGACGCTTCCATCATCCCGCGGCGGTGCAGCCTCAGGGCCCAGCTTCCCTGTCAGGGTGATGATGGCAGAGAGCACGCACAGGTCGGTTGCGCCGCCGGTGACAGCGTCTCGTCCGTTGATGGAGATTTCTAAGGCATACATGGACGGATTCTCAAGGATTGGCGACAGGGGCTGACCGTCTGCTTCTGGCCCGAATGCAGGAAGCCCCTACGAGAAGGCTTGCCGTGGCGCCACGATGGAAAATCGGGCCTCCTCATATCTTAGGTCTTGAGCTCCGGCCTGCAAGCAAGGGCGCGCAGCTGCCGGTAGAACCCGCCGTACTCTGCCTTGTCGATAGCGCCGGCGATTGAGGGCCGTCGATTGACAATGAGTCCTTGACCACCTCGGAGCGCCTGCTCTTCAGCCGAATGAAATTGGACAATGCCCTGTTTGCAGTTCACCAGGTATCTGGTTCGCTCCGACCGTTTGCATGCCAGGGGCGAAGTGTTCAGGCGTGCGTACGGGTACTCCGTGTGCTGCAGGACCTCCGTGTTGCCAGACGCATCGGTGGACCCCACCTTAAGAAAGGTGAGATTTCCATCCATGTTCTTGAGGGGAGGCCCAGAGCGGACCGAGTAACCGCGCCACCTTGCCCTCAAAGCCCGGCATCCCTGGCTTGTAGCTCTTCGTGAGCTCAATCACGTTCGCAGGCAGTCCCGGCGTCGCCCTCAGCTGGGCCTTGAGAGTTTGGGCACAGACCTGCGCGACGGGGGTCGATTTCGCCGACGCAACGTACACCAAGTGCCAGCCAAACTCCGTTTGGACCGGACCGCTCATGTGGCCAGGCGCGGTAGCGAAGGCCGCTGCTTCGAAAGGGCGCACCATCGTGCCCTCTTTAATCACCCCGAGGTCTCCGCCCGCTTGGCGCGAGCCTGGGTCGATGCTCTTGGCGACAGCCGCCACCTTGAAGGCTGGCAGCAAACGCTCCTTGGGGACAGTTCGGAGCGACGCTACTTCTTTGGCATCCGCCTCTGTGCGGAACATGACGTGGTAGACATGCGCCTCGTGGTAGCTGCCACGCTCGTCCACGTCGCTCGGCAGTGTCTGCGCTTGAATCGTCGTGGCCGCGAGCATGGCGCAGGCTGCGAGTTTGTTCATTTTTCTTTGGTTTGTCGGTGGCACCCGCCGGCAATCGTAACTGGAACCGGGCTTGATGTCCTGCCATGGACGGAAGCGCGTATCGCGCCGATTGCGTGTCACGTGGTCAGTGGGCACACACTGCAGAAGCCGCGCTCGACCCGCCGATTGAGGCCGTCGCTAGGTTCCGGACCTGAGCTCGATTAGGGGTTCGCTGGTCCGGCTTCGGGGCAGTGCTCACGAGCGACCAGTGGCCCGCAAACAGGTGTCCGATGCACCCCTTTAAGCGGCTTGGTATTGCTCCATCGCCCGAGCTAACTCTTGCGCCACCTGCGCACGCAAGGTCGGCGGCTCCAAGACCTCGACATGAGGCCCGTGGCGCAGGATGTCCATCGTCAACTCCCGTGCATCGGCATACGGGACCTCCAGCACTAAGCGGTCCTGGGCGTCGCGCGTCATGCGTTGCTTCGGGTGCCAGCTCTCGCGCGACACCCAGCGGGCGCGCTCGGCGCTGAAGCGCAGCTTTGCCCAGGTGAGTTGGCTGCCGCTGAAAATGCCGTAGCCCTCGCCAATGAACGAGGCAAGCACCTTGTTCGGCACCTTCCCTGCAGGGCGAGCGAGAACCTCTACGGCCTCCATCGAATCCATCGCGAACGACCGCAAGCCGTTGCGAACATGACAGTATGCGCAGAGAAGCCAGTTCGAGCGGTAGTGCAAGAGCATCTGGGGCGACACCTCACGCTCGCTGCTTTCGCCACGCCCCTTGGCAAAATATTTCAACTTAAGACGTTCGCCGCGTAACAAGGCAGCGGCCACGACTTCGAAGTGCTTGTCTGGCACGGCCCGCGCGCCGGTGGTTATCAGGCGCACGCGGCCCTCGACGTCGGAAGCGGCGTGCTGTCCTGTCTCGATGACGGCGCGCAGTCGCGCCCGCAGAGGCTCTATATGTGAGCCCAGCAACCCTGGCTGCATCTCCGACAGCAGCGCTTGCATCATCAGCAACGCATACGCCTCACTCGAGTTGAACCACATCCCCGGGAGTTCTTGCCTTTCCAGGCCCGGCCCGGCCCCGGCGTACACGTAGCCACCGGCATCTCGGTCCCACTCAATGGGCGCTTGGAGACGGTCGCGCATGTATTCGATGTCGCGCTTGAAGGTGGCCCGGGAGACCTCCAGTTCCTCCAGCATCCTGGCGATGGGCACCGGCCTTCCCCGCTGGAGCAAGGAATCGATTTTGTAGAAGCGCTCGGTCCGGTCCATGGGGCTTGTGGCGGCTGGGGAGTAACTCTTTGGTATCAGTGGCTCACGCTATGAGCCACCCTTGTGCAAATACTACCTGCATTGCAAACAAAAAGAGGAGTTCGTGATGTCAGGTTCGATGCACTTTTCCACGCAAACCGAGGGCGTCGCGGCCACTCTCAGCGCCCACGCATCCCTGCGCGTCCAGCAGCGCGGGATGAACAGCCTCCTGCTCGATTGTCTGCTGCGGTACGGCCACTACTCCCATGACCACCTCGGAGCTGAGGTGGTCACCCTGGACAGCAGCGCCTTGCGCCAGATTGCCCGCAATGAATGTGCCGAGGCGCTGCGCCTCGCAAGCGAGACCCGCTCCGCGTACGCGGTCGTCGCTCATGGCCAGGTCGTCACCGTCGGCTACCGCTTCCGCAAGGTGCTGCGCGACCGCAGCCTCTCCGACGCGCGACAAGGCAGGGGCCGAAAGCTGTTGCGCCTGAACGCGAAGGCGCAGGCGACGAGCTTGACGTACTGCGGGCTAACGCTTCATTGATGAGGGAGCGAGAAAGCATGAAATCAATGGCACCGCCCTCCCCGCCTCATCAACTCCACCTCTCGGGCCCAGGCCTGTCGAGGTACGAGTTGGGCGAGCCGATGTTCGTCTATGAGGGTGCCCGCCTGCTGGGCACAGTGGAGCCTGTCGAGGCTAGCCCCGACAGGTCTGAGGTTCGCGTCGGCCGCTTTGTGCCCTCGCCGTCTTCAAGAAGGGAAGTTCGCAACTTCGCACCTCTATTGCTGGCCGAGGTGACCATGTTCCTGGCCGAGCGCTTCCCGGCTATTCAGGCTGTGCACTTCGCGCTGAGTCGGGAACTCGAGATGCACGGCGACGGGTTGATGGTCGCAGCGGCGCGCGTCGAGTTCCTGAGGAGCATTGGAGCTACGGACATTGAAGCTCGACCCAGGCCTGACGCGAGCCGCCCCGGAAACTTCGTTGTCCACGGCGTGTGGGCGTACACAGAGGAGAACATCTCTTCCCTGCGGATGGTGCTGGCCATGGAGCGCGAGCTCTACCGCAAGCATCTGGCTTACGCAGCCAAGCAAGGTGGTCTGGCGGCGCTGCTAGGCCGTTTGAAGGACCGGTGGGCCCGAGGCGATGACCCCTCCCGTTACCCCTTCGTGGTGGGTTCGCAGGCGCGCAGTTGGCGATGGCAGTCGCATTGCTGAGCCCGCAAACCCATCAACATTCATCCGACAAAATGCAAATCCAAAAGTGGAGCGCCCTCGCAGGGCTGAGATTCGTGCTGGCGTTCGTCGTCGCAGTGAATCATTTGCCCGACTTCGTGGCCCTCGGCACCTGGGATTTCATCCCAAAGTTCGGTGCCTTCGAGGCGATACTCGGTTTCCTCCTCATCAGCGGCTACTCCATCGGAGCGTCGTACGCGAAGGAGCCAGCGGGGTTCCTCTGGCGCCGGGCGCTGCGTATCTATCCGGTTTACCTTGCGGCAGTCGTACTGACGTGTGGCGTCTTCGCGCTTGAGCACGACACGTTCCCGTCGGCTTGGCTTGTCTTGGTCAACGTCCTGTTCTTGAATCAGATTCTGACCAGCGACTCCTTTGTTGGGCCAGCCTGGACCTTGGCTCTGGAGGTCTGGCTCTACTGTCTGACCCCTTTGCTCTTCAAGCTCCGCCCGTCCACGTTGCGTGCCTTGACGGCAGCCTCATTCGCAGCCTACCTGGCATACACCTGCGGGCGAACCCTCTTCCACTGGAACTACTTTTCTGGGGTGGGCTACGGCCTGAATCTGTTGTTGCTCTCCTTCATCTGGCTAGCCGGCCTTCGGCTTGCTCGAGAGCCGGAGAATTCCGTTCCCATCCTGAAGGAAGTTGGCTGGATGTTCGCGCTGCACATCGTGCTCGCCACTGCCATCCAGTTTGCCTCCAGCTGGAAGCGTGGCCACATCGATGACTTCCTCAACAGCGGCATCGACCATTTCGCCTTGCAGGCATTCACGTTGGTCGTTGTACTGTGGACGTTCAGACGGTTCACGACGTACCCTGGGGTGGGAGCAGGTGGCTCGGCAACGCTGCGACTGCTTGGCGACATTTCCTACCCGATGTACGTGGCCCACATCCCAGTGTTTTATCTGCTGAAGCGCGCTTCGCTCGAATCTCCGACCCTCTACTTGGCGGCAGTCGTGGCGGTCTCGTTCCTTCTGTACTGGGGACTGGACAAGTACTCGCAGCAGCGGAGCTCCGCTCCTGTGGATAGCCGGCGTGACGCGCTTGGGCCGATGGGGCGAACCGAGACATGAAAAGAGCCCCCCGGCCAACGGGGGAAGCAGCGGAGGAAACGGCGCAGCGCCGGAGCTAAGGCGTTCGACTTGAGTTCCCCGGCAGCGCGGTCTATGGCCTTGCCTCTGGGCCCGCACCATCGGAAAGGGGCCCGCGTTCAATCACATTCCGTCTATGGGCACTGAGGCCACGAGGCCCAGGACGTGAGACTTCACCTCCCTTACAAATGGGACCTGAATCCCCCGCACTCGGTTACCAGAATGAGCTTCACACTTTGAGTGGGAGCATAAGAAGTTGTCTCGTTCGCCGACCGTAGAGCCCCTGCACCCGACGACAAGGAAAGTTGTGGGCACTGCGGGAAGTTCATGGTTCCGCGTGTGGTGACCTTCAAGGGCAAGCCGGAGCCCACAAGACTGCCATCCGAGGCCTCGAAGGCCGACCTGGGACCGTGCTAGTTAGTTTCCCGTGAGCCGCGCGTCTAGGAATTCGAGCACATCTCGGGTCGCCGCTTCTTTCTGCGCTGTGTTCGTCCAGAAAGATGCTCCCTTCTTCATGCAGCCCTTCCTCATCTCGCCAAGTAGTTCCTCGTAGTTCGCTTCGGAAAAGTACTTTCCGCCCAGTGCGTACCGACCATCCGGCTCCACTACAACCGCACACTCCATGTAGTTCTCAACCGTGCTGGCTCGAAAGAGGCGCGTGTTGGCTGGGTCGCCGTCGAAGCCGTGACTGGCTCCGGCGTACACCTTGACCTCAATCTTCCCTCCGGCATTCGCATAGTCCTTGGCAAGTTCTTCGCACGGCTTCACGCCGGTGTAGTCATCCTTTTCCCCCAGCGCCATGAAGACCACGCTTGCTGGCTTGGGCTCTCGCGGTCGGGCACTGCAGCTCGGATAGAAAGGAATGGCGACGGCGAACCGGTCGCTCTGCTCTGGCAGGTATGTTCGGTCAGCCGCGTAGAGCGCAACGAGCCCACCGCGAGAGAATCCCATGACGGCTATGCGCGCTGGCAGGTGCGATTGTTCGACCAGGAAACGGCGCGCTGCGAAGGCATCACGCGTTTGCTGCAGTGTCGTCAGCTGACTTTGGTTTTCTCCAGTGTTGGAGATTCCCCGCGGCCCAAACGTGTCGATGGCAAGGACGGTGTAGCCGCGCTCACTCAGAGCACGCCCGTAGTGGCCTTCTCGGTGGTCTGTCCAGCCGGAGGAGCCATGTACCAGAACCACGGCCCCCTTTGGAGCGCCAGTGGGTTTGTAGAGCACTCCTTGCAGCTTGCGTGAGGCCCCGGATGCCTCGGTAACATCAAACGAAACGGTCTGGCCTCCTCGTGGCTGTGCTACCGCGAGATGAAGGGCATTGAAAGCAAGGATTGATGCGGCGAGAAGTCGCCAGCTTCTCCACGCTACAGAATGAAGAACGTGCATCGCCGCTCCTTTGACCGCGCTCTGACGCGCCAGGCGGCATGATGGCCGTTTCGGTGACCTCTGTCTAGCTAGAAGGGCAGGATGTGGGCCTGCATCGAGGGGGTCGGTGGCTCGGCCTTCGCGCGTCGACTATTCAGAATCTGGCGGGTAGCGCTGCGCGTGCGTCGTGAGCGACAGCTTCGCTTGTGACCATCCAGTCTCTCGCTCGAGTTCGCCCAGCTCTAGGCCTTCCGGGCTGCGGTCAGCAGTGAATCCCTCGCGCAAGATGGTTGGCCACCCCAGCGTCTTGGCGAGAGCCACGACGGACTCGAGCTCTGCTTTCAAGCGCGGCGCCACGTCCGCTTCGATTTCGCGGCCAACCTGCTCGGTCCAGGGTGTCGCGGGCCCTTTGCCCACAACGAGGTTTGCGAGGCACTCCACCGTGATGGCATGGACGTAGCCGCTTGGAAACTCGAGCTCCAGGTGCGTGTCGTCGAGCGCACCCCACACCCGCTCCCGCCATTCGAGCCACCTCCTGCGGAGAATGAGTTTTTCGACGTGCGCCTCCAGGTCCAGCGTGGGCTCGCCGTCGCTCATCGTCCAAGGGACGAGGTCAACATTGCGGCCAAGACGACGTGACTCCGCCCTGACGGCATCCATGACGCGTTCGAGCTCCGCCGAGTACGCCTTGTCATCAAAGGTGAGTTTCAGCGGTCCTTTGCCATGGAACGCAGGATTCAGCTGTGAGCGGAGCGATTCGGGTATCACCCAGGTCGTGTGCCCGAGGCTCGCCTCCAGCCTAATGGCGCCCTCGATGCGAGCGCAGCCTGGGTCCCCGCAGGTGTCGCAGGTGAAGAGGTAGACGTCCGCCCAGGCCCCGGCCCTTGCCGCCGGAAGGAGCACGAAGTCAAAGGCGTATCGGTCGTCCTGGTCGAGCACAAGCCCATCGACCGACGGAACGACCTTCAGGCGAACGCGCCCCTCCTCCGCTTCCAGGAAGTAGTTTTCAAACGTCAAGGCATGCGGCACGCGGACTCCCTCAAAGAACAGGCATGGGCAGTGGGATGCATTGTTCACCAACAGCTCCATGGCCTGGCGCTGGCGGGGCCGGAGCACGCCAGGCAGAAGCCTCGGTGGCCATTGCTGCTTCGTGCGCATCGCGTCTCATGCGTCTCACCGCTTAAGCGGAATGAGACGCTCTCGAAAGCGCGCCTCCTGCCCCCCTTGGCCTCCACAGGCATGTTTGCCGTGGGGACGCGACATACCAGCGGATTGTGACGCTGCGCGTTTTCCCGCTTGAGGTCTGGCTCCCTTCCGTGGCCCGGGCCCCGTTTGCCTCGGTCAGCGCCTTCAGGTTTGGACCATGAGCGTCGGCCCCGACGGTTCGCTCATCGACCCGTTTACGTTTACGGCCGAGCGGGGCACTATTCGGCCCGAATGCGGATGCATGTATTGCGTTGCAGTGGCCCGGCTAGTCGCGCATCAGCGCGACCGGGCCCGTGAACTTATGAAGGAGCGTGCCGTCGTGGTGCCACAGGTGGAAGATGGTCGGCTCGGTGCGGCGGATTTGCTTGCCCGCCATCTCCGTGTAGCCGTCCTTGCCCAGGAATCGACACAGGTCGCCGACATTGTTGGTCTGCAGGACCTTGCGAGGCTCGGCAGGTGGCTTCGTGCCTTCGGGCTGCGGCTTGACCAGTTCGATATCCCACTTGTTCAAGGCCCAAGCCTTGGGGAATTCGAGAACCAGGCCTCGCTTTTGGGCGAGCGCCTCCACTTCTTGTTGGGTGATGAGCACAGTGCTTCCTTGATGAGAGTTGACCCTTTGCCGTATAGCGAAGGTCAGCACGCCCGCGGAATCGCCGGCGCGGATGAATACGAGGGTCGCCCCCCCCTTCGTTGGGGGGTTTGGAAGGGGTTATCGGCAGAATGAGGGAAAAGTTGAGGGTCGCCGCCACAGCCCCGCGCCCCTATCATCCAAGCTACGCCGAACGACTAACCCTCGATGCCTCTGCGCGCTACCACCGGTACGACAAACCTGCACGCCTTCGAATTTGAGGAAGGCCAGTGGGAGGAGCTCAAGGCTACCTACAAGCGGCTCGGCTTGACCATGCCCTGTTGCCAGCGTGCAGCGGTACCCAAGACGAGCCCGCTCGGGAACTATTTCTTTGCGCACGCCCGTAAGGGACCTTGTGCCACCGCCCCTGAAAGCGCCCAGCACCTCTACTGCAAACAGCTCATCGCGCAGGCGGCGCACGCGGCCGGCTGGACGGTGACCACTGAGCGGCCGGGGGCCTGCCCCACCGGCGAGGCGTGGATTGCCGACGTCTTCTGCGAGCGCGGCCGTGCCCAGGTCGCGTTCGAAGTGCAGATGTCCCCGCAGCCGCACGCCGAGACGCTTCGGCGGCAACGCCGCTACAGGGATTCCGGGGTACGCGGCGCCTGGTTCCACGCGCCGATGAAGAGCGGCATTGCGCCGTTGACGGACAAGGAAACCCCGGTCTTCTCCCTCGAGGACTTCGAGGTCGGCGTGCCGCCCCGGGTCAAAGGATTCCCTCTGGCGCTGCCCGAGTTCGTTGAGGCGCTGCTGGGCAAGCGGCTGACCTACGAGGTGCCTGAATACACCCGAACGCTCCACGTCGGATACCTGTTGGGCGAGTGCTGGACATGCAAACGGCAGCTGAAGCACGTCTGCGGGATGCTCGACAGCGCGGAACAACCCTGGTGGTATCACCCGCTCACCGCTGCTTCTCTTTCCCAGACCCTCGCCGGCGTGCAGGCCGCGCTAAGCTCGAGCGAGCTTGCCGGCCTCGGTCTAAACCGTATCGAGCAGTATGAAATCAACCTCGGCAGGAGGTCCAAGGCGCCGACAAGCAACATCTGCCTGCACTGCAATGCGCCGCAGCCCAACGAGTACGTCACGGAAAAGCTGCGCGCCGCGCTCGGCGCTCCTGGCGAATTGAAGAACCCGCCCGCACGGGTGTCCTCCCTCCTCGGCGCCGCCGTGCTTACCCGCACCGAGCGCGGGGCAGGCCGCTGGAAGCTGCACGATGCAGCAGCAGTTCCCAGCGGGCACCTCGCTGCCTGAATGGGCAGGAAAAAGCCCAGGCGCGAGGCCCGGGCTGCTTGGAATCAAGCTTGCGCGGCATCCATGTGCTTGGCGTACGCCCACGAGACTTGTTGGTTGTATGCAGCAAAGGGGGACGTGTCCGGGCGCAGCAGCAGCGCGATGGGCTGCAACGCGACCGCCAGGCCCTCTTCTGCTTGCAAGGCGGAGAGTTCGGGCGCCGGCGCGTTGAGGAGGTACGTTGTCACCAGGAAGCGCCTGGTACCGTTCTCGCCGCCGCAGGGACCGACGAACAGCGGCACGACGTCGGATGTCCTGACGTCAAGGCCAATCTCTTCCTTCGTTTCTCGCAAGAGCGCTTGCAGTTCGGTCTCGCCGGGGTCGACCTTGCCGCCAGGCAGGCCCCACTGCGTGGGGTCGTCGCGTCGCGAAACGGCTACGACGTGATTGCCGACAACCGCCATGAGACAGACGGCGAGGGGGAGCGACTGGTTGTTCATACTGGTTGCTTTAAGGGAGACTGCCTTAAGCGTGTAGCAAAGGGCATCGCCGCGAGGTACCGTCGTAGGCGATGGTTAGGGGAGGCACCTGCCGGGGCGACCTTCAGACATAGGCTGGGCGGCACAGCTTCATGCGCAGTGGCACTTCGGGAGTCGGGCCAAGGAAGGCGTTTCCTGACGCCTGACGCTGCGCAGCCTGAACGTCCCGCTCAGTCTTGGAGAGCGCCATCGCCTTCACCTTGGCAGCAGACACCGGCCCCGCGACCCCTTCACGTTGCTTCCAACGTGTCCGCCGGACGATGGAATCCAGCATGCCGGTGTGGCGCGCGGACGTGGCCAGGACGCCGAGCTGCGCGTAATAGAAGAACGAGATGGCGCCCGACGAAGCGCCGCTGGCGGTGTCGGCAACCTTGCCCTCCGCCTCCCAGGCCAGGAACGTGTCCGCGCCCTCCACGTCGACCTCGAACAGCTCGGACTCCCACAACTGCAGGACTTCTCGGCCGTTACCCAGCCTGCGGTTGGGCGTGCCCTCGCGTGCCGCGAGCTCGGCGTGCAGGTCGCGAAGGCCTGAATAGTCCCCCGCGTACCCCTGGTCCCATTCCTCCCCCACAGCGATGAAGCGCGGCGCCGGAAAGCTCTGGACCGGATACGCAATCACGTCCTTCGGCGGATAGTAGCGCGCGCCGTTCACGTGCACGTCCAGCCACACCTCCACCGCGGCGAAAGGGCGCTCGGCGTTGCCGTGAAGCCCCCACAGTGCATCGATGGCAACAAGAGCCTGCGGCGAGACCAGCTCGAAGCGTGGCGCGGCCAGGCCGTCTCTGCGGCAGGCGCGCGCTTCGTCGGCATCGGCGGTCAGGCAGTAGCGAAGGAGTTCTTTGAGCATCGCCGGCGAATACGTGTCCGGCGCCACCGGCAGGAACCCGTCCTTGTCCAAGGTGCGCCCAAGCCACGTCCTGCGGTCAAAATCGTACTGCGTGTCCACTAGGAAGCGCTGGATGTTGTTGAGCCCGCGGAGCCAGGCGTAGCCGGGGCCCGACTCGAGCATGTTCTCAAGCGACTTGTCCCGGCCGACGGCCGCGCAAAGCGAACACCCGAAGCGTGCACCGCAGGCCCGCGACTTCTTGGCGCCCTCACTCGCCATGTCGGCGACTACTGCGCAGGAGGAACCGCCACCCGCGGCGTAGAGGTCGAACACGTCGGCCGCGTCGGTGAAGGCCTCCATGTCGCCAGCACGCATTCTTCCGAGGCTCTCCCAGACATCGTCCGACGTCCATAGCGCGATGGGGCTTAGGTAGAGCGCGCCATCCTTCTCCCAGGGCACGAAGGCGGACTCCTTGCGCTCGTCCATGCGTTCCGCGCGACCAGTAGATTCCTCGAATCGGGTGCCAATGACGGTGACTGGGCGGCCGGCGTGCTTGCCGAACGCGGCCAGGAGGCGCTTTCGCAGCTTAACCATTGGCAAAATCTTGTAGCCGATGGTGCAGTCGCGAGACGACGAGTTTGCGAAGGTCGGGAGCTTGCGCCCCGAGAGAACCGAGACCGCCCAGGTGTCGTTGAGCGCCGGGCGGGCGACGTCGGCCCGTACGACCAGGCCATGGCGGACGGCGAATCGACGCACCTTCTCCAACTCCTGCATCGCCAGCGCCGAGACGGTTGGGTTCTCGATGCCGGTGTCTCCGTGGGTGACCAGGATGGGTGGCACGATGCCGCCGGCGCGTTTTAGGCTGAGGGCAGCGTTGAGCGTCAGGGCCAGGACGATGGAGGAGTCCTTGCCTCCGCTATAGGCCACCAGCAGCGGCGAGCCAGCCTCCAACAGGCCGCGCAGGACCGCCATGGCCTCGTGTTCACGCAGGTGGGCCTCTGAGAGTTCAGTTGCAAGCATTGTCGACCGATTGAGCTCGGCTAGAAGAGTTCGAAGAAGCCCCAGTCTGAACGAGGAGAACTATGCTAGGTCGCCTATAAGCCTTGGGCTAAGAGTTGCTAAACAGTTTAGCATCTCGCACGCGTTTTAGCCAAGCAAAATGAGATGCTAGGAGGCGTCGTCACTAGACAAGGCAGTCACCTTCTAAACCGCTGCCCGCCTTGCCGCTCTTTGCGCTGCAGCAGCATTCCAGGACACCCCATGGCCAACCCAAAGTACACCGGCAGCCTCTACCAGCTGTCCTCGCGTTTCCAGCTTCACGTCGGAGCGTACGTTGCCGTAAACGGCCCTTACGACACCTATGGCGTCGTGCAGAAGTCGGAGAAGCAGCCGGACGACAAGTTCCTGAACCTGATTCGGGGCGTTCCGGCCAGGCTCGGCGTCAAGCCAGTCGCCCAATTCTGACCATTCCCGCCCTGCAGCCTTCTGGTTGCAGGGCGTTTTTCAGGCCCGGCGCGGGGAGGTTCGGAAACGCGACAAAGGTCGCGCCAGCTCAGCGCTGAGAGCAAAAAAATACCGCCAGATGGCGGTATTTGTTCAATCAGCGTCCCGCCAGTAGGCGTCGCTCAAAAGGCGATATACTAGGCGGTTGTATTGGCTGTAGCGGATGTCGACCGGAACGCCCCGACGGTAGGTAAGGACGTCGAAGGTGTCCCGGATGAAAAGCGCGACGGCCGCGCTTCGGCTGATGCCAAGGTCGCAATGCACCAGCACTTCGTCGAGCTGCTCGTTCGCGCGCAGAAAGGCCACGATTTCGCGGGCCATCTCCTTGCTGAACACGATGCGCTCCGGCTCAGGCTTGTCGGCATCGTGGAATGCGAGGCGCAGAACTGCTGCCCATCCCGAATGGAGCACAGCGTCCGGGTCGCCAGGTGTCGTCAGCGAGATGACGCCGCAGTTCGGCAAGGGGTGGATTTTCTCCGCCATGTGCCGCGGCAGGAAGTGAACACGTTTCATAAGAATCTCCGTTGGGGCCTGCTGCGTATAGGGCCGCCCCTGCACCTCGCGCGCTTCTCGCCGTCTCCGGCAAGGTTGCCGTCTCGAACTACTTTTCCAGTGCCTCCTCGGCCTGCGTTATCCGCAAGGCGCGCGACAGCAGGTCCAGACATTCCTGGGTACTGTGCACCTGGGCACAACTGCTGTCGAACCTCGCGCGATAGTCCAGGGCGAGGGCTGCCATCGCCTTGGCGGCGCGGTCTTGAGGGAAAGGCCCGTTGTGCGTCGCACAAAGGTGCAAGTCACTGACGCCGACGATACGGCACTTCTGGTAGGCCCCAAGAAGGATTGCTGCACTGTTGCTCGCATCCCTGCCCACAGCCTGCTCCGCTTCCTCCCGCTCCTTGATAGCAGTCTTTCCGGCGTGGCGCGTCGACCAAGCCTGGAAGGTGATGCCGAGTACCAGGGCGGTGCAGAGGATTAGCGTTACCCGCGGCAGGTGCTCGACCAGATAGCGCTCCAAGCGTCGCATTGCGACGCCGGCCTTGCCAAAGCGGGTGCCTGCCGGTTCGGCGGAAGGGTCGGCCTGCCCTGGCGGGGAAGTTCGGCGCCCTGATTGAAAGGCACCGACGAGGCCTGCGGCGGGGGTGGTCGTCTCCCATGCAAGGCCGTCGGCGCGCCCAGCAGCCATCCCAGCCAGGAAGGCTCGGCGGCCGTCCTCGATTAACCCGACGAGCTCGCCCACGGTCGGCTTGTCGTTCGCGAACGCACCGGCCATATCCATCACCGCCGATAGCGCAGCTTCTGCCGAGAGACGCCCGATGTTCAGCGCCCGGCAGATGCCCAGCGCGACACCGCCGATGTAGCCGAGGATGAACTCCCGGCGTCCGCCCCATTCGGTCGTAGGTGTCAAGCCAAGTGCCTGCAGCTGCGGCGGTACGATGGCTCGCACGCCATTGGCCACCCGCCTTAGCTTCGCTGACTCCGAAGCGTTGGCCGGCAAGGCCGGGCTGCGCAGATTGCGTGCAAACTGCAGTGGGTCCATTTGAGGTCACTCACGGGTCCGGCGCGGCGGAAGCAGTAGCGCGCCGGGCCGACGCCTTGGCACCCACTCTTCGTGCACCGCCGAAAAGACATTTTTCAATTCGTCGGCAAAGGCCAGGAAGAGATAGCGCGTTGCAAGGAGGTCAGTGTCGGTCATGCCGTCTAGGCCGCCCTGCTTCAGATGCTGCTGGAAAAAGACGAATACGGCCTGGTCGGGCGTGTCCGACGTCGAATCCGCAAGAAGGCAGGAATGCTCCAGCTTGAACTCCATGACGGACGGCGTCGCGGTGCTGAGGAGAACGTGCACCGCGGCGAGATGTGGCCGGGGGTGGTGCCCGTCCTTGGCAGGCGCGAGCTTTGCCAACAGGGCGCCACGCAGCGGTTGCGCCTCGAGGAAGGCCTTCAGCGAATCTGGGGTGTGCATCCGGCGCATTATTCACCCTGGCCGGCGGCCGGACCTGGCCACCCTAAGTACGGCGGCCCCTCCCACGGCGAAAGCATGAAAAAAAGCCCAGCTGGGAGGGCTGGGGCTGCTGCAGGATTGCTAGGCCCTGTCTTGACCGGGCTCGCGGGCCCCCGTCCTCAGAGGGGAACCTTGCAGTCCATGGCGCCGAAGGTACTCCCCCGCTCGGTCCGCGACTTCCATGGCGAAAGGCACGGTACCGGCATGCTTGCGCAGCGCATAGCGCAATCTGCCGAGCAATGCCGCCATTTCCTCAATGCTCGGCACCGGCGCCGAGGGCACCGTCTGCTCCTCGGCCGCAAGTAGCAGGTCAACCTCGGACGCGAGCCGGTATCGGCAACTCTCGCTGTGATACGCCAGCACCGGCGTCTTCGTCATGCAGGTGCAGCCTCCGGTCTGCAGCCGCGTCAAGCGCTTATGAATCTCGGTGCGGTCGGCGCGCTGCATTGCAGCCGGCTGGGGCGTGTCTCGCAGCGCGACAAGTTCTGCTTCCAGGCAGCGGCACAGCGCAAGGGCATCGCCGTATGCGGGTGTGCGCTGCTGGCCGAGCTCGACGCGCGTGCGCTCCAACGCGTCGGACAGAGGCGTTCCCGCGGGTGCCACGTGGCGCTGCGCAGCGGCTGGACCGTCTGTGGCTTGCGAGGGACAGGTTGGCGTCATAGAAGTCGGGCTGAGTGTCAGCTTGCACTGCTCGCGTCCACGGTGTCTTCCCACTCGGGCAGCACGCAAGACGAAAAGATGTTTTCCATTTGGTCGACCTGCCCGGCCAAAAGCAGCAGGAGCGCACGCGCCTCGGGCTCGACCAGGCCCAGGGCTTTCTTTTCGCTCAGCACCAGGGCGATGAAATGAACATGCGCGGTGGTGCGCAAAGGCTCCTTGTCCCTGGCCGCACCTTCACATGCTCTCACGAGAAGCGCTTCGAGAGAGGGAGGCGTAATCCTGCTGAGGAATAGATGCGCGGCGGCCATCCAGCCAGCTTCGGAGGGGGAACTCGCGCCGACGGGGTCCAGTGCCTCGAGGAGGCAGTCGCACAGAGGTGTTTGGGGTGACGTTATCGCGTTCATGCGCCAGCCTGGTCTTCGCGAGCCAGCTGCCGAAGGGTGGTGAGCACCGCAGTCTCTGCATCGGAGAATGCCGCGTTCTTCGCTTCCAGCGCTTGCTGCTGCTTGCTCAGCCGGGCTAGCGCCTCTGTACGCAAGGTAGCTTCACCCCCGTCGCTCAGATACCTCAGCGGAAAACGCAGCATGTGGGAATACCTCAGGCCAACGCCCTCGCGGTGGCGCGCGACCTCGAAGAAGATAACGTCGTCGCGAACGCCGGCGTTCATCAGCTGGTCGGCCCCGGGGTCCAGCGACGGAAACTCGTCAAGGAAGCTCTCGAATACGCCGTCACCTTTCACCCACGTGGGCTCGAACAGCGAACGGTGCACGGCCATGCGCTGCTCGAGCACAGGGCGCAGCGCTCGCAGCGCGTCAGCGTTCAACATCTGGTCGCGCGGCTCGGCACGCCCGGTCCCCTGCCGCAGTGCCGCGAGCGCCGAGGACACGGTGAGGCTGCGGACTTCAGAGGAGCTCAAGCTTGTGGCGGCAGTTGTGGTCATGACCTATCAATCTCTGGAATGCGAACCCGCTAAAGAGGCCGCGAAATCGCATTATAGCAGTCACTTGTATTTTAGAACCCTATTTCGGCCGAGACACATTTTAGTCAACTCGGAGGGCGTCCCGCCTCTTCGCGGGCGGGGCGCAATAGGCTCGCCCGCCAAAGGCTAAGCGGGAAGGCTAGACGCTGTATCCGGACAGTTACGTCCCCTGTGCTCTGTCTCGCCCTGAACTTGATACGCCCTCCTCGCCGAGGCTGCCCATGTCTTCATTTCATATCCAACGTCCGCCCCGAGGCTTCCTTCGCAACGCCACCCTCTATTTGCTCGCAGACATCACTCGCAGGGTTGTCTTTTCGCTGGTCGCCGTGTTGATGCTCGCATCAAGCGTTGCATTCACGCAGGCAGAAGGCGGCGGCGTCTGCCGCACGTGCCCTCAGGCGCGTCAGCCATCCTTGTCGTCGGAAGCTGATGCAGGGTCGTGCAAAGGAAAGGCCAGGCATGAAGAATCCACTCGGTAGGGAGCGGAGGGACGCTCCTATAAGACGCCCACGGCTCGCTAAAGCTTAAAGGACTTGCAGGGAGGGAGCCTCCGCGGGGGCCACGGTTGCAAAAGCATCGATATTCGGCGCTGTTCGCGAACTTTTCTGCAGACACCGGCGCGCCCTGGCACCTGACAGCAGTACATTTCGGTTACATTGCGTAGCCTAAATTAACAACAAAGGGCTACAGTGACGCTGGGGACCACAACGCCATTCCAATGGCTCAACTACAAACGCGCCTGGCTTGCAGCCGCAGCAGCGCTTGCTCTCAGTGCCTGCGGCGGCGGCGGTGGAGGCGGAGGCGGAGGCTTTATGTTTCCTGTAGCGGAGACGCCATCGCCTGCGGCGCCGGCAGAACCCGCTCCGACTCCTGAAAAGGAGTTCCGCGTTGGTGGAGAAGTGTCGGGCCTGAGCGGAACGCTTGTTCTGCACAACAACGGCGGCGACGCCATCAGCATCACCGCCAACGGCAGTTTCCAGTTCCCCAAGACCATCACAGCAGGCAACCCTTATGCCGTCACCGTGGCGGCGCAACCCCAGGGGCACCTGTGCTCCGTGAGCGCTGGCGAAGGCTCGGTAACCGCCGCAGTCACGGCTATCCGGGTGGTTTGCGCCGTCTCGACGTTCAACGTGGGCGGAAGCCTCAGCGGGCTGAGCGGCACCCTCGTGCTTCGCAACAACGGGGGCGACGAGCTGAACCTCAGCTCAAACGGTACCTTCCAATTTCCGACCGCCTTGGCTTACGGAAGCGCGTACGCGGTGACGGTCCGCACCCTGCCTACCGGGCAGGCCTGCACCGTCGCACTCGGCTCGGGGACGGTCCAGGGCACGGTCGGCGACGTAGCCATCAGCTGTGCGAACGTCCCGCCGCCGCCGGCGCCGAACAAGCCAGCGACCCCGACCGTCAGCTATGGCGTGAAGAGCTACATCCTTGCCTGGACGCCGGTATCTGGCGCCACGTACTACAAGCTCGGCCAGAGCACCGTCACGCCGAGCTCGCTCACGCTGATGGCGGACAACCTCCTGTCAACAACGTTCAGCCTACTCAATCTGCCCCTGCTCGAGCAGGTACCCACTGAGTTCGCGGTTCAAGCGTGCAATGCGAGTGGCTGCAGCCCCTTTTCGGACTCGGTGACGCCGGTGCCCAGCCTGGCCATCGGACACTTCAGAGCGCCGGTACCCGCGGGCAACACGAACTTCGGTCTTTCGGTTGCGGTTTCAGGTGACGGCAGCACGCTAGCGGTCGGTTCGAAGTTCTGGGTGACCAACACGGGCAAGGTCGACATCTACTCCCGCGTCGGTTCGAGCCAGTGGAAGTTCGAGGCCCGGGTGCTGGCGGACAACAATGACCCAAACGACTACTTCGGCGCGTCGGTAGCGCTCTCCGAGGATGGCTCGACGTTGGCCGTGGGCGCTGAAGCCGAGGCGAGTTCGGGAACCGGAACAGGTGCGGACCCGAACAACGACTCGCTCCCCGGCACCGGGGCTGCCTATGTCTTCAAGCGCAGTGGCGCGACCTGGTCGCAACAGGCCTATCTCAAGCGCTCGGTCGCTGGGTACTCTTCCTTCGGGAGCGCCGTTTCCTTGTCAGCTGACGGGACGCGTCTGGCGGTCGCAGCTCCGGATGAATCGCTTGGCGTGGCCACACGGGAAGGGGCGGTCTACGTATTCGAGCAATCTGCCGGCGCCTGGTCACAGCAAACGCGGCTCGTTGCGTCGCATCCCCATTTCTTCGCGCATTTCGGCCATGGTTTGGCGCTTTCGCCCGACGGGAGTACGCTGGCCATCGGTGAGTATGCGCACCCCAGCATCGCGGATGGCGACGAGACGAGCAATGCGGGCGTGATATCTGGTGCGGTTCACGTCTATGCTGCCAACGGCTCGAGCTGGACGCGTACGTCCTTCCTGAAGTCGCCCACTCCCGCCCTGCCGACGGTCTTTGGCATCACGGTTGCGCTCTCAGGTGACGGCAGTGTCCTTGCCGTCGGCGCCACGAACGAAAGTTCAGGCTGGAACAGCACGACTGGCTTTGACGGTACGGCGCCGCCAGCGCTCAATTCCGGTGCGGTCCACACCTACCGGCGCGCGCCCGGGGGCGCCTATGCACTCGAGACGACCCTCAAGCCTGCGGTCACGTACGCAAACCAGGGCATGGGGCAAAGCATCTCGCTTTCATACGATGGACTGCTCATGGCGGTGGGCATTGTCTTCGACCGCTCTACCGCAACTGGCATCAATGGCTCAGGGCCACTGGATATGGTCGGTGGCACCACAGGTGCGGTGCAAACCTTCCACCACCGAACGGGTTTATGGAAGCTCGAGGATTTCGTCAAGGCCAGGCCAACTGCCCTGAGCGGTTCGGTGAGCGGCTTCGGCTGGGCCGTTTCCCTTTCACGCGAGGGCGGAACCTTGGCTGTAGGTGCCCCCAGTGAGACGAACGTGACCTCTGGCATCAATGGCGTTCCGACCGGACCCGCGACGGCCTACTCGGGTGCGGTCTACCTGTATTGACGCCTCCCGCTTCGGCCGAAGCAAAGTGCAGAACGTCATCCTCGCCTGCTTCATTCCCTGCGCCAACGCCCGCCTCCCGGCCAAGGGCAGGTGGGTCGTGCAGAAAAGGCCTAAGGCCTGGCCCGATTCCTGGGCCGATGGCATGCGACATCGCGCTCGAGGCGAACAGCCGATTCGAGCGCTTAAGCCAGCGGGAGCGTGCCGACCGTAGAGAAACGGCGGAGTGCGTTCAAAACGACTTCCGGGTATGAGCAATAGAGCTACCAGGGACTGGCCTCGGACTGAGGAACGTCTTCAAAACAACATCGCGCCTGTCAAATGCAAATCGATAAATGGAGCGTGCTTGCGGGCCTGCGCTTTGTCCTGGCCTTCATCGTTGCAGTAAACCATCTGCCCGACTTTGTCCCGGTCGGGATTTGGGCGTTGGTTCCAAAATTCGGCGCCTTTGAAGCGGTGCTGGGCTTCCTGCTGATTAGTGGGTTTTCGATAGGCACCTCGTACCAGAAAGAGCCGAAAGCGTTCCTCCGGCGGCGCACTCTAAGAATCTATCCAATTTACATCGCCGCGCTCGCCCTGACTTGCGTCGTCTTCGCGATGGAGCACGGCACCATGCCGTCGGCCTGGTTGCTCGTGGCGAACGTGCTCTTCCTGAATCAGATTGTGACCAGCGACTCGTTCGTCGGCCCTGCTTGGAGCCTGGCGCTGGAGTTCTGGCTTTACCTGCTCACGCCGCTACTCTTCAGCCTGAAGCCTTCGACCCTGCAGCTGCTGGCGCGCGTGTCGTTCGTCGCGTTCCTCGCGCACACCTGCGGTCGGACGCTGTTTCACTGGAACTACTATTCGGGCGTGGGGTATGGCCTCAACCTCGTATTCCTGTCCTTCATCTGGCTGGCGGGATTCAGGCTTGCGCGAGAGCCGCAGCGCTACCAGCCCATACTGAATGAGGTAGGGTGGATGTTTGCGCTGCACATTCTCCTCGCCATATCCATCCAGTTCGCCTCGAGTTGGAAGCGAGACCAGGTCGACCAGTTCCTGCACGTCGGCATCGACAGCTTCGCACTGCAGGCATTCACCTTGCTTGCCGTGCTCTGGACCTTTAAGCGAATTGCAAAATCCGTAGGCGCGCAATCGAGCGGCTCAGCGGCACTTCGGTTGCTTGGCGATATCTCCTACCCGCTCTACATCATCCACATCCCAGCGTTCTATTTCCTGAAGCAAAGCGGGTTTGACTCCCCTATCCTGTACCTGGCAGCAGCCATCGTCGGCTCGTTCCTCCTATCTTGGGGCTTGGACAGGTATTCGCAGCAACGGCATCAGCGGTCCACCGGCAACGATTCGACTGCGACACAGCCCCAGGGGAATTCATAGTCGCGGAGTGGCTTTGGCGCAAAACCTAACGGCGCCGGTAGCGCGAATCCATTCTTTGATGGTAGCCAACTGGTTCCCAGTCGTCGGAGCCCGCTCGCTTCATCGAAATGCGAAACGGAGCGCTTGACCCCGCTTGAAGGGGCCCCGTGGTGAACAACTCAAAATGGTCGCTGTCGTAACCCTGCTCTAGGGTGTACTTGTAGACCTCGGTTCGAGGTGCCCTGGCCGGACCGATGCACTGGGCCACCAGCGCTGCGGTTCCATCTTTATACACAGACAGAGTAGAGCAGCCGTCCACTGCTTCAAAGCGGCCACACACGGTGCAGTCGGCTGTGCAGGATTTCGGTAATAGCCCGAATAAAATCGCCCCTGCAAGGAACAACTTTAGAGCCTCAAACATCGTGTTGCCGTGTGACTGCTTCCCATGGCAGAAGTCTACGTTGCCCCTTACTGTCATCCTTAAGCCGTTTGTCACGATTATTGGGGGCCGTTTGTCCTGCTGTGCTGGGCGCCAAGGGTCAGCCGGTGGCAAGCATATCGGCAACCCTTCCATGCCTTTTTTCCCCTGCGGTTTGGTCCGGGACCTCCGGGCGGCGCAGAAGGCTGCGCTCAAGCCCCTGCAGCCCGAACCCCGGCGCACTCGGGAATAGGAAAGCAGTTCTGTACACTCGCCAATCGGGAACGAGGAGAAGTCACCTATGCGCTTTTTGAAGGCGAGTGCGATTGTTGCGACGGCCTTGGTACTTCACGGCTGCGCTATCAGCTCGAAACCCATACCGGGTCCGAACGGGCGAACTGCATACACGGTCAAGTGCGGCAGCGCAGTTCTTCATGCTTGCTACGAGGAAGCCGCCAAGCTCTGCCCACAGGGCTACAGCCTCGTAGACCGGCAGGACGGGCCGAATGGAATCGTGACCCCGATGGGCGCCGGCGCCACGTTCGTGCGGGGACCGAACTCAATGTTCATTGAGTGCAAGAGCTGAACCGAGTCGGGGCAATCGGCGCCAATGGTCTCACAGGGGACCTAGGCGCCCGCGTCTCGGTGCTCTGGCTCGATACAGTCGGCGCCCGCCGGACGCAATGCGTAGCGGGTCAGCCTGGCGCCGTTCCGCCACTTCCGTTCACTTCGAAGGGTCGTTGCCAGCCACCAGCACGACTGGCTTCCCGTCTTCAATCACCTGCTTGCCGTCGAAGATGCTCACTTCCATCTTTCCAACCGCAGGCAGGCTGAGCGAGATTCGGTCGCCGTCCTGGGAAAAAGTACCGCCGGGAGAGCAGGTTCCAAACTCAGGCGTCCACTTCGCTTGGTTGTTCTTCTCCAAGATGACGAAGAAGTAGAGCGTTTCACAGCTATTGCCGCGGCCACCGCTGCTCGCAAGGAGTACGGCATCCCGGCCCCCAGAAAGCGCGAACCGCCGGACGATGCTTTGCCATTGGGCGTCCTCGCCGGTAAACAGAGGCGCACCGCCCAACGTGACAGCTCGCTCCCCAGAAGGCAACTCAGTGACCTTGAGCTCCCCGGCGACGGTGCCGAGCGTCTTCGGCCCGTCTGCCTCGATTTGCCCCACGACCTTGGTGCCAGCGGCGGGGTCTACAGTGGCAGCGGCCGCCGCCTGCGGCACTGCTGTCGTGACGGCCGGATTGGACGCGGGCACCGGGCCTTGAGCCGCCGCAGCGCTCTGAGTAGCGATGTACGGCGCTACGCTTGAGAATTTGAAGACAAGTTCGGGCGCCTCCAGCTTCCCGCGCAGGGTCACGCTCTGCTCAGCAAGGCAGTCCGCCTCGGTGCCGCGAAAGAACGAGCCGGAGAACACCGCATACTGACCCCTCTTCATCTGGGAGGCTGTTTGGAAAACCGGCGTGCCTGGCTCGATGAGTGTGCCGTGGAGCACGTCCGAGATGGCGTTGTTCCACGTCTTCACAGTGATGCCGGGGGCAATAGACAGCTCGAGAACTCCCTTTCCGTCACTGTTGGAGTCAATCTTCTCGACCTTGCCGACCCAGTTGCTTACAGCAAGCGAACGCATCTGTTGACAAATCAGCTTGTCGCGATTTGCCTTGGTGCCGCCTCGCTGCATGTCGTTCTCGGCGTCCTTCGACTCACGCTGAGCTCCGCTGATGACCCGAATGAGGTCTTCCTCCGCGGGCGGGAGCGTTACGACGGATTTCTTCGGGTCCTTAGCTTTTTCGCTGGAGGTTGTCGACGATGTGCTGGCGACCTTGGAGTCGTTCTTGCGTTCTCCCATGGAGGCCCCGACGACGACGACTGCGACCAAGGCCCAGAACCATAGGCGCTTGAAGAAGGGCTTCTTAGTTTTAGATTCCTCGCTCATGGCACTCCTCTTGTTTTTCTCGAACACCTCAATGGACGTTCAGAGCCGATTTGCCGGAACGAACCACTCGTGCCGGCCGCGGCAAGGCGAGTGTAGCCGGCCCGCATGCAGTGCGCCGTTACGCGTCTCACCTGGCATCGCGCGGGTCCCCGCCCCGAATGGCAGCATGTGCGGCCGGCGCGGGAAGCCTTCACCTAGCTTCCCCTGCAGCCGGCGAAAAGCCGGGCCACCCGGCTTGTTCGCACCTGCGCCGAGCTTCGACGTGCGGTCGCTACGACTTCAAGGGCCTGTGCGACCCGCTCAGCACGTTGGTCCACACCGGCCAGGCGTCGCCAGTCGCTCGCGACTCGCATCACCTCCATAGGGTTCATTGGCACCAACGAAATGTCGTCAGCGTCCCCAGATGGCTCAGGCACGAGGGCGCCTCGCGCGCGGCCACGCTGCGACATGTCGTTGAGGAATGCGTCCACGAAAGACCTTGTGGCGACCAGATGCGAGGTGATTGTTCGGTCCATGGCCGGATTCTGGCCAACGTGCCTTTGTCGCGCACGGTCCGAATGGACTGGTTGCGCGCCCGCACCCTCATTATTCCGTGAAATAAGTCCCGGTCTCCGCCAAGCGGCATGGTGAACTTCACAGCCGCCGGGTGGCGACATCGATTCCCTTGCGCACGCGGCGCAGCGCCTCGAGCAGAGCTGACGGGCTTAGCAAGCCTTCTACGCACACGCCTGCCACCGGCGAAAAGGCCTACGGACCTGAGAAATCTGCTATTTACCGCGACTTGCCCGCAAAAACATCTACACGCACTTGCTGGAGGATTCGCGAAGAAGTGACCGGATTGCGTCCGCCTCATCGACCTTCTGTGCCTCATATTTGCCATATGCGGAGAAGTGCGTATGGCTGTAGACAGTCTTCGTTTCTTGACGATATAGGATGTCGAGCGGTCCAAATTGGCCCAGCGGTCGCTTTTCCAGCCATCGGAAGCGCTTCGTGGCATGCATCAGGCGAGCCACCTTTTTCGACACGAAGACGTGCTCTGCGTCGCCATCCAGGACATAGTCGCTGAGCTTGGATAGATGGGCGTCGTCTAAGTCTGCTCGCACGAGGCGACTTCGCCCGACCGTAGGAATGTGCAGTAACTCTATGAATGCGACTTGGCTCGCATGCTCCGGCGTAAAGCCGATGCGGGCGAAGCTGCTGTGATAGAAGCGGCCGTCTCCTCGGTATGGGTACTGCTCTAGTAAAAACGGATGATGCCGTTGGTGACTGCGCCAGAAGGCGACTCCGTCTTCGTGGTACTCCCGCAGCTTCTTGAAGATTGGCTCGTCTTCTACTTCTGCGTGATAGTTCGCGTCGAGGCCAATGAACAGGAATTTTGCGCTTTTTGGATTTGCCCCTTGGTAAGGCTTATCGCGGAATAGCGCATTCAGAACTTGGCTGGGATGCTCGATGAACATGGACGCCTCGAGTGGTCGATTAGACGTTGAAGGTTACCCCACAAGACATCGTGCCGGCGGGCAATCGAGCACGGTCCCACTGCTCCATGCAGCGCCATGGCATCGTCGGCCCTAACGTTCAGCCTCCAGCGGGCATGGGTCAGGCCGCCATAGCAAGACCCTCATCGAGCAGAGCGCCGTCAGTACTGGACACATCCGTCTCGACCCGTTGCTTGGCTCGCGGGCCTGCAGGCTGCGCCACCTGGATTACCACTGGGGCGACGAGCGCTCGCTCGGCACTCGTGGCCGCCTTCTGGGCGTAGTCCACACCCGCGGTCGCTGCAATCGCACGCAGGTCAAGCGCAGCGGACGTGAGGGCTTCCTGCTGGCTGGAGAGAGCCTGTGCAATGGCAGCAATGAGGAGGTTGCGGGCGTGCGCGGCATGGGCGTTGTATTCGGGCGCGCCCCTGACGTGGCGAATGTCCGCATACGAGTCGGCCAGCGCGAGCAGGTTGCGCGCGATGCTCGAAGTGCGCGCATCGGCCGCGGCGGCGAGGTCCTTCACGCTCCGGAGGGCAATGGTGTCGGTGCTCACAAGAACTCCTTTTCTTCTGGGTCAGGTCTCAGGCCTGGAGGCGCGCCATCCGAGTCGGCCAAGACGCCGGGGTCGCTCGGTCGACGAGATGGGGCGGGGCCGGTCGGGGTGCGCCGTCTTAAAACGGGCACCCTGGTGCCAAGTGTTCGCCTTATAGGTCCGGCGTGTCCACCGATTTTAGCAGCCAGCGGTCGGGGCTTGCAATTTAAATCGCTTAGCGGGAAAACGGAGCTGACTTATAGCCAGAAAATGGGGGTGTCCCGCGGTGCCTGTGCACGCATGACCCGACCCTGTTGGGCCCAAGCAGAAATGCGCCACCGATGAAGGTGGCGCATTTGAATGGTGGATTGCTACTGGGCAGCCATGGCCGCTCCTACGGCACCGCGTGCGGCAGCGTCCCGGACTTGACCCGGGGGCCGGGAAGGTTCCGCCTGGTCGATGGCCGGCGGGAGTTCGCGTTCGCGCCTCTCGCACTCCCGAATGGCGCGCGGCAGCCCCAGGTTGGGGCATTGCTCGGTCGCGCGGCCGATGCTCGCGACGCGGGTCGAGTGCGTCAGGCCTGTCTGGTACACCTCGAAGCCTTTCCGGCCGACGTCGAGAACCCAGAAGTTGGCAGTTTCGTGCTTGATTTGGTTTAGTTGGTACATGTTGCAGGCTTGCGTGGAGTTGATGGCCTGCGTTGTGTAGCCACGCGCGAGCCCGAGCCGCGTTTCCCCATGAGGCTAGAGCGGGAGCCGCCCTATATCCACGCCCCAAAGACCTTGGGTTTTAGGCGCTGGCGAGCTAAAAGGTGATTCGCTACACCTTCGAATACGCCTAAATACGGGCAATTTTCGCCCGCACCCTTGACGAGTTCCGACCCATGCGACCCTACTTCAAACGTGCCGTTTCAGCCTTGCTGAGCGCAACAATTGCCCTGCAACCCGTCCTGGCCGCTGCTTCAGAACACATGTACCGCATTCCCATCGACCTCAAGGTCGGTCAGAGCGCGGCGGACTTGGAGATTCAGCCCGCGGCCACGGACTTCGGGGATGTCGCGCGCACGCAAAGCAGCACGCGCCCTGTCAGGGTCGTGAACCACAGCGACGTGCCCGTGGCAGGTATGGCCGTACGCGCGGAGGCTCCTTTTGCCATCGACACGCAGGGCTGCTCGATGTTGCCTGCCGGTGGCGATTGCACGATGCTGGTCTCGTACCTCCCGCAGACGGCAGGCCTCCATACCGGCACCTTGACGGTCCATGGCGCAGGCGCCAAGGCTGAAGCGCAACTCCTGGGCAATTCCGTGCCGCTGCTGTCGGACGTGGAAATCTCCGACAGCGGCTGGAACTTCGGCACCTGGAAAGTCGGGACCACCAGCACCAGCAAGCAGCTCGCCATCAAGAACACGGGCACGGCGCCGGTTAGCCTGAGCCAGCCCTACTTGCTCGAGGCAGGCGGCGGTGACTTCAAGCTGAGCGACAACTGCGGTGGTTCGCTCGCGCCAGGCAACACCTGCATCGTGACCGTCTCGTTCACCCCGACGGCGCTGGGTCAACGCATGGGCGCGCTGCGCGTGAAGAGCGGAGAGAAGGTGCGCGACGTCTGGCTCCTGGGTATCGGCGGCACCGAGACCATTCCCACAACGCCGACACCGAAGCTGGTGACCTCCTCGACCGTGGACTTCGGGACCCTGGAACCGGATGCGGGCACGGTGACGCGGACCGTCACCCTCGTCAACGCGGGAACCAAGGCGCTGCAGCTCTCGGCGGCCGCGCTCAAGGGCGCCGACGCGGGCTCCTTCACCCTCCAGAACCAATGCCCGGAGGCGCTCGCCGAGCGTGCGACATGTGCCATCGACGTCAGCCTGAACCCGACGGGGCACAAGTCCTACAGCGCCAGCCTCGAGCTGGCGTCGGATGACCCCGCAAGCCCTGCCGCCGTCGGCCTGGTCGCGCGCTCGGTTGCACTGAACTCCAAGCTGGTCGCAGCCCCCACGACCGTGGACTTCGGCGAGACGACGCTCAACGCCGCGGTCAAGAGGACGGTGCGACTCACGAACACGGGCACCGTTGCGGCCAACGTGATGCAAACGTCTGCCTCGCCCGCGAGCAGCTTCGTGGTGCTGAGCGGCTGCACCGACGAGTTGGCGCCCCAGGGAACCTGTGACCTCGAAGTCCAGTTCTCGGCCGCCGCGCTCGACTACGCGGGCGGTTCCCTCACCGTCACGACGGGCGAAGGCCAGAACCTGCAAATCCCGCTCACCGGCTATGTCATTTCGCCGCGCATCCAGGTTGCACCTGCAACCGTGGACTTCGGCAGCGTCGGCGTCGGACTGACCGCCGCGACCAAGACTGTCGACGTCACCAATACCGGCCGCCTTCCCCTGGAAGTCAATGGCATCGGCGTGACCGACCCCGAGCGCTTCTCGAGCAGCAACAACTGCGGCACCCCGCTGCAGCCGAACCAGTCGTGCCAAGTCGCAGTGAGCTTCACACCGCTGGACGGAAAGCAGGCTCTCGCCTCGCTGGCCATCGAGAATAACGACCCCCGCCAACCCTTGGCCCTGGTGACGCTGAAGGGACAAGGTCTCGTCGGCGAGGTGAACGTCTCACCGGCGTCCCTTGAATTCGGCGAAGTGGCCAAGGACGTGGCTTCTGCCGCGAAAACAGTCACCGTGACGAACCCGGGCCCCGGCAGCATCCGGGTCTCGAGCGTGGGCGTTCGCGCTCCCGGCAACCAGGTCTTCAGTTTGGCCAACGACTGTGGCAGCGCCATGGATGCCGGTGCCTCGTGCTCCATCGCGGTCCAGTTCACCCCCAACGCGAGTGGTCGCAGCTGGGCCGGCTCCCTGGACGTCCAGACCTCCGACGGCACCGAAAAATCCGTTCTCCTGACCGGGGCGGGTGCCGCTATTGCTGGCAACGTCCGCGTGTTCCCCGAGTCGCTCGACTTCGGCTCGGTGGGCATCCCCCAGGCGGTCACCCGCAAGTTCACGCTGACCAATACTGGCGCCACCGCGGTCGCCATCGCCGGCGTGAACGTGACGGGCGCGGACGCCGCGAATTTCACGACCACCAGCACCTGTGGCGCCAGCCTGGGTGCAACGGCCTCCTGCGAGGTCCAGGTGCGGGCTGACGTGGCCGCCGCCCAGACGTACTCGGCTGAGGTGACGGCATCGCTCGGTAACGGCCAGGCCTTGAGCGTCCATGTGGCCGCCCAGGGCACCACGGCCACCCCCACGCTCCTCGCTGCGACGCCGGACGCCCTCGACTTCGGGGGGGGGAGCATTGGCACCCCGCTCGACCGGGTGGTGCGCATCGACAACGTCGGTACGACTGCAGTCGGCGTGGCCAGCGCTACGGTGACGGGCGAAGCCTTTAGCCTGGTGAACTCCGCCTGCTCGAGCAGCCTCGCCCCCGCCGCCTCCTGCGGCGTGACGGTGCGCTACAACTCCACCGCCGGCGGCGCCGAAGCGGGCATGCTGACCGTGCAATCCACGGGCGGCCAGCGCCTGACCGTCCCGCTGGCGGGGACGGCAGCAGCACCGGCGATGCGGCTCAGTGACGCATCCCTTTCTTTCGGCAGCGTCGCACTCGGCCAGACCGCCAGCAAGACGCTGACGGTGACCAACCAGGGCGATGCGAGCCTGGTCATCCGGACGTTCAAGCTCACGGGAACCGCAGAGTTCAACGTGATTGAGAACTGCACGACCACCCCGGTGGCGCCGCACGGCTCTTGCCAGTTGACCGTGGCCTACACGCCCGTGGCGGCCGGCCAACGCAGCGCGTCGCTGGCCCTCAGCTCCAACGACCTGTCCAATCCGACTGCCGTCGTGAACCTGTCCGCAACGACCCCCGGTGGCGGAGATGGCGAGGAAGGCACCGCATCCATCCGGGTGTCCCCTGGCCAGGTGACCTTCGCGTCGACCGCCGTCGGCAAGGTTTCCTCCGTGGTCTACGTGAACGTCTCGAACGTCGGCACTGGCACGCTGGATATTCGCGGCCTGGATGTCCTTGACACCGCTGCGTTCAACCAGAGCAGCAACTGCGGCTCCGCACTGGCTTCCCAGCAGTCGTGCCAGGTCGCTGTCATCTTTGCGCCGACTGGCGCGGGCCTCCACAGCTCGGCGCTGGTCATCGATTCGAACGACGCCAAACTGCCCCAGTTCCTCGTTCCGCTGTCCGGCGTGGGCAGCTCCGGCTACATCGAGGTCACGCCGACCACCCTCGCCTTCGGTGGCGTGCGCGTGGGCGAGCTCTCGCCGGCGAAGGTCGTCACGATGACCAATCGCGGCAGCGCCGTCACCAAGCTCACAGGCATCAGTCTGCAGGGCACAGGTGCTGACCAGTTTGCGGCCAACAACGATTGCGGCCTGGGCCTCGAGCCCGGTCAATCCTGTTCCGCCCTGGTTGCCTACCAGCCGGACGCGGCATCCGCCACGCAAGCCCGCCTCCTGGTCCAGACGAGCGCCGGCACATCCATTGCGGTCGCCCTGAGCGGCTACGGCACGTCCACGACGGCACCTGCCACCTCGGTGTCCCTGAGCCAGCCGGCTGTCGATTTCGGGCGAGTCGTCATCAACAAGTCGATTTCTCAAAAGCTGCGGCTGAGCAACAACGGCGACGTGGACGTGGTGGTCGACAGCATCAACCTCAACGGCTCGGACCTCGCCGCCTTCTCGCGCGGCCTCGACTGCGTGGTACGCCTGGTCCCAGGCACCAGCTGCGACATCGTGGTCAGCGGCACGCCCCGCGAGGAGCGCGACCATGCCGCCCAACTCGACATCCGCTTCAAGACGGCCGATGTGTCGCTGGCACCCGTGCCCCTGCACGTGCAGGGCGTCGCCAAGGCGCCCGCCGCCACGGTCACCGTGACGCCACTCGCGCTGACCTACGAGAACGTTGCACTGGGCACGCCCTCGAGCAAGCAGGTCCGGGTTGCGAACCAGGGGCCCGACGCCGTGGCCCTCAATCAGCGCATCGTCAGCGGCAGCGCCAGCTTCTCTGTGACCACCGGCTGCGACACGCTCATCGCGACCGGCCAGTACTGTGACCTGACCGTTCAATATGTCGGCAGCGGTTCCGAGGACCAGGCCGAGCTCACGCTCGTGACCGAGACGCAGCAAACGGTGAAGGTTGAGTTGGCCAGCGTCCAGACGCAAGTGACCGCTCCGAAACTTTCGCTCTCGACCGCCGCACTCGACTTCGGCTCCGACGACGTGGGCACGGCATCCGCCGAGCAGGAAGTCGTCGTGCGCAATACCGGCACGGCAGCACTTCAAATTTCCGGCATCGGCATCGGTGGCGAGTTCACCAAGCGCACGACCTGCGGCTCCTCCGTGGCGCCGGAGGGCACCTGCAGCGTGTTCGTGCAGCATTCACCGGTCACCGGCGGGACGCACGCTGACTGGCTCCTCGTTTCGACCAACGACCCGACGACCCAGACCGCCCGCGTGGCGTTGAATGGCGTGGGCCGCATCGGCGTGCTCGCGGTCAACCCGGCGACCTTGGGCTTCGGCGCACTCGCCATCGGAGCCTCAGCCCAACTGTCCGTCCAGGTGCAAAACGTCGGTACCGCGGCACTGCCTATTACCGGCATCACGGTTGAGGGCGACAGCGCCCAGGCATTCACCGCCACGCCGTCCTGCCCGGATTCCCTGGGCGCGGGCCAGTCCTGCACCGTGACTGTCGCCTTCTCGCCGACGATGGCCGGCCGGCATGAAGCTGCGCTGCGCATCGTTCCGCTCTCTGGCGAGTCCCGCGTCGTGTCCCTGGCTGGTGAAGGCCCGCCGGCGCACATCTCCGTGACTCCGACGAACGTGTCCTTTGCTGACCAGCCCGTCGGATTCACGTCGGCACCCCAGGTGGTGACCCTCACCAACGACGGCCTCCAGAGCGTTGCCGTGTACTCCGCGCAGGTGACTGCCGGAACCTCGAGCTACGGCGCGACTTCTGGTTGCCCGGGCATCCTGGCGGCCGGGGAGCAGTGCCAAGTTGCCGTCGCCTTCACGCCGGCCGGCGCCGGCCCGCGCACCGGCACGCTTCGCCTGTCGACTTCCAACTCCGCAGGCGCCATCGACGTCGCCTTGACGGGGACCGGCATCACCACGACCGCCCAGGCTACGCCGACCGCGGTGGACTTCGGGGTCGTCTATTCCACGGCCCCACAAGACCGCCTGGTGACCGTGAACAACACCGGGACCCTCCCGATGCGGGTCAGCTCGGTCTCGCTCACGAGTCAAGCCGGCTTCGCAACAGAAAACGCATGCGGCGAAGCCATCGACGCCGGCTCGTCCTGCGACATCCTCGTGCGCGCTACCGGCCAGGGCAATGGCGCTCTGAGCTCGTCACTGGTCATCATGACGACCGCCGGCCAGCTGACCGTCCCACTGACCGCGACCGCCTCGTCGCCGAGCATTGTTGCCGTCAGCCCGAGCATGGTCCCCGCGGCCGGCGGCGCGACCGTCGTCGTGCAAGGTACGGGCTTCTCCGACACGACGCAGGTCTTCATCGGCGGCGTCGAGGCCGCACCGGTGAACCTCGTCAGCGCCACGCAGCTGACCGTCACCGCGCCGGCGCACGCCGCGGGCCTCGCGGACATGCGCCTGGTGAACAACGGCGTGACCACGGCGTCGCGCGCTGGTGCTGTCCAGTACGTGGCTGCACCGACCATCGCTGACGTGTCCCCCGCGTCCGGGTCCCTCGCGGGCGGGTGGACGACCCAGGTGTCGGGGACCAACTTTGTTGCCGGCATGACCGCAACGGTTGAAGGCCGGCTTGCGACCATCGTTGTGCGCAGCCTCACGCAGGCTACTGTGACCGTGCCAGCGCGCACAATCGTCGCCGAAGGCAGCGTTGCCCTGAGCGTGACGAACGTCGCCGGCACCGCCAGCCTTCCGGCCGCCATCCAGTACGTCGCTCCGGCGGCCGACCTGGCCTGGGGTCCGGCCGGCGGCAATTTCGGTGCCGTGGCGCAGGGCTCCTCGGCCTCCAGCACGGTGACCCTCACCAACGCCGGCACGGCGCCGGTCATGCTCTCGAGCATCATCGTCAGCTCCCCGACGGCTTCGGTCTTCTCGCTCGGGACACAGGGCACCTGCCCGCAGGCATTCCCCGCCTCCTTGGCGGCAAAGGCCAGCTGCACCGTCGAGGTCATCGCCACCGGTTCGACCCTGGGCGCCGCGTCCGGGACCGTGGTCGCCGCGACCTCCGTGCCGCAGGGCGGCTCCACGGCGCCGCTTTCCTTGTTCGCAACGGTCGAGGAACCCGACTTCGCCTTGTCGAACTCCGCGGGTGGGCTCGGCCTGGTCAGCGGAAACTTCGGCGTCGTGGCCGCGCTTAGCGAAGCCGGCCAGGGCAACCCCGCGGTCGCACGCAACATCTACCTGCTGAACCTGGTCCAGGCAGCCGCTACGCGCATCAACGAGCCGGTCATTACCATCACCGGCCCCGACGCTCCCCACTTCCGCATCACGAATGTCGTGGCAGCTGCCAGCAGCGGCTCGAACAAGGTCAGCGGCGCTACGATTGCGCCCGATAAGTTGAGCGCTACGGGCGCGGTCGTTGACGTCGGCAACGGCGCCTACCCCCACCTCGCTGTCGTGTTGTCCTACGCACCGCTGGCCAAGGGCGTTCACAACGCACAGTTGACCATTCGGTACAACGGCGCGCGCCAGGTGCAACTGCCGCTGTACGGTGAAGCGCAGTACTTCAACAAGGCCGAGCTCTCCAGCTCGAGTGCCCTGCCCGTGGTTGCGCCTTCTGGGGACTTCGGGACGCTGTCGTACAACGAGGCATCCGAAGCTGCCGGGTCAGCAGTCAAGACCTTCTATCTGCTGACCACGGAATCGCAGGGCAAGCTGCTCAAGGTGAGCGACCTTCAACTCGTGGGCGCGGACGCGGGAGCGTTCCACATCACGTCCATTTCGCCGAAAGCCGCGGGCGACCGCCTGCCGGCGCAATCCATCGCGCCACTGGAGATGGCGCAAACGAGCGCCACTTCACCGCTCGGTGTCACCGTGCAATTCCAGCCGACCCGGATGGGCCAGCACGACGCGCAGCTGTTGCTTTCGCACAATGCCGACAACGGCTCTCCGACCATCCTGGCTCTCAGGGGAACCGGCGCGCGCGACGTGCGTGTGGTGGCCTCCGGCGGCGCAGGTGAGGTCGCGATTCCCTCGTTCCCGAGCGTCGGCTTGGGAGCCGAGGCCACCCTGACGACCTATGTTCGCAACCTTGGCACGGTGGGTAGCCTCACCGTGACGGGAATTCAGGTCGTAGGCTCGCCGGCCTTCTCCATCTCCGAAGCCGGCGCGGCTACCGTGACGAACAAGAACGGCGCGACGCCCTATCCCGCAGGTACGCGCTACGCCGCGTACACGCGAACGCTGACGGACCCGTCCGTTGCGAGCGGATGGACGGACATGTACACCCAGCTGAAGTTCAAGCCGACCACCACCGGGGCGCACACGGCCACCGTGACCGTCTTCCACGATGGCCCTGGCGGCAAGACGTCCTTCGAAATCAGCGGGGAGGGCGTGCGCGCAGCGGCAGCACTGTCTGAGACCGCCGGTTCGCCCGCAGCGGTGCCCAATGGCAACTTGGGCTCCGCCACTTTCAACGGCGAAGCAGGCGCGCCTGCCGAGGCGGTGGCGAAGACGTTCTTCGTCGTCAACACCACCGGGGTCGGAACGCTGCGCGTGAACCGAATCCGCTTGGCCGGCCCTGACGCAGCGAGTTTCAAGATTGTTGCGTACAGCGGCGCCACCTCTGTGTCGACTCAGGACGTGTCTCCGGCCAACATGGTCGAGGGCGCGTACCCGAGCCTGTCGTTTCGCATCCAGTTCACGCCGACCAAGTCCGGGAGCCACACAGCGCAAGTGTTGGTGGACCACGACGGCATGAACACGTCTCCGCTGGCACTCGACCTGCAGGGCCAGGGCGTGCGTGATGTCGTCCTGCAAGCCGCGAATGTCGACAAGGGCATCGTTGCCGTGGGCGCAACCGCCACCGGCACGGCCTTTGTGCGCAATGTCGGCACGCGCGGAAGCGTCACGTATACCGGCATCCAGTTGACGGGCGACCCCGCATTCACGGCGGTTTCGGCCAATTTCGCACGCCGCGGCGCGGAGACGCAGTATGGACCGACCACCACGTTCCCGGCAGGGGCCACTTCGGCAAGCTTCAGCATGCAGGGGGCGGATGTCGCGACGGCGCCGGCCACGTCCACCGACCTGGCCCTCAACTTCAAGTTCACCCCGACCCAGCGCGGCAGGGTCACAGCGACGGTGACGGTGTTCCATGACGGACCTGGCGGCAGCACGACGTTTCAGCTAGAGGGCACGGGCGTGCAGGCGACCGCGGCCTGGTCGGACAGCTCATCTGCCGTCGACCCTGTCGTCTCGCCCGACTTCGGCCTCGTCACGTACAACCCGAACGGCGTCAACGCATCAAAGGGTAAGGTCTTCTATGTGGTGAACCCTACGCAAGCGGGCAGCCTCCAAATTACGAGATTCCGCATCGTCGGACCCGATGCTTCGGCCTTTTCGATTGCCTCATATACAGGGGCCGTTCCACCGGCGGGAACTCGCGACGTCGCCGTCAATCTCCCGGCCGGCTCGTACGTCCGGATTGAGTTCGCTCCGAACAAGATTGGCGACTTCAATGCGCAGCTACTGGTCGAGCACAACGGCGACAACGTCTCCCCCCTGCCGCTCGACCTCACTGCGCGCACGGCGTATGACGTGAGCTTCGCAGTGTCCGAGGGCCCGGGGTATGTGCCGCCCACTCCCCTCGGCGATGCACTCGTCGGCAGCTCCTCGTTCAAGTATTTCTTCGTGCGCAACATGGGGACGGCGGGTGCGGTCCGGTTCACCGGTGTTCAGGTCCAGTCGGGTACCCCGTTCAAGATTGCCGCGACAGGTCGAGGCTCTCGGGATTCGACAACGGCGAGCTCGATAACGAACTACGCAAGTCCTTACCTGGAATCAGTGACACGGGACCTGCCTGGCTTCGACGCGGCTACTGCACCTTCTGGTGCAACTGACTTCGCAGTCCGAATTGCCTTCACGCCAACGACGATGGGTATCAGCACAGCCCTCGTCACCGTATTCCACGACGGCCCGGGGGGGCAGACGAGCTTCACGGTCTCCGGCACAGGGGTCTATCGTGAGTTGTCTGTCGTGCACCATCCGGCCTTTGCTGTGCCGTACAACAGCGGGGGGTACCCTGACAGCGTTGAGTTCTTGAACACGGGAACAGCGACCATCCCTAGTGTGGTATTCGGAAATAGCGTTACCAGCCCATTCTTTGGAGATAGCAACAACTGCGTGAACGTTCCGCCTGGTCAAACTTGCGCACTCTCGTTCTACCTGAGCGCTGGCTCTAGTATCGGGGTAGGAACTTACAGCGTTGCATACACGGCGACGATTCCCGATGGCGGGACAATCAAGGGCGTGAAGCCACTGACCGCAACCATCCTTGGTAACAAACCAAACGTCGTCTCACCGGCTAATGGCTTGGTGGACTTCGGTGCACTGGCCGTGGGCACGTCGAAGACACTCAATGCGACCGTGCGCAACGACGGGACGCAGAATGCAAACTGGACCGGAATCAACAACGTGACGGGCTACAACAACTTTGTCCCGGCGAACTTCACCTATGACATGTCGGCGTGCAGCAATGTCGCTCCCGGCGCCAGTTGCGTCGTGAAGGTGACGGCTACCCGCAAGGCGTTGACCACGGGCACCTACGGCCCGGTCGCTCCCACGCCTTACACGCAGTACGGCACCAGGCTCCAGTTCAAGTTCAGCTGAAGCCGACAAGCGGCCACATCACAGAGCCCGGGAGAACCCGGGCTCTGTTCTTTTGCATCCTGGTTAGGGCGCGCCTGGAGCTTTCGGGTTAGGACACGGCCTGCCCAGCCGCTGCATACTCGCCGACGCCCTTCATTGGAGGGGTGCATCATGATTGCATCGTCGTCGCGCTGCAATACCCCTCTCCTCCTCCCTTCTTGCGTGACGACCCTGGCCCCCTGTGAAGCATCACACGGGGGCCCTTTTCTCGCTGCAGCGTCTGCTCCTGAAGAGAGGCCCGCTAGCAGGCGTTGCCCGTCTGCGCCTCTCGAGCAGGCACTTTTGTTTCGCTTTCGGGCGAAGCGGCCCTCAACGGCTGACGTCGAGCACCGCGGCTGGGAGTTCGAGCCTTCTTACGGCCTGCGCGGCCGTCAGAGCGTCATCGCGACTCGGGTATGGCCCCAGGCGCACACGCACCTTCCCTCCTTGCGGCGCCGTGGCGAAGGGACGCAGACCGACGCGCTCCAGCATCGCCTGGACGCGGTTCGCCTCCTCTTCATTCTCGAAGACGCCCACCTGCACGACAAACAGGGATGTTCCTGAAGGCGAATCCAAAAACGCTTCAGCCGAAGACGGTCTTGCAGGGGACGACGCGGGCCGCGAGCTGCTGTAGACGGCACTAAGCGCGAGCACCAGGCTACCCGCCGCCGCGAGCGCCGGAGCAAGGAATGATGGGCGCAGCCACACAGCGGGCCAAGGTGTGCCCGCCGCCCTGTCCAGAGCTGAGGCGCGAAGCTCGACAGCCCTGCGCAAAATGCCCAGTCCTAGCCCAAACACCAGCGGGGAGAACACCCCGAGGAGGTAGCCGAAACCCCCAGCCAGGTTCGCCAGGATGCCCCCTGTGGTCTCGCGTCCTGTGCACCACAGGCACTGGCCGAAGAACCAAGCGGAAACCTTTGCGAACGACCTCAATGACCTGAGTGCAAAGGCATCTCCCGCCAAGATGTTCTGCGCGGAGATGGCGATGGAGGCAACAGCCAACCCGAAAAGGATGAGCTCCAGCCACCCGAGGAGCCGTGCGAGGCGCGCCAGGCCTGGCGAGCTCCGGCGCACTGCGCCTGCGGCCAAATCTCCAGGTTCCATTCCCGACTTCTCCTCTCCAATCTTGTTCGACGCAGGCGGACCTCGGCAACACGCTCGCTGGAGCAGAACCTGCAGCAGCACCCACGAGCCAGCGACCTCAGGTCTGACTTGGTAGCTTATTGGCCAGCCTGACGCCGTTGCGGACGTCCAGCGGTCGAAATTGTCAGGCAAAGCCTGCACAGCCTGCAAGAACCGAAAAGGGCGTCAGCCCTTGAAGATGCGCTAGAGGTCCTCGAGGTGCTCGTGCCTCCCGAACCCGGAGTCGCGAAGGTCGACGTCGGTCTCGCCGTAGCGCCTCGAGGAGCCAAGAAAAAACCCTGCCAGCAATCGCTTGCCAGCAGGGTCGAATGAGCGCTCAGGGGCGCACGGGGTTAGCCTTCGTTGTCGTCCTCGATGCCGTCAATCGGCGTCCAGTGCGCCCGGACGCGGATGATGGCGCCAAAGTTGCCCGCAAGGTCGGCAACGTCCGCGCCGGCATAGCCGTGGTAGCTGAGACCGGTGAGGTCGCAGATGCCGCCAGTGATGCGCTCGGAAACGTGGTCGTTGAGCGAGTCAATGCCTGAGGCGATGTCCTCTAGTTCTACGCCAAGCACGACGTCCAGGACGTGTTCACCATCGTCGGTGATGCGGCGGAGCTCCGCGTGCGTGAGCGGGGACGTACCCGCCAGCACCAGGTGCTTGCCACCCTCCTCCAGGAAACGGCCGGGAACCAGAGTCGGCAGTGCGGGTGTGCTGCCTTCCCGGATTCCCGACCACGGGGCGACTTCCTCGGCCTCCATCGTGATGCCGCGCTCGTCCGCGAGGCCTTCCTCCAGGGCGCGGCCAACGGCCGTCCAGGCGAAGTCCTCGTCTGCAAAACTCGTTTCCTTGACGCCGGGCGTTTCGATGACGAAGGTTGCGGGCTCAGTGCTCAGCCGCGAGACGACAAGGTCTGCTGGCCATTTGGCAACCGGACCGAAATGCTGCGCCAGGGTGAGCCGGACATACAGCGCGTACCGGAACGCCCGCAGGTAAGCCCAGACACCTTCCGGGTTCACGTCGACTTCGAAGCCGAGTGATTCCCGGCGGCCGAGGAACTCCTGCGCCCGCTCGATGTACTTGAACACCGCATCGACCTCTGCGTCCCGCGCGCCCATGAACTCGCCGGCGGCGTCGGATGCGTAGTCGCCTCCGAATCCGATTTCAACCAGGTCCGAGAGCTCCTTGTCGCTGGCCTGGTCCAGCCAGGCAGTGGCATCGAAGTCCGCCGTCATGCGGTTGTCGTCCGACTTGATGCGAGCAGGGGCCCGCAACGTGTCGCGCTGGCCGGCGAAGACGCTGAGCACAGGGAGCACATGCATGGTCTGCGACACGGCAGGCGCCAGGTCGACGTTCTGTGCAGATGCAGAAAACTCGTTCCAGGTACGGTGCCCGTTGATGCGGGCCATGGCGTCGAGCGCCTGGCCGTGCTTGATGGGCGAGCCAATCTCGCGCAGGTACGTCGAGAGAACTTTGGCCTTGAGCTTGCTTTGAGAAATGTCCATTTTTGTTTCCAATCAGGTTCTGACTGGCCTCCGATAGGGGTAAAGCTTGGGTGCGCGAGTTGCCAGCAAGGCCAGTCGGAATGACTGGGAAAGCTGCGTCTGACAGGGTTCTGGGAACCGCCAAATTTACCGGACCTCCGAAGAGGCTCGCGCGGCAGGCTTTGGCAGCCTTCCTGGTATAGGGAGCGCGGCGGTTCGAGGCCAGTGCCCCAAGCGGGTTTAAGACGGTTCCGCTATAGGTTCCCACCCGCGCGCCGCGCCTCACCCCCACGCATCTCATGCAACTCGCTCAGAAGATTACGAAGCTCCGAACGCTCCAGCCGACCCCTGGCGGCATGAACGAGCTTTTCTACCAAGCCCGCAACCTGGCCATCGAGGCTCTGCTGCTGCGCCTGGAAAATCAGCTCCTTCGCTCGGGGTTCCCCGCCATCTGCGCATGGAACGAGTCCTCGTTCAGCGACCCCAGCATCTACATCCAGCTGCCCAACCCCAAGGAAGGCGCGTCCTGGGACGTCGCGACCTGCACGCTGCGGGTTCTGCGCTCCAAGGAAAGGGCCCCGGACTTCGTCTCCGGTTGCGTCTATGTCGTGAAGGGGTTCTCAGCCGTCGAGCACTGGCGGGGGAAGCAGCCGGCCAAGGTGGTCGCCTTCCGGGAAGCAGTCACCGCGCTGTACGACTCCGGACACTTGGCCGCGGAAGTGCTGAAGGTCAACTTCCCGTTCGAGCGGGGCTTTCACAGCAGCTTCTGACCAGGCGAAGGGTTCTCGATGAGCAAGACCAACCACCGCCGCCAGGGCGACAAGTCCCGCAAGGACAGCGAGCGCTATCGGCACAGCCCCCTCGACGGCGCCGGCTCTTATTCGGCACTGTCAGACCGCACCATCGGGACCTGCTTCGGCGGAGACAACTCCAACGGCCATCAGGGCTACGCGAATGCCAAGCGTGGCGCCAAGAAGTTCGTGCGCTCCCGGGTGCGCTTCCACGAGGACCACGCGGCACGTGAATCGGCGCGTGATGCGCTCATCGGAGACGTCTGAGATGAAATGAGCGCCTGCCCCGGCGACCGGGCGAAACCACCGAACCCGCGCAGGCCCGACGCCCTGCCTGCCTTGGGTCGAGGGATGGCGGTTCAAATGTAAGACACAATGCTTACCGCCGAACTGGTGCCGGCTCAGCCAGGCGGCGCGCTTGGCGGGCCCAGGTCGAGCACGCTGAAAGGAAAGCGATGACCCGTGATGAGCTGATTGCAGAACTGCGCGCCAAGGGCTTCAAGATGCAGGCGACCGCCTCCTCTCGCTGGATGGGAGCCCTCTACTTCGCGACCGCGGCAAGGACGATGTTCGTTCTGGTCCGCAAACGCGGAGTCGACGTCGTCGTGACGCCCCTTAAGCTCGAAGAGCTGCTCAACGAAAAAGGCGATGCCAGCATCAGCCTCCGACGCGAGGCCGATTGGGTGGCCGAGTACAACTTTGAGGAAAGCGGAACAGCCGTCCACCAACGCGTCAACGACGCATCGCACTGTTTCACCCAGGACCAGGAGATAGAACCTTCGTTTTTCCAGAAGGCCGGCCTGGGTCGAAAGGAGTCAAACGAGCGCTATCGAGCCGAACACGACGAAGCTGCCCAGCTGTTCCAGGCAGTAAGTCCAGGAAATGGCGAGCCGGGCTACTTGGAAGGCGGCGTTTGGCTCCACAAGGACGGGCGAACAGAGCATCGGGGCTAGCCGCCGGGTACCCTCTGCGCATTGCATGCGTTTGGCCCCTTGGGCCGGGCATCAGGTCTGAAAGAAGCCGTTCTCGATTGCATTCAGGTACCGGACGATGGATGATTGGCAACAGGGGAGTTCGTCCGCTTAAAGCAGCAGCTCGGAGGAACCTATGGCCTGGAAGGTTACTGTCGACCAGTCGTTTGATGTCGACGCGTTCGACACCTACTGCCACAGCTTGGCCTGGACTGCCTGGCGTCCCTCGTTCCTTGTCGTCCACAACACGGGTGTACCGACCCTGGCGCAGCGGCCGAACGGATTCACGAAGACGCACATGGGCAACTTCGCAACCTACTACCGGGACAAGATGAAATGGAGCGCGGGCCCTCACCTCTTCATTGACGACAAGCGCATTTGGGTCTTCACGCCACTCACGATGTCAGGCGTGCACTCGCCTTCGTGGAACAAGCAGTCACTCGGCATCGAAATGCTCGGCGACTTCGACAGGGACGCGTTCGACGCCGGCAGAGGGCTGAAGGTTCGGCACAACACCGTTGCCGCCATGGCCACCCTTTGCGCCATTCTTGGGCTCGAGCCCATGACCACGAAGCTCCATCGCGAGGACCCTGAGACCACGCATGCGTGCCCCGGCACCAACGTTCGCAAGCTCGAGTTGATTGCAGATGTTCAGGACCTTCTTGCGACTAGGCATCAGGGAGAACACCAAGCCTGAAGTGCCGGCGGAGCGCCGACCGCGGCTACAGGCTCCGGATGTCTACGGGCTTGCCGCCAGCAAGCGCTGCTTCCATCGCAGTGCGCCCCCATAGGCGCAGCCTCATCTTGCGGAAGGCAGCGGCCTCCTGCAGCGGCTCCTGCGCATCAGGAAGGCCTTCATTGGCCTCGGCCAGCGACGCCTCCCACTGCTCGGCGTAGATAAGCGCCAGCCGCGCGGTCTCTCGTTCCTCGGAGGTCAAGGACTTCAGGCTCTTGCCTCGAAGGGCCTCGAACGCAAACTTGAGGGCTGTCGCCGCTTCAGCCTCCGGTCCCTTGCCGCCATACGCTTGGGCATAGCTCTCGCGGTCCAGTACTGCAGGGGCCAGGGCTCGCTTGAGCGTGAGGTCGTCGGATTGGCGTGGCATGGGTAACGTTATAGAAGGCGCGGAGGAGCCGGAGGTGTCAGCTCAGGTGCTTGCCGACTAGGGCGGTCATCTCGAACATCGTCACTTCGTCCTTGCCCATCACCGCTTTCAGCTTGGCGTCGCAAAGGATGTTGCGCTTGTTCCCGGGGTTTTGCAGGTTGTTCGCCTTGATGTACTCCCACAGCAGCTTCGTCACTTGCGTGCGGGGCTGGGGCGTCGAGCCGATGACTGCTGCCAGCTCCGTGCTGGGGGTCAGTGGGCGAGAGAAGGCGTTGGTTGTCTTTTCGGTCATGATTCTAAAGTCCAAGTAAACCACCATTCTACGGAGGCCAGAATCTGGCCCCGCTGGCCTCAGTCGCAGCTGAATCCGCGCGGGCTCGGAGGGGTGGTACGACCCTGTGCGACGAACGCCGGAGCACTTGGTGCGCCCTGTTGAGCGCACGGATGCAGCGCGGGGAGCTCTGCGACCAAGCCTGCGATGAGTTGCTTGCGAGCTTCGGCCGCCCGGGCGTTGTACTACGCGCCGCACTTGTGGCGCGTTTCAGCGTACGAGTCTACGAGGACGAGCAGCCCGCGCACGGCCGCGGCGGTGCGGGAGTCGAGAGAATGCAGGAGCGCGTCGGGCATAGGAATACTACTTATTGTGAGGGTGAGCGTCTGGGACAAATCCTCGGCGCTCAGGCTTTATCAGGTTGGGGCAACGGGAGCTTGAGGTCAACGCAGGCAGCGGTGAGGGCCTTCTGGGCAGTGGGCGCCGACCAGGAGCGAGGCGAGTCTCGACGGTCGGCACAGAACGGCGCCTCGCGCCTCCGAACGGACCATGCGTTTCGCTTGTTGGCTGCGGCCGTGAGGTATGACAGCGGAAGGTTGCGCTCGACCGTCCAGTGGCCGGTGGCGAGCGCGGCGAAGACCAGCTCTGCCTCGGAGTGCTCAATGGCCGGAGGCTTGACAGCCTTCCCTTTCGGCGCGGGCTCGTCCAGCACGTTCCCCGTGAGTTTCGCCCAGGCCCGTGCGCCAGCGACCGTCAGTTCCGCACGCACGACCTTCTCGCGCTTGGTGCTCACCACCTTGGCCAGGCCTCGTCTGATGAGCGAGTCGAAGGTTCCCGGATGCTCGTAGTGGCGCCATGCCTGGCGCTGTGGCTGGTGCATCATTCCGCAAATCAGCGTGCGCTGCCGGGGCGTCAGGCGAAGCGCGGATACCTGGCCGCTACGGGGTTGAGTTGTCGTCATAGGAGAATGTGTCCTCAGGTGTGCCGAATGGGCGTGCGCGCCTCGCGGATGAAGCGACCAACGCTCTAGAGAAATGCTTTAGCAGATGCGCATTTTAGCTAAAAATCACCTTTCCACCTAGCCTTTAGATGAACGAGCCCGACGCCACCCCAATGCCCTCCACCGAGCCTAGCTCGACCAAGAAGCGGGGGCGAAAGCAGACGACAGGTCGCTACGATTCCAGAGAAGCACTCCTCGAGAGAATCTGGTTCCAGTACCAGCGGTCATCGCTCAGCGCGCAGGCTATCGGTCGCCTGGTGGGCGTGTCGCAAATGACCGTGCTGAAGATTCTGCAGAGTGGCGAGGGTAGGCCGGAGGCCCGAGTACCTAAGGGGCGCCGCTGAGCGACGCGCGCGCTCCCTCAAGCGGCTCATGCTCGAACGCCGGTGCAAAGTCGCCAAGCTCGCCTGCGGTCGGGCTCAGCGCCACCGCGCGTCGGTTCTTGACCGCCTCGTAGAAATCCGCAGGTGCCTGGAGCGCCTGCTTGTCTGCTGACCGCCCCACGAATGCTCAGCGGCCCTTCTGGCCCTCCGGGCTCGGCTTGGGTGTCCGCTGGAGTATGGCGCCGACCATCAGGGGCAGGCGCTTGGCGCGGATGAGACGAACGCAGTGGTCGACGGCGGCCGCGTGAAAGATTTGTGGTCCCGTCTTGGAAGGCTTTTTCTCCCTGCCTTGGCTGCCCTGTTTGCTCGACGTGAAGGTTGCCACGTTAACTCCGTTTCCCCGCCGAACGCCGACGGGCATCGCATGTAGCGAGCGAACTTATCGCCGATAGAACGGCCCCTTCGGCGTCAGTGCTCCGGATGGCCGAGGGCCGCGGATATCACCTTGAGCGCTTTGCTTTTGGTGGCATCGAAGTCCCGGACCATGGTCTTGAGGGCAGCTTCGCGCGCTTTCAGCGTCGCCGTCGCGTGCTCGCACATCAGCTCCAACCCCTTGTCTGCAAGGTAGGGCATCGGAAAACCAATCCTGAGCAGGTTTGCAAAGGCAGCTCCGGGAGGATTGCGCTGCACGACCGCGTACAGGATGCCGTCCGCCTCATAGCACTCATGGATGCTGTCCGTCGCGGGGTCTACCGGGGGGAAGTCATCCGAGTACGTCCGCGGCGGCGCATCGGTGCTCGTCCACAGGGGCTCGAAAAGGGTCCGATGCAGCTGCATGCGCTGCAACAGAGTCGCTGCGAGCTCGTCCTTGACACGCCAGCGTTCTGAACATGTCGTAGGGTCGCTGCCCTTGAGGGCAGCAAGAGCCTCGAGCTTGTCGGCAAAGTTGGAAGGCGCAGATGCAGAGCTGTCAGGGGCGCTCACGAGAGATGCAGTCATAGAGGGGGTTTTCCTGGGGGTAGGCCGCTGAACCGCTCAGCTCCGTTGCATTTTATCAGAGCCCCTACAACAACGGACCTAAAATGCATTGCACCCCACTGCTAAAACCGTTTGGGGTGTTCCGACGTATTGCGCGACCGGCCGACGGCGGGCGAATGCAACTTGCGTCTTAGGCCGAGTTCGGAAGACGCGGCCCACCGTCCCGACGCGTAGAATCGCCGGCGTGGGCTGAAGATGCTCACGCGGCCGACAGTCTTTCCCTCCTCCTCCCTTTGTCGGCTGGCTTTGCCCCCTGGCGATTCGTTCGCCGGGGGTCTTCTTCGCGCCCTTCGTGACAAAGTCGTTCTTGGTACCTCGCGCCCGGCAATACACTCTCGCAGCCGACCACCCGCCACCAACAGATGCTCAAGAAACCCCTGCTGCCAATCCTTGCAACCGCCCTCTTGTTCACGTCGGTTTGCCATGCTGCGGACCGACTGCTACCAACAGAGGATGCCCAGAAGCTGGGTGTCTCGTTCAAGAAGGATGGGAAGGCGCTGTACGTGGACGTGCTCAACGCCAGCCAGTCAGTGCTGACCGGGCTCACCGTGCAGTGCGAGGTTGACCTTCCCCCGGTGACCATGACTCCAGATTACGTCCCGCCTGCAAGGCCTCGGCCGAAGCATCTAGCGACGGGCTCAGCTGTCGTGGCGCCTGACGAAGACTTTTCCCTTTTGTTCGGAAATACCTCGGGCGATGGCCGCAAGGGCAAGGGCGGAGAGCACATCTCGGACTATTCGTCGAGGACCGTGCGCGACCGCGAGTTCGTGAAGCTCGAGCTCACCGGACTGCGGGTCCTGCCTGGAAAGTCGGTCGAGGGCTATACCGAAACGCCCAAGGCAATCCGACATTGCAGCGCGCTTGACCCGCGCGGCCGCGAGAAGAAGCTCTACGAAGTGTTCTAGGCTCGAGCTTCAGCTCGCGAGGAGGCCGAGCAACAACAGCGCGGCCGCCACCCCGGCGCCGCTGCTCTTCGTGAAATCGATGTGCGTGCCCCCGCAAAACCGACACAGAGAGCGGACCGCCCTGCCCTTTCTGACAACGAGTATTGGGACCATCAGCTTTCCGCAGTGTCCGCAGCGGTCATGCGTTTCCGTGACGTCCGGGCGTTGGCGGCGCGCCGTTCTGGGCTTTGGCTCCATGGCGGGCGCCGCCGGCCGGGCCTTAGGCAGAACTTGCACCTGGGAAGCACCGGCAGCATTTGGGTGCGTCCGCTCATCCGGCAGGCGAGAGAAAACTCCTTGTCCGGTCGAGACCGGTTGCGGCGACCGCTGTGGCCAAGCCGGGACCTCCCGCGGCCCCGCGGACCTGGCAGAACGGCTTGCGGAACCAGGTTCGAGCGGCCCTGGCCGGAGTACGTTGGGGCTCGCCCTTCCGTAGACGGGCGCTGGCCGGGGCGCTACACCGGCTTTTTCTGGAAGCACCCGAACGTCAACGGCCGAGGCGGTCCCGCCGCAAACGACGATGTCGAAGTCCACCCGCTGCCCAACGCTAAGCTTGGCGCCGGCTCGTACCTCCTTGGCACGAGCGGTGAGCCTGCCCAAATGCCCACACTCAATCCGGGCGTCTCCGGTCTCGAGGTCCATCTCGAGGACCACGCCCTCTCCTCGCACCCAAGCCTTCGTCGTCTTCATTGCGGTCCTCTCAGAAGCCACCAGGCTGCAGTCTACCGCTGCGGGCCGCCGCAAACGGTCTCAACGGAGTGCGCGTTAGTCCGCATCGGAGTGCATCAGATGCGCGCCTAAAATGCTGCAACAACGAGGATGGAGTGCTGAATGAGAATGACCGGCAAAGTCGCTGATTTCAACCGCATCACGGGCCGAGGGCTCATTGCGAGCAAGACGTCGGGTAAGGTGAGCTTCCACCTCTCACAGGTCGTCGCAGGCAAAGGGAAGCTCGACGCCGGCGACCAGGTGGAGTTCGAGTTGGGCGACTTGGACGGTGTGCCTCAGGCGTTGGCCGTTTCAGTCCTGTCACGCCACATGGCCCTCCAGCAGCGTACATTGAAAGCTCATTCGGCGACCGCGGTAGCGGAAGGGGCAGCTGGCATTGCGGACAAGCAGGAAGGCACAACGGCTCCTGCCACGGCCACGCCCTTTCCGGCATGGCCGGGCCTTGTCGGCTGAGGAACTCGTCGGCCTAGACCGGGAAGAAAAGAATCAGGCCCAACGGGCCACAGAGCGCCATCAAGGGCAACCGCTTGAGCACAACATCCCAGTCGCGCCGACGCATGTTCTTGCGATATCTGAGCGGCCAGAACAAGCTTGTCAGCAGGCCAGTCGCATACCAAAGGGCAAACCAGGCCCAGCCGTTCATTTCGCTCATTCGATTCTTCTTACCCTTGTGTTTTAGGGCGGAATACCCGATGGCTGCATTGTATCATTGATGACTCTAAAACACTTAACGCTACCGTTTAGAGTCCTTTGAACCCCGGTCAGGTCAGCAGTTGGCGTCGACACGGAACACTAGAAACGGAAGAAGCGTAGAAAGGGAGAATGATGGAAAGCGAACGTCCGTTTGTCACTTACAAGATAAAAAACGAGCGGAACGGCAAGTTCTACGTTGGGTCGACGAGCAATACTTCAAGCCGGTGGGCAGAACATCGGCGGGCTATTAAAGCTGCCCGCACAGCCAGAGTCGGGAACCATCTGATGTGCTTGGACATTCAGAAGAACGGCTGGGGGCTGTCTGATTTTCGTTTTGGAATCATCGAGAGATTCGAGACGAGAGAGGCAATGCTTGCAGGCGAGCAGGCGCTGCTAAACACTTATTGGGGCACCGCGAAAAACTACAACTCCGCCCATGAGGTTCTGAGAGACACAGTCCTGCACAAGTGGTTCGCCTGGAACCTTCGAACTCTCGAGCATCGCCGCTACCTCAGCGTAGAGGCGTTGAGCGTCGACTTTCGCCTTGGATTGAAGACGCTCGCAGGTCTTATTGCGCGTGACGACGTTGCTCCCGGTGATTGGGTATTCGAGCCCTTCAGCAGGCGACGTACTGTGCGAGAGGTACGGCAGATGATGCTCGTGCATGGCATACCGCCTCCTCCCCAGCAGGACGCCGCATCGCTGGCGCGCTCAATCAGCAACTTGATTTACGGACCCTGCAAAAGTCAGGGTACGGCCCTCAATGGACATCAAACGCGCGAGTTCTATGGGGTCTAGGCGATGCCCGTTGGCAAACTGCCGCACCCGGCGGCCACTAAAGGGCAACAGCGGGCAATCGGAGCGGCCGGTTAGCGCAACGTCCAGCAGACTTGATTGCTTTGTGAGGCGCAACCCAGGCACACCGCGCCAGCTTGTGATGTTTTCGGAGAAGCCTACCCCGTCCCTTGTTTGCAGCTTCCTACACAAGGAAGGTCAATCAACAAGGAAACGAACATGAAAAGCATGACAGAGCTGAAGACGCTCGCCGCGTCCCTGCGCGTCGCAATGGAGGCCGGCTGCTGCGAGCAGTTTTCGCTTCTGGAGCGCCCCGTCGTCCTGGCCGAGCTTTTTGAGCTCAAGCGCCGCGACAAGGCGGCCCTTCGCAACCTCGAGCTCGAGAGCACGATGGCCAACTACGTCGGCCTGGCGGTGCAAGGCGTCCTCGCAGGATACGTCGCCCTCTACGACAAGCTGGTCGCCGAGGGCCACGACGCCAGCAACTCGTTCGAGTTCGGCAACGACGCGTACTGCTACTTCATCCCTCATCGCGAGGTGGAGGCAGAAGAGGTACCCGCCGGCGCAAAGGGCCTCCTCGGCCTGATTGGCGGCGAGAAGCTACCGCCGCATGTCGTCAAGGCGTTCGTCGTGGAAACACAGAGCACGAACTGGGTCGTGGTCCTCGAGGAACGTTTCGGGCGGCACACGCTGCACATCCGGCAGTTCTGGGACGACCCAGCCTTGCTGGATTCCCCGGACTACCACGGTACGTTCGACCAGTACACCGGGAGCAACCTGAGCATCAAGGACGTCCTCCGCCTGGCTGCAGAAGCTGCGGACAGGTTTTCTGATGACATGCCCGGGGTGAACTATCCCAAACGGCCCTGCCTGAATACGTTCCTGCGCGGCTCACTGGTACCTGGTCACAAGGATGCGGGCATCGGTCTGCGCTATGCCGACGGCCGCGACAAGGGCTACGTTCTGAGCTACGAGCAGCCCTATGGGGATTGCCCGGCGGTCAAAGATGTGCACTGGTTCGGCTTCCACCGGATTTCACATGCGATGGAGCGCATCGGCTTTGCCGTGTCGATGCTGGTGCCCGAGCTGGCCCCCGACGGCGGCGCCGACCTCCTCGACGACTAGCCTGATTGGCTGCAAACAAGCCCTCTGGGCTCGTTTTCTTTTGCTAGCCCTCTCGAATCGCCCAGCGCGGACGGTCGCTGGGCCTGGCTCCTAGCTCATGGCCGGCTCCGAACGAGTTGCCAAGGTGACGCCGCGCCTTGATGATGTGGGCGAAGGAGCGAAGGATGGCCCACCCAAAAAGGCGTTGGAGCTTGAGAGGGTCCGCAGCGCGGAAACCCGGGGGCTCACTTCGGTCCCGTTCCCGTAGGATGGCACAGGAGACCCAGAAGCTGCGGCAGCGGCTTCCTCTGGTATCCGAAGGGGAAGACTGGCTTGCAGGCTGGCTGGAATTGGTCAAGCGGGTGTGGGGCTCCGTCATCCACGGCTACGGCACGTTGATGAGTCGGCATCCCGTCGACAAGCTTTGCAAATTGGAGGCCGATAGGCGCGTCCTCGGCTGGGTTGGCGTGCTCCTGGTGTCCACCGCGCTATTCAGCGTCCTTTACCCAGTGCTCGCCCATGGGCCGCGCATAGTAGACCCCTTTTCGCTGGCGGTATCGCTCGGCAACGTGCTGACGCCATCGCGATACCTCGCGGCGTTTGTACCTTTGCTTGCTCTCGGGCTGGCCTGGGCGCTGGTCCCTTGGTTTGCTGCGAAGCTCGTAAATGGTCGCGCTGCCCACGGTGTCCGACTGCTGGCCGCGACGACGTTCGCCCTCGCGCTCAGCGCCTGGCTGATTGCATTTCTGGTCTCGGGCGCCTTGGTTCCGCTTGCACCAATACGCGGGGTGCTTGGACTAGGCAACTACGACTTCAACAGTGTGCCCACCTCGCCCCGTGAGCTGCCGACCGCCATGTATGCGGGGCTTGTTGCGAGCTTGTTGTCGTACTTGGCTTTAGTCCCCTTGTATCTCGCTCTCGTGGTCGCGGCGATTCGCGCTTCCCGGAGCCTTGCGGGAGCCCTTTTTCGCCGCAGGTGGGCAGGTCTTTTGTCCTCCATCCTCACCGCGCCGGCACTCGTCCTGCTTGCAGTCTCCCTGCCAGCAGCAATTTTGATGAGCGCTGTTCTCGCGCTGAGTACCTCTTCAGGACTCCTGGAACAGGCGCAAGTTGCAGGCACTCCAAGAGGGGAACCCCAGGAGACGGTAGAGGTGGAGCCATTGACCTCATTCTGCAAGTTGGGCCCAATGACCCAAGCCGGTGAGTCAGTGATTGAGTGCCAGCTCCTGGGCTTCACGTCCGGTGCGGGCAGCATTGCCCTGGACTATGGTGAGCAGCTGCTGTACTTCACACCCAGAATCCTTGGCCCCGGCGTGCGCACCACCCGCCGGCTAAGCACAGCCGCCGCTATAGCAACGCCAAGCTTCGGAGAATTCGCAGCTCAAGCAATGAGGCCGCCACAGCCGCTGGAGCAGGAGGGAGAGCCGAGCACCGCTGAGTTGCGCGCCGGGGGACTTGGGCACGTTTCGCAGGTGAGAGGCAGCGTCGTGGAGGACGTAGCACTATTGGAGCTTGGACGCCCTTTTAGCGTTTACGTCCGCCTCGAAGCAGAACGGTTTTGCTCCTTCAAACAGGCTGAGATGCGCGGCAACGTGTGGCTGTACGTCGGCGTAAGCGTCCTTGCGGCCGTCGGCACGCCATCCAGTGTGGCCCGTAGGCGGGCAATAGGCCCCTGGGACCTCAAGAAGGTGGCGGACGAGTGTGAAACAGCCATGTTGCCAGGACGCGGGCCCCCGACGGAGATGCTGGAGATACCGCCACTCTTCCCCAACTGAACGACGCGGCCGTCGCCATCTCCGTGGGTCATTGCACTCTGGCCGGCCGCTTCGCTCCCGCGAACTTCGACAACGGGAACCCGAGACTGTCGTAAGCCCATGCACCGACCTCAATGCGCCGCTTCCAGAACTGCATGCTCACCTTGTCCATTTCCGCCCGCCAGTACTCCTGCGTCTCCGCGCTGGCGGGGTCCTGGGCCGCTATTCCCCTCGTTGTCTCATCGAATAGCGCCTGAGTGGGCTCCAGGAGAAACTTGCGCAGCGCCATCTCGCGCTCCACCAGCACCATGCATATATAGCTGTTCCTGATGAATCCGTCGAACACCTCCTTGCTGCCAGGAACGTTAGCCGTGGCCTTTCGAACGCCGTACAGCTCGCTCGCCGCAAGCTCCAGCCGCGCCGCTGCTGCCACCCGTTCGGCTGCGACGTCAGGCACAGGCCTCAATACCCCGATAATGCCCGCGGCCTGGAGATACTTCAGAGCTCCGTTGATGGCATTCGCGTCCTTGAATCCTGACCGGCGCAGCAGCCGTTCCGCTGCCAGGTCGATTCGGTCGATATAGACCACCCGCCGTCCATCGAGCGAGTACAGCCCTTTTTCCCTGTCCGCTTCAAGAGCCAACGCGAGCAGCGATGCCACCACGATGACGAATGCCGGCCTTACAGTCGTGGTCACCCCGGTCGGGGAGGTAAAGCTGAAGCGCTCCACGCCGTTGTATTGGGCGTGATAGCGCAAATTCGACTCCAAACTCTTCGTGCGCAAATCCTGCAGCATGGGGTTGCCGAGCACCGTGGCCACCCCCATCAAGGCCTGCACCGTCGGCTTCACAGGAAGGACCAACACGTTGTAGAACTTGGCAGCCTTGTCTTCGCCCGGCATGGCATAGACCGAAGCCACGTAGCGTCGGTCATGCTCCCTGTCCTGGTTGAACACCTCGAGCTCGCCAAACACCTCGTTGGGGTCGAAGACCACTCGAGGCTCCGCACTGACGGTGAGGGCCGGGGATGGCTCAGTACCAGGAAGGTAGGCTCCGAATCGTCCACTCTCAACAATGAAGACCTGGCCGGCCGTGTTGTGCTTGTAGGCTATCGGATGGTTGACGGCAACCGTGCGCCAATGCACACCAGGGAGGATATCGTCGCTGATGGCGCTCAGCAGCAAGTGGGCCGGACCGGGGTTTTCCTCTGGCCCGAGACTTCTACGCGCGGCCGCGAGCTCTGCAACCCACTTGTCGATGTCCTTGCGTGAGGCCTGAATGCGCCGTGTGCTGTATATCCCAAGCAACCAGATGTGGAATGGCGCTACCGCGTGGTCTCCGTTGCGCTTTGTGAAACCCTTGAGACGGTCGATGCTCGCCGGAAGGAGGGGTGAGGCCTCGTCGAAGACGTGAAAGCCTGCGTCTCGGAAGTGTCGTCTCATCGCCGTTCGGGACCGCAAATGCCGATGGAGCCCATCCCGGCACTCGGTCAAGGAGGGCTCATCCTGCTTTTCAGTGCTGAAGTCTTCGGGACCCAGGTCCTTCTTGAAATAGCGCCTGTTGCTCGTCGCCACCAACATGATTCCTTCCCGGCCCGGTTCGAACAGCTGCCCGAGTGCGAGCAAAAGCTTAGCCGGGTCAGCGATGTGGTCGAAAAGCCGAATTGCCAGGATGATGTTCGGCATCTCCTTCGTGTCTATGAATCCGAAGGGGTCGTCTTCCTCGAGGTTCCTGACGAGAACCTGCATGAACTTGGAGGGCTGCGCAGCCTTGAGCCGTTCCGATTCCTTATCCACGCCGACGTAGGCGGCGACATTCGGCGCATTCATCAGTTTGTGGCCGATGACTGCATCGCCACACCCGAGGTCCAGCACTCTGTCGTGACGCTTGTTGGAGGGCCAATCCTTGTAGGTCCACATCTTCTCTGGCGTCAACTCAGCGCTTGTCGCCTGGTCGCAAAGCCCCTCCCACCTCTGTAGCGCCGCCTGGATGGAGGTGACATCTCGGCTTCCCGTGGGGTCGTAGCACAACAGACCTTGCACGATTGGGTCGACCAGTTCTCGGCGAAGCTCATCGGTTGCGTCGCCAGCGTCTCGGACCTCCCGGCCCTGGTCGGCACCATCGACATCCTCTGCGTCTTGCGCTGCCATGCCTGTCCTCCGTCGAGGAGGATTCCCCGAAGCGGAGAATTCTGCCCAAAAAACGCGTTCTTGATATGAAGGTTCCACGCCTGGACGTTACCCCCACGCCCGCACGCATGGCAGAATTCCGCCGAATACGACGGTCCGCTGAGCCGAGCACTGCGACGAGGGGCCCCGACCCGATGACAAGGCACTGGGGTTTTCCCGGCCCTCGTCTTTCGGCCCCCTGAAACGCCCTGACGACGGTTTTCGGACCGTGCTGCGCGGTGGCTCAGTAGCCCGGGCGGCGAGTTCAGGGAACGTTTTAGAGTCAACGCAAAGTACCCTAAAGACTTTCCCGTTTCAATCCGGATGATTGGGTCATCTAAAACCCAACCGGAGATTGTCGTGTTCAGCCCCATCGTCCAGGTCATCACCGCCGTCGCGACCGCCTGCCTGAAGGAACCTGCTGTGCGTCGGCTGGCAACCGCCGTCGCCGTGTCGCTCGGCTTATCCCTTGGTGCCTTTTTCAGCGGAACCCACGGCGATACCCACGGAGGCGGCCACGAGCCAGAACCTACCCAGCCGCCGGCGCCCATCCAAAAGCGCGAGCACGAGGAGCGTTTTGCACCTCATCTGCTCGAAGCCGAGTTCAACAAGCCTCGCGCTGCCACCACAGCACACATCATGCAAGGAGCCGAAAGTGAGCACTAAACTGACACTCTGGGGTTTCCTTCTGCTGGGCACGCAAGCCGCTCACAGCGCGGGCGTGTTCGCGGTGGCCCGCGGCCTGTTGGCGGCGCAGAACCTGGCCGACGCGGTATCGGTCTTCACCGACCCGAACGCCCTGGCCGCCATCTACGTCGCGGCCAAGCTTTCGGTGCATTTGTTTGGGGCCCCCGCGAAAGCGTATGTGCTGGCCCGCTACGGAAACGAGCAGCCTAGGTGGGCCCGCACCTTCGGTGCGTGCGTTCGTCGGCTCCTGCCCAAAGCGCAGCTCCGCCTGAGCTCTTGGCTTGGCCTGGTCGATGCAGTGGCGAACGGGGTCATGCTGGCGCCGCTCGCGATGTGGCTGTGGCATGCCTCTCAGCTGGGCCCGACGGCATGCGCTGCCGTGCTGGGCATGCATGAGCTTCTGGGACTCATCGTGGCCTACGAAGTGTTCGAAAGCCTGTGGCACGCGAGCTCGCATGCAGCAAAGGCCCGCGGGCATTCCGACCAGTAGTCCTTGCCAGAGTCGGAGGAAGCCCTGCGATGCAGGGCATTTTGTTTTCGGCCGTCAGCTGCCCAAAATGCCTCCTCGCAAGGTGCAGGCTTGCCATCGTTCTCGCGGCACAAGGCGTCCTTGGGGATGGAATTTCGAGCCGAGTCGGACTACAGCTGCGCGACGGGCGCGTCGCTGACGGCAACGCCATGGGCATTCAACCGCTGGCGGATTTCGTCGGCGAGCGCCCAGTTCTTGGCAGCCCGGGCCTGCTGTCGCTGCGACTGCAGGTCGTCGATGTCCGTGTGGCTCAAGCTCACCGCGGCCGAACGGGGCAGGCGGGCCCAGGCATCGACGTCGATACCGAAGAAGTGCAGACCGGCCGCCAATCGCGCAGGTGTGCCGCCCTTGAGCTCCTGCTTCAGCCAAAAGCTGCCGGCAGGTGCATTCAGGTTGTCCGCCAGAACCTCAATGAGAGCATCCGCTGTCCCAGGCACAACGCCAGCCAAATCCTGGGTGAGCTGCAGCACGTCCGCATGGGTGGACGCCAGAAGCTTGTCATTCCAGTCCAGCGGCTTCTGCCAGTGAGCCTGCACCAGCGCGAAGCTCAGCAGCTGCCCGCCCAGGCCCGGCGCCAACGCCTCCGCGGAGTCGAGGGCCGCCTGCCAAGTGACGAAGTTGCCCTCGCTCTTGCTCATCTTGCGACCATCGGACAGGACCGAGCCGTTGTGCATCCAGATTTCGGCCAGGGGCCGGCCGAACACCGGCTCCGACTGCATCATCTCCGCCTGGTGGTGCGGGAACTTGAGGTCGACGCCGCCTCCGTGGATGGTCACGCTGCCGCCAAAGAGCGCGCGAATCATTGCGGAGCACTCGATGTGCCAGCCCGGGCGGCCCCAGCCCCAGGGCGATTCGAAGCCAGGCTCATCCCGAGAAGTGGTTTTCCACAGCGCAAAGTCCCGCAGGTCCTCCTTGCCGTCAGTACTCACCCGCGTGGCGCCTTGCTCCGAGCGAAGTGCGCCTTCCTTGTGGGGCATCAACAGTGCACCGTCATAGGCGCTCACCCGGTAGAGCACGTCACCCGTGCTCGCCACGTAGGCCAGCCCCAGGCCGATGAGCTGCTTCATGAGCCAGAACATGTCGGCCAGGTACTCGCTCGCCTTCGGCTCCTCCGGAACATCCAGCCCGGTGGCGCGCATCAGCTGGCGGTTCTCCTCGGCGTACTTGTCCGAGAGCTCGTGCCAGGCAACGCCGGCCGTCTTGGCCGTGTTGATGATTTTGTCGTCAATGTCTGTGATGTTGCGCACCAGGCGCACACGGTGACCCTGCGCCGTGAGGACGCGCTTCAGGAGGTCGAAGACGACATAGGTGCGTGCGTGACCGACATGCGCGGACGAGTACGGCGTGATGCCGCAAGCGTAGATTGAAACGTCGGTGGGTTCGACGCGCTTCAGCGCGCCCGAGAGGGAATCTTTGAGATGCATGATGGTTCGTTCGATGGCTGCGGGAATCGGTTGACGTGATTCGCGCACAGACATCGTGCAAGCGCAGCATGGCGGACAACCGCCTTGGAAATGCTTAGCTTGCTTAAAACCGTCATCTTTGAATTCTACCTTTAAAACGTAGCCTATAGCGTATCAGTTTAGCCTGCCGCGTCGCATACACAGCCATGGCACGGCGGCACTGTCTCATGATTTCAGCTTTGGCACAGGCGCTCGAGAACGCGTACTCCGGCATCATCCATGGGCCAATGGCTGCGTAGGTTTCATCCCGAGGGAACACCTTGGCCGCCCTGCCGCGGGACGTCGGCTGGAAAGTCTGGACCACACAACATAGAAGTGGCCCTTTTCAGCTTTTTGAACCTGTCCTTTGAACTCGTCGGCGGCGTTGCACGGCCGTTCGTCCGAGGGCTGAGCCGCCCATCTGCCCTGTCCTGCCCGTCACAGCAAGCGATGGTGCAAACAACTTCACAGGTGCACCAGTTCATTGAGCCGCAAGCAGTCGGCAACACAGCGAAGTCTTGTATGGTGAACCTCTATACAGCCGATAAAAGCAAAGAGGAGCCAAATGGCCGCAGAGAAGAACGTCTCGATTAGTTTCAGAGTGACGCCTGAGTTCAAGTTCCTCCTCGAGCGAGCCGCAGCTCACGAGCAGCGCAGCCAGACGAACCTCCTCGAAAAACTTCTTTTCGACTACTGCCGGACCCACGGCCTGAGCGCCAACCCGCCGGCCGCGCGCGAGCTCGAGAAAGCAGGTGCCCAATGAACGCGCCCGACCTGATGAAGAAGCTGCTCGACTACGTGCTCGAGCAAGCGAAGACCGTCGACCCCACGGCCTTCCAGCTCTCTGGCCAGGGCGGCTTCCAGAAGGCAAAGCCCGACCTCCAAGGCCTGCCCGGTGTTGACTTCGACCTGGCCGGTGACGGCGACCATGTGTGGCTGAAGGTGGCGCGCCTTGAAGCGCACCCGCCGCCGGCGCTGCCGAACGACGAGTGGAAGCCCCTCATCGTCGCGCACCGCGAGCCCACGGGCGCCCGCCCGAGCATCGACGAGGTCGCGTTTGAGCATCGGATGACAGCTGCGACCCAAGCCATGCTCGCCGAGGAGCGGGTCGTCTTTGTCGCCGAAGCACGTACCCGGCTCGAAGAAGCCCTTGGGGCGTACACCCAGCTGTGGACAGCCTGGGCCACCGGCGAGAAGCCCCGCCGCAAGACCATCGCGCTCTACGGCGACCTCTTTGCCATCAAGCATCAGCTGGAGGCCGAGGAGACCGCCAAGCCCCATGAGCTCGTCTGGGGCGTGGGCGTGTCAGCCTGGAAGCTGAATTACACTGAGCGCGGCACGACATCGGTCGTCGATTTCCAGTACCCGCTCATCACTCAGGCTCTCGAGGTCGGGATGGATGACCGCACGCTAGCGCTTGAGCTGCGCCCGCGCGCCGTCGGCCCGCAGTTCTCGTTCGATGCGTTCGCTGCCTGCCAGCTGCTCAGCGCGCCCGAGGTCGAGAAGGCCGCTCGCGCGGCATTGGAGAAGAGCGCAGACCGCCCAGTGAGCCCCTTTGATTCGGGCAGCTACGAGCACCTGCTCAAGCTCATCGCCGGCAACCTGCATGACAAGGGGCGCTACGAGCCTGGAGCAGAGGCCTTCCCGAAGCCTGGCGAGGACCTGGTGGTCACCGACGCATGGGTTCTTTTGTCCCGCCCGAAGTCCGTCAACTACCTGGAAGAGGACATCGAGCGCCTGAAGGCGCGCCTCACGCCCGGCGTCGAGATTCCTCTCGGGCCACTCTCGCTGGTCACGCCACCATCGGACCAACTGGCCACGCACGTGCCGGTCGCGTTCCGCGGGCTCTCCGGTGTTTCAGGCAACTACGGCGGCCGCAACCAGGTGCAGGAGCTCTTCTTCCCCCTGCCCTACAACCACGAGCAGGTCACCATCGTCGAGCAGCTCGAACGCTCGAGTGGTGTCGCCGTGCAAGGCCCGCCCGGGACGGGCAAGACTCACACCATCGCCAACATCGTTTGCCACTACCTGGCCACGGGGCGTAAGGTGCTGGTGACCTCCAAAGGCGAGCAGGCGCTCGAGGTGCTGCAGTCCAAGATTCCGGAGACCGTCCGGCCGCTGACCGTGGCGCTCCTCTCCGGTGACCGCGAAGGCATGCGCCAGTTTCAGGGCTCCATCGAGGCCATCATCCACAACGTCTCGCAGCTCAACCCCGAGGTGGTGAACGAGCAGATTCGCACCGAGCGCAGCGGCATCGACCGCGCGCACGAGGAGCTCGCGACCATCGACCGACGGGTGGACGCGATTGCGATGGCACAGCTCTCGGACATCGAGGTCGACGGGGTGCAGATGCGCGCGCAAAAGATGGCAGAGCTGGTCATCTCGGGCCAGGAGAAGCACGCATGGTTCGATGACGCGCTGTCGCTCGATGCCGCGCATGCGCCGCCCATGGACGCAGCGCTGGCCGCCCAGACCCGTGAAGCCCGTCGCCGGCTTGGCCAAGACTTGGACTACGCCCTCGCCCGCATCCCTTCGAGCAACGCCTTGTTGCCAGCTGCAGAGGTGGCCCAGCTGCACGACGCGCTGGTCAGCTTGCGCGAAATCGAGGCTGCAGAAGCCAATGGAGGCCTGCTGGCGTTGCGCGCCATGACCCCTGAGGTATTGGATGACGCCCGTCGCCTGCTGGCAAAGGTCGAGGAGGCACGGCAACTCGCTTTCGAGCTCGAGGAATCCGGCGAGCTGTGGACCCTGGAGCTGCGCAAGAAGTGTGGCCAGGCGACCTTTGCGAGCGAACGGGCCGCCTTCGAGGCACTCTTTGCCAACATCGAGCAGCTGATTGCAGCGCGCGCCCAGTTCCTGAAGACGCCGGTGGAGGTGCCTGAGCAGGCGCTGGCGCAGCCGAAGGTGCGCGAAGCCGTGCAGCGCGCTGCGGAAACCGGCAAACCCTTTGGTCTCATGAGCTTCGGCGGCAGCGACATCAAGGAGCTCGTGAATGCCATCCGGGTAAGCGGCCTGGCGCCTGCCTCCGTCGACCACTGGAAGCACGTGCACCGCTACCTGGCGCTCCACGAACAAGTTCTTTCGTTCGGCGTGCGGTGGAACGAGGTCGCCGACCTTCTCTCCTTGCCTGAGCTCAAGGGTGGCGTGGTCGGGCTGCGGCGCGTTGAGCTGGTCACGGGCATTGCCAGGAAGGCACACACGCTAGCCATGCAGTTCGACGCGCAGTTGCCGGCTCTTGGAGAACGCGTTTTTGCGAACCCTCCAAAGATGCTGCTGCGTGGCTTGTCCTCCCAGCTCGAAGAGATGCAGCGCCATCTGCGCAGTCATCTGACCCGTCTCGAGTTGGCCAAGGCAGCCACGACCCTGGTGACGCTGCAGGAGAAGCTTGCGGGAACGACCGGTCCGGTCTCCGACGCCCTGCGCGCCTTCGTTGCGAATGAGCTAGGCAACACAGCCATCCCTGTTGAACGGGCCACGGCACGATACGCGGAGCTCGTGAGTGACGTGCGCCGAGTGGAAGGCCTCGGCCATGACCTGGCGCTGGTGAACGACGTGGCGGACAGGTTGGAGCGCGCCGGCGCCGCCAAGCTTGCTGTGCGAATCAGAACTTCGGTGGTCGACGCGTCTGGAGATGACCCTGTCCTGCCAGTCAGCTGGCGCGAGGCCTGGACGTGGTCGCGTGTCCGCGCCCATCTGGATGCCATCGAATCGCGCGAAGAGCTGCGCACACTCGCGGCGCGCCGGCGAGACCTGGAGGCAGGCCTCGCCCGGCTCTACGAGAGCGTCGTGTCCAAATCCGCCTGGCTCTCAACCAAGCTCGGAGCTTCGCCAAGAGTGCTGGCGGCACTGGAGACCTACCGGACAGCGGTCCGCCGTATCGGCATGGGCACCGGCCCGAATGCGACGCGGCACCGTCGCGACGCGCAGAAAGCGATGCTGGACGCGCAGGGCGCCATCCCCTGCTGGGTGATGAGCCACGCCAAGGTGTCCGAGAGCCTCCCGGCGCAGCTTGGCGCCTTCGACCTCGTCATCGTCGACGAGGCAAGCCAGTCGGACCTGTGGGCGCTGCCCGCGGTGCTGCGCGGCAAGAAGATTCTGGTGGTCGGAGACGATAAGCAGGTCTCGCCCGACGGCAGCTTCGTCTCGGCCGTTCGAATTCAGGAACTGCGTGACCGGTTCCTGAGCGAGCAGCCGTACGCGACCGTGCTGACGCCGGAGAAGTCGCTCTACGACATCGCCTCAACCGTCTTCGCGGCCCAGAAGGTGATGCTGCGGGAACACTTCCGCTGCGTGCCGGCCATCATTGCCTACAGCGACAGGTTCTACGACGGCATCCAGCCCCTGCGCATTCCGAAGGCCTCTGAGCGCATCGACCCTCCGCTTGTGGACATCTTCGTGCCCGGCGGCATGCGCGGCGTGAAGGACGAGAACAGCCTGGAAGCGCAGTGCATCCTGGCGGAAATCGAGGCCATCGTCGCCAACCCACAGCTTGCCGGCCGGACCATCGGGGTCGTGTCACTCCTGGGCCCCGAACAGGCCAAGAGAATTGATACTTTGGTGCGTCAGCGCCTAGATGCCAAGGAACTCATCCGCCGGCGGTTCGACGTGGGCGACGCCCGCCTTTTCCAGGGCAGCGAACGCGACATCATGTTCCTCTCGATGGTCGCTGACCCGCAGCGCTCGAAGGCGCTCTCCGGCAACAGTTCCGAGCAGCGGTTCAACGTAGCGGCAAGCCGTGCACGAGACCGGATGTACCTGGTGCGCTCGGTTCAGATGTCAGACCTGTCGCACCTGGACCTGCGCCGTGGGCTCCTGGAGCACTTCAGCCGGCCGATGGAGGAGTTCAAGGACGACCAGGCCAAGTCGCTCATCGAGCTGTGCGAATCTGGCTTCGAGAAACAGGTCTACACCGAGCTCTACAGCCGCGGCTATCGCGTGGTGCCGCAGGTGAAGGCAGGCTCCTTCCGCATCGACATGGTGGTCGAAGGCGCTGACGATGCTCGCCTGGCCATCGAATGTGACGGGGACGAGTTCCACGGGCCCGACCGTTGGCAGGCCGACATGGGCCGCCAGCGCGTGCTCGAGCGAGCCGGCTGGACGTTCTGGCGCTGCTTCGCTTCGACCTGGTCGCTGCGGAGAGACGAGGTCGTCGAGGAGCTGCTTGCTCGCCTGAAGGCGATGGGCATCGAGCCTCTGGGCGCTCTGGAGCGTGCGCCTTCGCTGGTCGAGTATCGGGAGTGGCGCTTGCCTGAGCTCGAGGAGGCTTCGGAATCGGACCCGGCAGCCCAAGCGGTTGAGGATGCGATTGCCGCCGCGACATCAGAGGCGGAATCCCTCGGGTCCGGAAAGCAAGTCGAGCAATCCACATCGGAAATCTAACCTGTCAGGATTTGCCGGATACTGCCCGTCTTTTTTGGTGCGAGCTAGGAGTTCGCGCCGTCAACTCACAAGAAGAACCCGATGTCCTCCCGCGCCAAGACAATTCAGATATTCCTCCCTTCTGGAGACCCCCAAGGAATTCGCCAAGCGGAAATCACCACGCGCATCGTGAGAGTCATCGACGTGCCGCGCGCTCTTTTGAAGGAGTTCCTGGCGATGCCCGAGGCCGCCGGTGGCGCGGTGTACTTCCTATTCGGAGACGCGGAGGAGGCCGCAAAGCCCCTCGTCTACATCGGCCAGACAACCGACCTCAAGAAACGCTTGGTCGAGCACCAGAAGAAGAAGGATTTCTGGCAGCGCGTCGTGGTCCTGCTCAGTCGTGCGGAGAGCCTGACGACGACGCATTCGCTCTATCTGGAGCGACTTTGCATTCAAAAAGCCAAGGAGGCGGGCCGTTGCGTCATTGAGAACGACACCAACGGCAACAAGCTGAATACCTCAAAGCCGCTCGAGTCTGAGTGCGACGAGCTGTTCGATACGGGGGAGACCCTCATGAGCACCCTCGGCTTTTTCCTGTTTGAGAAGCCGGGGGCTGTTGAGAGCAAAACCAACCTCGAGCTCTACTATTGCAATGCAGCAGGCACTGACGCTCGCGGCCATTACACAGCTGAAGGGCTGGTTGTTTTGAAGGGCTCAAAGGCCCGTCTGAGCGTCACCGACAGTTTCAAAGACAAGAGCTTTCACGTGAAGCGCCAAAAGTTGGAAGCAGCTGGAGTGCTCAAGCAGGAGGGCGAGCATTTGATTTTCACGCAGACCTATCCGTTTCCGACGCCGAGCGCTGCCGCTGCAATCGTGGTTGGCAACAACATGAACGGCTGGAAGACTTGGAAGAACAAAGCGGGGAAGGACCTCGACAGCGTCGTCCGCCAAGTGACCTAGCGCACCCGCGGGGCCGGTGGCGGCCGCTCAATGCCCGGTGTCGAGGGTAGACGACGCGGCGTTCATTGAAGCGCTGAGGCTGCAGCCTCCCTCGTCCGAGCAGCCATATGGCGATTGAACGAAAAACTTCTTTCCGCCCGACTGTTGACGAGCTCTGGCGCTCGGGTGCGACCTCCTTCGACGGCGGCGGTGTCAGGCAGCCACTCAGGGGCCGTTAGCAGACACCAACGCGGCCAAGTTACGCTTCTGTTCTGCCAGGATGCCGGCAACGGTCGTCCGCGGCCCGACGGGCTCGGTGATGGTTACGACAACGCCCATCCCATTCACGACGGTCATCGATTGCGTCTGTACGAGGAGCGCCGGATTCGTACGCCCGCGGGCCTTGACGGTCGCGAGTCCGTAAATCCCGTTGCGGTCGACGTCGGCTATCCCGAGCTCCTTGCGCTCGGTGACATTGGGGTGCCCCGACATTCGCATCCACGCTTCGACCTGACTGCGAACACGCTCGCGCTCAGGAGCCTTGCCCGCTTGCCCCACGGCCAGGTCCCTGACTGTGTTCTTCATCGGAGCTGGTTTTCCGTCCTTCTGCATGAGAGCAACCATGCCGAAGGACACGTCACCGTCATAGCCCGGGTCCTTCCGCAAGGTTGGCAGGCTTGGGCAATCGACGACCGCAAACAGCAGCCGCAGCTCCGGGCCGAGTGTCGGAGCGATTCCCTTACGAAGCACCGCGTCGGGCCCGTGCTCCTCGAGCTTACAGAAGCCAGGTGGGATGGGAACCTCGAGCCGGACCCCGTCAAAAGAGTAGTTCTCTGCACCCGCGCCCCCTGCAAACAAGGCGAGCGCCAAGCCGCGGACCATCGCCTGCTCCCAAGCCTTGACCTTCGTCTTCATCTTCACCATCGTCGACCCCTCTTGTTGGCAGCGGAGCCTAGCAGCTTCGAAGCCCGGCACCTCGCCAGCGGCACGTTTTCGAGGCGCGCGACCACGCGGCCAGAAAAAAAGCAGCCCCCGGAGGAGCTGCGAACAGACTGTGTCAATGAGCGACTGGGAACTCGTGAAACCCGACGTGCGGACGCCTGGACGCTGCTGCCTCGAGAGCGGGTTTCAGGTACAGCAGCCCCTCCTCTTCGTACTGCGTGTTGGCCAGCGCTTTGCCTTCGGCTTCCGCGAAGTCGAAGAGCGCGTCGACGAGGAGTTTGGCAACGCCCTGGTTGCGTCGGTCCTCACGAACACTAACGAAGGTGATGGTCATCGCGCCGGGAATGCGCGTCGACTCCTCCTTCAGTGCGGCCAGGCCGATGACTTGCTCTCCGTCCATCGCAGCGATGAACGAGCGATGCCGGGCGGTGTACGGGTCGAAGTAGACCAGGCTGGTCTCCATCTCCTTGAGCTGTCCGGCGAAGACTTGGTGCTTCTGCTCGCTTGTGCGAAGAACGCGTGTTTGAATCATGTTGAGCTTCCTTGAGAGTGGCCTTCCAGGTGTAGAGACGAGCTGGGCTAGGGGCTCGCCAAGTCCGGGCGTCATGGCCTCCGAAGCACCACCTGCATTCCGCTGGGCATATACGCCCAGAAAACCAGAATGCCAAGTGGAATTGGTTTTTTTATCTCAATCCCGACGGTATATTGGCCAGCGACACCCAACCGACGAAGGTCGGGTGCACGGACTACTGCTGGTGAGGCAGCGCTTTCGCCTTCGACAAGACGCATGCGTCTTATTTCTTGCGCTTTGTCTCTGTACCGATGACGAATGGCGAGGTAGAACCGTTCTTCAGGATACGAATCGCTGCGGGCCGACAAGGCGGCCGTTCCCTGCGTGTACCCGCGGCAAAACCTCGGGCCCATTGGAGCTTCTGGCATGGCCACGTTCAAACGGATTCTCGGACTTTGGGTGACCCCCGACTTCTCTCAGGTAGAGAAGGGGCTAAGACCTCCGCCCTACGTGAACTACAACCAGGTCGACTTCGTCGGCTTGGCGCATTTCTTCGAGGAGTTCAACAACTGTGGTGAGCGGGTCAAGGTTCGCTTCGCCAACGACGCTGTCGACCAGGTAACGTTGCACTTCAGGGCCCTGGGCGGCAAGCCCGAGTCCATGGAGTGCAAGGACTTTGCAGAAGCGCTCCTCGCGGTGGCCAAGGGCGCCAAAAGCCCGGTCGATGTCCGCGCTTCGTGGGTGCAGTTGCATAAGCTTCAGGACCGTACGCACGCGCCCCCGCCAATGCTACTCATGTTCGTCGTAGAAGGGGGCTTCGAGGCGGTGATGCTGTGGAGTCAGCAGTTGGGCATGCGGCTCAACATCAAGGCTGCCAGCCCGATGATGCTCATCATGGGCAACGCCCAGGAGAGCGACTACCGAGGGCGACTTTCCCCTGACCTGATGAAACGGCTGGAAGCAGACTTCGGCATTCCCTTCAAACGACCCGCCCTTCTGTCCGCGCTGGCATCCACGGCGCCACCTGCTTGGGCACAGCAACCGGATTAACGGCAACTGCGGAAACCGCCGTCGCCACCTGAACGGCTCCGCTCGGCCACGCGAGTGCTTTCGCGGCTGCGAACTCTTGCTCTGACGGAGTCGGCCGCGCTCAACGGGATTTCGCCGTAAGGTGGGGCAAAAACACGTCCAAGAACTCGCTGCAGGCAACCTGCGGGTTGTACGTCGCACCAACCGGCAGGTAGTCCGCCATATCATTGAGAAACTTCTTTGAACCCATTCGCCGCAGCAATTCAGACTTGACGTCATCCGCGGTGAATGTGCTTCCCTCCTGGGCCATGTAGTAGCGGAACGCTTCCGCTACGCGGGCTGGCTGCACTCGGGCGACGGCGCCTTGCGCCTGCGATGCGGTCCAGGCCCACCAAAGGTCGTAAAGGTCGCGGCCGTGCTCGCGTTGCAGTAATGCGCGCAGCTTCGTCCCCAGCATCTCGTCGAGGTCGTACGAGGGGACGAGTACCGAACCGACGCCGCCTCCTGCCAACGGCATCTCGATAGGCACGGTGGTCAGCGGGTACAGGCTCGTCTGCTCGTTCAGATTCACCTCGATTTTTAGCTTGGCCTGGGCGGCCAACAGGCTTGTTGGCCCATAGACGTAGGTGACCCGTGCAATTTCCGACTTGGAGAGGAAGTTCCGAACTGCCAGCGTTACCGTTGTGCGAACAACCTCCGAGGGCTCGCCCAGCAGCGGCTTGAGCGCCGTGGCAATGTCCGCAGAGATGCCACTCCTTGACCGTTTCGCCGTGAGCACAAGGTCGATGTCCTCCGAATATCGACTCGCCGGAGCCAGGTGTCCTTTGTGAAGAACGGTGCCGCCGCGCATGGCGAGTTGCTTTCGCAGCTTCTCGTCCGCGAAGATTGCGCCTACGGCTTGGCTGAGCAGGTAGTCCTGCTCCACCATCAAGTCGTCGCTCCATGGTGCCTTGGAGCGCCAAGGCACAATTTCCTTCAGGGGTATCAAGCGAGCTCCGAAATACTGTTTCTTTGATGCAGGGTGTGCTCCACGCCCCACGTTGAATCGTGCAACACGCCCGACGGCGCAACCTTGGCTGGTTCCAGGGGCTGCGACGCCCGGTGCCGTCCAGTCAACCAGCTCTTGAGGACATGGCTTTGCTCCCCTAACTTGAGCGTATCGAGGACGAAGCCAAGGCGCTGAACTGCCGGCACCTGGTCGAGCGCGTCCAGGGTTTGCAAGAGCGCATCGGATTTCAATGACGGCGCGAGGTCCTTGGCGATTCGAGCGACCGACTCGATGCCACCAACCTGGGACTGATGTCGAACCAGGTCCAGGAGCGTCGCTTCGCGGGTACTGACCCGTAGACGCGCCACCGGCGTGGTGACGTAGTCGACCGGTGTCTTGTCTATGGACTTCTTCACGGTGAAGTCCAGGCGCAGGCGGCCTATGGTTTGGGCGCGCCGCGGCCGGCTAACCATCACTTGGGTGGCTTGCAGCGCATAGTGCGCGGAGCCCCAATGCCTGGCGGCCGACAGCAACGCAAGGTAGTAGTGTGGCTCGACATCCTTCAAATAGTCGTCCAGCCACCACTCGACCGGAGGCGCCCCAAAATGGCTGTGCTCGGGCGGAACGATGAGCCATGTCGAAGGACGCTTCGTAGCCAGGGTGACGAGGCCTTGTTGAGCGACACGCCGAAGCGCCGATTTCATCGCATCGCCACCTGGCTCCCGGCCCGTGAGCTTGGCCAACTCGTCGGCACGCACGAGGTAACGAGCCTGGGCCTGGATTTTGCGCAGGGCAGGCTCGAGACCTGCACGGCGAGTGTCTGGCTGAGACAGGGGCGAGATGGGTCTCATGATTTTATGCGAATAGTACCGTACTAAGGCGCTTTTCGCAAACGATTTAACATTCTGCCTCCCACCGCAAGGCCTTAGGCCTCGACCGTCACCGCATTGGCTCAGGAGTGCTGGAGACCAACGGTTCATGGTGCGGGGCGGTTTGGCGGCCCACGGCGAGCGGGGTGCCCAGACTGTCGTACCACCAGGCATCCGCCTCGATGCGCGTTCTCCAAAAGTCCATGCTGACCTTGACCATTTCGTCGTGCCAGAACGCCAACGACTCAGGGCTCGGCTTCCCCTTCGCTACGATTGAAGCGTTCGTATCTGTGAAAAGCTCCTCGGTCGGCTCCAGCACGAACTTGCGAAGCGACATATCGGCCTCGACGATAATCAGGCAATAGAACGGGTTCTTCAGAAACCGTTCGAAGACCGCGGCGCTGGCAGGCGCGGACTTTTCGATTGTGGCCAGCGCACTGTGCACGTTTCGTTCTTTGGCTACTTCGCGTAGCCGCGCATAGCGCTCCTCCCTCTCCTTTGGAGTCGCCATTAGCGGGACCGGCCGCATGAGGCCAAGCACACCTGCTGCCTGCAGGTACTCGAGTGCGCCATTGATGGCGGCCCGGACATCCCGACCCGGAAATCGCTGGAAGAGCCGCGACGGCGCCTCGTGAATGCGGTCGATGTAGATGACGCGCCGTCCATCAAGCGCGTAAAGCGCCTTCTCGCGGTCTGCTTCCAGGGCCAAGGCCAGGAGGGATGCAACCATGCTGACGTTGACCGGCTCAACTACACGCGGGTGGGGGGCACCAGCGATTTGAAACGAGAGCTTGGACGTGCCAACGTAGGGTGCCTCATAGCGCAACGACGACTCCAGGCTTTTCGTCCGCAGGTCAACGAGCATGGGATTGCCCAGCACTTTAGGAAGCTTCATTAGTATTTGGACCGTCTCTTGGGGCAGCACGAGTACATCCGACAGAGGTACACGCCTGTCCAAAGGCATGCCATACACCGATGAGACGAAACGTCGGTCGTGCTCCGTCTCGTGGTCGAAAATTTCGAGCTCGCCAAAGGCCTCGTTCGGGTCTAAGACGACCCTGGGCTGTCGCGGTGGAGGGGGCGGGGCGGGAGGTTGCGGTAGTTCCGCCTCTGCCGCCGTCCCCTTCGACTTTGCCACCCTCCGGACGGCCCCGGGTTCGGTGCCAGGCATGTATGCACCCAACCTGCCGGTGCGCACGATGAAGACCTGACCTCCGGTGTTGTGCTTGTAAATGAGTGGCGAATCTGCAGGAATCGTGCGCCAGTGAACACCGTCAAGGTTCTCCTTGATGGCCTCCAGGAGCAGGTGGGCCGTACCGTGCGCGTCGCGTTCTGACGTCAGTTCGCTCAGCCATTTCTCAATCTGGGTTGCATTGGCCGGCTCTCGGCGCGTGCTGTGGATACCAAGTAGCCAGACGTGAAACGGTGCCACCGCATGGTCACCTTCTCGCCAAGTGAAGCCGTCCAGGTCCTGCGCGCCGGCGGGAAGCAAGGGCGATGCCTCGTCGTAAATAAGAAACCCTGCGTCACGAAACAGCCTGCGCATCTCCGTGCGGGACCTCAGAAAGCGCTGCTGGCCGTCTCGGCATTCAGTAAGCCCCCCTACCTGCGGCTGCTCTCCGAAGTCAGGGGGGTGCCCCGTTTTACGGAAATAGCGCAAGTTACTCGTCACAACCAGCATCGACGCGGACCTGCCAGGTTCGTAGCGCTGTCCAATCTCAGCCAAGAGTTTTGCCGGGTCCTTGATGTGGTCAAAGAGTCGGACGGCCAAAATGAACTGTGGGCGCTGTCGCAGATGCCCAATAGGGGCCAGCGGGTCATCGCCCTCCAGGTTGTGAACCGTCACCGTCATTGTGCTTCGTCAGCTGGACGGATTTCAAGCATTCGGCGGAGGAGTCGATGCCGATGTACTCGACGTGCCCTGCCTGGGTCAGCCGCGTCCCCAGAAACGCGTCTCCGCAACCAAGGTCCAAGACGACGTCGGTTTGCGTCCCCAACCAGAAGCGCGTCGGCCATATCTCGTCTGGACCCCGGCCGAACCGAAGCCCCTCTTCGCAAAGCCGGCGCCAGCGCTTCATCGCGCCGTGAATCGAGGTGCCCTCGCGCCTACCTTGGATGTCGTACGAGAGGAGGCCAAAGACGATGTGGTCGATAAGCAGGCGCCTCCAATTGTCTGTGACGTCCTCTTTCACCTTGCCCGCCGCCTGCGCCTTCACGTCACCCCCGCACTCTCCGGCGCCGGCCGAAACCTTGCCGGTCTTCGCTTTGCGCGTCGCCATCGCAATCTCCTTCCACGGATGTCAGGTCCAAGCGGCACATTCTGCCGAGAGAACTGGTTTTCTGATAACGAAAGTTCTCCGGCGAACGCGCTTGCGGGGGAGTTCGTGTGGCACAATCCGGCCCGCGCATCCAAAGCGCCTGGCTCGCGCTCGTTCGCGACGCCTCCTCCGGAACCCGCCGTCTAAGGGTTTGCCTGGATAACCACTCCCTGCAGCGCCTCTTCCCGCCCGGGGCCTCACGCTGTCGCGACACGCCAAATCGTTTTAGGTGGCACAGCGGGACAGCGTGTAGTTTTAGGTTGGTCGGGCGAACCCACTAAAGGCTATCGAGCTTCCGAAAAGCTGTTTAGGCTCTCTCCAGCACGCACCACCCAACTGGAGATTGCCACCATGCCCAATCCTCAAGTCCTCCGCTTCGCAGGCCGAGTCCTCGGCCTGGCACTGAGAAACCGCGCCGTCGCGCGCGCCGTCCAGAGCGTTGTCGTTCTGGCGGGCCTGGCTATCGGAACTATCTTCGGCGGTGGTCACGGCGGCGGCCATGCCGGTGGCCACGAGCCGAACACCGCCCCGCCGCCGGCGCACATCGAAAAGCACGTCGAGCCGGTGGTGCCGCCGCGCCTCGAGGCGCGTCTCGAGGGCCCGCCGCGCAAGACGGCCGTCAACCATGACGCTACCCAAGGAGATGAAAAGTGAGCTCCCGTATTACCCTCTGGAACGCCGCCACCCTCATGGCCGAGTGTGCGCACAGCGCAGGTGTCGTGGGCGTGGCCAAGGGTCTGCTGGCCTGTAACAACTTGGCGGACACCACCGCTGTCATCGACCTCCACGCCGTGTTGTCCGTCTACGTTGCCGTGAAAGTCGGGGTTCACTTGGCGGGGCGAGCCCATCAAGGAAGCGTTGCAGGCAAGGCTGGCACGACGTGGAGCGCACACGCCGGCATGGGCCGGCAAGGTTGGCCGCATCTTACGCAGCGTCCTGCCGCCGGCCCAGATTCGATTCGGCAGTTTCTGGGGCATCACGGACTGCCTCGCGCAAGGCGCGATTCTCAGTCCACTCATCATGTGGGCCTGGCACACCCCGCAGCTCGGCCTGATGGGCAGCGTCGCCGCCTTCGGGCTGATGGAACTGCTCGCGGGCATCACTGCCTTGGAAATTGCCCACGGGCTGAAGCACCCCGCCGTGCAGGAGCCACACCCTCATTAGCGCAAAAGCGCTGGCGCAGGCAGGTCCTGATGCAGACGAGCCCCTCTTGTGGGGCTCGTTTCATTTGTGCGACAGCAAGGCACTCGCAAGATGATGACGGCGCCCGCCCGCAAAGGAAAGCCAGCCCACAAGGGGCTGACTGAAGCGGGGTTAACGGCGGCGGCCGACGAACGCCTAATCCAGGGGTTTGATTTCGTGAACAACACCATCAATGAAGGACACCATCCGGGTCCGGTACGCCCAGACCGCGGTTCGCCCGTTGCCCGACGTCTTGAATTCAGGTTTGCCCCAGTCGCTGCGCAGCACCTCAGCCATTGTGAACCCCGGCTTAATGCCAATCTTGCGGAAGTGCCTGTCGAGCTCCACCTGGTGTTTGCGCGACGCGGCGGTCGCCACCTTCGGGCGTATTGAGTACAAGCCGGGCATGTCCAATGCGATGGCCGTGGAGGGGCTCACGGACTCCTCGAAAGTGTGCACCTCCACATAGGCGACCTGCCCGTCAGTGAAGCGCACCCGGTAGTGGCAGAACATGCTGTTTGCGCGGCACGTGAGCCTCACGTCTTTACGTTCGTCATCGGGTGCCACCACCGCTTCTACAACGAACTCACGGCGCGCCGGCAGCGCAATAGCATCCTTGCATTCGGGGCTGCACTTGGTGGTCGGCCGGGGCGTGAATCGAGCGAGCCGCAAATTGAAAAATAAGGCCGCCTTCGTCATGTACCCGTTGTCCTTGGCTACTAGGTACGCTTTGCCGATGCGCGTGAACACCTCTCGAGAGTCGGCGACGTCGGAAGCAGTTACCTCGTCGTCGGCGCGCGCGCTCGTGACCAGGACGGATGCAAACAGAAGCAGCGCGAAAGTGGGCAAGCGAACCTTTAGATGAATCACGGCTTAAATCATTTCGTCGTTGTGGTCGTGAACTATAGTGCAGCCTGCTTACTTTTGTACACACAGACCCTCCTAGCTTGCGCGCCGCATCCGGAGGACGGTTCCCACCCCCTGGGCGGCGCTGGCTAACTCTTCGGGCAGCCCGCCGTGAACGAGCGGTGTCCAGAACCTATCGATTCCGGCCCCCCTTGTGGGCAACTCGCTTGCCCCGGTCTTCGACCGTGCCAGCCGCACTGGCGGTCATGTTCTTGACGGTGAGCTTCTCCGTCGAGTACTCACCTGCGACGCCGCGAGCGACGTTCCCAGTTAACGCCTCCGGCCCCGCTTTTCGCCAACGGCTAGGCCCGAGCTCCCGATTCCTATACCTCGAAGGACTAAATCAAAGGTATACGAATATGGACAAGCTTTCCAAAGCGGCTGTCGATGTCTCTAAAGTAACGGTTTCCGGTTTGTCCGCCGGCGCGTACATGGCCCATCAGTTGCTGGTCGCCTACAGCGACGTGTTTTCCGGGATGGGCTCTATCGCCGGCGGTCCGTTCCTCTGCTCGAACGGCTCTCTGTACGGGGCACTCTCTGCGGGCATGCGCGGCGGACCCGAGCTCGACGTGGCTCGCCTGGCTTCAAAGGCGCGGTACCTCGAAACGGTCGGCGCCATCGCCGACCTCGAGAACCTGGTAGACGCCCGGATTTGGGTGTTCCGCGGCACCGAAGACCAGACGGTCCTTCAGGGTCCGACCGACGGCCTGGTGGAATTCTGCGAGCGGTTCACCGCCAAGGGAAATGTTCGTTACGTAAACAATGTGCCGTGCGCGCACACGATGCCCACGGATTCCTTCGACGCGAAGGCACTGTCGCCCTATCGGGAGTCGTACATCAGCAACGTCGGCTTCGATGCGGCTGGCCAGATGCTCAAGCACCTGTACGGGCCCTTGAGGTCGCGAACGACGCCTCAAGGCCTCCTGGCGCGATTCAGCCAGAACGAGTTCTTGCGACATCCGACGCTGTACGGAATGGGCGAGACCGGGCTGGTCTACTACCCAACCGCTGCCCTGCGCGGTAAGCGCTGCAAGCTGCATGTCGCCCTCCACGGTTGCGAGCAGTCCGAGTACAAGTTGGGAGAGCTGTTCGCCACGCATGCTGGCTACAACGAGTGGGCGGAAGCGAACGACATCATCGTCCTGTACCCTCAGGCGTACCCGACGATGAGCCCCTTCCTGTTCAACCCCAAGGGAAGCTGGGACTGGTTCGGGATGCTCGACCAGGCCTACTGCACGCGACAAGGACGCCAGCAATGCGCCATCCTCGGAATGGTCGACCGGCTCACCGGAAAACAGGTTTCCTCCAACGGCGCTCTTCGCGACGTGCTTGACGCTTCGCACTTGAGCCCTTGGTTGGCATAACGATTCCTTCTTCACACGCTCCCTGGCCTGCCCGTGGAGCGTGTTTTCTTTTGCCGAACTCCCGGGATTGGCAGAATGCGCGGTCAACAGCGTGGACGGTCATGAAACTTTCGACAGCGCAGATTGGAAGATGCGGCGAGCTCCTGGTCCAGTACGAACTCCTTGCTCGAGGCGTCGAATCTGCTCCCATGAGCACCGACACGGGCATTGACCTGGTCACCTATTCGTCTGCTTCGGCACAGCCCGCCACCGTCCAGGTGAAGACCGTGTTTGCGGCCAAGCCTGGCGGGGGCAAGGGGGCCTTGTTGCTCGACTGGTGGGTCCCGTCGACCACGCCGGCGCAGCTCGTTGCGCTCGTCGACATGTCGACACCCCGCATCTGGCTCTTCACCAGGTCCGAGCTCATCGAAGCAGCGCAGCAGCAGCCCACGAGCGGCCTGTTGCACTTCTTCATGAAAGTCAGCCCCTCCCGCCGGCCGCGTGCTGATGGCAAGGCCCAGGACATCCAGGACTTTGAGCGGTTTCGACTCGAGCGCCGGATGGCGGAGCTGTTTGGGGACGACGGCCACCAAGCCAGAGACGGCCTGGTGCCCCCGGCGCTTGCGGAGCCGGCAGGGGCAGTCGAACCCGGCGAATAGCCCGGCGCACCCGCGGTGCTCCAAGCCGCAAATCCCGCCTTCGTACATCGAGGCAATGAAAAACCAGCCCACGGTGGGGCTGGTTGGAAGAATGAGTTCTTAACTCGAGCTTTGGAACGCCGCGGGAGCGCCCTGTTTGTCTGCCGGCAGGTCCAGTACACCGGCGCTCGCACGAATCGTCATGTTCGTGGTGATGCTCAGGTCAACGTCGGCCCGGTGGGGCGCGCCGTTCTCATAGACAGCAACGGCCACTCCGGTTTCCTTGTTCGTGATGATGTGGCGGCAACCGTCGTCTTGCACTTCGTGCAGTGAGGAGGCCCGCGCGAGCGCGACCAGCGTGGCGCGCTTCATTGCGGCCTATCAGCGAGCTCGGGAGGGATAGGCTCCGCCACTTGCGGCTTCGCGTAGGGCGTCGTACCGTCGTCGATGATGACCTGAGCGGTCGCCGGTTCGATATCCAGCTTCGCCTCGCCGCCGGCCAGGTAGACCAGCTGCTGCTCCGGGGTGAGCAGGCCGAACAGCTTGTGTTCGTCCACGAAGTAGCCGTACTGGTAGTCACGGTCCACGAAGACGCGCACGGTACGGTTGGGACGGGGGTCGAGCGTGCCAACGCTCTTGTGCTCAGTGATATGGATTTGCATGGGTGATTGGCCGAGGCCGTGAGTTTTCCTGGCAACGTATAGCCAATGCCCCGCGGCCCGTGATGCTGCCCGCGTGCAGCAAAGGCTCGGTGAGGGTGACGCCCGGCTGCAAATCGCGGAAAAGTTCACCCAAAGCACGTCTTCTTCGACCGCCGGGCGGACCGGCAGGCCGAGTCGCCGGCGCCGAGGCTTCCGTCGAGGCGAGAATCTGGTCAACCACAACAACACAAGCCCTGCCCCAATGAAGCACTCCCTGTTTGCCGCCAGCCTTCTTGCCCTGGCATTGGTCACACCTGCGGCGCACGCCGACGATGAGGAAGTTGCGCTTTTCAGCGGCTCAGGAAGGGCGGACGCGTACATCGCAATCGCCGAAGAGCTCACAATCTACCTCTGGGGCGGCAAGCCTGTCGCCTATCTGGAGAAGAACGACACCGGCGGCGGCTACCACGTCTACGGCTTTAACGGCAAACACCTCGGATGGTTCACGAAGGGTGTGGTCTGGGACAGCGAGGGCTACGCCTCCTGCGCGACGAAGGAAGCATTGAAGACAACGGCTTTCGAGCCATTCAAAAGCTTCAAAGAGTTCAAGCCTTTCAAGGCCTTCAAGGAGTTTGCGCCGTTCCGACCTTCGCTTACATCGACGTTCGGCGAGACGCCTTGCCGTTTCCTGCTGGGCGCCGGCGGCGCTGGCTGAAGCAGCAAAGGGGCGGCCTCCGCCACAGGACACGGCCGTCGCACTCAACCCGGCCAGGGCGTCTTCGGCGACACTGGGTGTCTCGTTGGGCAACCCATCCCCTGTCGGTTCTCTATAGAGGATGCCAGGCCACATTCTTAAAGACAAAAACCACATGTTCAACCTCAACTTTCCGCTGCTCAAGGGCCAGGCAGACCTGACCTTGCTGAGCAGCCGTAACCTCCAAAACGAAGTGGTGTACCCCCGCGCCGCGTGCTTCACGAAACTGGCGCTCAGCATTGCTGAGCTGTTCCGCGAGAACGAGAGCATGTCGCGATTCCAGCTCACAGTACTTGCCAAGCCGGAGGCGCAGGACACGGAAACGTCCCTCGACTTCAAGGTGACCCAGAGCATCGCCATCGGCACGGACGGGGTCGACGTCTTCCCCGACAAGGACAGCAAGGAGGCGTTCTACGCCGCCAACGCCCCTTTCCACATGATGGGAAGCGGCAGCATTTCGGTCGAACGCAACGACGAGGTCCTCCAGGGCATCCTCGTGGCCACCGACTATGCGGACCTGTCAGGCAAGGCCCACCACCTGGCTGAAGTGCTTGCGTCGACCTTCAAGGCCATCAACCCGACGACCTTCGACTTTCGACAGGTTCTGTAGCTCGCGCTCAAGCCCTACTTCCAACCCACCGGTGTCTTCCGGTGGGTTTTTTCTTGGCCAGCGTCCTGAAGGTGGACCCACCGTCTCCCTGGTGCAGCCGAGCTCGAAGAACGAGTTCTCCGGTCGCGGCACGCCGGTCTACCGAGGGCGACTGCCCAGCTGGCCACGGCTGGCTCAGTCAGGGCCCACCACGGGCGTAAAGAAGCTCGGCCGGCCGCTGGGCGGTAGTTCGCTATAGACGTCATAGGACAGCGCACGTTGCCCCTCAACCAAGAGGGGCACCCGCCCCTCTTTCCCATCACAAGGAGAGAGATATGACCCAAGTTACGAAGAACACCCCCGCGGGCTCCACCGTGTTCGGCATGTTCCCCGTGAAAACGGTGACTGTCGTCAATGGCCGCCTCATCGAAAAGCAACGCAACCTCGTCGACCATCACTGCGTCCTTCTGGGCGTCGATGGCAGCAAGGCTCTGGTGGCATACGCCGGAACCGACGCTGACGAAGCCAACAAGCGCCGCCCGGGCTACATCTCTTTCCCGAGAGATGTGGTCTCGGCGGAGAAGGCTGGTTGGAAGTTCGGCAGCGAGTACTACGTGGACTGCGACGTGCTCGCTTGGGTTCCCGTCCAAGCGCTGCAAGTGCGTGGACGTCTGTCCAATGCACTGTTCAACGCAGTTTCGATGCGCGTCATGAAGCGCCGGGCCCAGCCCGTCGTTTACAGCGAGCTCGATGATGAAGTCGTGACCGGCGCCCGCCGCGCGATGAAAGCAGCTGCCTGATTGCTTGACCCACAAGCATTCAGGCACCCCTCACCGGACTATGCGGTTCGCCGCAACTCTTGTTCTAGACCGCACAGCTCACGCTGTGCGGTTTTTCTCTTGGTCCCGCGGCTTTCGTCGTGCGGTCAGCGCCTGAGACCAGCCCTTGTGACGTCGGCGGTCAGAGCGAAAACCCGATTCTTCGCGGACGCCATCTCGCCGGCGGCAGCCAGACTCCAGCGCGTCGGCTCAATCGCTATAGGCGTCATAGGACAGCGCATTCGGCGTTGCCCCTCAACCGGAGGGGCACCCGCCCCTCTTTCCCTTCATCAGGAGAGAGAAATGACAGAAGTTACCAAGAACACCCCCGCCGGCACCACCGTGTTTGGCATGTTCCCCGTGAAGACGGTCGCCGTCATCGAAGGCCGCCTCATCGAGAAGTACCGCAATCTTGCCGACCACCACTCCGTCCTTCTGCAAGTGGATGGTGAGATGGCGCTGGTCGCGTACGCCGGAACCGACGCTCACGGCAACAACAAGCGCCGCCCTGGCTACATCCCTTTCCCGAGGGACCGGGTCTCGGCAGAGTCCGCTGGCTGGAAGCACGGTTGCTTGCTGTACATCGACTGCGACAGGCTCGCTTGGGTGCCCCTCGCGGCATTGCAGATTCGTGGAAGGCTGACGCTCAGGCTGCTCAATGCAGTCACTTGGCGTGTCATGAAGCGAATGCCGCAACCGGTGTTCTTCAACCCTGGCAATGACCAAGTCGTAACCGGCGCCCGCCGCGCGATAAAAGCAGCTGCCTGATTGCTTGACCCACAAGCAACCCTCCAGGACTATGCGGTTCGCCGCAAGACCTTGTTCAAGGCCGCACAGCTCACGCTGTGCGGTCTTTCTTTGGGCGGACTGGGGGACCTCCGTTGACCGCGGGCGCCCTGCGGCAGCTTCCGCGCAGGAGATGACCGTTCTCCTTGGAACCTGCGAACTCGACTGCAGCTTGCCAGCCTCGGTCTCGCCATGTCGGTAAACCTCCCGCGGCAACTGTTGCCTGCCGTCCGTCCGGCGCGCTTCAGTATCGGCCCGCGCGCGGAGGTTTCGAGCCGGCCCGCAGGTCGGCTTCAGGCATGTGCGTCGGCACTAGGTGCGGGCGGCTGGCCCCTGCTGGAACCCCTGCCAAACCATCTTGGCCACCATCTTCTGCATCATGCCGAAGATGCGCTCGTCCTTCAGCAACTGCTCTGCAATCTGGTTGTGAGCGTCCTGGGCCTCGATGACGACGTCCGTGAAGGCATCCTTGAAGTCACCCATCGCGAACTGCTCCTCGCTGTTGTTGCGGGCCTGGGCAGCGAGCTTCTCGTTCTTGGCCAGGTGACCTTGCCAGGTGGTGACCGCGCCGATGAAGTCCGACTCGGTGATGTGCCCGGAGAACAGGTCATTCATCTTGGCCACAATCTCGCGCAGCGCCTTCTTCTCGTCCTCGGGCGCCGAGCCCGTGCCGGCTTCGCCGATGCCAGGAAGCTTCACGACCTCGGCCTTTTCCAGGTCCAGCTGCTGCTCGCCCACTTTCTGCAAGCGGTAGTGCGTCAGCTTCACGTCGGCGTCAAGCTCCAGCTTGTGCTTGTCCTTGCCGTGGGCGGCCAGGCGCGGCATCAGGTTCTTTCCGAAAACGAAAAGCTTCTCCAGCTCGGGGTCGTCGTAGGGGATGATTTGCGACAGAAACTCGTAAAGGCGCAGGAACGAGCCCAGGTCCTTCCGAAACAGCTCCTGTGGCTCGTCCTCCAGCCCTTCATAGCGGTCAAATGCGGGCTTGAGAACGGCATGCAGGGCGCCTTGGCTCTTGACCTTGGGGTCAAAGAAGGCCGCAGCGAACTGCTCGACCTCGGTCCAGTAGTACACGCCGGCCTTGTCAAGCTTTGTGAACAGCTCGTGCACGACGTTCGGGTCGGTGACGTCCTCGAGCTGCGCGGTGCGGTAGTAGGGCTGGAAACTCGCGAGGATTTCGTCGGGCCGGTTCACGAAGTCTAAGACAAACGTGTCCTCCTTGCCGGGGTACATGCGGTTCAGGCGCGACAGAGTCTGGACGGCCAGCACTCCCGACAGGCGCTTGTCGACGTACATCGTGTGCAGCAGCGGCTGGTCAAAGCCGACCTGGTACTTGTTGGCCACCAGCAGGATGCGGTACTCATCCTGCTTGAACGCCTCCGAGGGCTCCTGTCCCTTGACGTCGTTCATGTTCGACTCGGTGAACTCGTCGGCCCCCGAGTCCGGGTCCAGCACGGCGCCCGAAAATGCTACCAGCGTACGCAGGTCGGTGTACTTCTGGTCCTTGATGTACCGGTCGATGGCCAGCTTGTAGCGGACCGCAGCCTTCCGGCTGTCGGTCACCAGCATTGCCTTCGCCTTGCCGCCAATCTTGGCCGCCACGTGCTCGCGGAAGTGCTCCACGATGACCACGACCTTCTGCGAAATGTTGTGCGGGTGCAGCTTGGCGTATTGAGCCAGCGCCATCTTGGCCTTCTTCTGCGGCACAAGTTTTTCATTGGCTACCGCGCCCAGCTTATAGAAGGTGCTGTAGCTGGTGTAGTGCCTCAGCACGTCCAGGATGAAGCCTTCCTCGATGGCTTGGCGCATCGAGTAGACGTGGAATGGCACCGGTGTGCCCTCGGGCCCTTTTCGGCCGAACAGCTCCAAGGTCTTGGACTTTGGGGTGGCCGTGAAGGCGAAGTAGCTGACGTTCTCGGGGCGCTTGCGTCCCTCGATTGCCAGGGCGACCATGTCCTCGGAGGTTAGGTCTTCCGGGTCGATGTCGACGTCAGCCTCGACCTGGACTTCCACCCCGTCGATGACTTCGGCCGCCTTCTGTTTCGGTTTGCCCTTGGTGAGGGCCTCCCGCAGCTTGCGCGCCGCGGTGCCCGTCTGGCTGGAATGTGCCTCGTCGACGATGAGGGCAAACTTGCGTTTCCCCAGCGCTCCGACCTGGTCCAGGATGAAGCCGAACTTCTGCAGAGTCGTTACGACAATCGGCGCGCCCACGTTCAGGGCCATGGCCAGCTGCGCGCTGTTCTCGGAGATGACCTGCACCACGCCGGCCCTGTGCTCGAATTGGCTGATGGTGTCCTGCAACTGCTTGTCCAGCACGCGGCGGTCCGTTACCACGACGACTGTGTCGAACGTCTTCTTGTCGGCCGCGTCATGCAGGTTGGAAAGGCGGTGCGCTACCCAGGCGATGGAATTCGACTTGCCCGAGCCGGCGGAGTGCTGGACCAGATAGTCCTTGCCCGGGCTTTCCTCGGCCGCCGCGCGAATCAGTTCCTGCACGGCCACGAGCTGGTGATACCGCGGGAAAATGAGGGATTCCTTGGTGGCCTTCTTGCCGTCAGAATCCTCGACCTCCTTCGCTTCCAGGTGCATGAACTCGCCCAGCACCTCGAGCCAGACATCTGGTCGCCAGACGTACTCCCACAGGTAGTAAGTAGGGTAACCCTTCCCGGGCGGCGCGGGCGGATTTCCGGCGCCTGCGCTCAGCATATCGACGCCATCCGGCCTGCCTATGTTGAAGGGCAGGAACTGGGTATCGTCGCCCGCAAGCTTCGTGGTCATGAAGACCAGGTCGCTGGAGATGGCGAAGTGAACCAGCGCGCGGGTTTTGAACTGGAGAAGAGGCTCCAGCTCCTTGGACTTCGGGTCCTTCGGCAACCGGTCCTTCTTGTACTGACTGATGGCGTCCTTGACGTTCTGGGTCAGGTCGGTCTTGATTTCGCCGGTTGCGACTGGAAGGCCGCTGACGAACAGCGTCAGGTCGATGCTGTTCTCGTTGTGCAGGCTGTAGTGCAGCTGGCGGACCACCGTGAGCCGGTTCTTCTGGTACAGGTCCAGCAGCTTGGGGTTCTTCTTGTGGGCCGGCTTGAACTGGCAGAGGAAGAACTTGGCGTCGACGTCCTTGAAGCCATGGCGCAGGAGGTGCAGCGTGCCGTGGGTGTCCAGTTGCTTAGCAACCCGCTTGACGAAGACAGCGTCGGACTGACCGTTGTGCCACTTCTTGAACTTGGCCCACTCGGTGGGCTGCGTATCCTGCACGAAAGCCAGCAGGTCCTCGGCCAGGATTGCGTACTCCTTCGAGTAGCTGGAGGCCTGCTTGGGATGGGTTTTGACCGACCAGCCGTGAGCCTCGAGCTGCGTGCAGAGCTCGTTCTCGAAAACGCGTTCGGTGTGAATGTTGGACGTGGTCGGCATCACTCAATCCCCTGCTTCTTCAAGAAGCGAGCGACCGACCGCCCAGGAGCATACGGTGAAGAGGAGCACGAGTCCCAGTCCTCCGGCGACCATGCACGAGACTGCGGGGCGCCACCGCTCGGACATCGTACTCAGACCGGGGTTGCCATCCATCGTGTCAAGGAAGCTCGCAATAGCTGCGCTCAGCCCCAATCCGATGAGCAGAATCAAGAGGTTTGCCCATGCTCGTAGCTGTTTTCCCTTCCACTCCGCAGTCAGCGGGTCGTCGCGCCGACCCGGTCGCAGCGAAGCAAAATAGTTCATGATGTTCAAGATGTGGTGCACGTTCCTCTCCAGCGATGTCGTTCTCTAGAGTAGCGGTGATTTGAGGACCCTCCCCGGCCTCCTGCTCAACGAAGGCAAGAAGGTCCGCCTCTTCACGTCCAGCAGCGGCTTGGGAATCAGATAGCCCCCTTGAGCACAGTGCCGACCTGCAGGAGGCCGGTCACCGCCGCGGAAATCAGCGAAGAGCGGTACTCGCTTAAGCGCTGGATATGCGCTCTGGCATGTTCCTGCAAGCCTTCAATCGCGTGCTTTTTTGCGATGAACGCTTGCACGATTGCGTCTTGTTCGCTTCGCGGCGCAATCGGTACTCGGAAGGCTCTCAGGGTGTCGCAGTTCATCGCCCCTTGAGCACCGCCGCTCCCGTCACTAAGGTAGCGCAGTGCGGTGTACAGCCCTGTTAGTACGACAACCAGGTAGTCGTCTGAAACCTCGGGACTCCTTGAGGTCACATATGCGACGTTCTGGCTCACCGTGGCCGGAATCGCCAGCCGAGCGGTCATGCCCCGCGTTGGTCCTTGGCCGATAAGGCCAACTATGGCGCTTCCTGGCCGCACCACACGGAGTCCGGTTTCGGACAGGGCGCAGTCGGTCACGCACTCTGCCGTCTCCTTGATGACTCTGTCGTTGATGGCGGTGCTGGTGACCCAAGGCATGGTTCCGTCCAACCAGTACTTCTGCACCTCTCTCTTCGGCGTGCAGCCGTTTCCAACATCTGCGAAATAGCCCAGCTTCGGAGTCGACCAATGGGCTGGCACGCGGGCGAGCCAGCCTTCCTTGCGTCCACTGGAAGTTCCTTTGCGCTGAAGTCCCTCGCTCGCGAAGTCGAACGCATAGGCCTCAAGTGCATCGTCAAGTGACACCAGGAGTTGTTCTTTCTCTGCAATCAACGCATCAATTCGCGCGGTCTTTTCGTCAAGGAAGTTGGCGATGCGCACTTGGTCGGAGCGAGCGGGTGCTGGAAAGTTGACGCTTCCGATGAAGCTCCAGTCAGCTCGCGGCATCTTTGACCCGTAGGTTGAACCATCGATGGCGGAAATATTTTCCGTGGACAGAAGACAATACCTAAGAAAACGTGCGTCTACACCCTCAGTTCGCAGGACCAGACACTCCGTCGTGCTGAATCCGTGACTTTCGGCCACCCACCCTTTGGCCAAATAGGGGCGAAGCTTTCCGAAGAGCACGTCGCCTGGCTCGAATACGTTCGCACTGCCTTCCGGCTGCTGTTGTAGCTCAATGCCGGATAAGCGGCCCGTCCAAGATTCGATTTGTTCTAGGCCGACATAAACGCCCTCGGCGGGCACGCTGTCAACCTTGGTCCCTCTCAGGCCGGCAAGGAACTTCAGCGGCTTGGTTGGATGCTTCGTAACGAAGGGCGTCAGGGTACTCAAGCGAGCACTCCCTTCATCAGCTCCATGAACCGCTTCTCCATCTCGCCAATTTCCTTGGCGATGACGGCCGGCTTGCGCGGCGGCTTGTACACGTAAAAGTAGCGGTTGAAGTTGATTTCATAGCCGACCTTGCCGACCTGGCCGTCCTTTTCGTCGCAGACGTCCTCGTTAACATACGCGTCGGGCACGTGCGGCAGTACCTCGCGCACCATGTATGCCTTGACGTCTTCGGAGAGCGGCACGTTCTCGGTGTCGCGCAGGTCTGGGTCGTACGGCTTCTGCCCCTTCTTGAGTTTGGGCGGCGCCTTGCCCTCCTGCGGCGGTCGGTCAACGGTGACCTTGCGGTATCCAAAAAACTTGTTTTCAAAGACCTTCGACACAATGCGCGCCGGCTCGGCCTGACCCCTCCCGTTGCCGTTCTTGCCCGTCTCGGCGAACTCACCCGCGAAGGTGGCCTGGTCGACAGCGCCCGCGTAGACCTTCACGATTTCCTCGACCTGTTCGTCGGTGATGAACACGCGCTTGTTGCCAAGGCTCTTCATCCTCTTGTACATGCGCGTCGCATCGATGAGCTGTACCTTGCCCCTGCGCTCAGCGCCTTTGTGGTTTGACAGCAGCCAGATGTAGGTCGCGATGCCGGTGTTGTAGAACAGGTCGTTAGGCAGCGCGACGATTGCCTCCAAGAGGTCGTTTTCGAGAATCCACCGGCGAATTTCTGATTCGCCAGACCCGGCATCGCCGGTGAAGAGAGGCGAGCCGTTCAGGACGATGCCGATGCGACCGCCGCCGTCGGCAGCAGGGCGCATCTTCGAAATCAGGTGCATGAGGAAGAGCAACGAGCCGTCCGAGACGCGCGGCAGGCCAGGCCCGAAACGGCCGGCATATCCCTTTTTCTCGTGCTCGGCCTTCACGACGTCCTGGACCTTCTTCCAGTCCACCCCGAATGGCGGGTTCGCAGCCCCGTAGTCGAACTTGTCGCCAGCGAAGCCATCGGCCGACAGCGTGTTGCCGCGGACGATGTTCTTCGGGTCCTGGCCCTTGATGAGCATGTCCGCCTTGCAGATGGCGTACGACTCGTCGTTCAGCTCCTGGCCAAACAGGCGGATGACGGCAGAGTTGTTGATTGAGCGCGCGACGGCCTCGCCCACCGACAGGATGCCGCCGGTGCCAGCAGTAGGGTCGTACATCGAACGCACCACCCCCGGCTTGGCCAGCGCTTCGTCATCACCCGCGAAGAGGCATTGCACGATGAGGTGGATGACTTCTCGGGGTGTGAAGTGCTCGCCGGCCGTCTCGTTCGAGGCTTCCGCGAACTTCCGAATCAGCTCCTCGAAGACGAGGCCCATGGTCTCGTTAGGCACCACGTCCGGATGGAGGTCGACGTTGGCGAACTTCTGCACCAGTTGGAACAGGAGGTTCTTCTCCTCTAGCTCCGCCACTCGCTCGGTGAACTTGAAGCGCTCGAACACGTCGCGCGCGTCTTCCGAGAAGTCGCCCAGGTAGGCCACCAGGTTCTGGCGAATGTGCTTCTGGTCAGCGAGCAGGCCCGGCAAGGTAAACGGGCTGACGTTGTAGAAGGCCTGCTTGCTCTTGCGCTTGAGAAAGGGGTCGAGGTTGATGCCAGTATCCTTGCGCTTCTTGGACTCGGCGAGCACATCCTCCTTCGTGCTCTCCAACACGCAGTCCAGGCGGCGCAACAGGGTGAACGGGAGGATGACCTTGCCATAGTCCGCCTGCTTGTAGTCGCCGCGCAGGAGGTCGGCGACCGACCAGAGGAAGTTCGCGAGTTCGGAAAAATTCTGGGCCATGAGCTGGTTCCCTGTTAGTTCTTGGACGGCTTGGTTTTCTTGGCGGACGCTGGGGGAGCCGGCGCGGGTGCAAGATGCAACCTCTTGGCATGCTCGCGCACCAGGACCTCAAACATGTTGGTCAAACTGCGGCTCTCCGCCGCCGCACATTGCTCCCAGAGGTCGCGAACCTCGGGGGTGAGCTTCAGCGACGTGGCCGAGGTCTTTCGGAGCGGGCGGGGCATGAGAGGTAGAGGCCGCTTGCTTAGATACCGCAAACCGCTATACGTTACCAGTCGTCGAGCAGTGTCACAAGCGGCGACTCCGAAGAACATGTTCTTTCGATGGTTGCGCACCACAATACGAGGGCGCAAGCGGGAAGTAGCCTCGCACTATCGCTTCGCCCGCCGTGAGCCCAGTCAGGTCGGCACGCGTGTCTTGCGGGCAACGACCGAGCTCCCCAGTGCCACCACACGCGCGCTCTTGAAAACAGGTTCTCGCGTGGCTCGGTCCACGAAGGTGCTGTAGCGGTACGGGTCGTAGGTCACGCCGACCCCGCGCATCCTGCGTACCTTTTGCTGCCAGGGCCGCTTGTCAGCAATGCTCGCGCCTGACTCCAGCCAGCCCACCAGCTCACCGCGGATGCCCGCGTGGACGTTCTTGCGCTTCTCTCGCAGGGCGCGCTGCCGGCCGGCCTGCGAGACCACGAAAGACGCGTTCTCCAGCTCGACAGCGTCGACGTGGGCGATGACGCGGCCACGGGTCTCACGGTCCTCGCTGCGCACGGAGAGGCACCGCCGGTGGAGATTGAGGTAGATGAAGACACGCATTGCCTCCGTCTAGGGAGGCAATTTAGCGGGAAAGCCCTGCTCTAAGCCGGTCGACGTCCGATACTATCGTCAGATTACAGCTTTGAGCCTGAAGTATCGGACACCATGAGCAGAACCTTCCAACGACCGTTTCCCTCTGTAGCTCGCCAGATGGAGGCGCTTGGCGACCGTCTGCGCATGGCGCGCCTACGCCGCAAGATTTCGGCCGTCCAAATGGCAGAGCGCGTGGGAGTTTCGCGCGACACACTACATCGGCTGGAGAAAGGCGAACCGAACATCGCCCTGGGAACCTATCTTCGAGCGTTGCGTGTGCTACGCCTGGAGAAGGACCTTGACCTGGTTGCAAAGGATGACGTACTCGGCCGGAAGCTGCAGGACCTGGGTCTTGAGCCGTCGGCTGCGCGCCGACCACGCAGGCCTCAAACGACGCCAGCTGCCACCAGCTGACGCTTCGCACTGCGCAGTCCGACGCGGAGTGTCAGGTCACGCCGCTGTGTCCATAGACGGGCGACCGGCGCTAGAGCGCTACCCGTGAGGTGCCCCAAACCGTGAACCAACTCTCCTCGGTGCGGTGCGTCATCGCAGTACAAGGACTTTCCCCACCGCGCCTTCGGTTCGAATTGTGTTCCGCGACACGGGTCGTCCCGGCCATTTGGCTTCGTAGCGGTAGGTTCCCAGCAGTCGATGCCCCGGAGATGCAAGCACGAACCAGCCGGGGCAGTCGGATTGATTCCACGGGTCGCGCCCGAGTGCCTGGCATAACAGCCAGTCGAAATCGAGAATCAAGCTCACCGTTGCCCCGGACGGCTCTGTCCTGACCTCAAATGGGTCGCCGAGCAGAAAGTGGCACATGCCGCCGCCAAACAGCAGGAGCGGAACCTCGTGGCGACGGCTCTCCGGGAGCGCCAGAACCAGCCCGTTCCATTTCTTCGCAAGCGAAGCCTCAAGCTCACCGTAATCACCTTCGCGGTAGAGACCCTTGAACGCCGCAGCCTTTGGGTCGGCCTCAGTGCCGCTCAACCTCGCGGCGATGTCCTGAACGTCCCTTTCTGCCAAGGCCTGCAATGCCCTCTCAAGCTCCGGAACTTGCATGCCCGTCATCCGGACGAGCTCAACCATGTACAAGCGGAAAGCCACGCCCTTCATCGTGCTAGCCCAGGTGGAGCTAAAAGGCCTGGGCCCCGTGATGTTCGCATAGCCGCACACGCCATACAGATGCTGGTTGCAAGGCAAAGCCTTGCCCGCAGCAGCGTCCATCTCTCGCACGCGTGTGTCCGATTCGGTTGGCGCATAGTTATAGGCGCTTACCGGTGAGCGGGCACACCGGGTCTTTGCAAGTTCTTCAAGCAGCGTTTTGCCTGACGCACTTTGCAGGAACTCCTTCTCCAGCGCCCGGTAGACCTGTACTTCAAGGCTCGCCTCTGGGTGCTTGCCGATGTCTGCCAGACAGCCGGAGCCGGCGGCTCCCAAAAGCATAGAGGCGGCCAGGCAGCGAAAACGCGTTCTGAGGACTGTGGCTTTCGGCATGGCGCCCTCCTGCTTTGCCTGTGGTGGTCGCATTGTGCAGCCGAGCCCTCCCTGCGTCACCAAGCACCTGACTTCCGCGTCCTGGAAGCCGGGTTCGCGCCTGTCCCGGCCGGGGGCCGCCGGCCTTGAGGGCTCGCGCGTCACTTCCTTGTCGGCGTCCTCGGCTGCGTCTACCCGCGCTGGCAGGGACGTCGGCCAGGTAGCGCCTTTCATTTGTCCGCATCGTGCGCTGTCCGCCCACTGATTGCGGGGCTCGTCGTCAATCCCGACGGTTGCGCTCGCGCTCCTCGAGCTCACGGCGAAATTCCTCGTTTCCTTCGCCCCACCAGTGAGGAAAGAAGAATTGCGTGGCGGCCCCGATGCAAGCGATGGAGAGGACCAGGTTGAGGGTCTTTGCAGCGGCTGCGGTCTGTGGCCCGAGTTCGCCAATGAGGGTGGCCCCCGCAAGGGTTGCAGCGTTTTGCGCCAGGACCACGAAGGCCAGCAGCACGAAGCTCACGATGAATTTGCTGTCAGGCATGATGGGGTTCAGAGATATTCAAGCGTCGGAAACGGCTTCTTCGCGGCGCGGACGCATTCAGGCCACAGGTTCTCCATCGTCCGGGTCGTCGCATCAGGGTCACGGTTGCAGAGTGTTCGAGGGGGCGGGCTGCGATACGGCACGTATGGCGCAACGAGACGCACCCATGGGATACCTCGTTGGGCTTGCGGTCCAGCTCACCAAGGGAAGCCGAGGAGTTCACGGTGCCGAAGGCTTGCGTCAGCGGTACCAGGTCGTCTGAGCATTGGTTTTTCGGTCTTCGAGGGCGCGCGAGCACTTCGGCCGGCACGCAGGGAACAAGGCCTCAGCCTTCAGGTCGCGGGGTCGAGGGCACGGGCAGGGCGTCAACCATGTCGTCAAAGTTCTCGCCCGCCAGGTTGCGGGCATGAAGGTCCGCCCACTGCTGGGGATTGAGCTTGCGCGCCTTTTCGTAGCGGACCCAGCCCAGCTCGAGCTCAGGCTGCATCGACATCATGACTTGGCCGCCAGGCACCGGGTCGGAGCCGGGCGCCGGCGCTGCAGCGGAGGCTTGTTTGCCCAGGCCTCTGCAGAACTCCCACAAGGCATCCTGCGCCTTGCGCACCTCGGGGCCCCAGGCCCGCTTGCGGATGGCATCGACGCGAGCGTCGGCCCAGCGCTCGGCCAGGGTGAAGATGTGCCGAACCACGTCCTCCGGAACCACCGCGGTCTCTTCGGCCTCCAGCTTGCTGGCAGGCCCCCGGCCTCCCGCCCCTTTGCTCGCCTGACGCGCCTTGTCCATGACGGCGTCGTACCGGTCGTCCCAGGAGAGCCCATGCTCCTTTATTTCGTCCAGTATCTCGAGAAGGTTCTCGATGTGGTTGGCCATGTATTTAATCCTTGGGTGCCGCGCCTGAGGCGCCGTTGATAGCAACTGATGATTTGGCAATGGTGGCGCATGCACCTTCTTCGGAACGAAACCGGCGCATCTGCCCGTCGGCTCGGAGCAGGTACTCAACCCTGCCACAGGGCCACTCGCGCCAGACACACCATGACTTGCTCACCGGATGCGCGCCCCATGGGCCAGGTGGTTGCGCCGCACTCACGCCGGGCTACGAGTGAACCGCGCCGCGATGTGCTCTTCGAGGGAGGCCTGGTCGCGCTTCCAATCCCGCTCGTCGTGAACGTAGTCGAAGCGCATGCAGAGGTTGCGGTGGAAATTCTTGAATTCGTGCAGGGTTTGGGCCGCCTGCGACTGTCCGCCCGTGGCCAACGCCGAGCTCGGAACCCGTGCCAGGACCTCGTCCTTCAAGTCCTGCGCGAACCGGTAGAACTGCGGCGTGAAGACACCGGAGATGCCAGCTGTCTGGGCGACAACGTCCGCGACACGTTCGGGAAGGTCGACGCTCAGACCACGTCCCGTGGTCGCCGCTTGCTGCTGCGCGGCGCCGGTCAGGCGCGATTGCATGGCCAGGAAGGTGATGGCCAGGGAGCCGGTGAGGGACTCGATACCCCGAACACCCGTGAGCTCGCCAGAGAGGTCACGCACCGTGAACGGGCACCTCTCGAGGAGGTAGCGAACGTTCTGCTCCAGCGAATCTGCACCGGCCGCGCCGTCTGCCCCTTCGGCATTGCTGGCGCGTTCCGCACTTCGCGCCAGGCCTTTGCGCAGCGCATCGGAGATGCAGTCAGCGTGCAGCTGCGGGCCGGAGCCGAAGTCGTGGGTGTGGAACTGCTTGATGGCAACGTGCATGCGCGCCAGCCACTCGTCGTCGGTTTCCGCAGCCTGCGCTTCAGCATCCAACTCGGTGACCTCGACCTCTGAGGGATAGGCTTCTTCGAAAGACTCGTGCTCCACACCCTCCTCCGGCTGCTCCGCGAGCGTGCGGGCCGCGTCGATGGCGCCGATGCCCTGGGCCCAGGGAAGCACGACATTGTTGGCAGCCCACTCCTGCAGGGGGTCGACGGCGCCGGCCTGGATGTTGCGCAGCCACATGTCGCAGTGCTCGAGCGAGGGGGCCTTGCCGCCGGCCAGCAGCGTCAGGACCTCCTGGAACCGGTCGATGAACTTCGTGGGCACCTGGTCGAACGTGACGGGAGGCGTGTTCAGCGCGTCGAGCGCCACAGTGCGCGCGTGGTCGATTTCATCCCAGTCTCCTCCGACCATCTCGTTCTCGATGGCAGCAATTTGCTGAAGGGCGCCGCGCAGACGCAGGTTCTCGGCGCGAAGGAGCGTATCGGTCTTGGACATGAGGACGAGTTTTCCGGTGTGTTGCCCAACAGCGGGCGGAGCCTGAAGCGTCGCCGGCGCGCGCCAGGCAACGAACGATTCAGAAATAGGGAGCGTGAGCGCGAGGCTCAGATGAACGCGGTGGAGCTGACGCTGCCGTTGGCCTCGGTCACGTTGAGCAGCACTACGCCGGCGGTGGGCGCAGCACGGGAGGCCGAGTTCTCGATGATGTGGCCCACTTCGTGGATGCCGGCTTGGCAGCGGTATCCGTGGGTCATGTCTTCGTCCTCGGGAAGGTTCGACTCCGGAATTCCCGCGAAGAGCTTTCGCGCCAGCTTCAGCTGGTACGGGCTCATCGGGATGAAGCTCTGGTTCTCGTGGGTGCTCAGCTTGCCGGCGGCGTGACGCATGAAAACGATGTCACTGCTGAACTGACCCACGCCCTTGCGTACCTGGACGCAAAAGCCTATGCGGCTCAAGGCATCGCGGCGGCCTTGCTGGAAGCCGGTCACCAGGAATTCACCCGGGCCGGGGATGCGGCTGAAATAGCCGCGGGTGTAGTCGGCCAGGGCGACGATGTCCTGGGCGAGCGCTTCCGCCTCTGCCGGAGAGAGGACGGGCGAGGATTCGATGGCCTCAGGTGCGGATTCGTTGGTCATGTTTTTCCAGGTGGCGCAGCAGGGATGCCGCAGGGTTTGTCTTTGTTGTTCAGGGCGAGAGCTGCCGCCAGAGCCGATGAGAGCGTCTTGGCACGGGCAGGAGCCGCAATGGCCACGGGTTCTCTTGCCGAGGCAAGCGCCTTTCGCTTCTCGAGCGCTTTGACGTACCCCGGCGGGAATGCGAAGTCGGCCGGAATGCGCATGGACCGCAGCGGACGCTTGAGCTTCTCCAGGCAGGCGATGACGGTGGCGACATGGCTGAAGTCACGGGCCTCGACGTCGCGTGCCATCAGCTCCTCGCCACCTTCGTTCAGGTAGGCCAGCGGAAGGGCGAGGAAAAACTGCTTCGCCGCGGCGTTCTGGAGTTCGGGGCGCGCGTACTGGCCAACCCAAAGGTCCCCGTCGAGCCACCACTCCGCCAAGTAGTCCAGGCCGAAAACAGACGGGAAGTTGCGCTTGTAGCTTCGGGTCTGATGCTCTCGCCAGGTGGGAAGGAACGCTTCCTGGTGCATGCTCTGGATGTACCGGGCCCGTTTGCCGAGGTCGCGCAGCAGGTTGTTGCGGCCAGAGCCACCGCCCCGGCGTTGGTGCATGTCGAGGTCCATCTTCATCAGGACGTCGAAGGGTGGCAGGTACGGCTTCTTGAGTGCGGGGCGCACAACGGTCGGGGTGACGCCCGCGCGCGCCGCGCCGCCTACGTCTGGGGCCTGGGTGTCGGGCGGCGAGGCAGCGACTGCTTGTGCCGCCGGCGCCAACGTTTCAGTGGATGAGTGAAGTTGCATGGGAAGAGCGTACGACAGGTTTTCTGTTGAACCGCAAGCTGCCGCGGTGACAGTGCTCGTTGCATCGAGCACCTGCTTTAAATTGCGTGACTCCGAATGGTTCTAAAAGCGTTCTGGGTGTGTCCATTTTAGCAGAGTTGAGGCCCGCCGGACAACCTAAACTGTTTAGGCTTCTATTTGCGAGCAGAGCCTATAGACTCTTGAGGATGCTTGGCCAGTCTCATGGCAGGAACGGTTCCACGCTCGATGACCACCGTCTCAGTTGGGCGTTGTGTCTTGCGTAGTAGCTTGGCGCGCCACCGCGAACATGTTTTACGGGGCCCGCGCATCCTCTGGCTTGGCCTGGCGGAGCTATACGACTTAGAAACTCGCGCAGCTGTGCTGCCACCAAATCACTCAAAGGAAACCTGTGACCCAAACTACCCCGCGCAACGCGAAATCCGCCAAGCTTCCCGCGGTCGTTCACGAATTTGGCACCGCCCCGCAGGTCGTGCCCGCCGACTACACCCACCGCGAGGACTTCAGAGGCACCGTCAACGAGGCCGCCGAGCGCTTCGCCGGTGAGCCCGTGGTTCTGGTTAAGAGCGCCGCCATCGAAGGCAGCCCCGACCGCTTCGCCATTGGTGTCTTCGCGTGGGAGCCGCAATACCTGCCCTGGCGCAACGGAGGCTGGTACGTCACCAACCTGCACTACCCCACCGGTGCCTGTGGCTGCGTCAGCAACAACTACCCGGACAAGAAGTGGCGCATTGTCTGCGACGACCGGCGTGGTGAACTCGACGAGGAAGGCGACTACACCTTCCGGACCCGAGATGACGCCGCACGTGCCGAGCGCGACCTCGTGATTGCAAGCAGCGCGACCTAAGCGCCGCCCGCCCTGTGCTTATTCCAGCTCCGCCGTCACCCGGCGGAGCTTTTCCTTGGGGCCGACTAAGCCACGGCGCGACTTGCGCTCTCGAATATTGCCTCTGGCCTTGGCAGAGGCCGTGGTGCCGATGCCGAGTTTCTAGGGCATCAGGAGCTCAAATTGGTTCCGCGAACGCTCGAAGGCGTTGCAGCGCCGCATGTCCGAAATGACCTGGTCAATGTCGTCATAGCTGAAGCGGGATGTCCAGTCATGGATGTGGCACATGACTTTGATGAATGGGGCTGGGTCGCCTTCGCGGGTCAGCACGCGCAAGCAGTCCAGGTACTCCTCGCGATACAGCGTCGGCACGATGATGCGGCAACCGTCGACGGCGGACAGTTCTGCGTTCATGACCAAGCGAGCCAGGCGTCCATTGCCGTCATTGAAGGGATGCACTTCGGCTACAAGGAACATTGCCAAAAGCGCACGAGCTGTTCCCTCAGGGACGCTCAATAGCAGCTTGCTCCCTTCAACCAAGGTTCCTCTCACCAGTGGCGGCAGCACAAACTCTGTGTTGCCTGCTCGATTGGCAACCAGCTTGAACTCCCCTGGGCCCACCTCAGGCCGGTTCTCCATCTGCTTTTTGTGACGTGCGCGCAGCTGCTCGAGCACCGGCTCGCCCGCGGGCAACGTAAGCGTGGACCAAGTGGGGCTGAGCGCCTGCTCGAACACGCCGATGATGTCGTGCGAGTCCTTGGGTCGCGCCACCACCGGAACGCCCTCCAGCACGAAGCCGCGCGCTTCCTCGACGGCAAACTCCGTTCCTTCGATGAAGTTGGAGAAGTAGGACTCCAGAAAAGCGAAGTTTCGCCGAGCACGGTCCGTGGTCAGCGACGAGGCAGGGATGGGCAATGGGACGGCGCGCAAGCGTTGGGCGAAGTTCTCGAATAGCTCCAAGCGCGCACTGTCGTAAGGGATGGCCGCGGTCAGAGCCTTTCCCTCTCGAGTGGTCAGAACGCTCGGGCGAGAGTTCAGGATGCTGCCCACCAAGCCGTCGAGTTGGGAAAACTCGTCCTCGAGGCCCAGTTCGGGCACGAGCTCACGCGCGCGCTCTCGCAACTGGCTCAGGGCTTCTTCGCCACGAGAGTGGCAGATGTCCAGCAGCCGCCTCTCCACGGCTTCGGCGCCAACGCTCCTGCGGCTCTCCCCTCGACTTGGTGACAGGTTCTCAAGCAACATCCGAGGCTCCGACGCGAAGTAAATCGGTCGCCCCATCATCTGGCCATCGCCAGCCTGCGGCGGCGGTCCCTTCCAGACCTCTACCGTAAGGCCGGGCAGCTCTACGGTGCGGCGGTACGTGCCCACCAGGAAGACGGTGCCCTTGCTCGGGCTACCGCCGTCGAACGCGGTTCGAAAGCTCACGACGGTGCCGGGGAAGAACGCGGCCAGCACACGGGTTCGGTGACGTGCGACCAGGGCTTCCCAGTCACCCTCGGGCAAGGAGGTTGCGAAGCCCTTGGCCACAAGCTTCAGGTCCCCCGCCGCGAGTCGCCGTTGAGCAGTTCGCACCTGCGCTGACGAGAGCTCCGCGTACAGAACGAGGGTGTCGTCCAGTACCGTTGTCGTTTTTTTCATGGTCAAGCGAGCCTTGTTGCGCGAAATGTCGTGTTTTTGGTGTGCAATTAGTTTCTATTGTCGTGTTTTTCGGCCATTAGCGCCAAGCGACGTGTCGTGTTTTTTGGTTCTCGGAGCCGGGTTAAGCCATCTGTGTCGTGTTTTTGCTGAACAACAGGTCAACATGTCGCTCTTTTCCGGAGTAATCAGGACGGCGCTCCAGCTCGTGTTGCCGGGTCGAGGTGCCCAGCTCCGGGTGGAGGGCGTTCTGCTAGGGGCGCCGGAGGTAAGTGCCTGGACGATGAGCCACGGCCAGGTTGTCGCGCCGCTCCTGGAAAGTGGCGGGGATGCGCGGCCACTTGAAGCGCATCTCGACCGAACACATCGCGAATTGGCCAGGGAGAGGTTGCGGAGTGCTCAAAGGCAGGTGCGGCCAGGCCTCGGGCGTCTGGCCGGTGCCGGTATGCGCACGATGCAGTTCGCAAGGGGCTTTACTCGAGTCCCTGCGTCCGGAGCCAGACGCCTCAAGGCAAGTCCAGTGTGTCTCCGGTTCGCCCATCCACGTTCAAGACTTGCCGCGAACGCTTGCCGTCCTGCCACTGTGCTTCGTACCGATATGTTCCGATGAGGACGCGCTTGGCGACGACCACCGTCCATCCCACACATTTATCGCCCCAGGGGTCCTGCTTCAACGCACCACACAGCCTCCAGTCGAAGTCCTGGATGATGCGAATCATCGCACCGGGCGGCACCGACCGCACCAAGTACTCCGTCCCGGGCGAGTTGTAACACTGGCCCCATACAGGGCGAGCCGACAACAGGACGGGGGTCGTTGCCCGCTGCGCATCTGGCAACGCCAGGACATAGGCGTTCCACTTGACCATGAGGCTCAACTCCTTGGTCGCTGGATTGTTCACGAGGCGAGTGCGCATGGAATCAGGGCCGGCGGCCGAGGGCGACAACGTTCTTTGGATGCTCGCCAGCGTGCCTTCTTCGATGTCTGCTAGCTCAGCTTCAATCTCCCCTGGAGGTATTGAGGCGCGCCGCGCAAGTTCTCGTACGTAGGTCGCGTACGCCACGCCATGCATTGGCAAGCGCCAGACCGAATCTGCCGGGCCCTGAAAGTACGGGGGGCCCTCCAGTTGCCCGCAGACCGGTGTGCCCTCAATCAGCTGAGCGCACGGGTATGCGTCAGCCGCGGCACCGGTGATTGTTGAAAAACTGCTCGCGGAATCCAACCTGTAGATGTCACCCCGGCGCTCAGACTTCGGCTGGCAAAGCGTCGCGCCCAACCGGGCAAAGAGCTCCTTGCCCTGCGGCCCCTCCAAGAACTCCTTTTGCAGAGCACGGTACACCTGCACCTCCGGACTGCTTTCAGAGTGCTTGCCGATGTCTGCGAAGCACCCTCCGCTTGCCATGCTGAGTGCTGCTGCGACGGCCAAAGGGCTTGGCCCCCTAGGTCGGGGAGTAATTTTCGACACGGGTAGCCTCCTCGTGCAATCTCAGTGTGAGCATTCTGCCGGCCCTACTGCAGCATTCGCAAGCCTCCTCCGAGGCAAGGAGCCCGAAGCTGCTGGCGGAAGCCGGGCACGATGCCGGAAGAGCGGCTCGGGGAACCGGTTCAGCATTAGCAACGGGCAGCTAAAACGTATCCTTGGCGCGCCGCCGGAAGTGGCCAGATGAGACTGTGACAGCCCTGAGCGGGAAGGAAGTGACACGGCCCACACGAGAAAACCCCGCCAGCAACTGCCGACAGGGTCGAAGGGCGGTGGGAGTCGGCGCCGGGTGGGGTGAAGGGAACGCCCCTCAGCGGACGGCCAACCCTGCCGGCGCCGCGGCCGGCTCAGGCTGCTTCGGTCGTCTTGCCGTGCGCGTAGTCGGAGAACTGCGCCAGGGTCAAGGCCTCATCCTCGCACGCACGGACGTACTCCTTACCCCGTTGGGTGAGGGGAAACGCGCCACTGCTATCCCAGCACTCAACCAGGTCGTGGCCGGCGATTGCTTCCAAGACCTGCGAGCCACGAAGCTCCCTCAGCCGATACCCTGCCTCGGGGTCGTCTTGTATCCATCCAGCGACCTCCGTCAGTCCAGCCTCTTGCGTTGCGAACAATGTCGGGCCTGACGCCTCGAAAGCGTCGTAGCAGAAGAGGGTCTCAACGGACCGGCCGCCTCCAACTTCTTGAATCCAAGCGCTCGCTTCAGCGAACTGCTTGGTCAGCGGATGCTCCGGCCCGCGCTCGATGACCCAGAAGCCGTTGGGCCCGCGGGTGCTGAGTTTTGGTGCGAAGACGATGCAGGTTTTGCGGATGCTGTCCAGCGTTCGGTGGTCGAAATTGGCTCGCTCGACATGAACTTCCACGCCGCCGAAACAGAGGTGGCGGTCATCGAAGCAACGCTGACAGGGGGCCTCGTCGACTCCCTTTTCTCGCCGCAGCTGGCGAGCGAGACCGAGAACGGCCGGGGCCAGCTGACGCTTGGCTTCGCTCTGTTCGCAGAGCATCTCGGCAGCCTCCTTCTCGTCCTCCGATGGGTCGAAACACCGACTCCACGCGCGTGAGCGGGACGAACTTCCAGGTGAGCTTGCCATCGCGCTCCAGCTCCAGCAGTCCTTTCAAAATCGCCCAGTCCAGGGTCGTTTGCTGCAAGCGCACGGGAATCTCATCGGTTTCGCGCCAGAATCGACCGGCGTTGGCGACTTTCGGGATTGCCTTGATGGCGGCCTGCCAGTCCAGGCCTTGCTCCCAAACAAGCACGGCATCCGCGAACGCGACGCCCGACGTATTGTCCTGCGGCGTGCCGCAATACAGGCTGACGCTGGGCACGGGACCAAAGAAGTTCTTCTTGATGACAGCGGGGAAAGGTTGCATCCCGTCGAGGGTCTTGCACTCGGCGACCAGGTCCAGGTCACCGCAGGTCGTGGCGCCACGGGCATACGAGCCGACGACCCAGAGGCGGGAAATCCGGATGTACGCGTGGTCCGGAAGGGAGGGGAGAAGCGGGGTAAACGACATCACTCGCTCCGAACTTTCGACCAGCCGCTTGCACGCGCGGATGAGTTTTTCGGTGAAGTGCGCGCGGGGCTTGCGGGCTTCGGCCACCGGGTATTTGCTGTAGTCGACGTGCTTCATATGTCCTGTCCAGTTGAGTGAGGTCCTGAGCAGGTGTAGAAAGCCGGCGCGCCCAGAAACGCTTTAGGCCCTAGCGCAAGAGCCGACTGCCTGCCCAATGGCCAGGTGAAGGACGGGAGAGCGGGAAGGCAAGGCGTTGCAGGTGCGGCGGGCGCTCTGGTGGGCGGCCGGCCGCGCGCTCGGGAATGTGGGCGGAGGGAGTTCGGCGCCTGACCGGCGCCGCGCGGGTGCGCTTGGCCAGATGCCGAGTTGTTGCTCGGACGGCTAAGCCTGGAGTGCCAGCTCGAGCTCTGCGAGCAAGCTTTTCCGGACGGACTGGGGCAGCGGGAGCCGGCGGATGTGCCTGTCTTTCCAGGAAGTCGCGAGCGCCCACCGCTTGACCTCGGCCAGGATTTTCTTGTCGCTCAGCGGCTCAAAGCAGGCGCCGTACGCTGGGTAGTCGAGGGTGCGGTCGCGTCGCAGGCGGAAGGGCCTGCGGAACTGCGTAGCCACCAGGCGTACGAATCGAGCCTGTTTGAAGCCGTCACACTCAGGGGCGTCCAGTCCGCCGAAACGGACGAGGAAGCCCGGCATCTGAACCACCCGCGCCCCTGGCATAGTTGCGTCGACATAGCGCAGCCCCGCCTGGTGGGCCAGCTCGGCGATTCGCTCTTCGATTGTGCGTGCGTCAATCATCGTGGTCCTTTTTGAGTTCGCGCGGCGTGTAGCAGCGCCGTCTTAAACCAGCGGACTCTGCGGCAGACCAGTTGGGTCAGGCATCCAGATGCGCATTCACAAGCGCGGCGTCGTCGCGCATCGCACGCTCGCCGTCGGGTCCCATGTAGACCTCCGGGATGCTCAGGAGCTTGAACTTGGCGTCCACGTCCTTGTCGGCAATCGTGGCCTCGAACCGGCCGGCGCGCACGCTCCAGTGGTCCAGCGCGTCGTTCGACCAGTCGTCCGGCGGGCACTCGTAGTACTCGTACGCCAGGTGCTCAGTCACCGGGAAATCCTGAGCCCAAAGGGTCGGGAACAGCTCGCGGTGGAGCGCGACCCGGGCTTTCAACAACTCCCAAACCCGGTCCCGCAGCACGGTTCGCCGTGCGATGACGGCCGCGGCCTGCTCGTTCAGGCGCTCGTGCTCCGCCTTGATTTCAGGCAGGAAGAAGCCGGCGAAGGCGTATGCCCGCAGAGCCTCGAGCCCCGGGGCTGCCGCAGCGCGAGAGTTCGAGGAGGCCTCGCCTGCGTCGGCGGTGGCGTCGTCGAGAATGTGGGTGGGCGAGGTCATGCTCAGGGTCCAAGGAAGAAGATGTTTTGCTGCTCGGAGGGACTGCTCGCCGCTCAGGGCCTGGCCGGCCTCACAGGTGGCAAGGAACCAGTTCGAGGCCTGCAGACGCTCGTCCAGCTCCGGCCAGTCGGGAGGCTCAAGCCGCGGCGCCGCTGTTGAAGGTGGCAGCGTCAGCGCGCATGACCTGCACGCCGTCGACGCCCAGGTAGGCCTCGGGAATGCTCACGGTCTTGAAGGCGCGCGGCCGCTTCTGGTCGTCGATGGTGCACTCGAACCGGCCGTCGAAGATGCTCCAGAAGACCAGCTTGTCATCAGGCATCGACTCCAGCGGGCTGGCGCAGATGAGGCATTCCATGTGGCGGGAATGCGGCGAGCCCTGCGCCCAAAGCGTGGGAAATAGCTCGCGGTGCACAGCCATTCGGGCAAGCAGCAGGCGGAAAACGCGTTCGGTCAGAGCGTCGCGCCGAGCCTCGAAATCCGGCTCGTCCCGGTCCAGTGCATGGCACTCAGCAAGCATCGCAGCGAAGTCCGCGTCGGCAGGGTCGGCCGTCGGCCAGGCGTTGTCGGGAGCGGAAGGCGGATTGGCGGTCATGGTTCAGCAGGTCCTCGAAGGATGGGCTTGCAGCGCCAGGCGCGCTGCACCGGACGAGTGGCCAGGCCAGGTGGCGGCCAACCCGAAGACTGTCTAGCGCGCGTGTTTATGCCTCACGGCTCCATGACGCCGAGGGTCGCTGGCGGGAAAGCGCAAGGCCCCAGGCCCAGGAGTCGAGCCGGGCCGAAGGAGGAAGAAGACACCGTCGGGGTGGCCAGATGCGGCTGCCGCGAGGCTGGAAGTTCTGGGGAGTCGAGGCGCCCGGCGGGTGTCGGCCAGGGCATGCGAAGGAGACCAAACCCCTCACGCGCGGGGACCGCGTACCCGGACTCGAGAAGTGGTCAGGTGAGGCCCCGGTGGGCTTGGCGGCTATCTGTTTAGACTTCTTGAAAGACGGCCTACGGCTCTTGCATTATAACAGATGGCGGTCCATCCGTAAACCCTAAACCCTATCTGCGCAGGATGAAGTATGTGCGCCGGCAGGCCCTCCTTGCTACCAGCACCCAGTGCCCCCGCCAGCATGCAGGCGTTCCAGCCAAGCCCCTGGTCGGGGCCGAAAAGAACCGTCACCCTTTTACGCTTTAGAGAACTTGTTCTCCCCTAGTCGCGCTACGCCGCGCCACGCCGCGCCACGCCGCGCCACCCCGCGCCACCCCGCAGGCCTGCCGCCCCGCGGTTCCCGGTGGCAACTCGAACTCCCCCCGCGCGTCAAATCCAACGTCGGACCGACCGCCTCCCCGCCCTTCCTCACAAGCAGCACCAGCCCCGCCAGGAGCATGACCAAGCCTTCGCGCAGCCCCTCCTTGCCTTCAAAAACGGAGCCGGCAGTCCTGCCCGCGAGGGAGTTCATCGCGCCGCAGGCAAGTGGAAGCGAAGCTCACCGGTGTGGGGGAGCTGTATATGCCGACATGCATCCGCAGCGCTTAAGTCCAGCGGAAGCCCCAGTCCTTCCTACCCCCTCATCCGCTACTCCGAACCTACGTTGCGCACCATAGCCAGACCTCCACCTCTCCTTGATTCCATAAAGGGAGCACACATAGCAGGCCAAGACCCGCCGCCCCAATAGCCCGCAGACGTATATGCGCAGAGTGCTCAGAACGCACAGAGGGCGAAGCCCCAAGGAGCAGAAAGCAGGAAGGTCCATCCTGAGCCGCCGTGGGACGGGTACGGACGCGATGAGCTTCCGGACCTCGGCCGTCAGTACCGAGGGATGTACCAGACCTGCGGAGCATGCCCAGGCTTTTCGAGTCCCCCGCACGCTCCGCCCCTGCGCCCTAAGGCCTCACCGCCACGCCTGCGTGGCGCCCCAGACTCTGCCTGCGCCCCAGGGACTTCACGCCGCGCTTGCGCGGCGCAAGGCTACGTTCGAGCCCCACACCAAACCCTTCCTGCGCCGGCAGTACTCTCAAACCTCACCTGCGCCGGAGGACTCCATGCACCCTTCCTGCGCCGGTAAACCCCAGGCCTTCCTGCGCCGCAAACAGTCCGTGACTTCATCCGGCGCCCCAGCAGTTCAAGCCTACCTGCGCCGGAATGACTCACAAACCTTACCTGCGCAGAAGCAGTCCATGCACCCTTCCTGCGCCGGTAAACCACCAGCTCAGCAAGCCGCGTAGCCCCTCAGCAAAGCCAGCAGCCTTTGTCAGCAAGGTATGCCTGTGAGCAAAGAAGGCGACGCCTTCCGGCGCCCGCAGGGCTACATAAACGCCGCGCTCCCGCGTGAGACCAACCTCCGCCTGTGCGGGTGAAGGCCGCGCCTTACCGGCGCCCCGGGGCTTAAGCCGCCCCGGAAGACCCAAGCCTTTCTACGCCGGACGCAGCCTCATCGTTGATAGCAGGCAGGCCGCTCCCTCCTGCGAAACGAGAGTTGGGTCTACCTGCGCAGGCAGGCGTGAGTACATCCGGCGCCTAGGGGCTTCCCCTCTCCCTGCCGCCCCCCCGCCTACCCTCCCGCCGTCCATCCGCGCGCCCCTACAGGGCGCAGAAAAGTCCATCCTGAGCCGCCGTGGGACGGGGTACGAACGGGAAGAGCTTCGGGACCTCGGAGAATAAATCGATGGGGCGTACCAGACCTGCGAAGGTGCTGGCTCGAGCCGAATGGCGTCGGAGGAGCGAAGCGAGTCCGGCGACATCGAGGCGAAGAGGCTAGCCGGCCGCAAGGCCGAAACCGAGCAAGGTCTGGTACGCCCCAGGGACTCACGCCTAGCGACGATTTCACCCATGAAATCAGTAGCTTACGGAGGCCTCGGCCGAAATGAGGGGCTCTTGTACCCCGAAGAACCTCGCCTACCCCTGTTTCTTTGCCTGTTAGTCATCGATTAAACGGGCCCGGAAACAGGGGGTTAAGAAATCGCGTTACCGGGCGCAGCGAGGCCTTCCCGAGCCCCGCAGGCCGCTTTCTCTTTGATGCCTGTACCCACCCCATCACAGTTGTGTGCGCACGCCTGCGCTCACGGCGCTGCACACAACCGCTCTCACGGGTTTATACGCGAGCGTGCTGCTCATCACTGGGCTTCAGGCCGGGTTGCGCTCGTGCACTGTGCTGCAGGCGGACGGCGGACCCGCGCATACAAAACCTGTGCCTATGCAACAAGGAGGACTTGCTCGCCCGAGCCAGGCCCACGCATCTCGGCGCCCGCCGCAAACGTCCCAAGGACTACCCATGACCTCAGACCACATCGGAAAACTTCTTCTTCGCGCAACCCTGGGCGGCCTCATGCTCTTCCACGGTGCCGCAAAGATTCTCAACGGCACCGCCGGAATTGAGCGCATGCTGTCGGCAGCTGGACTGCCGGCGGCGTTCGCCAACCTCGTCCTCGTCGGTGAAGTGCTCGCTCCCGCGCTTTTGCTCCTGGGTCTGTTCACCCGCCCCGCGGCGATTGTGATTGCCGTCAACATGGTCGTCGCCGTACTACTGGCCCACACGAGTCACCTCTTCGCGCTCGGCAAGTCGGGCGGCTGGTCGCTCGAGCTGCAGGCCTTCTTCTTCCTGACCGCTGTTGTCATCGCCGTGTTCGGCGCTGGCAAGTACCGTATCGGCGTACAGCGCAAGGCGTGGTGGGCATGACGCCAGGGGCGTAGCCCCGAACAAGAACGGCGCCTTCGGGCGCCGTCAGCTTTTTCTGGGCGCAGTACTTCGAGCCTTGTCAAGTGCACGCTGTTGTCCAGAACGTCGACCGCTCGATTTGGAGGCACTCTGTTCAAACCAAGCGCTGATGCGGGTTCGGCGCGAAGTACACCGGTTATCCACAGAGTGATGCACGGGTTCGGTGGAAAACTCTGCGCGATTTTTTCACGGCTCATAGTTTGGCGCTTGCTCAAGGAGGCGGCGGCTCGGTTACCCTACGGTCGCGGCGGGAGCGGGACGGGGCGCTTGACAACTGTTCTGCGCTTCTCAGCCTCCATCGCCGGACCACCCCGTGCGGAAATCACTCGGAGCGTCGCGACGCTGCGATGAAAATCGCAGAACGCCTGCGCAACAACGTGGTCGGAGAACGAGCTTTGGCGCTCGTCCCCGTGAGGCGCGCGGATTGCCGTTGCCGGAATCTCGGTCGCCCATCCCTGATGGACTCTGAATGCACCGACGATTTGGCCGAACGTTGGCCATGCATGGTCAATCAATGCTTGCTCTGGCGTGAGCATCTCATCCGTCACCTCGCAGGGCACCTGTCCGTCCAAGCCTGCGTGGGCAGCGAAAAACTCAAGCTTTGCTTCGGTCAGCACAGGCCGCACCGTGGCCATGCAGGTGTCGTAGAACTCCTTCGCGTCCGAGCGTGGCGTTCCCTTGAGGGCAGCGATGTAGCTGAAGTCAGTCGGCTCGGCGTCGATGCGGGCGAGCCAGAAGCCTGAAGAGCTGTAGCCATCTCCGACGTTGAGCCTGCGCATGAAGTAGCGCGCGCCGGCGCCGGTCTTCGGAGCGTCGTCGGTAACCGAAAGGTCGAAGCGGTCTAGGAGCGCAACCAAGTCGAGATGGTCCATCCGGTTGTCGACGCGTTCGTCGTCCGAATAGCGCGCCAGCATCGCCTTGAAATGGTCTAGGGCTGCCCGCTGTGTTGGCCAGGTTCGGCCGTTGGATAGCTGAATCGGTTTCGCCACGCTCTGTCCCGGTCAAGGGCTGAATTGTCGCAGGCATCGCGCCCCTGCTAGCCGTAGCCCGGATGGCTAGACTTCGGCATGCACCTGAAACGTCCACCCGCAGCATCCGCACCGATTTTCGAGCAAGGCGCTCGACAGGGGTCCGCGCCTTGACAGGAACACCCTCTATGTATGAACGCGCGATGGGGCCGAGCTTCACCACGCTCGACCCGGAGGTGCGGCTCTTCCATACGCTCGCGGGCTGCCACGAGCTGCGCGGCGCCGTTGAGACCGAGGCACCCAGCACGCTGGCCGGCAAGCTGCTTGCCCGAATGCTCGGTACACCGCGTCGTCAGAATCACGGGTCGCTGGTATTCAGCCTGGACGCCTCGCCGACAACCGAGCACTGGACGCGGAGGTTTCCCGCCTCAGCGATGAGCTCAACGTTGCGACTCGACACGCCAGGCATCGTCGAGCAGCTGGGCACTGCGCGCATGGCGTTCCAACTGGAAGCTGTGGAGGGCAAGCTCGTCATGCGCCTGCGGCAACTGTGGTTTGCAGGCATTCGCTGCCCCACGTGGCTCATGCCGCGCGTCACCGCGGAAGAAACGGGGACGGCGAACAGGCTGAACTTTCATGTGCGCGCCACTGTGCCGGGCGCGGGCCTGGTTGTCGCGTATCGAGGCTACCTCGTGCTTCCCACCCAGGAGGCGACGTGATTGTCGTCTTCGACGCACAGTGCCTCCTGTGCAATGGTTGGGTCCAGTTCCTCCTGAAGCACGACAAGGACGCCGTGTTCCAGTTCGCTTCGATACAAGGCGAGACCGGGCGGCGCCTGCTGGCGACAGCCGGGCTGAAGGTCAGTGGACTGGAAACACTTCTGCTTGTGGACGGGACGCAGACTTGGCAGCATACGGCGGCCATCCTGCGCGTGCTTCACGTAGTCGGCGGGGCATGGCGGCTCGCGTGGGCGGCGTGGCTGGTGCCTGCACCGGTTCGGGATGCAGTCTACCGCTTTGTCGCCCGCAACCGTTACCGAATCTTTGGCCGCTCCGCGGTCTGCCTGGTTCCGTCACCGCTCCACGCCGAGCGATTCCTTACCTGACGTCCGCCCGCGCGCGTCTATTCGGGATAACCGTGCAATCGCCTCGCAGTGACTGCTGAGTGGCCGGGGAGAGTGCTATAGCAGCCAGAGCTCCTAGTAGGTCGTAGCAACCACAGGCCTGAACATGATTACGGTACCGGCCGGTTACCGGGCGGCCGCCAGGAAAGGCCAAGCTCCCGACGCGCGCCCACGCAAGAGCAGCCACACTGAACCGTAGACGACGGCCAGTACGCCCAGTGCTGTCCGGCAATGAGCCCGAGAAATCGCGCCCAGGGGGCATGGTAGAACGGCGTTGCCCCGAGAACGGCGACACCACGAAGCGCACACATGGTGAGAACCACAAGAGCTGCGCGGACCCTCCGGGGCGCGAGCAAGTTGTGTGCGACGTCGGACAGGTCCGCCTACGGGCCGAACTCGGAAAAAGGAAACGCCGACCAGGTTCATGGTCGGCGTTGAAGGGTGAGCGCGCGCAACAGGCTGGGCTGCACTCGTGGTGTGAATCAAACTGCGGCGTTCAAGCGCTGGCGAGACCATTGGGTGACCAACTCCTTCAATTGCGCGTCGCTGTGCGACAGCACGTACGCCTGGACTTCGGCAGGGTTGCTCCCCATCGCAGTGCGCACATCGGTCATCAAGCCGGCCAGGTCTCGCCCGTCCAGCCCCGACCAATCGCGCACCACTTCGCCACAAAACCGCGCTCGCGCTTCATTCCAGTTCCGGAACTCGGCCGCGGTTGCGGCGTAGCGCTCGCGAAAGCCGCACCCCTCCAGCCGCTCCATCAACATCGGAAGGTACTTGTCCTTCGCAGCGTCATACGGATAGGCGGGCAAGCTCCCAGCGGGCTGCTCTTCGAGCCAGGCAAGGAAACCCTTGTAGCTGGTTCGCTTTCTGTCGCGCACCCGGCTCTTAGCGTTTCGGTTGTGCAGCTGAAAGATGTCAGGGTTGAAGAACGGAGTGCTCGCGACGAAGCGAAAGATGTCCTCGAGCGTGTCGAAGCCAGCCGCCCAGGTTTCGTACTGCCATCCGAACGCGGGAAGGATGGTCCTCCAGTCGCGTTCCACCAGCAGTTCTGTGAATTCGTGGGTTCCGCTTTTGAAGGGGTAGAGCAAGCCCAGGTGCCCGAGCTTCATCCCGAAGGAGTGCACGACCCGTCCCAGGAGGTTCCCGCAGTCGTTGTACCCGTAGTAGGAAAGCGAGGTGTCAAACGCCAGCGGCGACGTTGGCAGAATGTCGACCTGAAGCTCGTTGAAGGCAAAGCTGTACGTCTTGCCCGATGCCGCAAGCTGAGCAACGGTGCGAACCGCGACTTCAGCTTCGACCGGCGCATCAAGCTGGTTTACCGGCGAGCCGTCACTGACCAGGTAGTCGATGCCGAATGCGCGGGCAAGGGAATGCCGAAAGTCGAACGCAGAGCCGTCCGTCACTTCTACGAGGACATCCATGTCCCCGAACGACTCCTTGGCCCGGTACGCCGGGATGACTGCAGCGCGCCGGTTGGGGCCCACGATGGTTTGCACCCGGCCCAACACGTCGGAAACAAGGGGGTGGTACTCAGCGGCGCTGAAGCGCCGCGTATGCCGGATGCCATTTAGTGCGTTTCCGCCCATGTCAAATCTCCATTGATGATTGTCCTGCACAGTCTAGACAGGACGGTTTAGCTCGAGGCGGGAGGGCAAGGGCCGAAAAAAGGCCCTCATGATGAGGGCCCCGAATCAGACAGCGCTACCTGTCGTGAATGTCCGCGTCCTGGGCGGGTCGCCACTGCTGCTGAGCGGCCCGAGCTTTCAGCTCGCGCTTGACGCTGCCGTACACCCCGATGCCCAAGGCAGTGACCAGGCCTGCCCCGAATGCGCAGAGCGGGCCGGCCAGCATATAGCCGCCGAATGCCCATCCAGCGATGAGCGCGACCGCGGGCGCCGTCTTCACGAACCCTTGGGCACGCAGAGCGAGCAAGCGTTCCATGGCATCGCGCGATGCGTAGATGACGCCTGCCAACAGCGCGAGCTGAAGGAAGAAGTTCATCGACCCCAACACCTTTGCAAGTTCCTGCATGTTTTCCATTCTCGAGAATGTCCGCCTTGCCGCGTCATCCGAGCCCCTCGGGCTCGAAGTGGTCGAAGCCCGGCGGATGGTTAACGAGTCCGTCGACCCGATGAGCAACAGCTGCTCATACGTTGTATAGCTAGCGGCGACCCGACGCAGTCGCACCAACCACGCGCCAGACGACAAAAAGCCCCGCAAAGGCGGGGCCGTCGAGGGGGAACCTTCCCCGGGGCGGTCAGTAGCCGATGCTCTTGTCGAACTCTTCGTTGCCGTTTCCAAAGGTATTCGGGAACAGGAACACGAAAAGTCCGGTAACGACGACTGCGCAGAGGAGATATTGAAGTTCCATGATGCGAATTGTAGCAGGGTTTTAGAATTTAGCAATAGCTTTTAGCTTCTCTACAACAACCAAGCCCCTGAAACCAACCACCTCCCTGCCCCACGCTTTAGGGCGCCCAACACGCCCGCAACACCACTGGCTGCGCCGCCACGCATCACTCGCAAACGAAGAAAACGCCGGCTCGGCCGGCGTTCGTTTGAATGTTAAGCAGTGGGCTCGGCGCTCAAGCCGCGCGCCTTTGCAAGTAGTGCGTCCTTAGCTTTAGCTAGCGCGCCAAGCGTGAATTCAACGTAGTTCGCGCCGGAAATGCCCAGCGCAAAAACCGAATGCGTGGCCACGATGATTTGAAAGCTCGCCGTAGAGCGCTCCTGGGCAAACGCATGCCACAGCTGTGATTGCCACTCAATCGAGAAGTTGCTCTCCGGTTCGTCGAGCAGAATGCTCGGTTGCCCGGGCTCGATGGACGCGGCCATTCTCCGCTCAATCAATTCCAGCTTGGGCTTCCAGACACTGTTCAGGTTGCCGGCGCCCACCTTTCGGACGATATCCGTCGGCATCTTGGCTTTCCCCGCCAGGATAGCGAGGGCCCTATTGATGCGCTGGACCGACACCTGGCCGTGGCTGGCCTCGCGTTCCGAAAGCTTCGACATGATGCCCTCCCTCAGAAAGTCGTCATCGAAGGAGCCCCCACTGACGCCAATTTGCTTCCGGCTGTCGACGAACACCGCGGGCTGCCCGTCGTGTGTCACCTTGAGCCCGATGCCGTCCACGGCCGCCTTTTGGAACGGTGCCTCGATGGTCGAGCGCAGCGACTCCTCTGTGATGGCGGATACCCCACCTTGTGTGGCGCACATCGTGTCGCTGAGGATGCGCAGGACTGTGGTCTTGCCGCAACCGTTGGGGCCGAAAAGAATGTTCAGGCCCGGCTTGAAGTCAAGCTTCTTGCGTCCAGCAAAAAATGGAAGCTGGGCCGCGTAGCCGAACAGCGGGGACCTTTTGAGGCCGGTGAACGAAATAGATGTGTACATGTCTCGGTTTTCAGAGTTTGCCTGCTTGGTCTAGCAATCGGGGCCTGGCCGCACAGGCCCGGTGCGGCGGCGCGCCCGCATGCAACGACCAACGCGGCGGCCCTTGAAGATGCGCCCTCGCGCGCAGCCAGGGGTAAGAATCCGCCGCGGCCCGCAGTCGAGCTAGTCAGCAGCCGGGTCCGGCGTCGCAAGCAGCATCTCGGCCAGGTCGAGCGCTTTCCGTGCCGCATGGCGCGGCCTTCGTAGATGCGGACCTGCGCCCGCTTGCGAGCAATGAGGGATGCCGCGGCCTCTTCCTTGGTCGGGCAGGCGTACCGCTTGTTGGCAGACAGCCGAACGAACTTCGGCGCGCCGTGAACATCTAGCCAGACGCCCCTCGCAGTTTGCTTGGTCACCAGGAACTCTCGACAGAGGATGTCCACTCGACCTTCCCCGATTGGGTTATCGAACTCGTCGAGCGATGGCGCATAGCGGACATCTTCGTATCGGTAGAAGACGTCGAAGCTCGAGGCCCGGCTGGCGGCAAAGGTGGTTGGGGCTTTCATGGGCGCCTATAGCAAGGCTCCTTTAGCGCTTCATTTGGCCAAGCTCTGACGCCCCGGGGCGGCGGTGTTGTTCGCCTCCCGTTCCATTTCCTCGAAAGAAAGGGCCTCCGTGCGTACGCAGGAGGCCCTGGAATGACGTGTGGGCTTTCAGCGCTTGTAGTAGCGCGCACCTTCGGCTGATTGCGGGTAGTTGCTGGCTTGTCGAGCGCGGTGGGAGGAAATCCGACCGGTCGCGGTTCCTTCGCCGCCGAATCGAGGAATTCCCTCGAAATTCGGGGATGAGGAGACGAACCGGCTCATTGAGGAGCCAAGGAGAGCGTACCGAACTACGCCCGCGCCAAAGCTCGACACGAACCGCGAGATATCCTTCACGCGCTTGTCAACTTCCGGGTCAGCGACGGGCACGCCCAACCTTGCCAGGGTTCTGGCAAGTGACAAAGCGCTGAGGCGAGCCGATTCTGCGGGAAGCGGAAGCTGCACTCCAACCCCGTCAGCTCCCTTCACGAGTTTTGTGCCGCGAGGGAGGGCCTGGAAGCCCGTCGTGGTGGCGTCGATGGGGGAACGTTTGATATCGGGCATGAGAGCGTCCTATTCTGTTGAGTTGACCTTCCGCGTTTTGCGACGGCCCCGCCCAGGACCCCAAATGGGCGGCTTAGCGCCGGCGGCTAACTTGAAGACAAGCCCGGCGGCACGCCCCGAGGGCAGGTGTACCTCGGCGCCTTCGCCAACGTCCCTCCTCACAAATGTGGATTGACGTCGCGAAAGCGGCGTGTATTGTCAGCTCGGCACAGAAATCGGGGCAAAACAATGCGAACATCCTCTCCTCTCGCGTACGCACAGGCAACACGCATCTGGTTCATCGCTTTGGTGCTGTCGGTCCTCGCTGGCTGTGCAGACATCCGCCTGGTAGGGACCTACGACAAGCAAATCGATGACGGCGTCACCGCACTGCAAAAGAGCACCGAGACGTACCTGGTCAAGCTGACGTCCGGACCGGGGGACAAAGCGCTGCCGTACAAGGGCAACGAAGCGTTCTACGGCGAGACCAAGGTGGCTGTCAGTTCCTTGCGCGTGCGCGCAGACGCCACGTCCCGGAACAGCCTGACAGTCCGGCAGCTCGACACATTGCAGACTAACTACGACCTTTTCCAGAAGATGCACCAGGACGGCATTTCGAAAGCTGAAATTCCGCTCGTCCGGGACGGGTTCAACTCTCAGTTCACGGCAATCTTGACCTTCGAACTCGCGAAGCGTCGCACAGAGAATCCAGATGAATCGAAGGCGGTCGCGCCCCCAACGCCCGCCAAAACACCTGCGAAGTAAGGAGCTACGAAATGAGCGGCATTGACGTCGACCAGCTTGGAGCTGACATCGTCAGCGGCTTCAAAGGCGCGGTAGGGGCAAAGTGGCCTGCAGTGCGAGAGTACTTCGAGGCCGAGTCAAAAGTGCTGGCGCAGCGGCTTGCGACCATCGCCAAGCTTCGCATCGAGGGAAAAATCTCGGAGCAACGAGCGAAAGAGCTGGTTCAGTTTCAAAAGAACTCATTTGAGACAGTCCTTCTCGCAGTCGAAGGGCTGACCCAGCTCATCATTGAGGACGCGCTCAACGCCGGCTTGAAGGCCGTCAGAACTGCGATAAACACCGCGATAGGGTTCGCACTTCTCTAGCGGCTGCCGCGCCGCCGGCCAGTTGCGGAAACCGTAGGGCTTTCGTCACGACTGCCGGCGCGCGAACGGAGCCCCGAGCGCCCGGGGCACCTCTCCATCGCACATCGTGTTGTTGCGTGCGTACTCCGCGGGTGAGTCGATTTGCCGGTGCGCAGCTTTTACCCCATCGAACCGGCTCTTGCCCCACGGCAGCCACTGGCTTTTGAGGTTCTCGGTGAACGCGACCCGCAGCTCGCCCGGCGTTCCGTAGAAAACGCGGTTTCCGAAGGAGCGGCTCAGCGCGGCCTTGAGCTCGTCAGCTACCCTCTCCGCGTGAGCCTGGTTCGCCTTTACATGGCGAAGCTCGTGTTCCGCAATCTCCCAGAATGCGCAGGTGCCCTTCGGGAACTCCTTGGCCACCGTCACACGTTGGGGCCCCACCTGAACCTGCACCTTCACCTTTGGTCTGGCGCAAGCCAGTCCGGTTGCTCGGTCGACCAAGGTTTGTCCTTCCCAGCTCGACGACAACTGAAAGTTGGCTTGGGTGAGCCCTAACGTGATGTGAGCCGCGCCGCCCAGAGGCGCCTTTCGCGTGAGCTCCTGAGCGCCCATGCCAAATTCGTAGACGACCTCGCTGGGCAGCGAATCCACGATGACCGCGCCGAGCCCCAGCCGCCGCTCGCACTCGACCTTGAAGCGCTCGGGAGGCTCGGGCTGGGCTTGCGCGGATAGCCCGGAGGCAGCGAGGATTGCTGCGGCAAGCAGGCGAACGCACAGATTTGGCGCCGACAGGGGCGCGTACGATGAAGGCACGGCGGACAGGAAGAGCTACGGGACTACGTCTAGGCATGCGCGCGTTCTGTGCCCGGCAGGCGGGCGCGCGCTGTGGCTACACGGAGGTAGGTCAACTACTCACACAAAGCAACGATGAAGCTCCAGAAACATCCCCCGGTGAACAAGATTTCGGTTTCGGACGCTTTCCGGGTACGCGTCTTCAACATCGCCCAGGAAGTGCACTACATGTTCCAGGCTCACAGCGAGGCCCGTGGCGGCCATCCCGTCGAGTTCAGCTGCCACATGTACGACTCGGCGTCGTGCGACTACGCGGCGTACATTGACGTGGAGACCATCCCAACCGATAGCCACGGCCACCGCCGCTGCTGCGCAACGGGCAATACGCTCGACGAGCTGGTTTCGAACCTGGACCTCGCCCACAGGCCGTCGGAGCTCGCCGAGCTGCGCATGCTATTGGCAACGCGAAGCCTCACCAACAAGAAGCAGCCCATCGGCGACCTGGTTCTCTACGAACCCTCAGCCGAGCAGCGTGAACGCCATGCCGCGGCGCGTGCCCGCTTTGTCAAGGAACACCTTGAGAAGGAGAAAGCGGCAATGACGCAGCGCACGTCCATCGCCATCGAAGCCGCAGCGGAACACGTCGCCGCAGCTGCGAAGTTTGGCATCCGGCGAGATTTGGCACCGAACTTCGACAGAATCTGACAGCCTATAGGCCTTGATTGCGAAAGGACCCCCTCAACGAGGCGGGTCCTTTTCTTTGACTGCCCCGGACGAAAATGCCCTGCAACCAGAAGGTCGCAGGGCATCAAAATCAGCCGAGCTTAGGCGGCGTATTGCTTGTGCATCGCGCGAACCATCGAAATCTGCGTCCGCAACAGAAGCTTCGCATTCTCGTACGCCAGCTCTTGCTGGCAGAAGCGGCGCCGAGCAATCTTAATCATGGGAAGAATCTCTTCCTCCGCTTCCTGCACATAACTGAGCTGCTTCTCAGGCGGCCAGGCCTCGCCCATCGTGTTCTGGTTATTTCCGCGGTCTGCCGGCTTCGCGATGCTGGCCGTTCGGGACCTCGCCAGGCCGGCTTTATACTCCGCCGGCGTCTTCTTGACCCCGTCAACTACCTTGCTGATGGCTTCGACGCCATCAGCGACTTCGGAGCCGAATCGACTCACGAATTCGTTGTAGCGAAGGTTCCCGTCCTCCATGGCGTCATGCAGCAATGTCACCGCGATGGTCTCGATGGGCTTGATGAGGTCCGGCAGCGTCATGACGTACATCGTCGCTTCCACCGGGTGGATGATGTACGGGCCGCCGGTGCCTTTTCGAATCTGGTCCGCATGGACCTCAATCGAGCACTCGAGCGCGTCAACGGCAAGGTACCAGGAGGGGTCGACCTTGCCGGCGCCCAGGAGGCGCGAGCGCAGGATTGAGACGTACTTCTTGGTGTGGGCCTTCGCGGCAGCTAGCGTGTTGGTTTCGGACATGAGTACCTTTCTGAGTTGTTCTCTTACCTTCGCCGTCTAGCGAACCCTTCGCCGTGCGGCTGACGTGTGCCCAAACTCGGGCGCCCTTCGCGCCAGGCGTGAACTTCTGACGACAGCCGCAGGTGCAAATTTAGGGCCCCTGATGCATCGTAGTCATATTCGTTTTAAACTGATAGCTTATAGAAGGGGCAAGGCGAATCACCCCTCTAAAACATTACTTTTTGAGAGCGAGCACCGCATGCGTGAGGGAGAGGTATCCCAGGTCGAGCTGATGGCCAAAGACGTTGAGTTCGTGATTCGTGGATTGCTGGAGGAAGGCCGTGCGGTGTTGGTCGCCTTTTCGAGCGGAAAGGATTCATCGCTGGTCTTGGCGCTGGCCCTAAACGCAGCCCTCGCCCTAAAGCGGTCCGGCGGCGATGTGCCACCAATCCTGATTACGCACGGGGATACCGGCATTGAGAACCCAACAATTTCTGCGCTGGCAATGCGAGAAATGGAAAAGGCCAGGCAATTTGGCCTTGCGCACGGTATCACCGTGGTCGCGGAGGTCGCACGACCGTCGCTCAACGACTCCTGGGCCGTCTCCGTCCTCTCCGGGCGCAAGCTGCCCACCTTCGCCAATGCGGCATCCCGCGACTGCACGGTCGGCTACAAGGTGCTCCCGATGGCCCGCCTTCGAAAGAAGTTGCTCGCCCGATTCAAGAAGCACGCTGCCGCGGCGGTCACACTGCTCGGCACCCGCTTTGAGGAGTCGACGGGCAGAGCTGCCCGGATGGAGGAACGAGGCGAGTCAGCGACGCGCCCCTGGTCGAAGAATGGCCAGTTGTTCCTCAGTCCAATCGCGTTCTGGACTACTGATGACGTCTGGGAGGCCTTGGGCCATATACGCAGGGGCGCTCTTGAAGCGTTCACCAACGCGCGAGACGTCTTCGAGGTCTACGCCGCTGGCGGGGGTTCATCGTGCGCTGTAGTGGCCGACATGGCAACAGAAGGGGTCAAGAAGTCACGCGCCTGCGGAGCGAGGTTCGGGTGCTCCCTGTGCGCGGCCGTTGGGCGCGACAAGTCGCTGGAAGCGATGATTGAATCGGACCCGGGCTACGCCTGGCTGCGTGGCTTGAATCGGATTCAGCGGTTCATCGTCGACACGCAGTACGACTTCGACCGCAGAAGTTGGCTGCAGCGCCAGTCCGATGGGAACGGGTTCCTTGTCGTCAAGCCGGACACCTACTCGCCGGCCATGCTTGCGGAGCTCCTACGCTACTGCCTCACGGCCGATGCCGAAGAGCGGGTGGCAGCGCGCCGCGTCGGCTCAAGTCCGCGGTTCCAGCTGGTATCTCCCTCTGCAGTGGTGGCAATCGACGCGAGTTGGGGCCTGCAGGGCCAGTTTGAGCGGCCATTTACAGCGGTGGAGATTTGGCTCGACGTGCATGTGCGTGGACGCCGGTACCATCCCCCTGAGAATCTGGTCGCCTTCCCGCCCCGCGGCGTACCGAAGGAGCGCTTTCTATGGGTGGGCACGGACTGGGGAGCCGGCGAGAACCTGGACTTTCTAGGGCTGCGGGACGTTGTACGAGAGATGGTGCACCAGGATGGCACCCCTAACACGACGCTCAAAAACGGGCGCCAAGTCCTGCGCGCCCACGAGGCGGAACTCTTTGACGTTGACGAGGAAGCGGCTGAGGAGTTTCTTACCTGGGAAGCCGAGCACAAGGTTGAGCAGTCCAGGCGCCTGGACCTTGCGGGGACCGCCTCCTATTTCTACTACGCCGGCCTGGGGCTCATCTCGACCTCCAAGCGGCACCTGGGCATGCTCGACGAGGTCGTGCGCAGAACCAACTGGAAGCGGGACATCGGCCTGTGCGGTTCGGGCGCCGCGGCCAAGGCAAAGGCGCTCTCCATTTCCCGCGAGAAGCGCGACGAACACCTTTCCGAAGCAGCCCGGGGCGCGAAATCCTCGGTCCCCGACCGCTCCCTACACGAGCAAGGCCAACTTAAAATCAACCCGTCATGAACTTCATCTCTCGCCCTCGTGGCGTCAAGCACGGCAAGCGCGCCCGCGCTGTGAGCAAGAAGGTCTTCCAGACCCACCTCGGCGACGTGCCGCTCGATATGACGGCGCTCAACAAGGTCCTCGAGGAGCGCGTCAACGGACCTGTCTGGAATCCTGGCGATGTGCTGCTCGTCGACACCATCGTGCCCGAGGGCTCTGCGGAAAGCATGCGTGCGTGGCTCGCCACGTTTGGAATCCGCAAGGCCGACTTTGTCGATGCCGGCACGCTCAATGCGTGCGAAGGCTCCACTTTCCACGAGGACTCGCAGGCCTACGGGAATGAGTTTTTCTGTATACAGTGGCTCGAGCACACCGACCCCTGGGACCTGGTGTTCCCCGAATCAGGCATCCGGATTCCGCTTTCGAGGGGTTCCACCGTCCTTTTCGACCCCGCGAACGTCCACGGCGTCGTAGGGCGGGGATGCTCGCAGTTTGACGAGCCTTCGCTCGGCGACTACGGGGTGCAGGCATTTTCGTCGCTGAATCTGAAATCCAACCCGAAGCTCATGCGGCTCTTCGATGTCGCCTGGCTGAAGGACAGCCACGATACCCTGGACCTGACCTGGAATGAGCCGCCGCGTCGCGTTTGTCACCTGACTGGCGCGGCGGTCTCCTGTTAGCTTTCTCAAGCAGCGCACACCCGTGCGCTGCTTTTACTCCACTGAAGGCTCCCGTGGCCGGGGCCGCCTAAGAAACCCCGGAACCGGTCGGTGTGGCGGCGCTCGAATTGGTAACGCCCTGGAAGTTTTTGCCAATTTGGCGTGGCGTTGCCGGCGCCCGTTGCTACACGAGAAAGTTCCTCAACCAGCAAAAGGCCATATGCCCGATATCCACAGCTACGCCGACGTCATCGTCGCAAACGTGTACCACCTGCTGCCGAAAGGGACCGACCAGGCCTATGCAGTCAGCATTCGCATGGATTTCAACAACTACCAGACGGACAAGGAGCTTCCGACAGTTGGTGGCTACCTGCACCTCGCATGCCACGCCCCGGCCAACTACATGTCGGTTTTCGCCGCGCTGACGAAGCGCCCAATCGCACGCTATGACGAGCTGGACTGGGCCCACGTGTGCTCCCATGACAGCGCTTGGCGCGACGACGGAATTCGGGCCACGATGCGCGAAACGTTCCGGACGCTCCATTGGCACGCCGAGAGCTACCTAAACTGCTCGCAGGAGAGCTTGTCGGTCCACCTCGGAATCGAAGACATGGCCCTAAGCCTGGTGCACGAGCTTCTAGCTCCCGCGACGCTCCGGTTAGACCGCAGCCGTCTCGACGTAGCTGGCTTCATCAAAAAGGTCCCGGGCTGACGCACTCCGCCCCTTCAATCTCATTCATCGTCCCGCCTTGTGCGGGATTTTTTTATCGTACAGCGCACGCTCGTTGCACAAAGCTTCGTCCCTATAGGTCGTGGAAACTTCCTTCTGACCAAGCGCCATTTCCATGACCGCCTTCCAAGGAGCAGGACTCCTCTTCACCGTCATCTCCGTCTTCGGTGTCATCAACCATCGATACCTGAAGCTGCCCGACACTCTGGGCATCACGGCAGTTGGATTGATGCTTTGCCTTGGCCTGTCCATTCTTGGGACGGGCCACCCTGAGATGGTGGCTCAGGCTCAGAAGCTGGTGACCCAGATTGACTTCTCAGAGGTAGTCTTCCACGGCTTGCTCTCCTTGCTTTTGTTTGCAGGGGCGCTTCACGTCGACGTCTCGCGCCTGCGTGCCCACAGGGCTCCCGTCTTTCTACTGGCGACGGTCGGAGTCGTCATCTCCACGGCCGTAGTCGGGTTCGGCCTTTACTTGGTCGCAAGCCTGTTCGGTAGCCCCATCAGCTTGTTGTGGTGCCTCGTGTTCGGTGCCCTCATCTCTCCGACTGACCCGATTGCTGTGTTGAGCGTGTTGAAGAGCGCTGGTGCGCCGCCGGCACTGGAGTCAAAAATCGCGGGCGAGGCTCTCTTCAACGACGGCACAGCTGTCGTGACGTTCGTAACGCTGCTCGGCCTCGCGGCCGGCACAACACATTTCTCGTTGGGTGAGGTTGCAGTGACGCTCGCACGCGAGGTCATCGGTGCCCTGCTCCTAGGAGTGGCTGTGGGATACGGAGCCTCCTTGATGGTCTCCCGCGTGGAGAGCTACCCGGTCGAAATCCTCATCACCCTCGCTGTTGCCACGGCCGGCTACAGCCTTGCCGAGCTCCTGCATGTTTCCGCGCCCCTGGCTGTGGTCATCATGGGGCTCGTGCTTGGCAGTCACGGTGCAACAAAAAGCATGACTGCAAAGACGCGTGAGCATCTGTTCAACTTCTGGTCCCTGTTGGATGAGCTGCTGAACCTGTTGCTTTTCGGGCTCATCGGGCTCCAGATGATTGCGGTGTCGCTCAAGGCAAATGTGGTCTACCTGGGCCTCGCCGCCATCCCGGTCGTTCTCACGGCGCGATTCCTCAGCGTTGCTGCACCTTTGTCGGCGCTGAGGGGCTTTCACGCCATGAGCCCTCACGCAGCCAAGGTGATGACCTGGGGTGGTCTGCGGGGCGGCATTTCGATTGCGTTGGCCCTCTCTCTGCCGGTGTTCGAAGGCCGCGACCTCATCATAGGCGTGACCTACATCGTCGTGGTCTTCAGCCTGCTGGTCCAGGCGACGACCCTCGGGCCGCTCGTCAAGCGGCTAGGGCGCTCCTGCTCCGGCGAGTAGTCAGCAAGCGAAGCGATGGCTCGGGCGTCGTTCTTGTTTAGGTCGACTCTAAAACGGTGCGAGCCTAAAACATCAATGCTATAATGGCTAAGCCGTGGCCTACGCGTGGGTTCTTTCCAAAGGGACCCTTTTTTAACACCCTGCCGCTTCCCCTAACACCATACATGACTATCCACATCTTCGGCGGCGGAACCATCATGCATGTCCGCAGCCACATGGCGCTATGTGCGCCGGCGAAGGGCGGAACGGCCAGGAAGCTTGCCGAACTCCTTAGAGGCAAAGGCGCCTCCTGCGAGCTCCACCTCACGGGCATGGCGGACCCTGACAGTTCGATGGATACCAACGACGACGTCGAGGCAGAGCTCCGCCGGGTCCTCGCGCTACCGGAGACACAGGCAATCGTGTTCAACGTTGCGCTCTGCGACATGAACGGCCAGATTGGTGACGTGAAGTCTGGCAAGTACGCCGAGCGCCTCCAAACCAGAAAGGTCCCGGAGGGCGGGCTCGTGATGAAATTGCGGCCAACCTCAAAGGTCTTGGGCCTCGTCAAAGAGCTGCGCCCGGACGTGTTGGCAGTTGGGTTCAAGACGACCGCGGGGCAGGCTCCGGAGGTGCAGGTGCAGCGTGCTGCTGTGATGGCGCAGCAGCATGGGCTGCCACTTGTGTTCGCCAACGACGTTGTGACGCGATACAACATGGTCATTCCCTTCCTGGCGGAGCCCGCCGGCGAGCCTTGGCCGCTTTACGCAGGCGACAACCGAGAATCGGCGCTCGGGCACCTGGCTGACCTCGTTCTGCTGGGCCTCAAACATGGCTAAGCCGCTCGTCGCTGTAGACGGCGCATCCGGGACCGTAGGGCTCACGCTTATGGCACGCCTCGCCGGCCGGGATGACATCGAGGTCACTCCCCTTGGCAGCAAAACGCCGGCCGACGAGAGACAGGCAGTCCTCGAGCGGGCGTCGGTAGCGGTGTTGTGCCTGCCCGAAGCAGCCGCGCGCGCCGCAGTCGCTTCCGCCCCGAAGGGGCTGCGCATCCTTGACGCCAGTCCAGCTCACCGAACCGCCGAGGGCTGGGTATACGGCCTGCCAGAGCTCTCCAAGGACCAGCCTGGCGCCATCCGACATGCCGACCGTGTGGCCAACCCGGGCTGCTACGCGACGGGGGCGATTTTGCTGCTTCGACCGTTCGCCAAGGAGCTGGCAGACGCCGATTACCCCGTCAGCGTCACCGCCGTGGGCGGGTATACGTCTGGTGGCAAGAAGATGATTGAAGCCTTCGCGGCGGACCCGTTCGGGTACCGACTGTACGGGCTCGACCTCAACCACCGGCACGTCCCGGAAATCGTGCGGTTCGCGCAGCTCAAGAGCACGCCAGTTTTCATGCCAGCCGTGGCAGGGTATGCCCGAGGAACCTTGGTGCAGGTGCCGCTGCACCTGACAGCCCTGGGGCTGCGCCTTGAAGAGGTCGTAGAGCGGCTGCAAGGCGCCTACAGGCTGACGCGTGTCCACGTCGACGTGGACACGGATACGCGCCACTTAGATGCCCGCTGCACGGGAACGAACGACGAAGATGGTGTTTTCGTTTCGGTTCATCCGAGCGTCGATAGTTCGTGCTTGGTGCTATCGGCCGCATTTGACAACCTCGGCAAAGGTGCTGCCGGCGCCGCCTTGAACAACGTACTCCTAATGCTTGGAAGCAGCCTCCCTTTCGCCGGGACCAACGGCCGCCGAAGCTGAAGGCCTGGCACCTTCGTGGAGGCTGGTTCGGTCGAATAGCTCGCAAACTAATGGGGCTCGCCACAGTGGGGGTTCTTGTGTTTAGCTACAGCATCCCTTCGCTAGCTACACCCTTCAGGTCATCAACTGAAGGAACCCCTTGAAATATCTTCGCACCCCTGGCGGCAATCTCCAGTTCATCCTCGAGTCGGACGACGACAAGGAACTGGTAGCAGACCTGCTCGAAACCCACGGTGGCGACGACGTGACGCTGCTCTCCTGGCTCTTGGAAGCAACCGGTTGGTCACCCAACGGGCACTTCGACCGCATCAACCCCGAGGATGTCGCCGCCCTTACAGATGCCCCCATGCTGGCAACAGATGTCGAATACCTCGACGACGGCTCGCGACGCGTACACGGCGACGTCTGGTGGTACCCCGACTACGCTGTTCGCAACTTTGGCGACGAGCTGCTGGCAACCGGCAAGACCCAGTTCACGCTGGCTGCCTAGGCCGACCGGAGGGCCGGCGCTCCACATACTCCAAGCAACTACCGAAGGAACACGATGCCAGCAAGTCAAACCGCTGCCGACAATCAAGGCGCGCTCTCTCCGCGCGCGAAGGCCTTAGGCCTCGACGTCGCAGGCACCTATTTCGACTACGACACGAAGATGCGCGAGCCGCGCATCCCGAGTACCGACGAAGCCTGGGAGGACGGAACACTCGGCCGGGACGCCCGCTACGCCCGCGTAGTCTCGCCGCAGGACGCTTACGGCCTCGGTTAACGACCAGCCCAGCTCATGATTAAAGGGGACCGCATCGCGGTCCCCTTTGTTTTGGAATCAATCAGGCTTCAGGGTCTCGAGCGAGTCGACCCGAAGGCGCGGCCCCACGGCCTTTGCCTCCCTTGCACGGGTCACCGTGCCGTGCACGCGGACTCGAGTGTTCTGCCGGCGGGCTGCCTCTTCGGGCGAAAGGCCCTCGAGCGCCCAAACGCCTGCATCCTTGGTGACGACAGCCGGCGTGTTGAACTCGGCCGTTCCCCGCAAAACGAGTTTTCCGGTGAGTTCGATGTGCTGGCCGACCGACGGTGCCGCGCAGGCCGACAGCGCAAGCGTACTCAGAAGCATGGAAGCAAGAGCGAAACGGGGATTTTTGAGCATTGGCGGTCCTAGTATGGGGCAGAAAAAAGCTGCTCCTTGGTGTAGGAGCAGCTTTGAAATCAGACCGTCGAGGGTCTTAGTTGACGATGACCGTCAGCGTCGTGCCTTGCGGGACGCGAATCGTCTCGTTGTACGTCCCGGTCGCGTGGTAGCGGGTGACAGGGAAGCTCGCCAGGGACTCCAGCTGTGCTGGAACCGCAGACGGCAAACCACGCTCGACTTCACCAAAGAAGGCTGGGTCAATGTCCACCAGGTTGAAGCCTTCTTCGCTACGAGCGGGCATCGTGTACTCAGGCACGCCCGAGCTCACCGGCACCAGACCAGCCGAGGCGGCCGAGAAGCGACGCAGTTCTTTGCCAATGCCCGAGCCAGCACGCTGAGCCTTGATGGCGGCGTCCAGGATGTCCGCAGAGTCCTCGATGCCCGTGCTGTTCAGCACCGACTTGAAGAAGCCGAGGCCAAACTGGCGATTCAGGAAGCCACCGAACGAGCCGGAGACCGCGTAGCTTTCGCAGGTTGCTGCCATCGGCGTCCAGTTCAGCAGGCTGCAGTTGTAGCTGCCGACACCGCGGTAGTTCAGGTAGGAGGGGAAGCGCACGTCACGAATTGCGTTGTGAGCCTCGTCCAGCTTGAAGCTGGCCCAGTCCTCCATCATCAGCGCAGACATTTCTTCGAGCCAGATGTCGAACGTGAATTCAACGCCCATCTGGACGCCGCGGCGGTAGAAGTTCTGCATGTGCATGCCTTCGTGCGCCAGGGCTGTCACGATTTGCTTGAGACCACGCTCGCCGTCCAGGTACATCGTTTCCGTGTCCATGTACAAGCTCAGGGACTCGTTGCTCATCGCCAGTTGCGGGTCGCCGTCCTTCTTGAAGTTGTTCAGCGCCCAGAAGTAGCCGCCGAGGCCGTAGGCCTGGTTGTTCTGGTCGAAGTTCACGAAGAAGATGTCAATCGGCTGTGCCGTGCCATCCAGGAGGAAGGATTCAGCGTGCGGGCCCCAAAGAGGGCCACCGACCTTCACCAACATGTCGTAGATGCCGCCGGTGCCTGCGAACGTGTCCCGCATGCGGGTCACGAGCGCGTCAGAGACGCGTGCCGGGGCCAGCTCCGAAGCTTCGACCCAGACGTTCACCATCGTGCCGTCGCCGGTCATCTTCTGGTCTGCCAGCCTGACGGTGCGCTGCGAGCGGTCGTTGAGGTACACGGTCCGCTGTTGGCCAACCGCATAGCCAGAAGCCTGCGAAGGCGCCGTCGGCGCAGTCAGCTTGGCTGCATACATCGACTTGGATGCCTTGCCGCCGAGCAGCTTTCCGAAGCCAGCGCGATTGAACTCGCTGATTTCAGCCTTCGCTGCGACGTCCACCTTGTTCGGCTCGACGTCGCCGATGACCGACTTGCTCAGAAGCTGGGTCTTGCCGCCGAGGTTGTAGATTTGCAGCGCCGGCATCGGCACCGCTTCAGCGGATTCGTTAGTGAACACCAGCGTCACCAATTGACCGTTCAGGCCTTTGATGGACACCGGAATGTCGACAGGAATCGTGGAGGTGTTCGAAGCCTGCCAGACGCCGGTACCCGAACCCCCGTAGGTGTTCTGGTCGACCGCGCCGCAGCCGGTGCAAGCAGCGACTAACGGCGAGTCGGTCGGTTGCGCGGGCGTTTGGGGCGCTTCCACGACGGGTGGCGTCGTGGGCGTTTCCGGGAAGGCCATCATGCCTCCACCGCCACCACCGCCACCGCCACCCCCGCAAGCGGTGAGTGCAACGGCAACAGCCAGGCCGGCGGCGAAGCCCAAGAGAGATTTCGTTCGATAACGGTACATGCGTCCTGTTTCCTTGTTCCGGCTGTGCCGGCTTTTCGTTGGCGACGCGAGGTCGCAAAAAATGTGGTTCCTTCGCGGTCTAGCAACCGCCCATGAAAAGGGGGTACGGGTCTAAAAGGAAGGTCTGCGAGGGACCTGACGGCCCGCTGCAACGACGCATTAAAGGGAGAGCAGTGCGCCGGGCTCGGTGACTCGTTCGTCGATTTGCATGTGGCGCACGTCTCGCACATGAGCAAGGAGCTGAGGCGCGCCGTCGACGGCCACCAGCGTCAGGCTGATGCTGACGGTGAATTCCGAGCCGTCTACGCGGCGCACGCGCCAAGTGAAATACACGGGTAGCCCTGAAAGCGCCGATTGCATCTTGCTCAGGGCCATCTCGCGCGAGAGCTGCCCATCCGGTTGCAGCCGAGGGGCGAGGTCCCAGGGGTCAAATCCGGCAAGCTCATCGGCGCGGCTCATGCGGAGCATCCGAAGCAGCTTCGGGTTCGCTTCCATCAACTTGCCGTCCCGAAACAGTGCGATGCCGTCATTGGCCTGCTCAAACAGGACGCCGTAGCGACGGGCGTATCGTTTTGCCTCGGTCTCGGCACGTCGAAGTTCCGTGATGTCGCAAACGATGCCGCATACCCGGACAATTTGACCCGCAGCGTCCTTGACGACCTGCCCCGATACGAAGAGGACATCAGCCCCGCCAAGGCTGCGCTCGATGCTCACGTCAAAACGAAATCCCTCTCGATTTCGGGTCGCCCACAGGAATCGTCGCAGGACGCGGCGCTTTTCCTCAGGCGCGAGGGCGCCAAGGAAGGCTTCAAGCGTTCTCCCCCAGGTCGGACCACGGTGGCCCGCAAGATTGGCGAGCTGGCGTGACCGATAGAACCGTCGGGGCTCGGTGCTGTAGTCGAATACGCCCTCGCGCAGCCCGCTTGCGGCAAGTTCGAAACGCTCCTCCTCGGCTCGCAGGCGGCGTAGCCAGGCAAAGATTGCGGCACACATGGCCCAAAAGAAGACCAGACCCACAGTGCAGAACAGGATGACGCCGCGCGTGACCTCTCGCCAGGCTTTGAACACCTGAATCCTGTCCAGCCCGACCGCCACGATAAGCGGATGGCCGGGAACACGGCTGTATGCCGCGAATTTGGCCCGACCGTCCTTGGCAACGCCCGCCGGAATGGTGAATGTGCCCTCGGCGCCGAACGAGCCCACAGGCAGGGTGGTTCCGGCAAGGTTGTCCCCGACCGTACTGGCGGTGTATGGCACACGTGTCAGCAAGATTCCCCGGTCGCTCACCAGGGAAAGGACCGTGTGGGGCCGGGTGGTCAACGAGCGATAGAAAGTCCGCACGTAGCGCAGGTCGACCAACGCCATGACCATGCCGCCAAACTTCCCCTTGTCGTCGTAAATCGCTTTGGAAATTGGCAGCACCCACTCGGTGCCATCGGGCGCCCGCCGCGGCTCTCCGATGTGGGTCCCGCGGTCCAGGGGCGTTTTCTTAAAGTAGGCGAGTGTTTCGCAGTCCTTGAAGTAGGCGTCAGGCGGGGTGACGCGCCCAGAACTTGCGACCACCTCGCCATTCGGGCCCACCGCCAGAAGGGTCGCAATGACGGCGTTATCGAGCACCTCGCGTGCGATGGCTTGATGCACCCTCGCGGGCGAGAGGGCGCGGTAGCCGCCCTCTGCGCGGATGGCCGAAGCCGAGGCGTGGAGCGTGTTCGTTACGTCCCGCAAGGAGGCCGACAGGTGACCGGAGAGGCTTTGGGCCACGAGCTGCCCTTCCCTGTATGCTTCTTCGATGGAGCGCTCACGGGAGGAACAGGCCGACCAGACGGCAAAGGCCACGGTGACACTGGTCACGACGAACGCCGACAGGGCCAAGACGTATTGAAGGGGAATTCGGCGGGCCAGCATTCGATATCTCAGGGGTTGCCTATGGGTTATCGGCGCGAGGACCGGAAGCTTTAGGCCGCCATCGCCGATGAGGCCCCTGCGGCTAACCCGGCGGTCACAAGTGCTGTCAGCGCTTGGTTTTCGGCGTCTCGCTTCCTACCGCGCATCATGGTCCCGCGAGGACAGGGGCGTTCGCTATAGGTGGCACGGACAACCTCCGTGCTTTGCACCAAGGAGATTTAATGCAAGTTCAGACCAACAGCCGCGCCCAACGACGCTTTCTCGATGCCGTCGCCATCCAGCGCCAAGTGGCAATCGCCAGGTCTCGCGCCACGGCCGTTAACGACGCTCGCGTTTCTGTTCAGCGTGGCCGCTTCCGCAAACACCACGCAATGGACTGTGGAAATACGAACTGCGGCCTGTGCAGCAATGCCCGCCGCAATCCGCACTCGAGTGGCCTTGCCCGGCTGACCCGTCAAGAGCGGGTGCATCTCGAGCAGCTGTCCGGCGGCGTTCGCGAGCTTTTTTCGGGCCACTAAGCAGGAAGTACTCCAACATTCAACACGGGGCACCTTTTGGTGCCCTTTTTCACGCCTGCCTCTCGCGCCCGCCCACGTCGCCTCCCCCACCCATCCTGGGTGATGGCGGTTTCACGCCTTTTTCAAGGCAAGCCTTGGCTTGCCTTTCGGTATGCCCGTGCGCCGAAGGGGCAGCAGGGGATAAGTCACGGCCCTACACGAGAGCTGATTCCCAGCTCGGCCATGAACCTTCAAATCCTCTCCGACCTCCATATGGACGGCGCAGCCTGGACGGCGCCGCTCACCGAAGCCGACGCTATCGTGGTGGCCGGCGACCTTTTCGACGATGGTGCACGCTCCGCCGTGTGGTGCGTCGAGCTTGCCCAGACTGCGGGGAAGCCCGTCTTCTTCGTGCCGGGGAACCATGATTTCTACGACGGGGTGATTTCGGAGCGCTTGCTGAACATGCACCGCATTGCGTGCGCAGGCGACGTCTACCTGCTGCACAACAAGTCCGTAGAGCTGCAGGGGGTGCGATTCGTCGGAACTCCGCTGTGGTCCGACTTTCAGATTGACGGCCCTGCGTCGTCCGTGCTGGCCAAGCATGCCGCCCAGGACCTCATGGGCGACTTTCAGTACATCCGCATCGGCGATGGGACGGGAAGCGCCAGGAACCTTCGCCCGAACGACGCAGTGCGGATGCATGAGCGAGGCCTGCGCGCGCTAGACCGCGGATTGACCAACGCCTACTCGGAGAAGGTGGTGGTCATAACGCACCACGCACCGTCCGTACGTTCGCTCACCCGGGGCTTCCGGTACTCACCACTCAACGGGGCCTATGCCTCTGACATGGACGAGTACGTGGGCAACTCGATGGCCAAGCTTTGGGTCCACGGCCACATGCACGCAACGCACGACTATATGGTCGGCTCGACACGCGTGCTCTGCAACCCACGCGGCGGCCCCCGTAGCCTCAACGTCGACTTCAACCCTGCCATGGTCGTCGAGGTTTAGGCAGTCATGCTCCGCAGCGAATACGCCCTCTACCTTTCGGACATCGGCCTGAGTAAAGACCAGCTCAGGGCGATTCGCTCTGCCCTCGCTATCAGCATGCGCGAAGCCCCTGACCCTTTCTCCGTCGGCTTCGACAGCGGGCTCAATCTGGTCTTCCAATTCCTCTCGGGAGGCTTAGCCGAGGCCTCGGAGTTCGAAGACGACTATTCGGGCTTACCGGCTCACGTGCAAGTCCCTGAGGCGCCGGGCGAGCATGCGCTTCAGCTCCCTGCACAGTGGCATTGGGCGGCTGAGCAAGCGGAACAGCTGGCAGGCGCGGTGCAAAGCCTCGCGCGGCCAACCTGGCATGAACTAGCTTGCCAAGCAGCCCGAGCAGAGGCAGAGCCGGAGCGCTTGTTTTGGGCCGGGCGAGCCTCGGCACTCACTGCAGTTGCAAGCGCGTTTTGGGGCCAAGCTCAACCATAGGCCGTTGCGCCCGAGCAAAAAAATGCTGCCCTCGGGGAGGGCAGCAGGAAAACATCAGCGGCGAGCGTAGCGAGCCTTGTTGAGGGTTCGATGCTTGTCAGAGCGCAAGTTGACCCAGACTGTCTTGACGACGCCCCCTGGCAGGAGCGCCATGACTAGGTCACGATACTCGTCCATTGGGCAGCGCCACAGTTGCTTGACAACGCGGCTATTTCGACCGTCGGGGCCGTCTTCCGCTTCCGTTTCGATGAGGGTTGCTTGCTCCGGGATAAAGGCATGGAGCAACGTCACCTTACCGTACCGGTCGCTGTTGGCTTCATTGAGGGCGTGCCTCGTGTACCTCAGAGGTCCACGGTGGCATGGCTCAGCCAGGCGCGCCGGCATAAAAACATCCTTGTGAAAAAGAGCGGTCATCAAAAGCTCCAGGGGGTTGTTCCTGAAGCGTTTAGCGAAGCCCCTTTAAATAGCTTCTGCGTACGAGGCTCCTCCGCCTCGCCCCTGTTGGGCGTAGCACCCCTTAACCCTGCCTCCGGCTAAAGGGCCTTGCTACAGGACCGAACGAGCACTTCCCTACGCTTCACATGCCCGCACACGTCCCCGCCCTTGACCACTCCACCTGGCGCCATCTCCTGCGCGAGGTGACGCAGGCCTCGCTTGGGCTGCGCCTGAAGCGCTTCCCGAAGGAATTTCTCCAGACCGTTCTCGTGGCGCCCGCCACGGTCGCCCGGTGGATTGCGCAGGAAGTACCCGCCTTGCTCGAGCGTCCGCATCTCCATGTCGTGATTGCTGGCGCCGCGAAGGGCCCGGACAGCCTGGACGAAGGTCGCTGGTACCAATACCTGCCCACGTTGCTTGGACGGCCAAAAATGACGGTGCGGGTCACGTTAGTCGGGCCGGAACTGAAGCAGGGGACAGAGAACGCGAGCATTCGCTCGGCAAACGAACGGTCCGGCATCATCACGAGCGCCGGAGCAGACGCTGTGAGCAACCTGCCTACGGCAGAGCTCGCCGCGGATGCTCTTTCAAGCTGGTGGGCGGAGCGCCCCCAGAGCGAGGCAACGCCCGACGTGTGCTTCGTGTTCCACCCCGGCATGGAAGCCTTCGGTGGCTCCTGGCTGTCGCGGGAGCAGGGCCTATTACCGTTGATGGACGCCGGCGTTCCAATCGGATTGGCCGCCTCTTGTGTTGAGGAGCTTTGGCACGACGAGTGGTTGGTACGCAAGTACGGCGCAGCCATGCGCGGTCTGGCACAGGCGAATCCTTTCGCGCTCGAAAGGGACAACGCCAGATTTGGAGGCCAATGGGCCGCCCTTACCTGGACGCTGGACCCCACCCTCGTACCCGCCGCAGATTTCAAGGCCATCAAGGCGGAGCTCGTTCGCTTCTACCTCGCGCTCGACCAAGCCAAGCCCGGCTTTTCCTCCTCGGGGAACGCCATCTTCGGATTCATCGGCGGTGTGGTCCCGATTCAAAACGTGGCCACCGATGAACGAGCCCGGTTGGTCGGCATGCCCGCCGGCGTGCTTCTGTGCCTGGAGTCCGGCCAACTGCTCGGCCAAAACACGGTCGGGCGCTTCGAGCTTGTGGAGCGCATTCCTGCAGTACCGCTCGACTTCCTGGCCGATTTCCCTGGCGAGGAGGCCCACCCGGTTGACAGGTTCATCTGGGCGTCCGAGAAGTTCCGGGGATACGTGGAGCCAGTGCTTTTGTCGAGTGCAAAGAGGGCACCAGAGACCTACTTCGACCTCTTCGGCTCCCCGTTGGAAGCAAGGAAAGGGTCGATGCCTGGCGACCCGGGCCCCGGCGGCATTTCCGACTCTATAGGCGAGGGCTAACTTTGAGCGCTGAGCTATACGTAGGGTAAACCCTTCCTCTACTACTTGGAGCAACCGTCATGCCCGTCTCGCACAGCCCGAAGTTCACTGATGATTTTGAGCGCCAGCTCGCTGCCCAGGCAGCCGCGCAAGGTGGCACGAAGGACGGCTACACGTTCAGCGACGCCTTCCACCTGTGCAAGGACGCGCTAACGACCGTAGTGCGTGTCGTGCAACGTCTGCGGGCAATCGCTCAAAGCCGGAAGGTCGGCTTCAACGTCGCCTGAGCGGCCGTAGCCCGACAGAGCCCTGCCGATGCAGGGCTTTTTGCTGGCCAGTGCCGATGCCAATCGCTCGTTTAAGCGCCGCGCGCTATTCAACAGCAACCCCTTTCGGAACTGAACGATGAAATCCCTTCTCCCCCTCGTCTTCGCCGTCGTCATCGCGTGCGGCATTCCAGTTGCGAATGCACAAGGCGGTCCGTCAGCAGGCCTCCTAAGCGCAGCGGCTGACGACTCGACGGCGTTCGAGCTCCTCACGCAGTCCCAGGTTGGCTTTTGGCGCGGCATGTCCCGCGAAGAGCTCGAGTCGCGGACGACGGCCAAGTCGCCTACGCATCGGGTGCTGAACCTAGGTGAGTTCGAGTTCTCGGTTCGGGGCGTCGATTTCGACCCCGAGCAGGGCCTCGTGGCCGCATCCCTTGAATATCGAAGCGATGACCCGGCAAAGATTGAAGCAGCCTACGAGGCCTACAAGCGAGCCCTTGGTGGCCTGAAACCCGACTACGTCCGCTCCGCGCCGAACGGCACGCCTGCGATTCCTGACCTCAAGTTCGAGATGATGGGCTGGAAATCCCCGGACGGCGCGGAGAGTGCGCTCGCGCGGCTTCACTCCTATGCAGGGAAGGCAAAGAGCAAGGGCGCTGTCGCCGCAGGCATCGTCACCTTCGCCCTTCGGCGTCGGTGACCGACGTAATTCAGGCAAGGCAGAATAAGGGGTCCAGTGCAACGACCCTTCATGCCCCACCAAACCGCCCCAGATGCCGACCAGCAGATTGACGAAGTAGCCAGCCGGCATGCAACTGCCGCAGCCTTCTTCGAGCACTGGCCCTCCTCCCTCACGCCAGCCGAGGCCACTCTGCGCGCTCAGCTGCAGTCCTTTGCGACGTTTGGTGCGATGCTGTATGTGTACGTGCTGCATCGGGGCAAGGTCTTCAAGGCGGCGCCCTACCCGAGAGATATCGCGCGAAATGCCGTGAAGAGGCAGTGCTTCTGCAACGCCGCCCAGCTTGCGACAGAGTTCCCCGACAGGTTTGTCTACGTCGAGGGCTATGCGCTATCTGCCATGGCGACAGCCCACGCCTGGTGTGTTACCCACGACGGAACCGTCGTCGACCCGACGTGGGAGAACCCGGAGGAGTGCGCCTATGTGGGCATACCCTTCGACCTGGACTTTGTCACGACGCGCGTACTCGAGACGGGCTACTGGGGCATCTTCGGCGAGATGCCGCAGCGTCAACTGCTTTTGCGCCCCGTCGAAGAAATGGTGCATCAACTGTGGAGAGAAGAGATAGCCGCACGCAAAAAATGGCCCGCGCTCGAGGCCGTTCTATCGGGGACGCCAGAGAAGAACGCCCGCAGCATCCGCCAGTAAGCAGGCTGTCAAGCCGCGACATGGGGCGAGCGGAGCCCTCCTGGCTACACGTCAAAGGACAACCACCCTTTGACCAATGAACCAAAATCCTCCGAACCTGGCCGAGTCCAACTTTCTGCAAATCTGGGAAGCGATTCGCGACGACGCGTTCTCGAAGCGCACCGCTGACTTGCTGGGGGCCCTCAATGGGCTCAAGGGCGCCGGCCCAGAAGCAATGCTGAGCCGTCTGCTGTGCTACATCTACGATATCGCTGTGTACCAGCTCGGCGCCGTGTACGGCGATTTGCTGCCTAGCGATGCAAACGCGCAGCACTTTTTCGTGGCCACACCGATGGGCTTCCCTGGCAGCACCGAGTTGATTCCATCCACGCGCACCGAGGATGAATCCTATGTTCTTGCTGCCAAGCACCTGGCGCTGATGGACAGATATTTAAGCGACTACGCGCAACGTCCGGCGTTGTAACAAGGAGCCCGGGCTACGCCTAGCATGCCTCATTCCGCGCCCTCCCTTTGGAGGGCGCTTTCCTTTGCCTCAGGCACAGAGAAAAGCTGAGCTCCAGGCGCTATACGCCTTCATGTCCTCTATTTTCCTGAAGCTTTGTGAACGCATGGGTCTGTCAGCACGAGCGCTACAAGCCCACGCCCCGGTGGTTGTCCCATTCCTGACCGGAGCGGGCGCGGGGCTGTCCGTCTTGTACGCATGCTTCTGGCTCAACGGCCTGCTCTCTTTCGGAAAACCTGTTTTCTGGGCAATCACCGGCTTGCTGTCGCTCTTCGTCCTTTCCGGTGCCGCCAACGTGACCTTTGCTCGCCGGGAGAATCGAGCCATGCAGCCCGCAGAGCGCGCCTGGTTCGCCGCAATGTCGGGTGCCGTGCCGGCGCTCCTCATCGTTGTCATCGCGCTCGCAATGTCCGCGGGTGCCGTAGTGCTGCGGCTCTTGGCCAAGGGAGACCCTACGGTAACGGCGCAGCCCCTTCAGCCGTTTCTGCTGTGGTGCCTGCTGGCTCTGGTTGTCCTCAGCCCCGCAATGGGCGGCCTGGGCTGGCTCGCGGTGTCGAAGCCGGTGCAAGCCTGGTTCGCAGAGTGCTTTCCGCCGAAGCCGAAGCGCAACTAGCCTGACCCCTCGCCCGTGCGCGCCGGGTGCTTCGTCGTGCACCTGCGGCAGCGCTGCTCCGCTAAATCCGGCACCTAGACGACCTGGGTGCGAGCTTGCCGACGTGGCGCCCCACCTGCGCGCTGACCGCCTGACGGCGCTCGCCTGAAATGCCTGAACAAACCTGCTTGCCGCTTGACGCAATGACCGCCCTACCCGCCCCCGCCACGACACTGCCCGCCATCTGCGCTTGTGACGCGGTACCCGCTGTGTGCCGGCCTCGCCCAGGTGAATTCCTTGCGCGAGGGAGGCGCCGCCGTCCTGACGGAACACCGTACATCGAGTTTAACCGGGGAGCGGGAATATGCGACGGCGACTTCGATTTCCTGAAGGGTGCGCTACTTGAACCCCGTGTGACGATTCTCAGCTTCCTCCCGCCGCACCCGTCGCCAGAGCCCGGGCTTTTGGTCGAACTCGCGCAGCGGGGATACGACCTCGCTACGTTCTCCTTTTCGGTCCACCTCCGGTCCGCACCGTTTGCCCACCCCAAGAGGCTTCGTTCCGTGCCACAGCTGAAAGCAAAGCTGCTGGCCAGGTGGGGCCGCGTCGAGTATGACTGCCCGGACCTTTGCACCTCTTGGGGATTTCCGGCGCGTCGGTGCGACTCGAGCATGCTCATGGGATTCTTCTCAACGCCTCGGTACACCGAAGGCGACCGACAGAGCATCTACACGCCGAAACGTCAACTGAGTTTCCTTGAGGAGTTGAAGGCTCGGCACCTTGATGTCCGCACCGTGCGCATGGCGGTGACGCGAACGCAAAACGACCTCCCCACCGTAGCCCCTTAAGCCGAGGCGAGTCCTGCGCCCACGGCAAGCGGGCCCGTTTTCTACACAGGGCAGAACCCAACTACCTGGAAATCCATGGAAATCCTCACCCTTTCCCAGCGTCGCCAAGCTGCCGAAGCCCTGCTTCGTATTAAACCGGACAGCATGACTGGTCCAGAGCTCGACCTGGCCATCGCGCTGCTTTGTCACAAGCAAATCGACGTTGATGCGGTGCCCCCGCAGCAGCCTCCGCGGGTGCTGACCGACCACGAGTGGGGCCCGTATTCCCCGACGACCGATTGGCGCCTCACCGGGGAACTCCTGTCAAACGTCGGACTCGTCTCGGGCTCTCACGCCATCTATGGTGAAGGCGCTGAATCCGAAACCGTGGTCAAGCACTGGTACAGCTGCCACGCATACGTGGGCGGGACCAGCACGGAAGGCTACGACCTGCAAACCGTCGTTGGTATCACGGCAGCAAAGCTGCTCGCTCACGAGGTCGAGTTTTCTCCTGCATGGAAAGCTTAGCTCCGCCCGCACCCTGATTGGGCCGTCCCTGTGGACGGCCTTTCTCTTGGGGCGGCCGCGTCAGCGCACTCGTAGCTACAGGAGGAAGGACAACTTACCCGTACCAATGAATCTCTCATCCTATCCGAGCCGGAGCTTTCGCAAGCTTTGGCACCAAGGCAGCCTCAACCCTGTCGACAAAGGCGTTCGAGGCGTGAGCTACGAAGGCGCCGGGCTCTCCGTGTCTCAGCACCCCGATGCCTGGGAGCAAATCGCGCGCCTTGGTGGCCTGCCACTCTGGGTGCTGAGCCGCAAGGACCGAAGCGCCGGCCGCTTCATCGACTACCGCCGCCTTGGCCCTAGCCAGCAACATAAACTCGCGCAGGAAGGTACCCGCCGCGGCTGGCTTCAACGGGCAACCAGGCACAGGTTGCAGTGGACCGACCCCGAGGTGGGCGACAAGCGGTACTGCCTTTTCGCCGACGAAGACAAGGCTAGGGCCGAAGCCGACGATATCGAGCAATGGGCGGAGAACATCACGACGGACCTCATCGAGATGGACGTCGCCACCCCGCTCCTCGCCAAAGTAACGGGGCAAGAGGTTTCTGATGACCTGGCGGTTGACATGGTGCTGACCGGCATTGTCGAGGAACTCGATGTGTTCGACGGGGTCTGGTGGGCCGACCGCCTGGACCCAGCAAACTTCTCTGCCCCAAGGGGCTGCATCTCCATGAGCGCCCTTTGCCGTTGGGACGTGGAGCAGCGCGCCCCAGCAAGGCGTTGACCACAATCATTCGAGCTAGCCCGACCCAGGGCTCGCCTTTTCTTTGTCTATGAATGCCGAACCTTCGGGCCGCCCCTGAAGCGCTTTCCTACACGTCGCAGGAAATCTACAGGAGCATCCCATGACCCACTCAGACATGGCAATCGCCATTCTTCAGAAGACCAACGACGGCGACGACCTGAGCCCTTCAGACCTTCATCTGCTGGAAGGCGCGGTCAACGGCCGTTTGACCAGCAGAGCCGTCGAGCTGTTCGAGGCAATGCATAGGAACGTCACCGAGGGGACGTACGCAACCTGGCAGCGGACGTATCTGGCGCCGCACCTCACCAAGGCACCCGACGGAAACGTCTACTGGAAGGGCATTGCGGTTGAACACTATTCCTTCCCGCCGGAACGCCGAGACGAGGAACTGACGCAGGCCCGAATGCTTGCCGCCCGCTGCCAGCAACTGGAGGCCGTCGACATCCCCGTGAACTCGCGGACCGTGCTCTGTGCGGATTGCTACGACGCGCCGACGGATAGCCCTTGGAAGCAACTGCTCGGGAAGTATTACAGCTTCATGAGGAAGAACGGACACGTCATCGGCCTGTTCCACGTCAAGTTGTCAGAGACAGGACAGCTCGGCATTGCCGCGGTCAGCGCGAAAGATGGCGTCGCAACGGTCGAGCGCCACCTTGAGGCCTACGACGCGTTCCACCACTACCAGCGACTTGGCTTCGAAAGCCAGCAATCGTCGTCCTACGACCACACGGCCCGCTTGCTGGAAGCGCTTGGCCTGCAGCCGGACGTCCTTAAGGCAACACTCGCCGCCGATTCCGAATTGGCAAAATGATTTCGCCCCGCTCGCAGAAAGTCGAGCGGGGCGTTTTTCCGGGTCCGATGGACTCGGGGACCGAGGGCTAGGGGTGCTGCCGCGCCCGCGGGTGAGGCACTAGTGCCCTGGCCAGCGCGAGCACATCCCTTGCGACCAGTTTCGCCTGTACGCAGTCCTTGACGTTCGGGCCTGCCCGCTTGCAGAGCGCCTTCGCCTCCTCGAATCGCGGGCCGGAGGTTTCGACGAGGACGATGGCATTTCGATTGGCGCCCATGGCGAATGCTGGGGCGACTGTCATCGCCAGGAGTGCTGCTGCGAGGAGATTTCTGTTCATAAAGCGGTGCTGCTCAAAAGGGGCCATCAACGGTGGCGCGCCAGCTTTGGAATAGCACTGCCATTTATCGCCTCAGGGAAAAGCCGACACGAGGTCGGCTTTCGAAAGGGCTTGTCAGCGCACCAACGAGAGCTTGCGAACTACAGCGGTGGGCGGCTCGGGCGTCAGTTTGGGGCTCGGGGGCACTTCAGTCTGCGCAGCCACCGCAAACTCCTCGTCATGAACGGCGAGCTCATCGTTTGCTGCCAAACTGAGTTGGTCTACTGCGAGCCGGCCATCTGAAGACGTCAGGTCGAGGAGCTGAATCTCTGCCGGGCCGCGGATTTGACCGGCCTCGTAGAGGGCGCGGATGGGACCGGCGAGTACCTCTTCCATCTTCACCGGCCCAGGCGCTTGCATGAACGCTGCAATCGGAACGGAGAGGGGGCGGATGGCGACGAAGTGGCTCATTCTTGTGTCCTTTGTGTGTGCAAAACCTGTATAGGCAGGCACTTTAGGCAGGCACTTTAGGCAGGCGCTTTAGGGAGGCCGAGCCTGCCCAACGACGGCCGCGATACCACCTCGGCCTCACAGCTCCCGCGCGACGACCTTTACCGCGGCTTGACCGAGCATCTTGGCGACGTGGGCCTACTGCGTCCCTGGACTAGGCCAAGCTCATCGGATTGCGCCGCGAATAGCACGCTCATTCCCCTGCCCGCTTCTGCGGGCGTTTTACCGTCCACACCTGCGGTCAGGGCGACGAGAAAAAGCCCCGCGGATGCCGCGGGGCCGAATGTTGCGAGAGTGGCCTTCAGCCGGGGGTCAGCGCCGGCGACCAGACGCCGCTGTAGGCGACGCCTCGACAGCGAGCAACCTCAGCGATAGCGCACGTAAGGCGGTCTTGCCGGTCCCCGACTACACCTGGCTGCAGGCGGTCGGCCCCATACGCCACGGGATTACCGTTCACCGGCGTTCTGGTCAACAGCAACCAGGCAGCGGAACTGCGCTCGGCCACATTTCCGAGAGTGGCGCCAATTCGGCATCGCAGCTCATAGTTGGTCAGGTCCCTGACTTCCCAATCGATTTCGGCGACCTCAAGCTTCACCCTCCCAAGCCTGCGCGCGAGCTCGGGCACCACGCCCCAAACGAGGCTGGAATCGTAGGTGCAGTCGTCGGGTCGGAGGGTCGTACTTTTCCGGGCTTCACGCGCCAGCTTCAGCAGTGCGGACGCGAGCCACTGATTGGTAAGCCGGTACAAGCGGTTCGCCTCCGAAGCCTCCTGGTCTAGCCTGCTGCGGCATTCTTCGCTCAAGTGCATTCTGAACATCGGTTCTCCTGAAAGTAGTCCTGCCGTGTGTAGGTAGCCGCGCGACCTGCCCAAGAAAAAAGCCCCGCAGTGCGGGGCTCGTGAATCTACGGTAGAAGGCTTGCTCAGCGAGCAATCGGGGTGATGTCGGCCAGGTTGGCCTCCTCGATTCGAATGCCGTAAATATCGGCGTCCGAATACAGGATGCCTTGCTTGTTCTCAATGAAGCTGAGGTCATCGACCACCCAGGGTTCGGAGCCGCCGCCCAGCTTGGCGCAACGCGTCCCCGCGGGGACCGTGACTTCGTATTTCGAAGGACCGACCGTCGTGGTGACTTCGGCCTTCGTGCGGGCAGTGTGGGTGCGGGGAGTCGGTGTGCTTTTCATATCTGTCTGCAAAAAAGGGGTTCTTTGGGGAGCGGCCAGCGTCAGGCTTGCCTTGATTCCTTGAACTTCGATTTCAAGAGTGTGAGAAATCTCGCGGGGGTCAGGTAGTACGCCGTAGGCGTCCGGGCATCCACCTCAATCGTACCCTGTTCAGGGTTGTAGGCGTAGTCGTGGTCGTCGCCAAGGCCGCACACGAGAACGTCAAGGCGCTTCAAGCCTTCGTAGCATTGAAGGAAGCCTTCGGATTCCTCGGCGCAGATGCCTCGCACCAGGTGGGCATAGGCGTCGGGTTGCTCGTCCTCCAACAAGAAGCAGCGGGCGAGCGCTTCCGGCTGGTCGTTGAACGCCGCGTTTGGGTAAATTGCCGGGCCAATCAGCCGGCGGGCCAGGCTCTCGGTGACCGCCTTCAAGTCCTTTTGGAGCTCGTAGTCGGCCATGACATTCATCTCGAGCATCGCTGCCGCGGCGTTCTCCTTCAGCAGCAGGAGAGCTCGCGCGACCTGGCTTTCGTTGTGTTCCATTGAGGTAGAGGGAAGTTGTCCTCTCTCGTGTAGAGAATCAGGCCTAGGCTGGGACCCGGCGACTTACCGCCAGCTCCGAATTCCGGTACCTGGGGTCGTGGCTGACCTCGTCGCCGAGCCATGCCGGCCGCGGAAAGTCCTGTTCCTCGGACCCAAGCTCAACTTCTGCGACGACCAAACCGTCCAGTTCGCCCTCAAAGACGTCGACCTCGAAGGTCACATCGCGGACGGGGATGAGGTAGCGCACCTTCGTGAGGCGGCCCAAGCTTGCATGGCCGTTCAGGAGGTCCTCGGCATCGCTGAGGGGGATGGGGTACTCAAATTCCGCGCGGGATAGCCCTTGGGTGTTGCTCTTGAGGGTCAGAAATCCCTTGTCGCCAGCGACCCGCACTCGAACGGTCATTCCGTTGTCAGCCAGATATCCCTGGCCAATATGGGTCCCGGCCAGCCCCGAGAGCACGGAGCGGTCCCTCACAAGAAACTTTCGTTCGATTTCAGTGGCCATGACAAATCCTTTCAGTTCGGGGGTCTAGCGATGGCACTTAGCTACACAGGCGAGGACTGGCAAAGCCATCAATCCTCGTATTGGACCTCCCGCGCGCCCGCGTCGCAGAGCCTCTACCGGGGACCGAATTTGGACACACATGATGAGGAGAGATTTTGATTGAGACTGTGAAGAAGACGGTGAAGGCCTATTTGGCGCGCAATCCGCACGAAGCAGCCGGCCTCCGTGCGTTGCAGGCCCAGCTTGCCGACGACCGGGACATTTTCCTTCGCTCGAACATGCGGGGCCATCTGACCTCCAGCATGCTCGTTCTGGACGAGACCCGAGCCAGGGTGTTGGTCATCCACCACAAAGCCTACAACCGCTGGTTGCCGCCAGGCGGGCATGCTGAGCAGCCCTGCTCGTTGTTCGACTCGGCGCTGCGCGAAGCTGAGGAAGAGACTGGGGTGACAGACCTCAACTGCCCGGGGGCCTGGAGCCTCGCGCCCATCCCCCTGGACATCAACACCCACGCGATTGCCGCGCAGCAGCGCAAGAACGAAGGCAAGCACTGGCACCACGACTTCGTCTACCTGGGTATGGTGGATGAGCCGTACGACCCCGTGCCTCAAATCGAGGAAGTTCACTCGTGCCGCTGGCTTGACTTGGCAGAGTTCGCAAATGACCCCGACGAAACCAACCAACGGCTGGCTCGGAAGGTGCAGCCGCTCATCGCTGCCGGCATGCTCCCGAGAGCTCGAGCACTAGCTTGATTGTGGAAACCCGCCTGGCACATGCGCCTGGCGGGTTTTTCCTATTCCCCGGGAAGCCAGCACACCACAGGACGCCCGCCTGGGAGCGCCCTCTATTGGTCGGAACCGATGCTGAGCAGCTCGATGTCGAACTTCAGCACGCTGTTTGGCGGAATGCTGCCGGGCACCCCCCGCTGGCCATAGGCGGTGTCGCTGGGGCAAGTTAGAGTCGCCTTGCCTCCGACCTGCATTGTTTGTACGCCGTCTGTCCAGCACTTGACTACGCGGCTCAAGGGAAGGGCGATGGGCTTGCCCCGCCTATGGGAGCTGTCGAATTCCGAACCGTCCGGCAGGGTGCCGCGATAGTGCACCTTTACGGTGTCCGAGGCCGTAGGGTGGGCGCCGGCACCCTTCAAGGTGTGCTGCACCCTGACCCCCGAAGGAAGTGTCTCGACTTTGCGGGCAGCTGAAGTGGCTACCACGGTGGCTGTGGTGGCGACAACCTCGGCCGCCGGTAGAGCAGCGTGAGCCGAGGTGGCGAAGAATGCGGAAGCGAGCAGGAAGGTAAACGGTTCCATGGCCTAAGGTGGCAGTTCGTTGGATGAGATATAGCTCCCCTCCTTAAACGTCAGGCGCGCTCAGCCGCGCGCCTATACCAATGAGGACCACTCACCCCCAAACCATGACACCTGAAGACTTTGCCGGGCCAACGCCCGAGGCGCGAGATGCGCAGCTGCGCCAGTACCGTGCTAGGGCCGCCTACTACGACTCCTTCGCTCTCGAGGGTGTCAACAACGACTGGAAGCATCCGAAGGTTGTGTCCGCGCGCGCAGCCTACGAGGCGACAGTGACCGAATTGGTCGGGCTGCTCGGAGAGCAGGCAGACTGCCGCCTGGTCGACACGGACCTCTGGTCGGCATTCTCGGATGCTCACAAGGACGACGTTGGCTTCCGCCCTCGAACGCCGAGAAGCAGGACCGCGGTCCTTCGCTGGTTCGAGAACCTCAAGGCCACGGCCGAACATAGCTGATTGATTCCAAGCCTGGCTCTCCCTCCGAGATGCCAGGCTTTTTTATGGCACGGTGCCACCCCCGTCAGCGGCCGCCCAACAATGAGAAACGGCCCCGTAGGGCCGCCTCCTAGAGCCAAGCTCTCAGCTTACTTCTTCGCCTTCTTGGCGGGCGCTGCAGCCTTCTTCGCCGGCGCGGACTTCTTGGCTAACGGCGTGGCAGCAACCTTGTCGGCCTTGCGCTTGGCGGCCTTCGGGTCGATGGCGGCCTTGAAGGCGGCGCCCGGCACGAACTTCGGCACCTTCTGCGCGGCAATCTTGATTTTCTCTCCCAGGCGCGGGTTAAATCCAGAGCGAGCAGCGCGGGAGACTTGCTTGAACGTGCCAAATCCGATGATTTGGACAGGCTCTCCCTTCTTCACGGCACCGATGATGGCGCTGGTGAAGGTCTCGACGATGCGCGCAGCCTCTGCCTTGCTCACATCGTGGGTGGATGCAATCTTCTCGACCAGTTCGATACGGTTCATTTCAGTTTTCCTTGGAATAGTTCACCATGTTGCCTATGGCGGCGCAGCTTCTAAAGCGAAGTTGCAAGCGGCGCGAGTGTATCCCACCTTCGGAGCCCACTAGAGAGAGGCCTCGGGAAGATGTGGCTGCGCTGACACCTCTAGCAGGAGCAATTCTGGGCCAAGGCCGAGTTCGTGATGTGCCGCCCGAAGTCCTGCCCCCGCCAAGGCACCGCCGGAGGCGACAATGGCGCATTGCATGCCCCGTCCCCTCCCACAATGAAGCCGCTTCCACCTGAGCTCGCCGACCTGGTCGACGGAATTATCAAGAAAGTACGAATCGACGTCGAAGCCGGAAATGCACCTCAGGCGTTCGCCATAGTGGGCAGCACCTTGTCCCGGGAAGTGTTTGAAGTGCCGCTGCCTACCGATGAAGACCAGGCCAAGACGCAAGCCGCGGAGCACATCAGACGTGTCGCATCGCTGATGAGCGCGGACTTCGTCGTTCTCGTGGTCAACTCCTGGGGCCTTCCGAAGCGAAAACTCAAGTACTTCGACGCCATCATGGATAAGTACGGCTCAGTCGGCAACAGCCCCTATCGCGTGAGCCAGATGGCCTTCACGGTAGAGACGAACGAAGGCGTCTGGCTTGGGACCGCCCCTCTGGTGAAGAACCCGCGCAAGGTCCGCGGGGACACGTTTGGCGCAGTGACGTTCTTTTCTGGCACCACGTCGGACACGGCCGGCGTGTTCTCAAGCCTGCTTCCGCAGGTCAGGGCCACGCGGCACTAGGCGACAAGTAAAGCGCTGAAGTCGGGGCACCCATCGACGAGCACCTCATCCCGTATGTCGCTTGGTTGGACTTTTGCGGAAGCTGAGTTGGTCGAAGCCAGCTTGCGCAATGCGGTACTTGTCCGCAATGCCGACCATGGGGCGCGATTCCGGTGCCAGTACGCCGCCCCAGAACATGTCGAGCTCCTGATAGGCCTGATAGGCATCGAATAGCCGGTAGAACTCCACCGTTTCCAGCGCGGGGTTCAGCGTCAGGCTTACCCGGCTAACGCCAACTCCCCTGCGCTCAGCCTCCTTGACCGCGATGGCAACACGCTGGGTGACCGCCCAGTCGAAGAGTTCGGTGCGACCCTGTTCGCCTAGAAAGTCGCCGACTTTCTCGGCAAGCGTGCGCTTGGAGCGCCACCCCTTTGCCTTCAGCTCCTTCTCCGGCACATGTCGGCTCAGGTCGGCAATGGCCCCCGGCGCGTTGTAAAAGACATGTTCATCGACGGCGTAGCAGTCGGTCAAGTCGTGGTCCCGTGGCGGGCGGTAGCCGCGCAGGTGGCGCCCGTATAGGCGGACACGGAGGCCACGGTACAACTTGCCGGCAAAGAGGATGTGGAGTGCGTCGAGCGCGACCACACTGCCGTCAGCGATTTCGATACGGCGCGGAATCCCCGCTGCGGTGAGGCCATTCCAGGGAACAGGAACGGCTCCCTCCGCAAACTGCTGGCGTGCGGCCGTTCGCACGAACACCCGTGTCTTATCCGCGCCCAGGGCCTGAGCGTTGTCGTAATAGTCCCGGAATTTGGAAAGTACGCGCATTTAACCGGCGCTCTGCACGCCTATAGGGTTTGTTCACAGGATAGGGCACGCGTTTAGCCCGCATGCCACCGCCGGAGGCCGGCAGGTTTGCGATAATCCTGGGCCCAACGCCCGCTGCTCCCCTGAAAGACCCCGATGATTGAGGCTCGCGCCCTGGACCCGACGAAAGTTCGCGACATCGCGCCACTGGTGCTTGACGAAGGCGGCCGACTCAAAGTTATGCCGGCCGCATTTTATGAAGGGACGACGGTTGAGGAGCGGGCTATTTTTGGCGTCCGCCACGCCGCATACGGGCTGCCAACGCTGGAGCTTGTGGCTTGGCTGAAGGCGTTGATTGGTGACAGGCCCGCCTTGGAGATTGGGGCAGGGACGGGTGTCCTCAGCGATGCGCTCGGCATCATTGGCACTGACAACCTCATGCAGCAATGGCCGCACATCCGAGCGCACTATGCCGCCCTGCGCCAGCCAGTCATCGCCTACGGGGCAAATGTTAGGCAGTACGACGCCGTCGACGCGGTGTGCGCGCTCAAGCCGAAGGTGGTGGTTGCCTCATGGGTCACTCACAAGTACGACCCGGCCCGCCACGAAGCCGGCGGAAACGAGCACGGCGTAGTCGAAGAGGAAATCATCCGCAACTGCGAAACCTACGTGGTCATCGGGAACACACACGTCCACCGGGCCAAGTCCATCTGGTCCTTACCTCACACGCTCCTCCACCCCTCGTGGCTGTACTCCCGCGCACACAATGGCTCCCGAGAGTTCATCGCGGTGTGGGGCAAGTACGCGCCGTGGCGAGCGGCCTAAAAAGAGAGCCCTCCGGTGGAGGGCTCGAATCATCGGTCGGTCTCGGGTGCTTTCGTTAAGGCGAACTCGATGCGGTCAGCGTCAAGCATCAGGTAGGAATCCCCGCCGCCCTCGGTTTCATTGCGGTAGATGACCGCGTCATAGCCGGCGCCTTCGAGCAATGCTCGGAAGCCAGCCTGGTCGAGATAGCCTTCGTCCCACAGCGCATCACTCTGCTCCGCCGAGATGACACCTGCGTTCCTCAACGCCGGGATGACGTTGTTGAGGCTCCACGTATGGCAGTCAGCCATGCGCAAAGGGCTTTGCATCGTGAGGAGGCACGGGAGAATGCGCGCGCCCTCGAGGTCGTCCTCGTCGCCTCCCTGTAGGAGGTGCTCCAACCTGCGGTTAGCCGTATCCTTCGAGCCGAAATGGTAGCCAACGTCATCGCTGAGTTCGAAGCGGGGGAAATCCTCGCGCGCAACCGTCGCGTGGTAGGCAAGAACATGCATTGGCATGGGCAGTAGCTCCCTAAAGTAGTCCTGCCCTGTGTAGCCACCATTCGGGGCCGGCGAGGGAATCGCCCTGGGGGCGCTCGACTGGCTAAACGACATACTCGCAGCATCTAAAACGCCAACAGCTTGCGCCTCGATACTGCTGATGCTAAAATGCTTCTAAGGCGGCGCTGCGCTCGCGTACCACCTCCCCTTAGAAACAGGCAATCTAAAATGCAAAAATCCATTCATGTCACCGTCGCAGTCGCTGCTGTCCTCATCCTCGCCGGCTGCGGCTCGGTCAACTCCACCCTTGCGAAGCGCCACGAAACCGTGGAGCACTACCACGTGTTCCAAGTGAAGACCCGCGCAACCCCGGACGCCGTCATCAAGGCTACCGCCGACGGCTTGGCCCGCAACACGAACTCGGTGGTGCAAAACCGTCCCTTGCAGATGGGCGCCAAGGTCCCCGAGACGGCCGGTCGCTTCCAGCTCGTCGACCCTGCCGCGGCACTGGGCGGGACCTCGCTGGGCGCAATCATGGCCATGCAGGGGGGCGCCGGCGCCTCCATTCCACGCGTTGCCAAGTGCGACGGCGCCGTCTGGACGTCGCGTGCCAATCGCAGCGTCTCGGGGTCCGACAACCTGACCCTGTACACCTGCATCTATCGATACAAGGATGGCTACGAGCTGAACATGTATGCCGTGTTCCAGAAGGCGAGCGGCGGGCTGAGCGGCCTGGCGCGGGACGCCGTGGCAAGCGCAATTGGTACTCCAGAGGAGTGGACCAACAAGACCATCCTCGACATGGCGCGCAGCGTGGAATCGGCAACGGGTGCCAAAGTCGAATACGTGGAAGGCCAGCCGGAAATCGGGGCCGTGCCAAAGGTCGACCAGCTGACCCAGCGTTGAGCCCTCCCGGTTCACTCAAGAGGGGCCTTCGCGGCCCCCTTTTTTTTTACCAGCAAGCTCCGCACGGCCTTAGGGGCGGGCGCAAGGAATGGCCTGAGCCTGCTTGCTAGACGAACCAGGACCACTCATACAAGACAACCCATGCCCACCCAAGCCCCAAAGCGCTTTTACGGCGACGACAACCTGGCCAACCCGGCAGCGGAACTGCGAGAGCTGAGAATTCAGCTTCACGCGACGTACACGCACTGGATTGCGCGCAACTGGCACCCTCGCGACTTCGTCTGCGCAGTCGAACACACCGCAGACGTTGCCTTCGCTTCCTTCCTGCTGGAAGGTTCTCCGGATTTTTCAGGGGAGCCTCCGCCGCCACTTGAGCCGGCAATCTTGGCCGTACCCCGTTCTGGCCAAGACCATGGCGCGCCGATACGGTTCTACGACGAGTTGAGCTCGCTCAGCCCGGAAATCGACCCAAAGGCCTTGGACCGGGTCCTCGCTCCGCACTTCATCCGCTGGGTTCTGGACGGGTGGCTCGCGCGCGATTTCAAGCAAGCGGCATCGGCCTGCGCTGCGGGCATCGTCTATGACCATCACCTTTGCAGCCAATTGGGCGGTCTTGGCGGTGGCAGAACGGCCCTCGAGTTTTTGACCGAGTCGTACCGCTTCGTAGAGCGCGCGGCAGCCCAACCGGCAGGCCGCTGATTCCTATCGCCTTCCCGTGCCTTCTCGCCCGGGAAGGCGTTTTCTTCCGGGCTGATGCGGCTACAGCGCCGTCTCTATTCCAGTCACAACGCGTACCCGCTTCGATTCCGAGGAGCCTCCAAATGCTGAAGCTGAAAACTCTCGCCGCCGTGTTGGCCACCCTCGCCATGCTGGCAGTTTCGCTGCCCGCAGATGCCCGCGCCGGCAGCCCGTCCGGTTCGAAGTCATCATTTACGTCCTCCCGCAGTGTCACCGCAACTCCCGCGAGGGCGCCGGTCCGCGCGGGTGGCGGAGCGTCGGTAGGGTTGCGGCGCTCCGAAGCCATGCGCGAGGCGCGCTCGCGGCCCGCTGAGCCTGCCCGCTCATACTCGCGAGCCACTGAGGTGCCTGCTACACAGCCGACGGGCAACGGGAATAGCATCATCGGAAGCAATGTGCCGCGGCGCGAGGGCACGCCCCTCACGGCGGGTGGCGGTTCGGCGGGCGGAGGCTCCGCCGGAAACTACGCTCGGCCGGCCACCCAGGAAGCGCCACGCCGCGGTTGGAGCGGGGCCCAGATTGCGGGCGCCGCCGCCCTTGCCGGTGTCGCGGGCTACGCGATGGCGGACAACCGAGACCCCGCTCCCACGTCGACACCCACCCAGACACCCCAGGTGCACGAAGCTCGAATCGGAAGCACGAGGCCCCCGAGGCGGGGGGCTATTCCGAACGGGCGCCTCGGGCTACATCGGCCGCCGTGAACAACCCACCCACGTCACAAACAGAAAAGCCTGCGCCCGCGAGCATGCTCGGTGGCCTGCTCCTGGCCTTGCTGGTCGTGGTTGGCGCTTTCTTCCTCCTGCGCAGTCTGGTGAAGCGAGACCGCGGCAACCAGCCGGCGGGTCAAGCCGGGACGAACAAGGCCGGCAGCGACCCAGCGCTGGCGACGACGCCTAGCCCCCGCGCGACTGCTGCGCCGTCGGCCGACGCACAGTCCGAACTGCTGCGGGAAGCCCCGGAGCTGTTTCGACGCGTGCAGGACGCCAACAACCGAGGTGACCTGGAAGAACTGGCAGCGTTGAGCGACGATGGTGACTTACTGCAGTACTTTGTCTCGAGCATCAATGAACGGAACGAAGCGCCGCGTACCAAAGTTCTCGCCGTGAGCGTCCGGGGCAATCGTGTGCTCGACTTCGTAAGCTCGGCGGCGTCCTTCACTGGCAGCATCCACTTCAAGGCGGAAATCGCCGAGGGGGATGACCCCTCTGAAGTCATCGAAGAGGTCTGGCACTTCCTGAAACCCTCGGGCGGGGGAACCTGGAAGCTTGCCGGTATCGAGCAACTCTGACAGACATCTCTGCGAACCGTGCCCCCTCGCTCACGTGCAGGGGGCACTTTGCCGTAGGCTACGAAGCTCCAGGAGGCCGAGCGTCCGACGGGCCGCTAGGAAAGTCGTTGATTTGGCGCGATGCCTCGGGCTTCCAGCGCGGCGGAAACCGAGGCTGCTATGCACTCCGGCGCGTAGCGGAGGGTTTGGCTCTCGTCTAAGCCAAGGGCGTCGAGCACGCGTGCGAGCGCGAGGAAATAGGCTCGAAGCCTTTCGTACGGTACTTCACCGTCCAGCTGAACAGTTTGGCCGCTGGCGCGATTGAGCCGGCGAGCCAGCTCCTCCGCATACGCAAATCGAACCCGGTCATGCCCAAAGTCTCCAGAGATGCTCAGTCGGGCGTCATGGGTGAAGTCGTCGCTCTGGATGAATACCGGGCCGTCGTTTGCTTGCGCAGCGGTCCAGGGGCCGGCTTCTTATACCGGGGACTGCTGTCGGCAGCCCGCTTCGTACATCCCGAAGGCATCGTTCGTCAGTTTGTTAGCGTAGTTGTGCCCGTTGCGCTCAAGGTCGTAGCCGCGATTCCGGGCCAACTCCACGAACGCACGCCGGCTCTGGGCATGACGATTCGACACTGTCTCCTCCGCGAGATGTAGTTCCAAAAATAGCGAAGCGTTTTAGCCAAAAAAAATGGCTGCCCCGACTTTCAGCGGGGCAGCAGGAATGATGGAAAGTTCAGGCCGCTACCGGAACTTGGTAGCGCAGCTGGTTCCAGGTCAGGCCGAGCGAGATGTCTGTCTTGAACGCAACGAGCTTCCGGGACAGGCGAACCTGGTCGACGTGCGCGCGAAGGTTCTCGGCGCGCTTGCCTTTCAGTTCGCCTGCCGCAGCCAGTAGGTTCTCCAGGCCACCGTACTTGGCAATCCATTGGCCCGCCGTCGTCGCCCCAACGTCGGGGACGCCTGGCACATCGTCCGAATCGTCGCCCGTCAACGCCAGCACGTCATGAACCAACTCGGGCGGCACGAAGAACTTGGCCTTGACCCAGGCGGCGTCACGCCACTCCGGCTTGAAGTGGTCCCGGATTCGGGCGCCCTGTGCGAGCATGATGGTCATGTCCTTGTCGTTGGACACCACCACGAGTTCAGCACCGGGCTTTCTCTTGGCCCAAAGGCCGCCGACTGTGCCGATGACGTCATCCGCCTCGACACCTTCGACCGAGATTGAATGGATGCCGATGTCCTTGATGCGCTCGCGGAACTCAGGCAGCGCCGCTCGGAGGTCCTGGGGCATCGGCTTTCGCTTCTGCCGATAGGCTGGGTACAGGTCGTGCCGCCAGGTGCGACCGCCGAAATCGAACGGGGCAAGTACGTGGCTTGGCCGGTGCTCGCTCAGTGCGCGCCTGAAGGAAGCCAGCGACGAGCGCAGTGCGCCTTGGGCCTTCTCAGGCGAATCGTCGGCCGGAATGGCTTCGTAGACGCGCCGTACGATGTTCAGTCCGTCGATGAGGAGGAGCTTTTCCTCAGGGGGTTGTTCGTAGTCTTCCATTGATGCCTCTTTCTGATAACAGGTCCTGGAGCGTGTAGCGAGTCAGCCACGGGAGGCGCGGATATAGGCGTGGTGCATCTCGGCTCCACCATTGACCATGCGATAGCTACAGGGGGCATCAGGACAACCCAACGAAAGAACGACCAAATGACATCCTCCAAGACTCTCCTCGAGGCCAAGGCGCCCCTAAAGCCCAAGCCCACGGCTGCAGAACGGAGTGCCGCGCTGGTCCAGCGCAAGGCCGCCGAAGCCGCGGCTGAAGCCGAACGAATCGGGCGCTTCGAGACCGAGCGCCCAGTCTGGTGGCTGCGAATCTGGGCGAAGGCCCTGCGGCTTTCCCTCCTGGCACGCGACCACACCGGCTTTCGCGACGCGTATAGCTGGTGGTTTGACGACTTCCGCGTGGATGCCGTGGCACAGTCCTTCCACCTGGAGTCGACCGGCGGCCGCGCGAACGTGCACGCCGAATCGGGCACCGCGGCCTGCGAGTTCGAGCAGATTGACGCGGCCCTGGACCGCGCCATCACCTGGTTCGACGAATACCTCGCCGAGCAGGAGCGCCTGCGCCAAGCCGAGCTCGAACGCCAGGAGCATCGAAAAAGGGGCCTGGAAAAGCTCACCGATGCCGAAAAGTCCGCCCTAGGCCTAATTCGCTAACCACTCCTTCAGGGCCCGCACACCGTCGCGGGCCCTTTTTCTTTGGACACGCGTGCCCTTTCGATAAGAAAAGCGGCCCCACAAGAACTGTGTGGCCGGTCGAATATTTCCCCCCCCGCTGTACCCGCGCCTCGTCGCGGTAACAAGGCAGGCCTCGCCGCGCAGGCGGCATTCACCGACCCCGCTCCGGGGGACGCGCTTTTACTGAGGCGCCCTTGTCCTTTTCGCTACACGCACCAGGACAAACTACAGCCCTTCGGGGCCTCAAGACACATGACTTCCGAAAATCGTGACTTCGCGGTGGACCGCAACATCCTCGTATCGGTCATCCAATCCCAGGCAGGAACACTGGGCAAGGCGCTTCTCGAAGGCGTCATGAACTCTGTCGACGCCGGCGCAACCCGCGTGAGCATCAAGCTCGGCGAAGCAAGCTTCACGCTTCGGGACAACGGCCGCGGCTTTCAGTCCAAGGACGAAATCATCAAGTGGTTCGAAACCTTCGGCACGCCCCACAAGGACGGCGACGCCCGGTTCGGCCGTTTCCGCATGGGCAGAGGACAACTCTATTCATTCGGGGTCAACACCTGGCGCACGGGCACCTTCAAGATGGAGGTCGACATCATCGGGCAGCCGAACCTCGGCTACAAATTGACCGAGAATCTTCCGACATCGAAGGGCTGCCGCATCGACGCGAAGCTCTACGAGGCACTGAGCGCAGCGGCTCTCGACGAGGTTGTGCGCGAGTTCTCTGAGCTCGTGCGCTTTGCAGAGATTCCCGTGACGTTGAACGGCCGCGAAATCAGCCGCAACGTGAAAGACCAGAAGTGGGACACCGAAACGGACGACGCGTACATCAAAATCGTCCGGACCGGTGACCTGCTGGTCTACAACATGGGCGTTCTGGTTTGCAAGTTTCCGAACTACGAGTTCGGGACTGGGGGCCTAGTGGTTTCGAAGCAGGCCCTTGAAGTCAACTTCGCGCGCAACGACATTCTTCGCCACAAGTGCGAAGTCTGGCGCCGCATTGCAAAACACATGAAGACGTACGGCCTCAACAAGGTTGCGTCCAAGGTGTCGCTGACGAAGGAAGAGCGAGACTTCCTGGCACGAGAGTGGAGCTATGGCACCCTGCCCCCCGACAAGGAACTCGAGCTGCGCGACGTGAAGCTCTTCACTGATGCGACTGGCCGCCACTGCTCGTTGACCGACCTCTCTAATGCCTCGCGGCTGGCGGTCGCCCGCGGCAGCCACGGTCGCATCGGAAACAAGCTGCACCGGGAAGGGAAGGCCTTTGTGCTGGCGGAAGAGACGCTCTCGCGTTTCAGGGTCCATTCGCTGGACGACCTGCTTGGCATCATCGAGGACAGGACCAAGATGGACCTCCGTCACCTGACGGCAAGCCTTGAGTCGCTTGCACTAGGGTGCACCGAAACGTACCTGGTCACGGCTGACGAGGAATTGCCGGTGGAGGAGCTTTGCATGCTCACGGCGTTGCGCCAGAAGCATGAGAAGTTCCACCAATGGTTTCTGACGGGTGAGCGCAGCTCCGGCATGCGCGAGCTTCAGTCGGGTGAGTCGGATGTGGCGCTTGCGTGGACCGACGGCGCCAGCTATATCGTGATGGGCCGCAAGGAACTTCAGAAGGCGATGGCCAGGGGCGTCGCGGGTTGCTTTGAGCTTCTTCTAACGCTGACCCACGAGTACTGCCACGACAGTGCCGACTTGGAAAGTCATGAACATGACTTGGTGTTCCTTTCAAAGCATCACGACATTGTCCAGTACCAGGGCGGGAAGTTGTTGAAGCTCGCAGAAGAGGTCAACTCCCTCTACTTGCGGTTGGCGAAGCGCGGTGGCATTTCGCTGCCCGCCCGGCCGGCAAAGCCCACAAGCGTCGGCCGGAAGAAGGCAACTGAAGACCATCCTGCGGCGAAGGCACAGCTCAGCCTCGCATTCTGATTCGCTAAGCGTCCGCTCTATTGAGTGGACGCTTTTTTCTGGCCTGGCGGGCGGTTGTTCCTACACGGGAAAGGCAATCAACTCTCCCCGATAGGAATCCTCATGACCCAGCAAGCAGTTCAAGCGCGTCCGGTCGCCCAGCCGCGCGAATCCGCCTCTTTCACGAGCGTCGACTTCGACCGTATGGTGGCCTTCGCCTACGAGCGTGGGTGGCAAGAAATGCCCTTCCATTTTGTCGTCAAGGAGTGGGCCCGCCAACAGATACTGCATTGAGGGCTTCCCGGCCTCCATTGCAGATGATTCATCAGTCCACCGTTCGGTGGACTTTTTTTTCCGCTCTCCCCCAGGCGGCTTGAGCCGGGACCCTATCTGCCGCTCGCGCACTGAGCGCACACCAACGCGGTCGCTTCACTGGGAATGACAGCATCCTCCGCACCCGGCGCCGCCTCTCCCGATATGGCCGCCCTCGAAGCGGCCTTGGCTAACGGCCAGTTCGTTCTCCACTACCAGCCCATCTTCGTTCTCTCGACCCGGAGGGTCATCGGTGTGGAGGCGCTGGTAAGGTGGCAGCAGCCGGAGAGGCTAGTCCCGCCTGATGATTTTCTGCCGGTCGCGGAAGCCACAGGCTTCATCACAACCCTCGGGGACTGGGCGCTTCGGGAGGCCGCGAGGCAGCTCCTGCTGTGGGATGAGGGAGGCTTGCGCCTCAACTACGTCTCCGTCAACGTCTCCCCGGTGCAGCTGCAGGATGACGCGTACGCGGACAGCGTCCTGGCGGCCATCACGGATACCGGAATTGAGCCCGGTCGTGTACTGCTCGAGATTACAGAAAGCGTTTCCATCGCCGACGCTGAGCGAGCGGCAGCGGCACTGAATTGGCTGGCCAGAGTCGGAGCCCGGGTTGCGCTCGACGATTTTGGGACTGGGTCATCCAACCTGGCCAGTTTCCAGCGCTTGCCGCTCGCCGTGCTCAAAATTGACCGCAGTTTCGTCAATCACATCATGGAAAGCGCTAGGGACCGCTCTATCGTTCAGTTCGTCACAGGCCTAGCGAAAGCGAACGGCTTGGCCACTGTCGCCGAGGGCATCGAAACCCAAGAGCAGCTCGATGTGCTCACGGGCTTAGGCGGGGACTACGGGCAGGGGTGGCTTGTCTCCAAGGCACTGGCCCCCGATGCCTTGCTCACCGCCTTTGAAAGCGGCCGCCTCGTGGCCAATTCTCCGACCCGACAAATGCTTGAGCGAAGCGAGCGATTTGCTATAGAGCGGACTGGCAAACCGTTTTAGAGTGCGGCACTGCCGCGTTTGTGCTAAAATGCTATTTAGGCAAATCAATTTAGGAAGCATGAAAATGAAGACCATCCTCCTTGCGCTTGGCGCCGCCATCATTCTGAGCGCATGTGCCGCCACCGGCGACGACTACGTAAAAGGCGTAGTGCCGGAAATGTCGAACCACCCCGCCCTGGGTTCGATGACGTCCGCAGAGCGTGCGCTTCTGGGACCGGATGCAAATGCCAATGGCATTCGGGACGAAATCGACCGCCTCATCGCTATTAACTTCGACGGTGCGCGGCCGCAAGCGGCAGCCTACGCAGCCAAATACACCCAAGGCATGATTGCGGGCTCCCGCGGCCAAGGGCCCACCCCTTCCCAGGCATCGGACCTTGCGGGCGCGGCAAGCGCGCTGGACGCGGCATCGAGCACCACGCTCGCGGCTCGCATTGCGAACACGCCTGAGCGTCGTGCAGCCGTTTCCCTCTGGGCCAGGAAGGCCGCCGCGAAGCCGTGACCGTCAACGGCCTGCGAATAACTTGGCGCCGCGTGCCGGGCATCATTTGGCGCGCGTCCTGGTGGCCCGTTTACTTTGCATTGAAGTGTTTACTTACTCTGGTCGCCTTTTTGGGGTTTGGCCGCGCCATGGCCGCTGATGTTTGGAGCGCCCTCTCCTAGGCCGGGCGGGTAAGGCCGACCCCGCCGGAGGACCGCCCGCGGCCCGTTTCGCCGTTTGCTCGGCTGCCCTTGCGCTCACGAATCTTCGCGCGACAGCACCTGGCCGGGCGCTACACGGGGCATGACCCATCTTGCTTCGTTCCCCGCCGGCACTGGCCCGGACACACCCGTGGCCCTGCTCAAACAGCTGACTTTCCAGCTAACCATCCACGCCCCGCGCTGGACACCTGAGCTGCGAGAGCTGCAGAGCAGGGCCGAATCCTTCATCGGGAAAGTCGAGGCAACCGGAGCTGGTGGCTTGCTCGCCGACGCATCGCTGATGGAGTTGCTGGCGAAAGCTGCACGCTATGACAGGCTGAGGGCGCTGGCCGAAGCCACGTCTACCGAGCACGCAGGCTTTCGGGTCGGAGACCGCCTGTATCCTACGTTCGATGCCGCGTTCGACCAGGAGATGGCCACCGCTGAGGCGGACCACTCGGTGCTCCGCTAGGCGAAGTCGACTACAACAGGTGCGGCAGGACGAAAGCGAAGAACACGCCGGTCGCGTAGGCGGCCACCGCAAGGCCGTACACCACCCTCGAAATCAGCTTTTGGCGAACGCAAGCTGCCGCCAGCCGTCTGTCAGCCGGGCATGAGGCCGGCTTGGCCTGGAAGTAGCCCGCGACGAGCAGCATCGCAGCCGAAAGGCCAAATACGAGCGCCTTGTGCTTGGAAATCCAGATGAGCTGAGGGAAGACCGTTAAAAGCGACGCCAGGCTGGCGCCCGCGCCGAGGCTCACAAGGACTGCCGGCAGAGCGCAGCAGACCAGGGTCGAGCTGCTGGTAAGAAGCGTTAGCCAGGCGACCGTAGCGCCTTCACGGTTCAGCATTTTAGGTTCCGGACCTCTTCAAGCGTCTTGCGCGAACGCTCGACGCTCTTCAAGTTGAACCCGTGGCTTGTCAGCGTCCAGCCAAGCGCCGCTTCCGTGGCCACTGGCGACTTCTCGGTCTCCAGGAAGATGACGCCGCACTCCAGTTTAGGCTCGATTGCAGTCGCGTCCGCTGCCTTTAGCAGGGACGCCCGCATCTGGTCCGAGCAAAGCGCGCAGTTCAGCCCATCAACCTTCACTTCGAGGGTGTCAGCGTGGGCGGCCGTCGCGGAAAGCACGATGGCCAGGGTAAGAAAGAGTTTTTGCATTGGGCAGCTCCAGAGTCAACCACCTTTAGCGAACGGACTTATTCCTGCAGCCGGCCAAGGGAACAGGCGAGAAAAAGGCCCGCGCAGCAGAGTGCGCGGGCCTTCAATCAGTTGGCAGGGTGCTACGCGCCCGTGTCCACGTCCGCGGCAGCCGAGACGTCAGAGAGCAGCGCCTCCAGCTCAGCCGCCAACTCCTTGAGTGCCCGAATTCGCGACAAGACGGCAGCCACGTCCCGCGGACCTCCGTAGTCGCGCAAGTACGCAATCTGAGCCTTCGATTGACTGCGAACGCTCGCGAGCTCACGTGCACAAACCGCGTCGTGGTTCGATTGCTGCCCAGCCAGCATGCTGGGCGCGAAGGAGAGCTCGTTGACTTCCATGGCAGACATCAACCGCTGCATCTCCCACATCGCAGCCACATAGTCGCGATAGCGTGGAACCTCCCCCAGGGTTGAGCGTTCCTTTTCCTGCGCCTGTCCGAGGTTCCACAGCCCCACGGCACGCAAGACTGTCTTCAGCTCATCCGCGGCCCGGCCTTCGCCTTGCCCACTGGTGAGGTACGACGCCACCGGTGGCACAGGGATGCTTTTCCCGTTCGCCATGTCAGGTACGTCTTCCACAGCCCAGTCGCCGTGCAGGCCCGCAATTCCCGCCAACTCATTCACGGCATCAAATGAGCCGTAGAACTCTTTGGTTCCCCGGGCCGCCGGGTCCATGGCCCTCATTTCAGCCAACTTCCCGAAGTAGAGGTTGGCTAGAGCGACCATGCGCTCGACATCCCCCGCCTTCTGAGCGGCGAGCTCTACCTTGCTGCCAACCCGCCCGGCGCCGCTCGCCACCAAGTGCTCGTAGCTGTCTCGGTGCATGAGCGCAAGCCCATAGGCCCGCTTAGCCCCGCCAACCTGGACCCCTTCGTCAGAGTCCAACCCGCGCTTCAGCAGGTCGTCCCATTTCGTGGTTCCGGTCATCGCCAGGGCGAGCCGAACGCCGACTTGGGCCTCGTCTTCGACAGCCATTCGGCCATAGTCGTAATAGGTGCCGAATACCGGCAGTGATGCAAGTTCGAAGCGAGCAGCCGGGTAGATGATTGAATCGTTCGGATTCTTGTCGAGAGGGTACCGGTGGCCCCGTGAGGCGACCAGAAATCCCACGACAGGCTCGTCGCCCGTCAGTACGCGCCCAGAGGTGATATCAGCTACGTAAAAGCTTCCCATTGTTCAGTTCCTTTGTTTTTGGCCGAGCCTTCAGCCGAGCCCGTTGACCATCTCCTGTCTAGCGAGATGACCCAAAGGAACGGCCACCGGAGATTTCCTCCGGTGGCCGATGCTCAATCAGTTGGCTGACGCGTTCCTCTGTTCAGCCTCAAGCAGGCGCCGAACATGGTTCAGATGCTCCTCGGTCTGCGGAACGCCGGCGGCATTCACGTCCAAGAACATCTGGAGTAGCTCCGCGCGCGATGCCTTCGAGGCAGGAACCTCCGCGACCTGGACGACGCGGGACTCGACATGCCTGCGCTCACGCTTCAGCATTTCGTGCCAGTAGATGCCCTTGTATGCCCTGCGACTTTGCACAAGCTCCATGAGCGTGCTCAAGCGCTGCTTGCCGTCAAAGACCTCCGCCGGCCTGGTGTATCCGTAGTTCACGAAGATGAATCGGCCAAGGTCACGACCGCAGAACAGGGAATCGAGATACCTGTCCTTGTCGTCAGCGGTCCAAGCGTAGCCGCGTTGGTAGTCGGGCGAATCATCGACGCCGAAATGCCCCACGCGGCTTACCAACCCCAGAAGGTCGCCATTGCTAAAGACCGTCCGCTCCAGGAGCGACGGGCGGCAGACGGACGTACCCTTTTCGGCGGCCGTCTCAAAGACCTCCAGCCAGTGCGACGTCAGGTATTCAAAGCCGGCGCCCACCATTTGCCCGCTTTCACGCTTGAGGTTGCGGTAGCGAATCGTCACGTACTCGTCGTCCTCATGCAGCCCGACCACAACACATTCTGGCAAGGCGCCGAATGTAACGGCCATGCCAAGTCGCAGACGGCGGCGCTCTACAACCGGCATGCGCACGGCCAGCCGGTCCAAATTGCTTCCACGGAGCTTCCTGTAAGCAACCTCGACTTGCTCGGCTTCGGTAAGCTCCCTATGCAAAGCCTGCTCGATGGCCTGGGCGGATGCCTTCCGGTAGCCCTTCACCCGGGTTAGCGGTTGCGGAGTTTTCGCAATCGAGGGATGCTCGCTACGGTGCTCCCACCAGGTCTTGCCGATACGCTTGTCGCGCTGGCGCCACTCTGCGATGGTGGTCGTCTCGTCCTGCAGCAATACCTCGTAGAAGCCCTGGCGCGACGGCGCGCCATCTTGAAAATCGTCTCTATTCCTCATGGTTCTCCTAGAACTTGCAGTTGCCTGTAAGGCCTATAGGGATGGCGCACGACGACATCCTCGGGTGGACCCTCAAGAAGAAAATCGGCCCACCAGATGGCGGGCCGATTGAAGAAGGGAAAAAACGTACTTGGTGGCAGGAAGCTCGAGCACGACGTCAAAGGGCGGGATTTCGCACACTTCTCAGGTGCTCCTCCAGGCGCTCGGTCAACTCCTTGGTCGCAACTTCTCTTTGGCGAATCCACGGGTGCTCGAAGTGCTCGGCGGTCCGACGAATCGTCCCACCGAGGTTCGCAGAGAGATGCAGCACAGTGGCCTTGTCCGCACATGCAAACACCATGACCACGTCTTCGTTTTCATGGCTAATATCGGCCAGCGTACAGCCCCTCACGGTGGAGTCCAGTGCCCACTCGTCGGGACTAGGTCTGAGCGCGCTGTCTACCGCGCAGGCTGCAGCACCTGCAGCAAGGGAAAGCACGACAGCGGCAAGTGCTCGCTTCATTCCGAACATGGGTGTCCTTTGAAATAATGTCCTGCACACGTATAGCGAGCGCCCGTACGCCACCCGGAACTGCAAGGCGTGCTCTTGGAGGCCACCGGCGCGTTCCCGAAGGGAAGGTGTCTCCTAATTTGCCGTGGAGGGCCGAAGACAGAAGAAAGCGCCCCGAAAGTTCGGGGCGCGAAGGTGGGTCAGGCAACGACCTCGAAGGAGGCCGAGTAGCCGCGTCGACTTGCAACAAGCACGGCGTCAGGTTGGGCCTTGGAGCCTACGGTGAACAGCAACTCAACTGCCTCGTTCCAGCCTGCGCGAGCGCGCGCCTGGTCCGGATAGCGCGCTTTCGCGCCTTGATAGCCCTGTCGAACCCAGCTGGCGACCAGGCCGGGTGTGCAAAACGCTTTCTTGGCGGCTTGCCATTCCGGCTCGTTGCCCATTCCCCAGAGGAGATGCTCGAGCTCGGCGACCGCTGAGCGTTCCGTTGCGACGAACACCGATTCGGCCAGTTCGCACGCCACGGGCGCGGTCGTCGGACGGAGGTCGAACACCTCCGGCCCTTCGCCCGCTTCATAGGCCATGCCTACGACGCCAGCCGCTGAGCGGGTCAGGGCGTTGAGGCCCGGCGTGGGCAAGCCGGCGGCTGCCGTATCGTAGGCGCCCAGCAGGCCCGAGCCTTCGTAGTTGACGTAGTACTCCGCCCCTAGGGTCGCGAGTTCCTCCGCGAGCGAACCGCGGTCATGGGGAAGGTGGTGGAACAGGTCGTGCACGACCAGCCAGTTGTTTGCGGCGCTTCTGAAGGTGCCGGGCAATGGCTCCCAGCTATCGCTGGCGTCCGCGGGAAGGCGGCGATACTTCAGTTCGAGAGATTCCATGGTGTCTTTTCCGTTCGAGTGGTCCTGCTCCCGTGTAGCGAGGACCTGTCGAACGCCCGGCTCCATAAAGCCACGTCGCGCCCGTGGGGCCGAGCCCCTCAAGTGGCCGGTGGCTTAGGAATCGAAACGCCTCGCGTATCGAACTCAAGTACTTCCCGCACCGTCGTTACTGTCTTCGGACCGACGCCGGCCACCTGGCGTAGTTCCTCGGCTTGCGCCGTAAAAACGGAATGCGCACTACCAAAATGACTCAGAAGGTTGCGCGCGGCGGTCGGCCCGACGCCGGGCAGTCCTTCCACAAGGTACTGGCTTTGGGCAAGGCGGTCACGCGGCTTCCCGGCACACAATGCAATCTCGTACCCGAGCCCCTCCAGGGCATGCCTCTGCATTGTCAGCAGCAGCGTTGCCGTCTGGGCGGTGGTGCCAGTTGTGAGGATAGGAACGCCTTCGAGCACCGTGATGTAGGACATGGCTCCAAGAAGAGCGTCCTCGGCCATCGAGGACCTGGTGGCAAAGAGGTTTCCCTCCACAACGATGAAGGCCCGAGCGTAGGTGGCCTTCAAAGTCGCCAGTTGGGCGAATACGCGTCGATTCTCAATCGACAGGATGAAATCGCTTGCTGCCTTACGCTCGACGGCCAAGCCGTCCGCCAGCACATAGTCGCCCACGTCGAGCTCTTCAACGACGACGTCAGCACCCCGCTGCGCGAGCAGCTGCGCCAGCCCACTGCGGGACTCGCGCGAATCAACAATCAACCGAGCCATGCCTGCACCTCCGGCTGGTAGTCTAAGCGGCGTCGAGTCCCGGCCACGGAGCGAGACGTATAGGCGGTAGATGGATTGGCTGTAGATTTTTTCATCGCAGGACGGCAAGCTGCGCCGACATGCCCGCCCCGAGACATCCGACGTCTGCCTCCCTCACGCTCGCGGCCAACTTGCGTACCTTCCGCTTACGAGCCGGCCTCTCGCAAGAGGAGCTGGCAGACCGGGCCGGAGTTCATCGCACCTACGTGAGCCAGGTTGAGCGCCAGGTGGTCAACCCAACGCTGGCGTCCGTGTCGAAGCTCTCGGATGCGCTGGGCTTGCCGCTCGCACGCCTTCTGGACGGCACAACCGGACCTGACTCAGTCGGCACGGCTTGCGAAGCGGCACCCCGCGGCGGGGTAGCCTAGTTGACGGTATTGCCGTCGAACTCGATGCCGACAGCGAAGGAAGGCATCTCCGCGGAATGGGCAAGCGCGAGCATGGCGTGGGTCAACGCCGCCTCCAGCAAGGATTGAACCATCAGCGTTGCCTGGCTATCGCGACGCGTACTCACACACACGTTCCCGACGAGAGTCAGGCCTGCTGCATCGGCCACGGGCTTCAGGCGGGCAAGGGCCGCCTCCAGTTCTGCCTGAACGACATCGACCACGAACTCCACCAGGGCTGCCGCGGCGCCGGCACCCCGCATGCTGGCGCGGGTCACGAGCTGATTGAGGCTGACCTCAAACCGGACACCCCCGGCTCTACAGGGGGCGGCAAGAACCTCTTCCGCATCCACCTCCGGGCGGATGACGAGGGAAAAGTCAACAAAGGCGGCCACCTCCGGAGATTGCGTGCTTTGCGCGAACGCGATGTGCCGACTGCCTGCCAGGCTGCTGACGACCCCCAACGGCGCCTCAGTGGCCAGCCTGCGCAAAGCGGGCTCGTCCAGCGTTGTGAAGAGCGGGAGCGATTCCTCAAGTGCGCCGGTTTCGTCGAATGAGAACGTGCGGTGCCAGAACGTCTCGCCCGGCGCTCCATCCATGGAAAAGGCGCGCGCGATTGCGTCTGCGGGCCGCCCCAGCTGACCAGGGCTGCGGATGTGAAAGTATCCGACTGTTTCGCCATCATGTGTCCCGGGCAAAGGGCGCGTCGAAGCCGAGGAGTTCACGACATTGCACGGCAGTACCTCCTCGACCTGGCGATGCAGAGCGAGCGCCTCCTGGGTCGCGGAAGTAGCGGCCCCCACGATGACGTGAGGGAAACTGAGCTTGGAAGAGCGATTACGCATGAGTTAAGCGAGATGTTGTGTCTTACGCATAGCTACCGACCCTGCTCTCGACGCCTATAGCCGGCCCTTGAAGACCGGTTAGAGCCTGGCCGCCCAGTGGGCGTACGAGCCGCCGTTCCTGCGGTACGCCGCTCAGACCCGGGCTTTCCACTGGGTCTTGCGACTGCGCTTCCAGCAGCGGTCGTCGCGCGCCGCAATCGCGTAGTCGTCCCACGGGGTCGGAAGGTTGGCAGCAGCGCGCTTACCTCGAGGCGCGACCTCGCCATCCTCGTGCACGACGAGCACTGCATTGCGTCGTTCGTTGATGTGATGGACGCGACGGAAGTGGTGACCGCCGTGATGACGACCCGTCCCTGGTACGGGGCCGTAGCCGCAGTAGTCGTGCTTCGAGGCCCAGAAGGGACGGCGGGGCGGCCCACGGAAACGTTCGAAATCAGAGACCACGACAGGCGCGCCAAAGTCCGTCACCATCATCCAGTCTGCGGTCACCCAAGACAGCAGACGGGAGCAGTAGAAGGGCGACGTGAAGTCGAGTCCGAGGTTTTGGCTCAGCCACCAGTAACCGAGGGCGCGGAACGCCGCCTCGAGCGAGGGATAGTCGTAGCTTGCGCCGCTGCGATGGCGCAGGGTCACGCCCGGTTGATAGGGCGGAATAGTGTGCATTGGAAGGCTCCATTAGTTGTGAAACTAATGGCCGTCCAGCACTCCTTTGATTCGGTCAAATGACATTCGGCGATTTGGTAGTTCGTTAGCGGAGACGGGCGCCCTTGCGAGATGCGGTCCCTTTGCCGTCAGTATAGGGAAGACGGTTTTAGCCAAGGCTAAAGCAGGTGGCTACAGAACGCTGCCCCTCCAACCCTGGAACCTCCTGTGCTCATCCTCACCTACCCTGTCGCCCTGGTCGCATGGACGTACCTGTACGTGTTCTCGCTGAATCGGCACCCGAAGTCCGGCGTTCCGGTCCGGCAGTTGCAGGCGACTGTGGCAGTATTTGGCGGCCTAATGGCCCTTCATCTGCTTTCAATCGCTTACGCCCTGTTCATGGGCGAGCTTGACTGGGGCCTTGTCGACGTAGGCATGGAGTTCGCGTCGCTGTACATCGGCCTGTGCCACATCGCGGGTTGCATTCTGGCCATCGACCACCTGAAGCAGCGAAAGCCGTGACGACCTATGTCGACGACGCTGCGATTCCCTTCAAGGGTAAGCCGCGCTTTCACCTGACCGCGGATTCGCTCGAGCAGCTGCACAGTTTCGCGGCCGAGTGCGGCATAAACCGCTGCTGGTACCACCGAGGTACGCGCCATCCTCACTACGACATCACGGCAGAGCAGCGCCAGGTCGCGACATCTCGGGGAGCCCTCGCTGTCACCAGTAGGGAGCTGCTCAAGCGCGCAAAACTCCTAGCTAGCCAGCCGCGCCTTCCTGCGCTGCCCTGAAAGGTGGGCTTGGGAGGCGTAGGATTAACACTATGCAGTCCCAGACCTTACACAAAAGTATCAGCGCCGCGGTGTTCGAGAGCTTTCTCGAGGCGCTCGCGGGGCATTTGCAGCTCGAGTCCGGCGAATCCCTGCCGGATGGCGTGGGCGACGTGGATAGCGGCGGTGTGCCGGTTTCATTGGCCGTGCAACGCTCCCAGCGTTTTGTTGCTGCTCGATGGGCCTGTGTTGACGAAAACGGCCTCGCACAGCACGAAACGTTCTTCGTACAGCCCAAGGGAATAGCCGCCCGAACGGGGTATCGAATAAGGCGCTACGCGGGTCCGCTAAGTCCGTTCCACGCCCCAGATGGTGGCGGAACCCGCCTGGAAGCTCCAGCCTGGTGGTCGGCAGCAACTGCGACGGGAGCGCCTATTGAAACGGGGACCCTGCCGACATTCGTTGAACTTCTGGCGACGCTTTGTGGCGAGGGTCGCGTCAAATCCACCAACCCGGAGTTGCTTGCGCGTCTTAACGCCCAAGAGGATGAGGCGAACTACTTGCTGACGCTGCTGGACGAGCAGAAGCGGCAGCTCAAGCAATACAGGGCTCGCCTCCGGAGCCTCGAAGCCGCCACAGGCAACGCAGATGCGCAAGCCGACGAGGTGGTCGTGGACATCGACGGAAGGCTGCCCGACTTGGAGTCACTGCCAGCCTGGGCAGCGGAGAACCGCGAACGCATCGTGGTCCTGCCGCGTGCGCTTAACGGTGTAAAGAAGTCGCGCTACGAGCGGCCGGAGGTCGTTTGCGCGGCGTTTGAGCTACTTGCCGGCACATACCGCGACACCCGCCTAGGGCTCGCGAAAGCCGAAGACCTGGACGCGGCTATGTCCGTCCACGGGCTGAAGCTGGAAGGCTCCGTGGGAGCCAGCATCGCAGGTGAACAGGGAAGCGCCTACTTCGTTCGATGGGACGGACGTCGCAGGATGCTTGACCTCCACTTGCTCAAGGGAGGCGGGCGCGACGAGCGCTATTGCATGCGCTTGTACTTTTTCTGGGACGCCGAGTCGAGTCGGGTCGTGGTCGGCTCCGGCGTGGCCCATCTTGCAAACAGTCTCAGCTGAAATCATGGCGAAGCTACGAACCAAATCAGGGCGCGCGAAGTCGCCAGCCGGGGGGCTTACCCAGGACGACCTCTTGCGAAGCATTGTGAGCAGCGTTGCCGACAAGCTGATGTCCGACCAGAGCATGGGCATCGGCGATTCCGATGCCGCGAAGGACGTGCTTTTCCTGGAAGCGCATTGCTTTCCACAGCTTTGCCGCCAGGCGGTCGCAGAGGCCGAGTTTGAGCCAGAATTTCCCCCTCGGATTCAGGTCGTGCGGTTGACGGGCCTTGGCGACGAGGGCGGATGGGCGGGGTCGCTCGTGGAGCCCGGCGACCCGAGCTTCATTTCAGGAGGCCCTGATGGAATCCGCGCCCGCATGGCATCGGCACTCCGCAGGAGCGAAGCGACGCGGGCAGTGGCCCTTTGGGTATGCCCTTACAGAGTGGGAGGGCCGCCTGCGAGAGACCTGACCTTTGCATTTGCATTCCTGCGGCACACGGACGGGCTCGAACAAATCTACCTTGTCAGCGAGTCTGGCTTCATGCGGGTCCCGAGCAATGCAAGGCTGCGGGCGTCCGCCCTGGATACCATGCTTGAGGGCTATGGAACACTCGAAGAGCGCATGGAACCAGTGATGGGCGCGGTGGAAAATGCGCTGGTCCAGGCTCGGCCCAAGGTGGAAGCTGAGTTCGCGACCTGCAAGCTCCCGGTGCCAGCCCTCTCCGAAGCGCAATGGACGCTCTTGGTGCGAAGCCTGCTGGCGCAAGAGGAATGGAAACACGCAGTCGAAGCTCTTTGCCGCGAGGCTGTGGGGCCCGCAATCGGCCAAGCGACGAACCTGGCTGTGCTGGTTGGCAAGCTTTCCGAGGAGCTAGCCGCCGCGCTCAACAGGCTGGAAAGCCGCGCAACGCAGGAGCTTGACCTGTCCCGCGACAAGCAGTTCCGCAAGCTCCAAGCGGACCTTGAGAAGGCACAAATGATTGCCACGGGCGCTCAAGAGCGTGCTAGGCGCATCGAAGCGGAGAACCAGGAGATTCGCCGGGCCGGGGGCGCAGCACGAAGCCACGCGCCTCCGGAGCCTGGTCCCGGAAAAGGGCTTGGCGAGGCGTTGGTAGACCTCTTCGGCTAGGGGCCGCGGCCCAGTTAGCCGGTACCCCAGCGTACGAAAACGCGGCCGAGGGCCGCGTTTTCTTGAATCAGCGCTTCGACATTCCCGGCACCTAGCTTGCTGCGTCGACGCTCATCGGAGGCAGGTCGAGATTCTCGATGTCCACCAGCTTCGCGATATGCACGTCGATGGTACGGAGGACAGTCGCGCCGGCGCGATTGCGATGGCTCTCGAAACCAGTGACCCGTGCCGAGGGAAAGTGTGACTCGATGAGCTCGATGAGCGCGTTCCGACTCGCCTCGCAATCGACCAAGCCTTCGTGGCCGGAGCCCTCGGACGTTTCAAGTACAAAGCCCCTCTCGACAAGGCTGGCTAGCCAGGTGGCTCGAGTAACCTTGTCCGAGACGGGGGTCGCCGAGAACGTCAACGAGGTGGTGCCGAAAAGGCTGCCGCTCAACTTGAGGTGGACACTGCCGTACTTGCTGAACGACATGTCGGAGATGTGCCCGAAGCCGTAAATGTCCCACCAGCGGTCGATACGGTCGCCGAGACGCTTGACTGCCGCTTCCACGTTTTCAGCGGTGACCTGCTCGCCCAGCCTGCGCTCGAGCTGGAGGACCCGCTGATTCGCGGCGCGAAGCGCCGCATATCGCTCTTCTCGCACGGCGGCCGCATCGGTTTCGATGCCGGTTAACTTGCCGACCTCGGCGAGGCTGGATTCGGCGACGTACAGGACGTTGCGTCCATGGTCCCGAGAGAGCTGGTCGCCCGCGGCCATCTGGTGGAGGTGGTTCAAGCCGCTCACGACCTCGGTGAGGGTGCGCTTGAATACAGCTTTCTGGTCGGCATTGAGCACGACCATCTGGTTGTCGTTTGACATGTGTCCTTCCTGGTGTGCGCTCCTCGAGCGCGTTCAACACCTGTAGCCAACGGGACTTATCCCCCCCTATATAGGGCGACGGCAAGGCGCCCATCAACTCAGGACATCACAATGAATCATCAGGACCTCGTCGTTATCGAGGTGCACCCGTTCTACCGCGACAGCGTTGCCCCCGGCATGCTCCTTGCGCTGGTAGCTGAAATCGAGCGGCGTCTCGCCGCGGGCATCCCGTTTGGATGTTCTACTCGAGTCGAGACCTGCGGCGGCGGCCGCGATGAGTGCTTGGCAGAGGTGGAACTCTGGCTCTCCAGCCGCGGCGTTCGGGCCGAGTGACTTCACCCCGTGACGTACCTGAGCCGGAAGGTGGATTCACAAGGTCACTCCATTCCGAGAGGCCTTCCTTCGAGTGCGCCGGGGGCCCTAGCGGCAGGCATCCCCTTTTAAATTCTTTCCTCAAGGCTCCTCTCCGGGGCCATTTCCTTACGCTCTCCAGTGCTAGGCTATCGGCTCCCGTACGGCGGCACCGGTCAAAGCGGTCCTGAAGGCGCTCATGCAAATCAAATGGACGCGACTGGTAAGTTCCAACACTGACCACCAAGGTTGGAGCCCGCATTCTGATTTCGAATTCATTCATGAAGGTCTTCGCCGAAGTCCTGTGGTCAGGTCTGTGGGCAACCTGAAGGGTTGTCCATAGAGCTGTCCATGGGACGTAGGCTCCCCCGTTGGCTGATTCGGTGTCGAGCAGGCCCAGGGCCGGTCAGGGGGTCAGGCCATCTCGTTGGAAGCTTGGCGTTTTGTGCCCTCAGCAGAACAGCGACCGCGGGTCAACCAGCAGTGGCCGGCCGCGCCTAGGTCGACGTTGCCTGCGAACGTCCGGCTTGAGCCACCTCGTCGCGAATCCGTGGGGCGAAGGCAGCCCAATACTTCACTGCAGTCTGGTTTGAGATTCCTAGCGTGCGCACGAGCACCTTCGGAGTGGCCAGCCCCGCTCGGAAGAACGATGCGAGGGCCGTCGTGTACAGCTGCCTGGCTGTGACTCCCTGGCCCAGCAACACATACCTGAGCCCGGCGTCGGAGAGCGCACGGCCGGGCACCGCGGACTCGAAGAGCAAATCGTTGTCTTTGAGAGGCTGGCCGCGCCTAGCTTCTAGCGTCGCGAGATACCGTGTCAAGAGCACCGAGGTCCTGGCATCGAGGTCAATGGACACTTCTGCGAACCGAGCCTGCACCGAGCCGTCTGCTGTAGTTTGGAAGGCGCCGCGGCAAAGGTTGCGCGCCTGTTTCCCGGTACGCGCGTAGAGGAGCATCAATACGCCCAGCAGCGCATTCCGAAGGTCCCCATCTTCCGCCCGAAACCACCCCTGGCGCAGCTGCCCGGCACGCTGCGGGGTCAGAAGGTCGTGAAACGGAACGCCGCTTGGCACACTGCGGTCCAGATGGAGGCGCTGGAACATTCGCTCCTTGCGGTTCAGGAATCCGATAAAGGAGTGCAGAGCGTTGCGGTGTCCGGGGTAGCTGGCCACAAAGCGTTCGAGCATCGGGCGGTCAATCCCTTGGGCCGACACGACAGAGGACGGCATCGAGTCGAGCAGCCGGAACGCGGCTCGCAAAGACAAGGTGACCGTTCGCGCAGTGAACCGTTCGTGTGCGCCGCCCCAGCCGCGGGCTCGCCAGCTACGCAGGTAGGCAGCAAGGCTTCGTCGATAGCGCGTGAGCAGCTCGAGCTGCCAGGGCTCTCGCACACGCGCCAGAAGCCGGTCCTGCGCAAGATTCTCAGTGGTCCGCGCCACCACTTCCATCGGCATCGCCTCGGCTTGCCCTTCCCTGAGTAGCCATGCATAGGCGACCTGGTAGCGCCGAAGCTCTTCAGGCGAGAATTCAGCGGCCATCCGTTCTGCGGTAGGCGCGGTACCGCTGACCGATGCGAGACCCAGGCGCTCAAAAAACTGCGCGTAGGCTCTCCAGCGCCCCCTGGAACGTCCGCTGAGGGTGGCGTGGGCGATGGTCTGAGCGGCGAACTTCTCGAACAGCGCTCGCGCCCAGCCGTGTGTCAGCCTGCCCGCAAGAAGGGCAACTTCGTTTGCGAGAGCGCGGCGCCAGTAACACTGGACACACTCCGCGGCGGAGTGGCGCTCGCTGGAGCGACCGCACCTGGAGCAGCTAAACGCCACAGGCTCCACGCATCGACGGCAGAGGGCTTTGCCCTCCGGCGAGTGCGCGACAACCTTGCGGTGCTTGCGGCAGCGCGAACAGGTTTGACAGTCGGGCCGGGCGCAGCGCGGGCAAACCGGCGACGTGATGCCGAGCGCGAGATTGGACTCGAAATGGCGACTCTCTCGACCACAGCGCGTGCAGTTCCCAGGAGGCTCGTAGAACCGACGGCAGTAGCCGCAAGCGTAGCCGCCAGGCACTTCGAACGACGTACGATGCACCGGTTTGCTGCATCGCATGCAAGCAAACGCGGTCGATGGCCTACATCGGCGGCAGTAGGCAGGTTCCATCCCTTGGTGACTTCGGGTGCTCGCTCCGCAGGTTGAGCAGGGCACCGGTAGGAACGCTCGCTGGTAGCAGGCGCCGCAGACCGGCCGTTGCGCGAGCCGTGTCGCCACCTTGATGAGGACGGGGTTGGCGCAAAGGGCGCAGGACTCAGCCACCGTGTCCCTAGCTCGCGCCCAAAGGGCGGACAAATGCGAGGGATGCCAGGGAGGGACCCAGGATGTCCCGGGGCACACTCGGGGGCACCGCAGAGGCCGCAGGATGCTTGGTTCGCGGAGCCTTGGGTGTGGAGGGCGCAACGCCGCGAGCGGGGCGAGCAGAATCTTTGGCCGAACCCGCAGGCCCAGCAGCGGGTGGTGCGCCGGTCGGCTCCAGGCGCAGCAGCTCATGGGCGTCGCAATCGAGTTCCCGCATCAACGCGCCCAGTAGCTTCACGTTCAGCTTGGACGGCAGGCCCGCAACTATGCGCGTGAGCTGTTTGCGGGTGAGTCCGACGGCGTAGGGCTCCAGCCGGCGCGACAACTCAGTAGCGGTTCGAATGCCACGCTCCGACATGACCGTGTGCAGACGCCACAGCACCACGCAACTTGCCGCTGGCGGCGCCGCGGCAGGGGTCAACTGGCGGACGTCGCTCACTCGGTCGCTCCATCGGCCTTCAGGTTTCTGGCGATGGCGGCGTTAAACGCCCCGCGGATATAAGCATCTGGATGGTGGATGTAGACCTGCATGGTCGAGCCGTGCGCATGGCCGTGGCGTTGCCGGTTGGACTCCAGGCTGAGGCCGCTCATGTCATCCGACGACATCGATGTGTGGCGAAGGCAGTGTGGCACCAGCTCGATGGGCAGGCCCGCAAGCTCGATGATTCGGCGGAATTCGCGGTGAAAGGCACTGTAGCTCAGTCGCTTGCCCTGTTCGGAGAGGAACATTGCCTTTTCTCCGGGTGCTGCCTTCGCCAGGTAGTTCGGGCGCACGTGTTCCATGTACCAGGCCAGCGCGTGGCTCAGGGCGACCTTCAGGATGGGAACCTGTCGCCACTTGCTGCCCTTGCCGAACACGCGGACGATGCCGAAGTCCCCCATTGCGGGCTGTTCGGGATTCGGCTCGAACGAATCGGTGTCCAGGCCCAGGACTTCATCGGCGCGCAGGCCCATCTCGAGGGTGCTGCCGAACATGGCCTTGTTGCGCTGGTGGGCACGCACCCCTTTGGAGCCCTGCTGGTAGGCGAGGGCCATCTCAAGGTCGATGCGCTCCAGGAAGGTGGCAGCCTCGGCCTCCGTGAAAGAGCGGCGCGAGTTGTTGCGCTCGAGTTCGCGCTCACGCCGGTGGATGATGGAGTTCTCGGGCGTGGAGACCTGCACGAGCTCCACCCCCAGCGTCTGGCGGATGTCGGCCTTGAAGCGCGGCTCGCGCAGGAGGTAATCGAAGAAGACGCGCACGGCGGTCTGGTAGGTCCTTTGGGACGAAGCCACGACGCCGCGCTCAAGATAGAGGTGGTTGCTCCATCGCTCGAAGTGCTCCGGGCGCAGCTGACCAGGCAGTGCCCTCGCATGGTTGAGAAAGAGCAGGACGAGGTTCTCGTCGCCTTTGATGGTCTTCACCTTGTGACGGCGGCTGCCTCGGTAGGCCCGATAGGCGGTGAATAGCCGCTCGAGCAGTGCGCGCTCCTTTGGCTTGGCCCAAGGTATGAACTCGACACTGGCACTGTCATCGTAGATTCTGCTAGTATCTGTGTTAGTTCGCATGGACAATGGGCGCTTGGTGCGCGCTATAGGGACATTGGCCGCGATTTTAGGAAGCCGCGCACGCCCGGCAAGCGGTTTCGGATACGAAATCCATTACACCTGCGCGCGCCGGCGCATGGCGTGCGCCTCCGGGACCTCCCCTGTCCCGCGATTTTTCGCTAAGTGCCTGTCGCGCCTCGGAATTCCGCCAGAAGCGAACGTTGGAGAAATTTCGGCGAACGTTGTGGGGTCGGAGCGCTATACGCACAAGGTAAACAACCAGGAAAGACCAATGTCCAAGAAGAACGAGCCGTGGCTCTCCGCCGCGGAGGCGCTCAAGCGCATGAACCAGGTCCGGAGCGCAGTCGATGGCGCAAGCCCATTTCTCGTTCAGGCGGCCGTCTTCGGCCGAATGCAGGCTTGCACCATCGTGGAGCTCAGAGCTGCGATGGTCAACCCCTTTCAGGGGGTCAGCCGGGGCGGGCGTCCTGTCATCGTTGCGCTCCGCTCGTCGGAACCGACGGCGATGCTCACCCTCGACCAGGCTATCGCCGCGACCGAAGCGCTGGCTGCCTCCACCGGCGAAGGAGTTCCCTTCCTGGCAGGAAGCAGCGAACAGTCGTTCCAGCTCTGCGATATCCGCCCCACTAAGGGCGGTGCGGATGACTACTTCAAGGTGGTGACGCGCGGCGGGGTCAGCGTCGTTTACGCAATGCAAACCATCCCGCGCAAGGACTGATTCTCGGCCCACGATTCCCTCGTGGGCCCTTTTTTGCCTTGGCAGCGAAGCTTGAGCTCAAAAGAAAGCCCCTCAACGAATCCGGTGAGGGGCTTGAGAGGAATCACGGACGTCCGTGTCCCGGGCCGCGCAATCGACGGTCCGCGTAGCGAAGACCTGTCACCTTGACGCCCTGCGTCCTAGGCTCTGCCTGATGGGCAACAACACACACGATTTGGGGCAGCAAACGTCCCTCATACACGCGCACTTCAAGAGTGGAGCCATCCTCGGATGGCGACCTCGTGGGAGGCGTGCCAGCTTTGTTTTGCATCTTGATTGTTCCTGAGTTGACCTACAAGGCTGTATAGAAAATACGGTACTTGAATGCGACCAGCCTAAAACGTTTCTCCAAGGCAAAAGAAAGCCCAACCGCGGATGCGGTCGGGCTTCTAGAATGAGGATTGAGGCCTAGGCCTTATCCTTGAGCAACGATGCGATACGTTCAGCCGGCAAGCCGGTAAGAACGGATGCGTGCGTCGCGACAGTTCTGATGACCTGCTCGGCTTGAAGCCGCATGCCAGGCGCAAGCTGACTTTGACGGCTGATGGTGCCGTCGCCGTCGGACTCAGCGCTGTCCTCTGTAACTGCGTAAACCAGCGTGAAGTGCGTTTCGAGCTGACTGCCGTAGATGGATTGCAGCGTCCGACTCCCGGGCGAGAGGTCGTGCCAGCTATCACGGCAGGGCGTCAAAAACGACATCATTGAGCCGATACCCGCGCCCCAGTGACCGCCCCAAGGGGTGGCCACCGTGACGAGTTGGTCGACATGCATGTGCTGCTCCAGCGCCTTGACAAGATGCCAAGCCACAAGGCCGCCCATGCTGTGAGCAACAACTCGGATACGTTGCATGCCCGCTTCGTCCATCAAGCGAAGGACTTCCTTTGCAAGGCGTCCGCCACTCACTGCGACAGCGTCACCACTTGCGTAGTAGGCATACCAGGCTTGCTGTTTGGATGTGTCCAGCTTGCCTGCAACGTCCACAAAATCTCGAGGTGAGCCAGAGGACCCGTGCACGAAGAGCACGACTTCCTTGCTGACATCGACCGGCTGGCCCATGTAGACCCCAAAGTGCTTGAATTCCTGGGGCTTGACGGAGCCGACCTCCGCCACGGACACGTCGAAACGTGCATCGAGAGCGATGTCGACTACCTCGGCAGCATGAAGATGCGAAAAAACAAAAGAGAGAACGAGAGCAAGCCATTTCATGGCATTTCCTAAGAGAGTTGACCTGCTCTCTGTAGGAACGTCGCCTATGCGACCGCCCAGCGGGACCTCGAGATGGGCTATGCCCCTCGGGAAATCATGACTCTGCAGAGGGGACAGGGCTTCGCCGACCTGCTCCCTCAGCTCGTTACGGAGCTGCGTGGCCGGGGAGTTGATGACGAAGGAGGATGGGACTGCGCAGCGGCGCGAGACATTCCGGTGCTCACCGCTTCTCCCCAGGACGCTCCCCTTGCCGTCAATGGGTACCTCACAGTTCCGGGCACTCCGGGCAGCCAGGACGTGAACGTAGACGCCCGCCTCGTGGTTCGTCAAGGCCGGAGACGAGGCCATCATGGAACTTGTCGGAAATGGGATGCAGGGCGAGGCCGCTGCCTTCGTGCTGAAGTCTCTCCTCGATGGAGGCCAGGCAGACGCCCCTGCGGCGCACGAGCAGCACTTTCTGGCAAGGAAGCGTAAACCGGGCCTTGCCTGCGGCGTCGATTTTCGGCTAGACGTCCCTCAAGCCCTCAACTGGCTGGAGACCAATCGTCCGGACCTGTACCACGCGCTTGGAATCAAGCGCATCAGCTGATTGCCATTACGGCACCGAAGGCGCTCGTATAGCGCCTTCGTTTTCGCCTGAGCGGGCATGACGAGCTACACGTCAGAGGACAAAGGAGCAATACATGTTTTTTGAAAAAGGCACGAAGGTGCGCTTCACGGCTGAAGCCCTAGTTCGTAAGGGACCGTCGGAGTCCAAGCGCTACTCAGGTCGCACCGGCGAGGTCACTGGCTACCGCATGGGCGCTGTCGCCCCCATCGTCAGCTTCCCGAAGGATGGTCGCCGCAAGGAGATGCGTCTCTTCGAGGTCTCCGTCAAAGACCTCGAAGTCGTGCCCGCGGCCCAGCCCCGGCAAGGGTCGAAACCGCACCGCGTGCTCGCCCCTTGAGGCCTACGCCCGGAGATAGAAAGGGCCGGGGTTGAAGCACCAGCTCATGCCTATTTCCCAATCTGGAAGGCTTCGCAACCTGGGCAAGGGCAAATGACCTGGCTACGTCGTGGGCTTTCGAGCACGACGGTGGTGGGATTGAGAGCTGGTTCGTCCTTTCCGTCCGACCGCTCTAAGCAGCTGATTCGTGAGCCCCGCATTCCTTCGTGGATGCGGGGCTTCTTCCTTCCCAAGAAAAAGCGCGGCCTTGCGAGTCCAGGTCCGCACCTACAATCGGCGGGAGGGCCTCGGCCCTGTCCCCGCGGGCGGCCGGGCCCATACAAAGCGTCCGGCTATACGAATTCCGTCCCGTTCCGAGCCCCTTCGCCTGCTGCTCTGCTTCGAGCAAGTCTCCTGAAAACATGTTCTCTGCCGACTCAAGCCGCCGCGGCTTTCTGCTCCAAACGTCTGCGCATGGCGCGACGGCCGCCCTTGCATCGCTCTCGAGCCTCGCCCATGCGGCGGCGGAGAAGCGCGGCAAATCCGTTGCTCGCATGCCCACAGTTTTCATTGGGCATGGCAGCCCGATGAACGCCATTCGCGACAACGAGTTCACCCTCCGGATGTTTGCGTGGGGCCGAGCTCTGCCGACACCCACTGCCATCCTCAGCGTCTCCGCGCACTGGCTCACCCAAGGCGCCACGGGCGTAGGCGTTCAAGAGCGTCCAAAGACCATCCACGACTTCGGGGGCTTCCCCCAGGCACTCTTCGACATGGAGTATCCCGTGCCAGGCCACCCTGTCTTGGCTCATCTTGCTGCTGGCTTGGTCAAGCAGGGGCGCGTGGTCCCAACGCAGCAGTGGGGCCTGGACCATGGCACGTGGACAGTCCTCAAGCACCTATACCCCAAGGCGGACGTGCCGGTCTTCCAGGTCTCCGTCGACTACGAGAAGCCGGCTTCGTTTCATTACACAGTCGGCCGTGAGCTGGCCGCCCTTCGGGACAAGGGCGTTCTCATCTCGGAAGCGGCAACGTGGTGCACAACCTTCGTGCCACGGACCGAGGGGTCGCGGACGCGCTCACGGCGAGCCGGCCCTGGGCGCAGTCGTTCGATGACGCCGTGAAGGCTGCACTCGCCGGAAGGGACGACAAGGCCCTCATCAATTTCAGCAAGCTCGACGGGGCATCGGTTGCCGTAGCGACGCCCGACCACTACTACCCCTTCATGTACCCGCTCGGAGCCGCAGGCGGCGGTGAGCGCGCGCAAACCATCTACGAAGGCTTTCAATCCGGGACGCTCAGCATGCGTTGCGTTCAGTTCGGTTAAGCCTGGCCCACCAAGGCAAAAAAAGGGCCGACGTCGTGAAACGTCGGCCTTTCGAATGTCAGCGGGAGTAGGCCGTAGACGGGAGCTGAGCGGGTTGAGCTTTCCAAGCACCGCTCACCCCGTCAATCTCGTCCATCCACACTGTCCGCGTCGGTTTGTCACCGATGCCTATGCATCCTCTCCGACCGCGCTCCGACAGCTTCCTAATTGCCATCCGACGCCGCACCGCTGCCGTCAACCCGATTTCCTGCGAGCAGAAGAACCCGGGAGCCCCTCGGAACGAATCGGGATGGAACTCGACGCAATCCCGGGCGACCACGCCGTGAGGCTGCGCTGAGTCGAATGCCAGCACGGTGCCGAGTTCCAGTGGAATTCTTCGTTCCAGGAACGGGAAGTAAACGTCCCACGGGGTCTTGTCAGACAGCCATAGCACGCAGAACACGTCATTTGGGAAGTACGTCGCATCGTGGTGGTACTGCGCGCCGGCACAAGCCAGCAAGGATGCTCTGCAGCTGAAGCTACCGAACCCTTGTGCCTGCAGCCACATGGAAGTGGCTTTGACGGCTTGGGCAAAGACCTGCGAGCGCGTGCCGTTGAGCGAAGCGATTGAGCCGGGTGCGGCTCCGTCCCGCCGAAACTGCGAGGTCCAGCTTTTAGTGTCAGCCGGCGGCACCGGCTCCATAGCCAGCCGGCCGGAAAGTACGGTCTGCGAAATCGTTCGCTTTCCGCCAGTCGGAAGGACGACGAGCGCCTCTTCAGGTGTCAGTGGTTGCCACATAGTTGCTCATAGAGTTGCCCTTCTTGGTGTAGCCAGCCGCCTCAGGTCCGCGCAATCCGGCAAATCTACTACTACCGTTCCGGCCACCGCCACCGCCCAAAAGGAAACGACCGCTCGAGAGCGGTCGTCGGGTGGAAATCAAAGGCAAGAGCCCTGACGCTGGATGGACTCAGGCCAGCTTGGCTTCAGTCGTCTGTTGCAGGGCGGTCAGGGCCATCCTCGCGGAGATTTCAGAACGGAAGTTTTGCTCCTCGCCGGCGAGCCACTTGCCAGGAATCCGGCCGTCGACCTGCAGGTACTCGATGACCGACATCCGCTCCGAGAACGAGGGTCGGCAGACCTCTTCGCGCACCTGATGCAGCGTCTGCGCATCGCCCAGGACCACGGCAAACTTGAGCATGTCCAAGGTGAACTGGCGATTGCGCCCATAGAGCACGCCCCGAGCTTCGCTAGCGCACGCCCCCGCTTCGGGGAAGTGCGTCAGCGGCGCAAGCGACGCCAGAAAGTCCAGAGTGGCGACTCGGCTCGCGTTGATGCGGCGGTTGTGCCGCGCCAATGCGAATGCGTATTTCACAGAGGTGCCAGGGCCTTCCGGGGTCGGCACCGCCTCGTGGAACTGCTCGTCGCCGAACAGGTCCGCAAACTGTTTGCAAGCCGAGCCTTCCAGGCTCAGTGGCAGCGGACGGATGTCGTGCTCGACGCCTTCGTCCCGTCCTGCGGCGTGAATGTGGTGGAAATAGGCCTGCAGAAGCAGCCGCTCTCTTGCCTCGCCAGCCGCACTCTGAGGCGCGACTTTGAAAACGCATTGAGGCTCGTCCCGCAAGCAGACCTCGGCAAGGGCGCCTCGAAGGGGCGCCAGGCACACCTTCGGTCGGCCATCGTAGTCGCGCAGGCCGTTGAGTACCTGCGAAAGGAGCGATTGGATAGTCGTAAAGCAACGGGCAGAAAAGTGAAGGGTCCTCATTTCAATATCTTTCATGGTGTTGGTTTTCCTCCACCGTGTAGCCAACCCATGCGGGCCGCGGGCCGGAACCTTAGCGCTTGAGAATCGCGTAAGGTCGCGCCCTTCACAGGTGAATCTGGCCGTCAGTAGGAGGTCGGCGGCGCGGCGCTGAGGAGTCGGACCTCGAACACGTACCCGCTGCGGTCAATCCGGAAGCTCTGCCCCGGACGCACCTTGTCGGTCCCACTCAATTTGGTCTCCTGGAGCTCCGGAACATGGAGGCGTATGGCCACGCCCTCCCCCTCCACGGCCACCCATCGGGCAATCTGAGCCGCGGAAAGGTCGTACTGGACGTACGCGAGACCATCTGACTCATACAGCGGCTTGAGGGAGAGCTCATAGCCGACCTTTACCGCCTGCGGCGAAAGCGCGGGCGCTGTGGCAACGTGCTCGGCAGACCGAGCCGGCCCTGCGGGGCTCGAGGCGAGGTAGGTCACCTGCCGAAAGTTGGATGTGCTCGCCGTGTCGCCCGTCTGGCTCGCCAAGCGACTGGTTGCGGTCGTCACGCAGGGGTGGAACGCGTCTTCGACCTTCTCGACACGCCGGCAAACGTGTACAGAAAACACATACTCTGCACTCTTCTCGGTGGGCACAGGCGGCAGGTTCTGAGCTGTCGACGCTTGCGCCGCCACAATCGAGACGACGAATAGAAGCTGCTTGAACATAGGGTGGCTGGCTGACAATCCCTCGTGTAGGCCCTCCTCCTTAAATCCAGCCGCCACGCACCACGCCGTCAGAGACCGCAGCAGCGCCTATACAAGGAATGCCGACAGGCAGACCTCAAAGGAAACACAATGAACTTCAAAGAATTGATGGAGCTGGCTCGCTTCCGCCCCGTCGCCGTCGAATGCCTCCCCCTGGCTGAGGACTGGGAAGCCTACCCCGAACGCGGCATGCGAATGCACGTGACAGGTGGAACCGTCCAGCACGACGATGTTGGCAAGCTGCAGGTGGATTTCACGGCGTTCGAAGAATTCAACCGCCCTCTCGAAAGCGCCAACTACAACGGCCCGGGAGGAAAGCCCATCACGGCTCGCGAGTACGGTGACTACAAGGTCATTGACACAGTCTACGTCGACCCTACTCAGGACATCTCGGGGTACGTGCAACTACTGGATGGCGGAGCGCAGGTGCTGCTCGCAGAGTTCAGCGCACTGCCCACCCCTCGACCGTCGTACGTGAGCTGGCTCGAAGCCCGACTGGTGGAGCTGCGTCAGCGGCCTGCCAGTTGATGCCGACGCAGCAGACTGGGCCCCTCAAGGTGGTGCCGAAGGCGCCCCACTACACGGCAAAGCGTCGCTTGACGAGGAGGCCACCCCCAGCTCGTCAAGCCCAAGCCGACCCCCTACGACCTTACGCAGTACGTGCGTCTGTTGCTTGTCCCGCGTAACATCGTCTCCCGCGTCCACCTGTCCATCGTCGCTGAGAACAAGCTGGCCGTTCGCGTCTGGCACTAGACCACTACCAATTCGAACCCTCAAAGCGCAAGCTTCGAGGGTTCTTTCTTTTGCCGCGGAGCAAGCCCACAGGGGCCCGTTCTGGGCCTCTGCGGACGCCCGCAGCCCTAGGGGGCGAACGTGCGCGAGTCGCTTACCAGCGCAAACGAGACAGCTGGCCACTCAGGTGCGCTTTTCAGGTGGCCCAGCGCGTGGCCGACAGGGCTTCGCTCGGAGCGAAAAGCCTGGTGCACGAACGCGGTCCAAGCCAGTGTACGGGCCATCTCGGTCACCCTCTCGATGCCCATCCGAAATGACGGGACGATTACGCTCTCGATGTGCGCCATTGCCGTCTCGCTCAGGTGGAAATGGTCAGCCGAGGAGAGCGTATAGGCGACGTTCTCCAGGGGAAGACATCCGATGTAGCCGTTTGGATGCGTGAACTCTAGTTCGGAGAACAAGAGGTCCCCGAACACCTGCCGGCGCCAGGCCTCTCGGTCGTAGAGGCGACGGCACGTTCGCGCTCCTCCGCGATGCGAGCCCCAAGCGAGGGGAGGCTCCCATCACCCTCCGAGCATGCCCAGATATCGACGCCGCGGCCCCCGTGGCTGCTCGATACCCTCTCGAGCTGGCGAACCAGGTCGTCGAGAACCAACTCGTACTCGGACCTGTCAAAGGTGAACTGAAGCAAAGGGCCAGCGCCTGGAAGTCTTACGAGCTCGACGCCGTGCTTCCCGGTCGGAATCAGCCAGGAGAGGGTGTCCGCCGTGGCTCGCAGTTCGCTCGGCTCATAGATGCCGATGCACCCTGCGACACCGCAGGAGCACGTGAAAAAGTCCACCGGAGCGGCGTTATGCGCCCTCAGCGCAAGAACCAACCCTACGTCGAAGAAGTATCGGCCACTCGGGTCGAGGCGCTGACCGTTAACCAGGGGGTGCACGGCTACGCTAAGTGGTTCCGTTTCTCCTGGTACGGCGGCGGCCGCAGGTTCGACGTGGAAGGATAGTTTGTGCAGCATCGAAGGTCCAAAAGCTTTGGCCCTCGAACCCGAGAGCCACGTCGATATAGGGGACGCGATTTATATCGAGGGCGAGGGTTCCTAGGGGTCATTGGCCAAATCCGGAGCCTAGAAGGCACCGGGAGGTACAGACAACTGAGCAGCGCGCCAAAGCTTCGAGCAGTGTGGCCCTTGCCGGTGGCCGGCTTGCCTCTCGCATGCGCGCGGGCACAAGCACGAGCTCGCGGGCGCGCCATGCGCGAGACTCTCTTCTTGATTGAGGGTTTTAGAAGAACTCTCAATCTAGAGAAAGACTTTAGGTAGCAAACCTTTTTATGCAAAACCAGCCCGAGGGAAGCTGGCGTGGAGGGCCCTCCCTGCACGAGGGGGCAAGAGGCAGAGTCCTCCGCGCAAGCAGGGTTGCCCCTGGATGGTGGCGGACGAACGTGCCCGGACCTGACGGCTAGCCAGCACGTCGTAGGCCACGAGGTTTCCACTGAAAAAGTCTTTTCCGTCAACCACTTAGCGCTTGGATTCGGCGTTTAAACACGCTGTACCTATTCGTTGGGTAGCCGCTTGCCTGTTTCACCCCCTGTTTGCGTCGTCTAAACGGGCCCGAAGCAAGCAAGCGGTGTTTCCCTTTCATCGCTCCATCGAACCCGTATGCCTCAACCCTATACGCCGACCACCAAAGATGGTCGCGCCGTTGCCGACGAGAATGAGCTGCGCATCTTGAAGGCCCTGCGCCACTTTGGGCATCTTCGCCGTCAGGAGGTCGCTTCCGCCGTCTGGCCACGGTCGTCGGGAACCAGCGCCTATGTCATGGCTGGGCGAACCGTCAAACGCATGCTAAGCAAAGGCATGCTCCTCGAGAAGGCCAATACGCTTGGCGGCTATTCGCTCGTCCTCGCCTCGAAGGGTGTCGCCCGCCTCAAGGATTTCGACATTGTCGCGCAGGAAGGCTATGAGCTGGCCTTCAACGGGCCTCAGTTCTTCCACCGAACTCTCGGAACGAACTACCTCATCGAGCGAGCTCGCGCCGGCGACGAAATTTTCGGCGAATACGCTCTCCTGAAGGGGTGGTCGCCCGTGGACAAGGAATACGTGCGTGAGCGCTTTCGCAAGATTCCTGACGGGCTCATCGTTTATTCCGGCGCGACCGCTGGGTTCACCGACGGTACTCGGGTTGCCGACTGGGTTGAGGTCGAGTCGGCCTTCAAGCCGTACGAGGAGGTCAAGAAGGCGCTGGAGCTCCTGACCCGCGACTCGCAACTGACGAAGAGCGGAGGACTGCTGCTAAACAAGCTCGTCTTCGTCTACGACTCCCGGCACAAGCACGACAAGCAGCTGCTTCGCTACATCGCGAAGTTCCTGAAGGAATACCCCGGCCTGACTCCGGAGCTCGTGCTCGCCGAAATCATCCTCGCCCGCTGCTTCGTGGACGTGCCTTTCAGTTGGCATGGCGTGGAGGAGACCACTGCGCTGGACCTCATGCGCGCCGCCGGAGACCTCGAAACCGATTCACTCGACGCACCCGCCGCTGATACCGCCCCTTCCCAACCCGACCTCTGAACCAGACCACAAATGCCTACCGTTATCCTTACCGAAAAGTCCTCTGTCGCCAACGATATCGCTGCAATCATGGGCGTGAAGTCGAAGTCGCGCTTCCACATCGAGGCCAAGGACGGAACCCTCATCACCTGGGCCCGTGGCCACTTGCTCGAGCTCGTCGACCCGGAGGTCTACTCCAAGGACTGGGGCGGCTACTGGAAGTGGGCGCAACTTCCCATGATTCCTGAGAACTGGAAGTACAGCGTGGTGCGCGGCTCCGGCGACCAGGTGAAGGCCATCGCAGCACTGCTCAAAACCGCCACTAAGGTGGTCCTGGCGACCGACGCGGGACGGGAAGGCGAACTCATCGGCCGCCTCATCCTGGACCATTGCAAGTACCGTGGCCCGCTGGAGCGATTCTGGGCCAGCGAAATGACACCTGCGGGCATCAAGAAGGCCTTGGGGACACTGCTGCCTGGCTCGTCCAAGGACCCGCTCTACGAGGCGGCCAAGGCGCGGCAGCACGCCGACTGGATGTACGGCATCACGGGGACGCGTGCGGTGTCCCTGGCGGCGAACGTCCGCGGCGACTACTTTCCGCTCGGACGGGTCCAGACCCCCACCCTGGCCCTCATCGTGCACCGCGACAAGGCTATCGCTGACTTCAAGTCGTCGTCGTATTACGAGCTGGAGGCGAGCTTGACCACTGCGAGCGGGAAAGCCTTCAAGATGTGGCACGCACCGGCGGAAGACAAGCGCATCACCGAAAAGGCGGACGCCGAGAAGATGATGAGGCAGGCCGAAGGCGCCACCGCTCCGCTGCGAGTGACCCGGGAGCCCGGTTCGGAACGTCCCCCGCTTCCCTATTCGCTGCCCACGTTGCAGCGCGATGCCAACCGGGTACTCGGCTTTTCGGCAGCTCGAACACTCGAGCTTGCCCAAAAGCTGTATGAAAAGAAGGTTACGAGCTATCCTCGGACAGACTGTGAATACCTGGCGGAGAACCAGAAAGCCCAGGTAAAGGAGGTGCTCGACTGCGTGCGGCTCACGGCGCCCTCCAAGGTCGATGAGCTCCTCCGCCAGGGAATCGTCATGCGCTCGACCACCTTCGACGACTCCAAGCTCTCGGACCACCACGGCATCATCCCGACCTACATGCTCGTCGACTTGGCCCCCGACGAGCAGCAGCTCTATAACCTCATCAGCCTGCGATATCTCCAGGCGCTCGGCCAAGACATGCGCTACGACCAAACGAAGGTGTCGATGAACGCCAACGGCGTCGAATTCAAGGCTGCAGACCGGGTGATTTCGTCGCCGGGTTGGCAGGCCCTCGCTGACGCCTAAGGCAAGAAAAAGGGCCCCGCAAAGCAGGGCCCTTTAAAATCAAAAGCGCGTCATACCGACGCCAGTAGTCATTCATCAGCACCGCCTTCCAGGGACGACGCTTCGCTCAACCGCTTCGCACGTTCCTGTTCGAGGCCCTTAAACGCTTCTGCAATGCGGTCCAAGCTCAGTTGCTCGGGCAGCAACCGGCGCTGAGTCGCCTTTTCGTACAAACGGGCTACCAAGTACTTCGTCTCAAGCGTCCCGTGCAGGACGTCGGGCGTTATCAGGTGGCCCCACTCGCTGTCCTGGGTGATGAACTCGAGCACACGGGGAACCTCCCTCTCCAGCTGCGATGGGCTCGCATACAGGTCGGACACGGTGATACGGCCTGCCATCAGCAGAACCGTAAGCCGCGGAATACCAAGGTACTCCGCGCACTTGACGGAGAACTCTTCTGAAATCGCCTTTGTCGGGCGTGTTCCGTTCCTCAGCTGGGTGATGTACCCGTAGGTGACGCCCAGGTGGTCCTTGGCCATCTCTACCCCCGTGTGACCTAGGTAGTCCGCACGGCGCTTCAACGCCGCGACCAGGTAGGCACCCGGGCGCAGCAGTGAGTTCTCGTCAAACTCACCATTCCATGGGGGAACCTCCACAGGCGCATTCGACGGAGCGGCGCGGGAAGCGCGCTTCGAATCGAGCGGAACCACAGTCGTCACATCATTCTTGGTCATAGATACCTCTTGGCGCGCGAGGGCGCCACCTTGTTATTGGGATGCCTTTCGGAACTCGCCGCTTGATAAGGCGCTGACGCGCACTGCAACATTTTCCTACTACGTAAAGCTACCGGCTTGAAACTGACCGTTCATTTTATACCAGAGGATGACCTGACACCAATACTGGTAGCCGTTTGCGCCTTGTACCTACACCAAGCAGTTCAACTTTTTCTTCATGAGGTCATCATGGCTGCAAACATCTTCGGTTTTCTGGGCTTCCTGTTCCAGCTGGTCGCACTCGGCGGATTCCTCTGCTTCGTCGGCTGGCAGGTGCGCAAGGTTCTGAATGCTCGCGCTGCGTCCCGGCAGCAACAGCGTGCCAAGGAGGTTGCAGCAATGGTCGCTGCCTCCAGGTCACGTCAAAACGCCCGCGCCTTCTGACGCGTTCGTTCTGCCCTGATTCAAGAGCTCCTTCATGGAGCTCTTTTTCTTTGGCGTCCGCCGGCCCTGTCGTCCTCCAACCCTAAGACGGCGGTACGCCGGGCGGCCGCCATGCGCCGACCCTAAAACCGTAAGCAGGAGCGAGCAGAACCGCTTTAGGGGTGGCCACCGGGTTTCCTGCGCTACCTATATGAAGAGGTGCTCGTGGGGGCGACGCACCACTTACAAGCCATTTATTTTGCCGATTCGTTCTTCCCCGCACATGCGGACGATGAGGCGCCACTGTTCTAGATTAGGAGTTCCCCATGATTGTCTTCGGTAACATCGCTGCGCAGCCCGAAAAGAAAACTGCCCGCGAGTCCGGGAAAGAATACTACACGCTCCGCCTTGCGGAAAATCAAGGCAAGGACGCCAACAGGACGACCACCTGGTACGACGTCGTCGCCTTCATCTCCGAGATGGAAGCCGACATGCTGAACAAGGGCATGCTGGTCAAGGTGATGGGCGTCCTGAATGCCGAGACCTACCAACGCAAGAGCGACTCGACCTGGACGTCGGCCCTGAAAATCCGTGCCTTCAAGGTCGAGCCCTACGAGCCGAAGCCCCGTCCCCAGCAGGATGGCGGCGACGACAGCCAAGGCTAACTCTCCGTCATTCGAAACCCCGGCGCCACATGGGCCGGGGTTTTTCTTTGGGGGCTAACCACGCCAGTGCGTCTCACCTGGCGCACTAGAACCTAAATCGCGTCTAAACTGATACTGGCACTGTTTATTCTTTGACAGTTGGTGTTACTGAAGCTATACTTTCACTGTCGTTTAAGCGCTGGTCGCTAACAACTATCACCAACACAACTTTCGGTACCTGTCACCATGAAGCTCAAGAAAATCACCCTGCGCGAACCCGTCGAACGCCTGGCCGTCAGTGTCAAGAAGTCCACCGCGGACCTGGTCGAGGCCTATCGCCAGGAGTACAAGGCCGCGCACGGCGTCGAGATTGAGACCAGCGCCCTCGTGGAGACCATCCTCAAGGAGTTCATCACCTCCGACAAGGACTTCATGAAGAAGTACGAAGCGAGCAAGGCCGGCGCCTGACCGGCGGCTGGATGGAGAGCCCCGTAGCAGGGCTTGAAATCTGGAAACAGCGAGGAGAGCTTAAGTACGAACTCTCCCTCCCTGTCGAAACACCCTCGAACAACGTCATCAAGGGCCTTCACTTTCACGCATACAAGGATTTGCGGCGCCAATGGCGAATGATGGTAAAGGCGGCCCTCAAGGGCCAAAAGCCAGAAGCCCCCGTCGAACGGAGCTTCCTGGTGGTGACAAGAGAGTGCGCCGGCGGCGGACTGGACTGGGACAACGCGTACGGAGGGATGAAGCCAATGCTTGACTGCCTGGTAGCGCCCTCCGACAAGAACCCCGACGGTCTCGGCCTGATTCTGGATGACAACCCCAAAGCCATGCCTTTCCCCCCGTTCGTGCGGCAGTTGCCGGCGAAAAGAGGTGCCGGACGCACCTTGGTTCAGATTTACGAACTGACCACCTAAAACGTATTTTTGGATTGAGGCGGCCGCCGCCCAGCCCGCCTCTCAATCACTTGGAAACTGGAGCCTCGAATGTCTGAAGTCGCTGTCAAAACTGCTAAGCCTACCCGCCAACGCAAGGACGTGGTCCCCCCGGAGAACCTGACCTCGGACATGTCGCTGTTCGACTACCTGTCGCAGTGCCAGCCGCCGCTGGACCAGAAGATTATCGACATCGCCTGCTCCCAGAACCAAGTGCCGCCCGAGCTCAAGAAGGAGGCGGCGCAGGAAATCCGCATGATGTGGTTCACCCTGAGCCCTGATACGGCGAAGTACAAGCCCGGCCAGATTGCGGCCTACGCTCACCGGATGGCTGGGCACGCAGCACTGCGTCTTCGGCGCGAACTCGGCTCGTCGGTGCGCCTGCCGGGCTCGGCGTTCCGCAAGCGCAAGGACGGCAGCTCCTACGTGACCCCCGGCGTGCTCGCCGCAGCCCTGGAGTGGGACAAGCTCGAGGGCTGGTTTCAGACCGACGGCGGCGAGGGTGCGGACAGCGGAATGGCCCCCGAAGGCCTGCCTGACGGCCTCGGCCTGAACCCACTCATGGCTGCCGACGGCGAGCCCGCCATCGAAGAGGACGAAGACCAGGCGATGCGCGACGAGCGCCAGGAGCTCCTCGAGCGGCACCGTGACGACCTGACGCCGCGGCAGTTCACCATCATGGGCAGCCTGATTGGCGGCAGTTCGTTCGACGACGTCATGAAAGAGCATGGCATCAAGAACGGCGTGCTCATGCGTGAGGTTGCCATCATCAGCTCCATCGTCGGCGTCCTGGACTGAGCCATTTGGCTATAGGTTGCACAACCCTCTACCGAAATTCCACGATGAAACTAGCCCTGTTCGCCACCGCGCTCCTGGCCATGGTCGGCCTGGCCCATGCCAAGGACCACGGCGTCCAAGGGAACGTCTGGCCCATCATCGAAGTAGACATGCGCCAAACGATGCTCGAGTCCGCGTCTCGTACGGACTGGAACAAGGTGAACAAGCAGGTGGTTGAAAGCGGCAAGAAGTTCCTGTCGAACCTGCCGAAACGCCAGCTGCCCCAAGCCAACGAGACCGGTACAGCGTACTTCGACCCGTCCCTGGTCCTCACTTCGGACATCCAAGCTCCTGTGAAGCAAAGCGATGGCAGCTACAAGTGGGAAGTCCTTGCTGCCAAGGGCACCAAGGTGAACCCGCTTGACTCATACCACCCGGTCACCGCCCTCTTCTTCTTCGACGGGTCTCAGGAGGACCAGCGGGAGCTTGTCAAGAAGGTCTTTGCCGCTGAGCAGGACCGAATCGTCCCCATCGAAGCCGGCAGTGGCGACGTGAAGGACCTTGGTGACATCTTCAAGCGCCCCATCTTTCACGCGAGTGACGCGCTCATCAGCCGCTTCCAAGTGAAGTATCTGCCTGCCCTGGTCTACCCGGGCACGGGCGTGAACTCCAAATACATCGCGGTTACTTCCTTCGGCCAGCCATTTCAGACCGACGAGGTCCTGCACGCCTGGGATGAGCTCAAGCCGAAGCAGTCAGAGCTGTCGGCAGGGGCGTTGGCCGTTTCCGTGCCTGCCTCCGCGCCATCTTCCTCTGGAGTGACCCAATGAACGTCTTCAAGAAGCTTTTTGCCGCTGTTCTGATGTGCTGCGCCTTCGGCGCTTCTGCGCAGCAGGATGAATCTGGGGTTACGGGCGAGGCGCAGGCTGCCATCTGCACGGGCGAGATGTTCAATCCGATGAACATCGACTGGAACAACCTGTACCCCATCACGATTGTCGGCATGCAAATCAACGGGTCCGGCTACAACGAGAACCCGGTGTTGATGCAGGCGATGCCCCCCATCTGCTACTGCCCTTCCGTCATGACCTACGGGTACCCGACCATGGGCGAGGGCCTCACTTACTGGGAGCCGATGTACCTGGTGGAGGTGGAACGCCGCCCCGGGTGCATGCCCTCAATGGGCGGCATGCAGGTTCTCAAGACCTATGCGAACCAGGGCTCCGAGAAGTCGACGGGTGAAGGCCTGGAAAAGCGGCAAGCCAACCGCATGAACGTCCACTTCATCACCTACCCCGTGCTGGACATGATTGACCAGGAGCTTCTCGCGTACTGCAAGAACCCCTCGGGCGTGGACGTCACGTACATGACCGAGGTCGACCCAATGTGGCAGGACGATACCTGGAGCGGCATCTTCACCCCAGAAGCTTCCATCTTTACGGGGCTCACCGCTCACGCCGCATGCGCGGTCGACGCCGCGGCCTCGACCCTCGGCCACACCATTGATGCCCTGTTCTGGTGTGCCGGAGCATGGGGAAATCTGTACCCCTTATCCGGCAACACGTCCCATGCCGGCCAGGACTTTGCAGAGAACAACCTCATTGCGGCCAAGTTCATCGCACGCTTCAGCCGTCTGGGATTGCTGTTCACCACCATCGGTCCCTCGGCTATCTGCGCGTCACATCCGAATCCCATGGTCGTTAAGGGTCAGTACCGGTTCAACCAGGTTGGCCCTATCAACCGTACCGGCCGAGCAGTGGTCTTCGGCGATATGGCCGAATTCCAATATCCGCCGACGTCGAACGCCCCTACCCAGGAGCACACCATCAACATGATTTGGCAAGGCAAACAATGCTGCTACCGCGTACCGTGATGAACAAGTGCTTGACCGTATCGATGGCTGCAGCCATCGTGGCCTTCGCCCTGAGCGCCCAGCAGGCCCGCGCCCAAGACACTGCCGACGGAACCGAAGCGCCCGCCGAGAAGCAAGATGCCGGAGCCCTCTACGTGCCATACGGCAACCTCAAGGACGCGGACCCCCAACAGGTTGAGGCGGCCCGAAAGCTCGGCGAGACCCTGGCTGTTGACCTGCTCACCGCATATGAGAAGGCTGTTCCCGACCCGGAGTTCGCCGAGCGAGTGGCCCGCGGTAAGAAGAATGCCGACGACATCGCGGACCAGTCAATCGCTGGCGAGCGTGACAAGGTTCTGGAGTTCCTGGGCATCAGCCCCAAGCGGAGGTCCAACCTTTACTACTTCGTGTCTTGGTCAATGCCGCTGGAAATGCTGCGGTCTTACGCCGTCGAGGCCATGTGGTCTGGCGGCACGCTGATTTTCCGGGGCGCGCCTCCGGGGCGAAGCCTCGGAGACTTTGTGAGCGAAGACCTCACGAAGCTGAACTACGGCAAGGGTGCGTCAGCCAATATTTCGATTGACCCGCGCATGTACGACGCCTACCAGGTCACCACGGTTCCGACCATCGTGCTGACCACCTATCGCGTGGAGATGCAGTGCACCGGAATCGAGCCGCGCAAGTTCAAATACCGCGGGCAGGACCTGCAGTACAACACCTGCCCGCCGCTGGACCCGGCCAAATACTCGAAGGTTTCGGGTGCCGTCACTGCAAACTATGCCCTCCAACAGTTCCTCGACGACGGCATGGAGGATGCAACGCCCTACATCAAAGCTCTGGCGCGCGGATTCGCCCTGGGCGATACTCCTGCAAAAGAGCAAAAGCCGTTCACGGGCAAATGGGAAGACTTTAAGTCGCCATCGGAGCGCTTGAAGGAAGAGGAAGGCATCCGCAAGGCCATGGCTGATGCCCTCGCCGCGAAGGCGCTGCAGAACGCCTCAGCACTTCCACCCCAGAAATGATGCGCAAAGGCTAAGTGGGGTCTCTGTACCTATACGTTGGAGCAACCTATAGGCCGGAGACTACCCAATGCGTGTCGCAAACTACCTTCTGGGCGCCATGTGCGCCCTTTTCACGTTCACCACAGCGGCGCAAGCCCCTACCGCGGAGGAGATTGCGCAGGCGAAGAAAGTAGCCACCCAAGCTGCAACCCAGATGCGCAGCGTCAGCGTGAACCGGGATGCGGGGGGAGACACAATCCTGAACGAGGACGGAACGGCGCAGCTGGCGCCGAGGTCGTCTTTTACCCAGGCCGCAGGCCTCGACTACTTCAAAAGCATCACCGGACTGGAGGGCCTCGAGCAAGTTGCCTCCCCCGGCCAGAAGCAACAGGCAGGCATCGCCGTCGTCACTGCCACGGCGAAGTTCGACCTCAACTGCCGCGCCAAGGTCGAAGGTGAAATCCGCTCGGGTGGCAACCTCACGTTCCGGGCAGTCGCGTGCGAGGGCGCTCCGGTTCAATCGCTGCTCTTCAAGGTTTGTGACAACCAGCAGCGACTGGGGCAGTGCGCGGCTGATAGCGACTTCTCGCAAGAGATTTCCGTGCCCGTCGGCTCCTTCACCACGGTGAGCGGAGTTCAGGTCGGGGCTGGCTGCAACAGCACCGACAGCTGCCGCATCTCGGTCCGCGGGACGTCGGTCATTGGCGGCAGCGACGCCACTCTGAAGGTCACCGGCCAACAGATTGCTTCCAACAGCACACTGATTTCGGACCTCCGCACCAACGTCGAAAACGGCAGCTACGCCGACAAGACCAGGGAGACCGGCGAGCACCTGCGGGCAAATCCGGCCCAAGCCGCCGAAGGAGGAACCGAGACCAAGCTCACCCAGGCGGATGCTCAGTGCTCCGGCCCGCGCAGCTGCACGAAATGGAGCACGACTTCGCAGAAGTTCACCACGAGCTGCACGCGCACGTTCCCCCTCACTGAGCGCATCACGAAGTACAAGCTCGAGACCGCACAATGCGACATCAAGGTCAAAATCGACAAGGACGGCAAGGTGGCGACCACGGACACATGCCTCACCTCGGAAGGCGTAGACCTGCGCAAGGACAAGTCGAAGATTGGCGAGACCGCCAAGGTCTGCTCGCAGCTCGCAGAGGACGGCACGACGTGCCTGGACCAGAGCTGGACCGAGTACTTCGCCACGAGCGACCCCGCCGTCCTGTCGGTGGAGGCATCGCCCTCGCCGGTCGCTGGCGCCTGCGACTTGAGCCCTCTCTCAGAAAGCCGGTACAACACCTACCAAGGCGGCGAGTGGTTCGGCCGCACGCTAGACGACGCCCAATGCCTAGTCGCGGCCGTCGATGAGGCTACTGGCTTCCCGACGGGTGTTGTCCTGCAGCTCACCAACGCTGAGAAAGCGGGTTGTGGCATCTACACGACGCCGACCACCGGTGTCGTCTGCTACGGGCAGCCCAGCGCGACCGACGACCTCGATTCCTGCAAGAGCGTTGACCTGGCGCACTGCAGCATGACCTCTGCCGAGCCAGCCTCCTACACCGGCGGCAACGGCGGCCTCGTCATGTCCCAGAACGAGACCTACCAATGCACGCACGCTCAGGATATCTGCGTCGAGTGGTCCAAGAGTTCCGAAGACAACGCCTGCCTGAACACGGACGACATCACGTTCGGCAATGCCGTGAAGCAAGACCAAACCGTCGACGTCGAGAAGATGAACGCCGCCCTGGTCTCGGCCGCGATTGCGGACGCTGCGGGCGAAGGCATTGACGACATGAGCGACAACCCGACCATCCCGAAGATTTTCACGGGCAAGGATATGCGCTGCAAGCGGGCGACAGGCGGCATCGGCCAGTTGTTCGGGCGGAACTGCTGCCGGATGGACATGGAGCGCCCGAAGTCAGGACAGATGATGCGTGACGGCTGCGAAATGCCCACGGTCGAGCTCGCCGCAGCCCGGCGCTCGAAATACACCGTCTACATTGGCGAGTACTGCTCCAACAGGGCTAAGTGGCCGCTGAAGTCCTGCCTGGAATACACCCAGACCTACTGCTCATTCAACGGCATTCTGCCGCGCGTCATCCACGAGCAGGGCCGCGGCCAGCTGCTGCAGATGGCCATGTCCGGGCAAGGCGCGGACATCGTCAGCCAGAATCTGAACTTCACCTATCTCGACCAGGGCAACGGGCGGTGGACGTCGCCGGTGGACGTCAACGGCGTCAAGGTCGCTGCGTGGCAGTGGCCCAGCTACTGCGCGGACCCCGTCAAGGCCGGCGAAATTTTTGCGACGGACCCGGAATCGTTCGAATGCCCTGGCGTCGTTCGGACCATCATTGCCAGCTGCGATAACTCGAACGGGTGCGCCGAAATGCCAAAGGCACCTGAGTTCGGCCCGAATTCGTGGAACCTGGTGGAACTCGACCCGCTGGTCAACGAGTCCCGGGGTGTCAGCCGTTACACCGCCGTGAAGGGCGCATGCTCGCCCGAATCGGGCAATTGCACCTATGAAGCACGAGGATGGCCGATGGGTCAGGGTGGCAAGGCTATCGTCACCCGTGACCTGTCATGGCACCTTTACTCGAACGAAGAGTCAGAAGGCCGCTCCGCCGGCGCGTTGAACCAGATGTCGAACATCGCCGACCTGGTGTTCCGCACCTGGTCCGTAAAGGGCGCCTCGGACGGAAAGACCGTGCCGGAACGCATCCGCATCGACTACAGCCAGGATGGCGGCCAGACTTGGAAAACCGTGCAAGTCCCAACCGACCTGCGCACCTCGGAGTTCACCTTTCCGAACTCTGACACGCGCCTCACGGGCCGTTGCGATGCCCTGACGAACCTGTGCAGCTTTCGGGTGACTGCGACCTCGGCCGTTGCCCTCAAGCTGTGGGGATTCCCTCAGTTCCCCGACTGCACGGGCTTCACGCCGGGTCAACTGTCTGCCATGGACTTCGGCAAGATGGACCTGTCCGAATGGTTGACGTCGGTCATGGACAAGGTCGCGGCTTCGGCCGGCAGCCCGAGCGAAATCGGCCGGGCGGCTGCTGAGCAGTTCCAGCAGTTCAACAGCCAGTATGCGGATGGTAAGGGCACCATCACGGTTACCGCGCCATCTGCGGCGCACTACGCCCGCATCAGCCCATCGCAAGGCTTCGGACCGTTCCACACGCGACTCATCGCGAGCGGATACTGGCCTGAGACGACAGGCGACAAGGCCAAGGACGTGGACCGCGTGACCGCGGTAGAAGTGGACTGGGGGGACTGCACGATGACCGAAACCCTTCAACCGCTGTCCCTCTCCGAGCCCGGCTCGGGCTACTACGGAATCCACGTCTTCAAGGCTCCTAACGAGCTGGCCTGCGGCAAGCGCGAAGGCAACGTGACCCAAACCGTCACGATGACTGTGCACACCACCAAGAGCGGCGTGCAGAAGCGCACAGTCACGGTCGAGAACGCATACAACAAGTTCCCGGGCGGCAGCGGCGGTCGCAACGATAACGTCCCAGTAACGGTGACCGTCCCGGCGAGCCAAGGCACGATGCCGAAATGAGGCACTGACAGGCCCTGCGCAAGCGGGACGTAAAGCGGCAGGACCTCGGTCTTGCCGCTTTTCTTTGTGAATCCTGACCAACCAGCCCATATAAATGACTGGTTCCTAGACGAACCAGCATAAAGGGAGACGTTTTACATGCTGGTAGGTCGAAAAGACGCTTGGGCGTTGATGGGGATTGGTGCAGGCGTCGCGGCGTCAAGCCCTTGGGTTGCGGGCAACCCCTATGTACTCCCCGCATTGGTGGGGCCCGCTGTGGGCGCCGGGTGGTTCGCGTTTAAGCGAGCACGGGAGTGGCTCGACCGAACGGACACGGTCAGTCGCGAAAACTTCGTTCTTCCGTCGGATGAGACGTTTGGCGACCTCATGTCGACCAAGGAGGGAATTCGGTTCGGCTACACGCGTGACAACGGTATGCCCGTCGATATCAGCGACAACTTCCTGACTCGGCATACCGCCATCATCGGCCAGTCAGGTGTCGGCAAGACCACTCTGGGCGAGTTCCTTCTTTGGCAGCAGGCTATCCGCGGTGGCGGCTTCATCTTCATCGACGCTAAGCTCGATGCGGCGACGCGCGACAAGTTGAACATGATGATGCAGCTCTGCGGCCGCGGGGATGAGTTCTACGTCCTCAACGTCGACCAACCGCACAACAGCAACACCTACAACCCCATCCTCAAGGGCGACGCCGATGAGGTGGCCAGCCGGCTCCTCAACCTGATTCCGGGAACGGAAAACTCGCCAGGCGCCGACTACTTCCGCCAGCAGGCGAACTATGCCTTAACAGTGCTCACAGGCGCGCTGAAGTCAGCCAAGCGCCGCTACAACTTCAGCGACCTCGCCATCCTCTTGCAATCGGACCGGGCGCTGGAATCGCTGCTGCGGTTGCGCTTGGGCGATGAGGAACGCATGACCCTGGAGATGTTCCTCAATCAGTTTCGCAAGAAAGACAAGAACGGCGTTGGAATTGACATCAAGATGGTCAAGGATTTGCTGGGTGGCATCTCCGGGCGAATTGCACTCTTCGCGCAAGGAAAGTTCGGCGAGGTCTTCAACACCTACACGCCGGAAATTGACCTCACGGACATCGTGATGAACAACAAGTGTCTGTACGTCATGCTTCCGACCATGGGGAAGGATACGGCAGCGCTGAACCTCGGGAAAATCATTCTTTCCGACCTCCGCACTGCGGTCTACAACGTGCAGGGCGTGCACAAGGACAAGCGCCCGAAGCCCCCGTTCCTCGTCTTTGCTGACGAAATGGGCAGCTACGTCATGAGCGGTATCGCACGACTTTTCGAGCAAGCTCGAAGCGCAGGCATCTGCATGATTCCAGCCTTCCAGACCTTTGCGAACCTGCGCACGGTCGGTCCCGACTTCGAAGACATCATCATTGGCAACACCTGGAACAAGGTCTGTTTCAAGTTCGCATCCAAGGACTCTCCCGAGACGGCCGCTGACATCATCGGCAAGACCAAGAAGTTCGCGAAGTCCCTCTCGCTGAGCAAGAACGAGGGCGAATCCTCCTCCAACATCCGAACGACTCCCCAGGGCAACGCGTCGGACGGCGCCGGCATGTCCGAGTCCTGGAAGGAATCCGAGGAGTATCGCGTCAGCCCCGAGCATCTGAAGTCCCTGGGCCTCGGAGAGGCGGTCCTGCTGTCGGGCTCCCGCGTGTTCCACATCAACACGCCGATGCTCAACTTCCCGGAGCCTATTCCGGAGTTCAAGGTGACCAGGCACAAGGTCACGATGCCGCCTGATGAGCTGGGCCTTGACCTTACCGACGAGTACGAGCAGTTCCTGATGGTGGGGTCTGACGAGAGCCGAGCCGCCTCGGCTGAAAGCAGCTTCACCACCGCCGGCGCTTAATCCCTTGAGCGGCGAACACGCTCCCACGGGTACGTACGACAAGCTGGTGCAACAGGCCATCGCGTTGCTTCGGGACCATCAGGCAAGTGCGGGGCCCCAAGCTGTCGCGGTCCTGGCATGTGTCGGCTACGGCGAAGGAAGCGTCGTGTCGACCGCGGTCAGGGCAGCGGACGGGCATGAAGCCGTTCCCCTCGCCATGCTGCTGTCGTTCACCCGGTCGTTTGCGGCGGCTGAGAGCTGTCCCAGGGCGATGCGCGAGCTGCAAATGGCGGAAGCCGCGCTCCAACGCGCTATCGAAGCGAAGCTGCTCCCAGAGCGCGTCGCGCTCTCTCTACACTGACCATGAGCACCGTCCTCTTCATCCTCGCCTGTGGCGTTCTCTGCCTGGTGGTCTTGTCCAAGATTCCCGGGCTCGAGCACCTCGTCAAGCCTCTCATCGACCTCGTCTTCACCGGCGTAAAGGTCGGCGCTGCCAGCGGCTCCTACTGGGCCATCTGGCTCACGAAGCTCCTGCTGGCCTCGCACACGGACCTCATTCGACATCTGTTCCTCTCCGCTGAGGCCATCGACCCCTCGATGGCAGTGCGCGACAACGAGGCCTGACCGAATCGCGCCCCGGCCCGCAGGCCACCCCATCCGGGGTGGCTTTTTCGTTTAACGGCTCCTCCTGTTGGCACCCTTAAAGCAGGCCTCCAGACCGGGCTAGCTATAGGTTGCGTACCCCTCCAGCACAGCGTTGCGCCCCCAGGCGCAGGCGCTGTCGTCCTTTAGATGGTCAATTGCCTCTCGCTATACGCGGAGAGGACAACCAACCCGCTTGCGACTGGCTTCAAGCCTGCTACGCGTGCGGACCAACTTCAACATCGAGGCCCCAGGGGCCTCGGAATCTACGAAAGAAACAGATGAAAAACGCTCTGATGTCTCCCCTTGGCCAAAAGATGCTCTCCGAGTCGAAGTTCTTCATGGGCTACTCCCGCTGGGTAGATGCCCGGGGCTCCTACGAGACCTGGGACGAAGCCGTAGCACGCGTCATGGACATGCACCGCGACAAGTACGCGGAACGCATGACGCCGGAGCTCGAGAAGTATTTCGCCAAGGCTGAAGTGGCATACGAAAGCCAACTGGTGCTGGGTGCTCAACGTGCCTTGCAGTTCGGTGGCGAACAGCTGCGCAAACACGAGGCCCGCATGTACAACTGCTCGGTCAGCCACTGCGACCGTGCGGCTTTCTTCCAGGAAGCGATGTACCTGCTTTTGTGCGGCTGCGGCGTCGGCTTCTCGGTGCAGAAGCACCACGTGGCCAAGCTGCCCCCAATCGCTCGTCCGTCGAGCGAGAAAATCAAGGTCTTCCAGATTCCCGACAGCATCGAGGGCTGGGCCGACGCGTTTGGCGTCCTCTTGAGCTCGTACTTCGATGGCGAAGGCACGTTCCCGGAATATCAGGGCCACCAGGTTCATTTCGACTTCAGCCTAATCCGCGCGAAGGGTTCGGAAATCTCGGGCGGCTTCAAGGCCCCGGGCCCGGACCCCCTGCGCCAGGCACTCATCAAGTGCGAGGCGCTGTTGCAGAAGGCTCTCGGAGCTGCTGAATCGGTCGCCGTGCGTCCCATCGTCGCATACGACTTCGTCATGCACATGTCCGACGCAGTTCTGGCCGGCGGCGTTCGTCGCTCCGCGACGATTTGCCTGTTCGACAAGGACGACCAGGAGATGATGAAGGCGAAGACTGGCGACTGGTTTGTCGACAACCCGCAGCGCGGCCGCAGCAACAACTCCGTTGTGCTGCTTCGCGACGAGCTGACCCGCGAAGAGTGGGCGCAAATCATGACCTCCGTGCGCGACTTCGGCGAGCCGGGCTTCATCTTTGTCGACGACAAGGAGTTCGCTTACAACCCGTGCGTGGAAATCGGCATGCGTCCGGTCACCATCGACGGCGTGTCGGGGTTCCAGTTCTGCAACCTGACCGAAATCAACGGCGGCAAGTGCGTGAACAAGGAGCTGTTCTTCGCCGCTTGCGAGGCCGGCGCCATTCTGGGCACGCTCCAAGCAGGCTACACGAACTTCAAGTATGTGTCCGAAGCCACCCGCCGAATCACCGAGCGCGAAAGCCTCATCGGCGTGAGCATCACGGGCTGGATGAACAATCCGCACATCCTGTTCGACGAAGCCATCCTCAAGGAGGGCGCTGAAATCGTCAAGCGGGTCAACCGTGAAGTGGCGATGCTCATCGGGGTCAATCCGGCCGCGCGCACGACCTGTGCGAAGCCCTCGGGCAACGCGTCGGTCCTGCTGGGCACTGCCTCGGGAATCCACGGCGAGCACTCGCCGATGTACTTCCGCAACGTTCAGATGAACGCCGATGACGAAGTGGCCAAGCTCATCCTGCAGCGCAACCCGAAAATGGTGGAGAAGTCCGTATGGTCGGCAAACGGCAGCGACATCGTTGTCAGCTTCCCGGTCGTCTCGAAGGACACGTCCATCTTCAAGCAGGACCTCATGGGCGTTCGCCAGCTGGAGTTCGTGAAGAAGGCACAGCAGCACTGGGTCGAAAACGGCACCAATGTGGAACTGTGCGTGCATCCAAAGCTGCGTCACAACATCTCGAACACCATCGGGGTGGATGACTGGAGCGCGGTCGAGCAGTACATTTTCGACAATCGCCAGTGGTTCGCCGGCATCTCGTTGCTGGCAGGCGAAGGCGACAAGGCATACCCGCAAGCTCCGTTCACGGAAGTGACGTCGGCCGAACAAATCGTCGGACTCTACGGCGAGGCCAGCATGTTCGCCTCAGGTCTCATTGTCGACGGGCTGCACGCCTTCAACGACAACCTGTGGATGGCATGCGACACCGCAATGGGCAAGGGTCTGCAACTGTCGGACGAGGATTCCAAGGACCTGCTCAAGCGTGACTGGGTGCGTCGCTTCAAGAAGTTCGCGAAGCACTTCGACGGCGACATGCAGAAGGCCTCCTTCTGTCTGAAGGACTGCTACAACCTGCACAAGTGGGTGGGCATCCAGACCTCTTTGCAAGACATCGACTTCGCGTCGGTTCTGTCGGAAGTCCGTCAGGTGGACATCAACACCCTCGGCTCGCAGGCCTGCGCCGGCGGCATGTGCGAAGTTAGCTTCAACTAGCCCCGCGTCAGCGTAATTCCCAAACCCCGAGGAGCAATCCCCGGGGTTTTTTATTGGGCGGGCTCCTGCCGTGGCCCACTTAGCGGATGTGGCGGTTCGCCGGGCCGTTTCAAGCGGGCTGCCATCGCGGGAGCTTCAAGGGAGCGAGGGCGCGGGGCTCACAGCCGCCAAGACAGGACCCAACCAAAAAAGCCAGAGGCTGTGCCTCTGGCTTCCAGGTCACTGCTTCGCCGGGCTCAAGACATCGGATTGTGAGGGTCCGAATCCAACCCCATGGGGGCGACGTAGGCGTTGTTTTCTGCGACGAACCCACCCGTCTGCTCGTTGAACAGGCCGCCTGCACCGCCGCCAAACACGCCGTACGGGTTGCCGTTGATGTCCGTCAGGCCACCGGGCATCATCGGCGTGCCGTCGACGTTGACCAGAGGTGCAGTTGCGGAGTTTTGTACCGCGGCAAGGCTCGCTGCGTAGACCGCGCCCTCCATGCCTTGATTTCGCAGCAACTGCTGGCGGTCCGCCCGCACCCTGTCGGATGGCGCGGAAGCAATCCAGTCCTTCACGAAGCCGAAATGGCGCGCCTTCTCGTCTTTGCGGGCAAGCGTGACGAGCCAGACGAGGCTTGCGACATACAGCACAGCGACGGCAACCGCTACGGAGCTCAGGGCGGGGAACTTCAGTCCGAGCAGCAGGAAAAACCCGCACGATACCCCAGCGAACAAGTGCCCGTTGAACTCCCCCATCCGACGGAAGGCCGCCACCACCCAAACCCACTTGAACTTCTTGTTGACAACTTTTTGCTTCATGACATTTCTCCTCAGGCAGCTGCCTTCAATTCTCGCAGCAGCCCGATTGCTTGGTCGACGCGTGACACGTACGTCACGTCGATTCCCTTTACCGATGCCAAATTGTTGTGCTTGCACGCCAGTGGCACCATCGCCTGGGTGAAGCCCAGCTTCGCGGCTTCCTTCAGCCTGGTCAGAGCATCAGTTACGGGCCGAATCTCTCCGGCCAGGCCTACCTCCCCGAAAGCGACCATCCCCTTGGGCAGCGGCCGGTCCACGAGGGACGAATGTGCCGCAAGCATCAACGGCAGGTCCGCCGCTGGCTCCGTGAGCCGCACGCCCCCCACAATCTTGACATAGACGTTCTGGTCGAACGCAACGACGCTCGCGTGCTTGTTGAGCACTGCCAACAGCATCTGCAGCCGGTTCGTATCCACGCCGGCGGCGAAGCGCTTCGGATTCGGCGTCGGAGCGTCCTCCACCAGCGCCTGGACTTCAACCAGGAACGGTCGATTGCCCTCAAGCGCAGCAAGGATGCACGTACCCGGGACCGGATGCTCGTGCGCCGTGAGGAACAGCGATGACGGGTTGCTGACCTCCTCCAAGCCCTTCTCTCCCATCGCGAACACGCCGAGCTCGTTCACGGAGCCGAACCGGTTCTTGAACGCCCGAACCATGCGGAACGCGGAACCCGACTCGCCCTCGAAGTAGAGGACCGCGTCCACGATGTGCTCCAGGACGCGCGGGCCGGCCAGGTTGCCTTCCTTCGTCACGTGCCCGACCAGGAACAGGGCAATGCCCATGCTCTTGGCCTTCTTGTTCAGCTGCGCAGCGCATTCCTTAACCTGCGCGACGTTGCCCGGCGCCGACGTGAGCTGGCTCGAGAACACGGTTTGAATCGAGTCCACAACCATGATGTCTGGGCGCTGCTCATCCATCATGGCCAGAATCTCCTCCAGCTCCGTCTCGGGAAACACCTGGATGGATGCCTCACCGAGCCCGAGGCGCTCAGCGCGCATTCTCAGCTGGTCGGGCGACTCCTCGCCGGAGACATAGAGCGTCTTCGCGCGGGGGCTCAGATGCCCAACCACCTGCATCAACAGGGTCGACTTGCCAATGCCAGGGTCGCCACCGACGAGCACCACGGAGCCCTTGACCAGCCCGCCTCCCAGGACGCGGTTGAACTCGGTCAGGCCGGTGTCCCAACGCACGTGGGTGACCGTCTTGGCATTGCGGAGGTCAACGAGCGTTGCCTTCGTGCCCGACCAGTTCGAGTAGCGGTGGCTGTTGGCCGGCTCCTCGCGCTCGACGACCTCTTCCATCGTGTTCCAGGCGTTGCAGCCGGAGCATTTGCCACCCCAAACCACAGCCTTTTGCCCGCATGCGTTGCATGCGTAGCTCGACTTCTTCTTAACCATTGGAGTGCTCCATCTTAGTTGCATTTTAGCATACATACGATTTAGGTCCAAGCTAAATCGCAGTCCTGTGCCTAAAAGGCTAAAACTCAAATCCTACATGCACGGTTACCCCCTCTGCATCACAGGAGAACTCAATGGCAGACGAAATCGACATGGCCAATGAACAGGCTGAACTGTTCCTGCGCCAATCCCTGGCAAATCGGGCTACCGGCCCCAAGTTGCTCCCCCGTGGCAGTTGCTACAACTGCGACACCCACTTCGTGGCTTTGGGCAAGGATGCCCAAGGCCGAGACGTCGACGAGCGCGGCGTAGCCATCGACGAGAAACTCTTCTGCGACAAGGACTGTGCAGACGACTTCACCGAGCGCGAGCGCCTGAAAGCACGACGCTGAAGCGTTAGGCGCCTGCAGAGGGAAACGGCCGCCGGCAACCCCGGCGGCCTCTTTTTGCGCGCCTCAGCGCTAAATCTCAAGCGCACCGCGCCCGCTCCCTACACCTGTCAGGTCAACTACACAGGAGCATCAAATGGGATGGAGCAGCGTTTCCAACCAACGTGGCAAATCGACGCTTGAGATGCTGCGAGACCACACCTCGTACCGCGAAGGCGCCAAGTGGGACGGCAGCGAGGGCGTCACCTACCACATCGAGAGGATGGTCAGCGGTGCCGGTGGCGCCTATGGCATTCTTGCGAAAATCGACGCCAGGTCGGAGAAGACGACGCGCTGTGCGCTGGTCATCGCTGTTTCGCGAGGCCGCACGGATTTCGCCTGGAAGTCGATGACTGAGCAGGAAGGCCCCGTCATCTGCGGAATGCCCAAGGGCATGCTTTCCAAGCTGACTCCGGTGGCCGAACTCGACTGTAGCGAGTCCAGCATCGAGAATGCACGAGAGTGGCGGGCGCGTGTCCTCGCACGGTCAGCGCCAGCCTCCCTTGTGGTAAATGTCGGCGACGTCCTCGAGTTCACCAGTCCGCTAAGGTTCAACCTCCCCTCTGGAAGCGTAGCGGTTAGCCAACTGCGCGTCGAGAGCTGGGGCCGGCGAAAGCGCTTCCTTGCGCTCAACCCGACGGGTGGCAGCTTTGTCGCCAGGCTTTCGCGGCGAGCGCTGAGTGAACCGTTCAAGATAAATCCACAGAGCACCGCGGCCGCAACGCCGTGATTTTCCGAAAGCCGCTTCATGCGGCTTTCCTTTTTCATAGGGTCTGGGTCACTAGCGGCCCAAGCTTGTGAATTAGGCTAGAGTCCTGTGGTCAGGTCTGGCGGCAATCCAATGGGGTTGTCCATAGAGCTGTCCATCGGAAGCAGCCGGTGACGGACAAGGATGGGAAGGGCTCGAGCTGAGAAGCTTGGCAGGATTCACGACTCAGGGCCGGGCCCGCGAAGCGCGTGCTCACTACATGATTCGCCGACATTCTCCTTCGAGCTTCGGCGCTTAAACAGGGCGCAGGCTCTCCCGCATCGGCAGGCAATGGCCTCTGTGTCGGGCCAATGCAACGGACACGTGCATGCGGGACAGAACAAGTCAGAATCGTCTTTATGTATCAATTTCCTTTTGGGCAGCCTCTGCAGAGAGTCGAGCAGGTGCCTCATACAAGTGCCCGTGTATTCGTTTTGGGCGTCTACTCAAGTGCCGTGCATGCACGCTGGCTAGGCCGCGACGGAAAGCAGCGTGCCGCGGCACTTGCTGTGGCCTCAGAGCCCTATATCTTCTGGCGAGGCGAGGGAGCGGGGGCCATCATCGACGCAATCCACATTCCGCCAGAAGCCGGCAGGTTGGTCGAAGCGGACCAGCGTTTCAACGGCCCGTCGGGTAAGTCTCTGGATGAAGACTATCTTGCTCCGTTGGGCCTTGTGCGCGACGACGCTTGGCTATGCGACTTGCTCCCAGAAAGTCGGATGAACAAAGGGCAGGCCGCCCGGGTCCTCAGTGACTACGCCCCAGTTGCAAAGGCGCTGGGCCTGCCTGCGGCTAATGTCCCCCTGGTTTCCACCGGGTACGCTGACCACCTGCGGGTCGAGGCCGTCCTGGAGGAGCTTCTCACTTCTGGCGCCAATACCCTCATCACCTTGGGCGACGCGCCCCTGCGGGAGTTCGTCGCTGCACTGTCTCTCGGGCACCCCAAGCTCAGAATGTACGGGACGCAGCCGGGCCAATACGGCAAACGTCACCCGTTCAGCATTCGCGGCCGCCATCTGCAGTTGCTACCGTTAACGCATCCGCGACAGGCACGGGCTCTTGGGAATTCGGACAAGGAATGGGGTGACCTGCATCGGCACTGGGTACAACACACGGCTGGCGAAATCACTGGCGTATTGGGGCGCTAGCGCAATGTTGTTCCGAACTTCGCCTCTACGGGGTTGGACCAGCGTGTGCTTCGCCGGCGCTGCTGGTATCGGACAGGCGAGGGTACCGCTGCGCTCTTGAGGCAACACCTGCAGCAACTTGAGCTGGCGCGTAGCAGGCCCGCTGTCAAGCGCCGACCTGCTGTCATGTCGTGCTGACGCCGGGTCGCTAATTCGCGCAGCAGGGAGTCAAAGAACACACGTACGGCGCTCGGGTAGGTGCGCTGCGACGCTGCCCATACGCCCCGTTCCAGCGTGCACCTTTCGGACAGCCGAAGTCCCGACCATTCCCCCAAGTCCTTCGCGCAAGGAAAACCCGTGCACACCGAACGTTCAAGAAGTTTCGGTGAACGTGGCTAAGTCCCCTGCCTATACGGGGCTTCGTCATCAAAATCCCGCGATTTCTCTATGGAGCTCAACTTCGGGGTGGACTACTTCGGCGCCCGTGAAGGGCGGAAGACCCCTGTCCAACTCAACACAAAGCGCCTCATCAACGGCCACATGCTCATCCTCGGCTCGAGCGGCGTTGGGAAGTCGCACACCATCCGGCGCCTCATCGCGCAGGCGATGAAGGCTGGCACCAAGGTTCGCTTCCACGTGTTCGACGTCCATGGCGACCTTGAGATTGAAGGGGCGAGCGTTGTCCAGTTCTCCGAACAGGCCCCCTTCGGCCTCAACCCCTTCCGTGTCAACCCGTCCTTCGAGTTCGGCGGCGTACGCAAGGCGATTCAAGCTTTCATCCGTACGGTCGACCAGGCATCGCGGACGCCGCTCGGCCTGAAGCAGGAAGCCGTCATCCGCGAACTCGCGCTGGACGTCTACCGCGAGTTCGGCTTTCAAAAGGATGACCCCTCGACCTGGTCGCTCAACGCTTACGAGTCGCGCCTGATTTCAGGGGGCTCGGACAACCGCATCTACCTGAACGTGCCCTTTGTCGACAAGGACAGGGCCCGCGGCTTCGGCGCGCGGTTCTGTGGAGAGCGCAAGCTTTGGTACGTCCACACCCAGAACTACAAGGGCGGCATCACCGAGTTCCCGCCGGCGTTCAAGGAGCGTGACTACCCCACCCTTGCCGACATCCTGGCCTACGCCAAGCAGATTCACCTTGAAAAGTTCCTCGGCTCGGACCAAAAGGCCATCCGGGCGCTTGGTTACCTCAACAAGACCGCGCGGACCATGCAACGCAAGATGCTCGACTCCGTCAAACGCAAGCGCCACGACGAAAGCGTATTCGACGAGGACGAAGAGGTTGCCCTGGAGGCAGCAAAGGAAAGCGCTATCGATGCGTTCACCGACTATGCCAATTCGATTCAAACCGGGCTCGAGCTCGAAAACCTCATCAAGTACGACAGCCCCGAGGTGCTCAAGTCGGTGGTAGACCGCCTGAACAACCTGAACTCAACCGGCATCTTCAAGAACACGCCCCCGCCGTTCGACGAGACCCTGCCGGTGTGGCGATACAAGCTGAACGCTCTCAGCCTGGAAGAAAAGAAGATGCTCGTCCTCTTCCTGCTGCTCGACATCTTCTACAAGTCGGTGCAGCGTGGCGAGCAGTCCGACGTGCTTGAAATTTGCGTCCTCGACGAGCTCGGAACTTACGTCAGCGGGGCGGACGAGCGTGGTGACGGCGTCATCGGAACCATTGCTCGTGAGGCGCGCAAATTCGGCCTAGCACTATGGGCCGCCAATCAATCGACCGAGAACGTACCGGACAGTCTCATCAGCTCTGTCGGGACTAAGGTGGTCCTGGGTGTCGACGAGATGTACTGGCCAGACATGGTGAAGAAGCTTCGGATGGACGCGAAGCTCTTGAACTTCATCCAGCCCCACCACACGATGGCTGTACAGCTCAAGGAGAAGGGCTCGACCAAGACCAAGTGGTGGTGGACGGCCATCAGCTAGGCCGCGGCACAGCCATGCAAGAAGCCCCCGCACTCTCACGAGGCGGGGGCTTTCTTCAATAAGGGCGGGTAGGCTACCGCACCTCAGGGTTACACGCTGTCATGCAGGCCGGTAACGTCATCTGGCACATTGCGCTTCTCCTTGGGTCCCGAGTCGCGCACGTTCTTCTGCACGGTCACCGCAGCGGACAGGCTGAGCACGTACCCCATCGCATAGAAGCCCTTCTCCGAGCGCTGGAAGTTCGCGTTGAACAGTCCCACTGCCAGCAGCGTGAGGGAGCAAACGATGGCAAACCAACAAATTCCAAAGTACAGGTCGGTCACCGGAATACCTTCTGCTCGGTCGCGCACGCTCTTCTGGAGCGACACGGCCGAGAACAAGCCGAACATCAGAATCGCGAAGTAGTATCCCTTCTCGTTGACCTGCAGTTCGCTGTTCCAGAGCCCGACCAGGTATGCGAGTATGCCGATGAGGAGGGCAGCCCATGAGGCGCCGATGAAGGCCGAGGTCGGTTTGTGGTGCGTGAGGATTGTCATGAGTTTCCTTGTGGTGCCCTCTATAGGGATAGCTGCCCGAGCCTGCTGGCGGGCGCCTAACGCACCTAAAACACAACATTGCGGATGAATGCGGGTTTCTACCTACGCAAAAATGGTTGCGACGGATAAAACATGCGGCTACACTCGCCATCCACGTCACCGACTGATAATTTTGTAAGAAGTTGTTGACGTATAAACCCAGTGAGCTATAATGCTCATCACCGCCTTAAAACGGAAACCGCAGCGAAAGCTGCACAACCAAACTCTTTCAACGAACGACGACTTTTCAGCCATGAAAACGCAGATGACCAACCTGACAACCGCGATGTGCTCCTTGCACAGCGTGGTTGCGCACGCCCCCAGGGCGCTGCCAGGCGGTTATCAGCAACCGTCGCTTCCCTCAACGCCCAAGTGCTCCGTCCTCGCAGTCGCCTCGATTGGCAACAGCATCCAGGGATGGTTTAACAGCAACAACCGGCTTACCTGACGAATAAGACTCCAGCAGTCCCGTCAGGTTAGCACCGGCGGGACCCGCAAAGAGTTGATTCCAGGTTTCACACCAGCCCCCAGCGGGCGGAATCCCCGAAGAGCGTATCCCGACCGGCAGAACCGAAGAGGTTCAGCCCGAAGCTTCATTGCTTCGTGACCGAAAGGTCAGTCGCATCGTCGACATCCGGCCTAACAGCCGCGCTCTTTAAAAATTCATTGCGGGAATTACCCGCGGAGTCCTGGTACGGTGACCTGCCGTAGCTGCGGAAACACATCATGCTTCGAGGGCGTGGTGCCGTGGCGTGCCCCTCCAGCCGCAACTTTCGACAGAAAGCGGTCGCGACTGGATGCCACACCAGATAGGACGATGCGAACATTCCCCAAGCAACACAAGGGACCGGCCTGGCATCTATAACGGATGTCGAGCCTGCACACCGCAGGAGGTGGTCCCCGGAAGGGTTCGCAAGAGCCCTTTCGTAGCAGCGCATGCAAAAATCCCAAGGCGAAGTGCACCTGGTAACAGGAACGGGCGCTCAAGGGGCCCATCCATCGGGTTTATAGCTCCGCACCAGGCCCGCACCCTGGACGGTTGGTGAGTTTTCACCGTGAAACAGATGGAGCGCTGCTACGAGAGGAACTTCCGATACTGGCGGGCACAGTTTGGCGCCCGGTAGTTCGAAAATCACGCGGATGTAGCTCAGTTGGTAGAGCGCGACCTTGCCATGGTCGAGGCCAGGGGTTCGAACCCCCTCATCCGCTCCACAACCTGGTCGCCGGCAGTAGCTGGCGACTGCTAAACCGGCCATGTAGACAAGGTGGCATCCGGAACCGTAACCGGAGCGAAAAACGCGGGTGTCGAGCAGCATGGGTTGACTGCATCGGACTGTAAATTCGACGCCTTACGGCACACGGGGTTCGAACCCCTGGACACCCACCATCATCAACACGCGGATGTAGCTCAATGGCAGAGCTGAAGCCTTCCAAGCTTAAGACGTAGGGTTCGATTCCCTCTATCCGCTCCAGATTGCTCGAGTAGCTCGAGACCGAAGCCTGTGCAGGTTGGCTCCACGCCACGTCACCAGGCCGCCCGCCAGCGTCAAAGGCACCTGGAAGATTGGTCGAGTGGACTATGGCGCCTGTTTCGAAAACAGGCGGCTCTGCGAGGGGACCGGGGTTCGAATCCCTCATCTTCCGCCACATACAAGTCGTCGCAAGACGCATCGAGAGTACTTTGTGGGCAGTTGGCAGAGTGGCTGATTGCGGCAGGCTGTAACCCTGCTTCCCCAAAGGACGCGGTGGTTCGAATCCATCACTGCCCACAAAGTGCTTTCGAGGTTTTCTAGGGGAGTCGCCAAGCTGGTCCAAGGCACCTGATTTTGATTCAGGCATCCGCAGGTTCGAATCCTGCCTCCTCTGCCAATTCGTCTCGTCGCACTGCGGCGAGCCTGTCAACACGGTCGGCTAGCTCAGTCGGTTAGAGCAATCGCTTGATAAGCGATAGGTCCCCAGTTCGAGTCTGGGGCTGACCACCAACACTTCGGGAGCGATAAACGCTCTTGATACACGTGAAAAGAAGGACTTGGAAGTACGGGGCCGGGGTCATCCCGCTGCACTTCACTCGTCCGCATCGTAATGCGGGTGTAGCTCAGCTGGTAGAGCTCCAGCCTCCCAAGCTGGTTGTCGCGAGTTCGAATCTCGTCGCCCGCTCCAATACGATTCCCATTTGCCCGGGTGGTGGAACTGGTAGACACGCTATCTTGAGGGGGTAGTGGCCGTAAGGCCGTGCGGGTTCGAGTCCCGCCTCGGGCACCAGAATAGTCTCGGAACGCTCGCATGGCTCCAACGGGCCGTGCGATACAGCGCAACACCTCGCCTGGATTTACAGGCTAACCCTGCGGACGCGCAGGGCGACGAGACCTCTCAGTGGCGACAAGCCGCGGGCACCCGGGGAAGACCGGGTGCGTGACGCCCTGAAGGGGCTTCATGCAGGAGTGCTCAGCTCACGAGCGCTGCTGCATGAACAGAAGTGTTCTATGAGCCGCACCACGGTATGAACGTGCGTTCCTTTGGAGGTCGAAGGGGGAGCGTCGGATGCAGGCATGGGGGTTCGACGTCCCATGCTCCGCGGATTCTGATTCCAGGTCCGAAAACCGGTGCACGGGGCCGCAATCCCACAATCCGGTCGGCTCATAAAACACCTTTTCCGGAGGGCTGGCCGAGCGGCTTAAGGCTCCAGTCTTGAACACTGGCGAGGGTGAGAATCCTCCATCGGTTCGAATCCGATGCCCTCCTCCAAACATCATCGATGTCATCCCTGTAGGGGTATGGCGCAACTGGCAGCGCAGCGGCCTCCAAAGCCGAAGGTTGTAGGTTCGATTCCTACTGCCCCTGCCAACAGGTTGACATCGCGCTTCACAACCCCGCGCTCGTGGTGGATTCGGTAGACACACCTGACTCAAAATCAGGCGCCGCAAGGCAGGCGAGTTCGACCCTCGCCGAGCGCACCAACACACGAGAACCCGTTCTCTGAACGCGGCCCTCAACTCTGGCAGCTCGGCTCAAAGGCCTCGAGCGCCGTCAACGTCACGCCCCGGTGGTGGAACACTGGTAGACACACTGGTTTCAGGAACCAGCGCCGCAAGGCATACGGGTTCGAGTCCCGTCTGGGGCACCATCTCAACTCACCCCAAACAACTCTCGCCTCGGTAGCTCAGCTGGTAGTAGCGGCGGATTGAAAATCCGTGCGTCGCAGGTTCGATTCCTGCCCTTGGCACCATCTCTTCGTACGGGCGGTTGGTACAGTGGCCGTGCACTGGACTCCAAACCCAGCTTAGGAAGGTTCGAATCCTTCACCGCCTGCCATTGTCTGGTCGACTGCTGCACCCACTGAGCAAAGCCTCCTCGCTTCGAAGCGGTCTACCATGGCCACAAGCTCATCGTAGGCCATGCTGCTCTTTGTCTTCTTCCGGTTGTTTGCATGCCACGTCATGAGCTCGCAGTTGATTGGGTGGGCGATATAGAACGGGTCAAGGTTTCGTCTGATGGCCTCGTTCACGGATACTCGATGGTCCCTTGTAAGACCCTCAGGATTCGCGGGAGACCAGAACCCTTTTTCGGCCAAGCTGCGCAGCGTTGTCTCGCCGAACACCTCAGGAAGCGAGAAGGGATTGAACGTGAAGGCGTAGCGGTAGCGACCTTCCCTTCCGTACAAACCGACATGTTCCACGCAAAACTTAGACTTACAGCGGCCTACGGTGACCTTGCCGCAATGTGAGCACGAGCAGTGGAACAGCTGGCTGTATGGACCGGCGACCAAGGCTTTGTTGAGGCGGTCGAGCCGAACTAACCGCCTTACTGCCTTAGCCGGCACGGTCTTTGGCGCAGAGCGCTCAATGGTTACGCGGCGGCGCTTCGAAGCGACGGGTAGTCTCGGAGGCGATTTGGCGCGCCGATAAGCTGAAACGGCGGCCGCAATCTTGTGCCGCGTCTCCTGGCTTCGGCTACCACGTGCGCTGTTGGTGCACTTTGCAGCGCAGGACCTGCCGCAGAACCGCGTCGAAGGTTCGTCCCGAATCACCTTGTACGGAAGCACTTCAGAGCACTGGAGGCAGCGCTTCGGGTTCGCCTGATGCGCAATTTCTTCCGCTTCGAACCGCAACGCTGCCCTATGCCTGTTGGCCCTCGCTGAGTTCACGAGGAAGGCTTCATGGCTAGGAAGATGAACCCTCAGGTGTCCATTCAGGGCGCTGAGCGTTCCAAAGTGACGGCGGCACTCAAAGCAATGCACGAAGACTTCTGGCATAGGGAGCATAGAGAGCCAAGTTTAAGCGGCAGGTCGTGCCTGCAAGTCGTGTTGGCCACAAGTCAGGGCGCAGAGTTCTGTCGGGGAGTGTGTGCAAGTGGTCTAAGCCGCCTGGTTCTGAGCCAGGATGTTCGTCAGTTCGAATCTGACCTCCCCTGCCACCGTCATCATCAACCGCTCACAAGGAGACGAAATGTCCAACAAGCGAAAACGTGGCTCGGCACGAAAACCGAAAGCACGAAAACACGAGGAGGCGTAGCTCAGCAGGTTCAGAGCATCCGGCTTTTACCCGGACGACGAGGGTTCGATTCCCTACGCCTCCACCAGTGTCCTGTGCCAAGCAGCCAGAAGACGGCTTCTTCGTACAGCGCAATGGGACACCATTGCCAACAAGCTCGCCTCCGGCGGGCTACCCATTACGGGTGCGTTAGCTCAGCCTGGTAGAGCACCGGTCATTTGGGACCGGTGGCCGGACGTTCGAATCGTTCACGCACCCCCAACAATCATCCATCGGCGCGCCGGCGCCGCGGAGTACCAGCTTCGGGCCGATGCACTGACGGAAGGTGCCCTCGTAGAACGGAACGAGGCCCGGTAACACGGTACGGCGAGCTCGCAAGGCAGATACGTGGCACGGTTGCAGAAGCACCTATAGCGGCCTTGGCAACAAGGTGGCCTTCAACAAGCAAGGGAAGCGCGTCATCCAACACAAGTCTGCGCCCGGAGTAGTTCCCGGGTAGCCCCGTAAGGCGGGTTCGAATCCCGCCGGCTCGACCACTCGCACGGCAGCTCGTCCTGAGGCACGCGCGCCGGATTTAACAACAATACCCATCCAACCATAGCTGAGAGAGGCATAGCAGCGGCTTGAAACCCCGCAGACGGACGTTCGAATCGTTCTGGTTGGGCCACTTCTTAATCATCAACTCTCGGGGTGTAGACCGTAACCTGGTAGCGGGCCGCGTTTGGGACGCGGTGCGAAAGCCTTGCAGGTTCAAATCCTGTCTCCCCGACCAACATCAACCACAACAAGGACATCATGGAACAAGTCATCGACGACATCCTGGCCAAGGCGGCCAAGCATTTCGGCCTCAGCCCTCAGGGCTGACACCAAGAACACGGAGAGTTAGCTGAGTTGGTTTCAAGCGCTGGCCTCATAAGCCAGGGTACGTCGGTTCGAATCCGTCACTCTCTACCATCACCGGCCGCCGCGGCACACCCCGCAGCGCGCGGCCTCATCCCTCCCTTGGGCAACCACTCAATCGGCCTGTAGCGCAGCCTGGTAGCGCACCTGCATGGGGTGCAGGGGGTCAGAGGTTCGAACCCTCTCAGGCCGACCAATTCGCCTCTCACCAAGGCACCACGACCCGGACCCCGGTCCGGCCCAACAACCACGGCGCGTGGGAAAGTCTGGTCAATCCGCCTCGTTCGGGACGAGGAGACCGCCGGTTCGAATCCGGCCGCGCCGACCATCTCAGCAACGGATAAAACCGGCTTCTAAACCATCAACAACGTCTCGAAGAGAGACTCCAAATAGCTGTGCACCAGTGCCCGTCGCTAGCCGGACCCGGCTTCCTGAGGGGTGTCCCCTCATACCGGGGGTGGCGTGGACCGAGGTAGCGGACGCGTTCTGGTGTTCAGCTATTTGGAACGGAAATGCGCGTGTGGCGGAATTGGTAGACGCACCAGGTTTAGGTCCTGATGCCCGCAAGGGCGTGGGGGTTCGATTCCCTTCACGCGCACCACATGTTTCAACGGATTTCGGGGGTGTAGCTCAATTGGTAGAGCGCCTGCTTTGCAAGCAGATTGTCGCAAGTTCGATTCTTGTCACCTCCACCAGATTTCGATAGGTAAGGCAAGCCCGACAGGGGCGCAGCGGTCAGAATCCCCGCACGGGTGTTAATGTGCACGCTGCGCAAACGGAGGATGGGAAGGAGCCTGGTGGAAGCCGGGTGACGGATACCCCACCGGCCTATTGAATCCCTCGATGGCGGCATGCCCGAGCGGTTAGGGAGCGGATTGCAAATCCGTGTAGCCCGGTTCGACTCCGGGTGCCGCCTCCATCTCAGCCCACGTCTCTTGAACGGACCGCACCATGACCACATCGGCGCAGCTTCCCGAAGCTACATCGCATGCCTTCGCGGCCTGGCTCTCCAAAGAGCACGCCCAGGGCCTCCAAAGCATCCATCTCACCGTCGCCGCCAAGGCTGACGTCTCCCCGGTCGTTGTTATCGACGAGCTCCTGCGAGCAGAAGCTGCACTGGCCTTAGGCCATGTCGTCGCCGCTCCCCGCGCTCAGTCCGAACTGCCGGCAAGCGTCAAGGCCTTCTTGGCCACACTGACCCTGCCCCGTCCCCTTCATTGACCCGCGCAGGTGCTGCGCGGGCATAGACCCCGGAGCACAACATGATGGACCTCGGATTCGACATCTACGCGATGGTGAAGCCCAAGACCAAGGCTGACTACATCGCCCTCCTCGACGAGGCGCTCAGCCTCATCCAGCAGGTGAACGAACAACTTGACGCTGTCTTCGAGGCCTGCCAGGCCGAGCAGGACAAGAAGCGCCAATGACAGGAGCACACGATGCAAGACTTTGACCTCAGCACCGCGCCGGCGCACCGGCCCACCACCCGGGCCGAGTGCGTGGCGCTCATCAAGCGGATGAACATGGTTGCCGACAAGCTCGTCGAGCAGTTCACCGGAATCTTCCAGGCCTGCGCGGCCGGCTCCGGCCAGCCTCGCGGAGACGCTGCCCGCGTATAAAACGGCGCCCTATAGGTTGCTCGCTGCTCGCAAGAGCGGCAAACGCTGATGTGGCTCAGTTGGTAGAGCACTCCCTTGGTATGGGAGAGGTCAGGGGTTCGAAGCCCTTCGTCAGCACCAAGTTTTGAGAAGCCGGAATCGCCGATTCGCCGAACGCTCGCAAGAGCCTTCCCCGACAAGCAGGCCCGCGTCTCACACCTGACCCGATGGCAGGTGCACCTTAGGGTGAGTGTCCACGGGAGGCCGCGAGGCCTCTGATGCGCAATAGCTCAATCACGGCCGCGGTGTGCGCGGACAAGTTCGGCAAACCTTGCCGGATGGTCAGAGCGGGGCGATTGGCCCAGGACGCAGGTGCGAGCCCTGCTTGCAGCATCAGTTAACCCAGTCGGCGGGGGAGTTGTCGACAGGTCGTCCGTAAGTCACGACCTCCACGCATTGAGATAGCTCAAGGAAGCTCAGAGCACCGGACAAGTCCGGAGGTCCCAAGTTGAACTCTTGGCTCAGAAGGCGTGGTTGAGGTGATGTAAGCCGCGGGAAAGCCCGCTTCCGCTCAGATGCACACGCTGAGACTGTAGGGAGCAGGGTGAGTACCGCGCCGCGCCGAGACTTCATACGTAGCTCCGGAGAGACGTTGTCGGCAACGCCAGCGACACCCGGAGGGTACTCAGCCAGGGGGGATTCGCGATACCGCCTGGTGCCTGGAAACAGGCAATGAAGGTTACCCATCCCCCGTGCTAACAAGACGGGCCCTATCTCCCCCCTCTCACGGGGCTGTAGCTCAACTGGAAGAGCGCATCGCCGGCAGCGATGAGGTCGTCGGTTCAACTCCGGTCAGCTCCACCATCCACAACGTTTCCATTCCAAGGTAGCTCAGCTGGTAGAGCATGCGACTGTTACTCGCGTGGTCGGGGGTTCGATGCCCTCCCTTGGAGCCATACATCAACCTGCCCAGGCCCGTGGAGGTCCCACACCTGGCAATTGAAGTCAGCCTTGTCGTCCTGACGGGCTTGGGCAGCTTTGATTCCCTGCAACGCCCGGTTAGCTCAGTTGGTTAGCAGCACCCGCCTTACATGCGGGGGGTCGTCTGTTCGAATCAGACACCGGGTACCACCGTTCCGAAGTCCGCGCCATTGTTGAGCCCAGGCGCATCCTTGCCGTTCACCGGCGGCTAAATCGACACGCTTCACGATGGGTGTCTCGCAAGCCACCACTATCCCTGCCCGGTCCGCCTCGCTTCGTCGAGAAGAGCGGAAGGTCCCGACCGGGCGAATGGCACGAGTGTGAACACTGCTCAAAGAGTTTCGTGCGCCGCTTGACGGTGTCGGCAAGTCGGCCGAAGCAAGCGTTTTGTTCGCTGGCGTGTTCGACCGCCGCGGGCCTCGCAAGAAGCCGCTTCAGTGTCCCCTGCCCAGTCTGCGGCACGACCGTGAGCGCCACGAAAAGCCGAATTGATGCGGCGAAGTCTGGCCTGGTGTTCTGCTCGCACCGATGCCTGTCAGCCGCCAAGAAGATTGGTGGAGCGGTGCCTCAGGTAAAGCCTTCTCATTACGGCACCGCGAAGTCGCGATACGGAGACCTGGCGAAAACCCCAGGAGCGAAATGCGCGGACTGCGGGTGCGCGTTCCGGCCGGTACTGCACGTACACCATATTGACGGCAACCGCAGGCACAACGAAAAGGAGAATCTTGAGGTGCTCTGCCTTCTGCACCATCAGCTGAGGCACCTTCACCAAGTTGCCGGCGTGTGGTGCTTCAACAGTTCAGTTCTGACGCCGCGCGACAGGCTCCCTGAACTTCGAGCGATGCTCCTGGCATCGACCTTGTCTCCAGTCGGTGCCGAAAATCCCACGGCCCTTGCCGCCGCCCCAACAAAGGCGCACCGGCCTGGCTGGGTCAGCCCGCACCGACACAACCGTCGGCCAGGCTAGAACATGTTTTTGGAAGTGTGCTCGAGAGGCCTATGAGGGCTGTTTGCTAAACAGCTGGCCGTCGCAAGACGGCCCGGGGGTTCGAATCCCTCCACTTCCGCCAATTCAGGGGTAGCGCCCTTACACCACACGGAGAGCGGGCAGGACGGTCAATGCACCTGCTTGGAAAGCAGGCGTCTGTGATGAATAGGCGACAGGGTTCGACTCCCTGGCTCTCCGCCATCAATCTTGCGCAAGAGAAACGACCGCCGCGAGGCCGCCGGGAGGGTGGTCTGAAAAGCGAACAAGCGGAAGGGTAAGACGCCCGATTCCCTCCCACCAATTTGCTGTCAGCGCACCGTCGCGCTGGCCTCCCCTCCCCGTTCGAGAGTTTTTTGGGTTGGACGTCGCCTAGCGGTCCAAGGCTGAAGGCTGTGACCCTTCCATCGCGAGTTCGAATCTCGTCGTTCAACCCAAAGCACTCTCTTGCTTCCAAATTTCGTGGGTCGCTAGCTCAGCTGGAAGAGCGGCGGACTCTTACTCCGTAGGTCCCCGGTTCGAGCCCGGGGCGGCCCACCACACCAACATTTCTTTCGGACGGCGCCCTTGCGCGTTCGAGTCTCACCACATCGGGTCGCTAGCTCAGCTGGCAGAGCAACGGACTCTTAATCCGAAGGTCCCCGGTTCGAAACCGGGGCGGCCCACCACCCTCGCGCGCCATTAGTTCAGTGGATAGAACAAGGGCCTCCTAGACCCTCGGTCGCAAGTTCAAACCTTGCATGGCGCTCCACACATCGGCAGCTGTAACCAGCAGCTGCTGCTAAACCCCCTCCCTTCACGACCCATACCCGCCCCCGTAGCACAGTGGTAGTGCTCCTGCATCGTAGGCAGGCTTACGTCTGTTCGATTCAGACCGTGGGCACCATTCCTCGCGCGACTAGCTCAGGGGTAGAGCGCTTGGTTGACATCCAAGAGGTCGGTGGTTCGAGACCACCGTCGCGTACCAATTCACCGGAGAACACCATGACGACAGCGACCCTGACCCCAGCCGAGCTCGAACATGCAAAGAACGTGTTCTGCGAACTGACGCCCGACCCGGCCATCCAGGCCCACGTCAAGGAGAGCGACTACGCCACATTTGCTCTCAAGCTTCGCGACCCCAAGGTTGCCGCCGGCGTTGACCGCACCCTCTCCATCATCAGACTGCTGACAAGCTGGACGCCGGCCACGGCGCAGGACTATGACTCTGTGGTCAGGCTTCACCGCGCTATCGACTGCGGCTGGTGCTCCGCGCGCCTTGCTGCTCGCAAGACCGGCATGACCATCCATGCGCTGCAGCAGCTTTTTGTCACCAATGGGCTGCCGGCGCCTTTCGAACTCTAAGGCGCACGCGTGCGACGCCTCTCATCAACCTAACCCGGAGCCCCACTTTTCGCAGCTCCAGTCGCTAGACGAGGCAGGGGGTAGCCGAACTTTTCTCGCAGTCCTCGCCAGCCGGCGTGGGCGCGAATCTCTCCCCACCTGAACCTGGAGCCAAGTATGGAACCCCGTATCCTGGCCGTCGACCGCGCATATACGCCTGACCGGTGGATTGGAGCGGCTGAGGCCCTGAACCTCTTCTCTCGAGGCATCGTGCAGACGTCCTTCGGCGACGTCGCGATGACACTGCGCGGCGGCATGAACGCGAAGACCGGCAAGCAGTCGATTCTTGAAGTCCATTCCATCCTGGTTGTGGACAGCAAGTCGCATGTCGTCACCGACTTCAACTACGCGCCCCTCGACCGCCGGCGCCTCTTCAAGCGTGACCTGCACATCTGCGCGTACTGCGGGGAACGCTTCAGCCACGACAAGCTCGAGGCAGAGCACGTCACCCCTGACGCGCAGGGCGGGGCCTACTCGTGGGAGAACCTCGTGAGTGCGTGCCACCCCTGCAACCAACGCAAGGGGTGCCGCACGCCGGAACAGGCAGGCATGCCGTTGCTCTACCTACCGTACAGGCCGAGCCGCTTTGAGTCGCTCATCCTTGAGAGCCGGAACATCTTGGCTAGCCAAGCAGATTTCCTGCTCGCACGTGTGCCGAAGCACAGCCGGCTGCACTCCTAAGTGCAAAAGCGGGGCCGAAGCCCCGCTTTTTCTTTTGCGCGCCCTTGGCCGAATGGACTGAGGCATCCCTCTTCTACAGGGAAACATGCGGGTTCGACTCCTGCAGGGCGCTCCATTTTTCGCAACACGACCTACAGGCAAGGAGGCCCCCATGGTCACCCTCCCATCAAAACAAGCCCGTAGCGCCCTCTATCGACGCGACGCGGCCTATCGAGCGGGAACGCCCTGCGCCTCCAGTACTGCGTTGCGCTCTCACGTTGAGCGCGACCTCAGGCGCATCACGAGTGAGACTCTCGACGCGCTGAAGCACCCTGCTGCGATTCCCAGCAACGTCATTCTTGAGGCGCTGCTCAGGGCGCGCCAGGTATAAGACGGGGGCCTACACGGGAGAACTCACATATTCTCGCTATGGCCTATTCCCCCAAATCGACCCGCCGCCTCCCCGCGACTCCGCCGAAGGCCAAGAGTCCCTTCGCTGGGGCCAACGACGACAACTGGCGCCTGCCGTACTGGGGGAGCGTAGCGGCCATCCCTGCCGCCTACTTGATGCTTTCATTCCTCGTGGGCATCCTTCCTTTTCCTCTTCTCTGGGTCTGGCTCATCGCCGTCCCGGGTGCAGCCTGCGCCGGGTTGCTCGTCTACCGACGTCTTAGCATGTCTTCAAGCTACAGTTGGATGCAGACCTTCATTGCCTGCAGCCTCGGCTTTGGCTCCCTCCTTGTCTGGTCTTCGCTCAGTCTCCTGTTTCGCGCGGTGGGCCTCATGGATTTCGGCTTCAGCGAAGCAGCCGAACTGGCTACCGACGAAGGCTTGGTTTGGATGGCCGGCGCATTGCTCGGCGTCCTATTTGCCCAGTTTCTGATTGGCTTCGCTGCCATCAGCGCGCTCGAGCGAGCCCTCGACTAGACCACCTTCTCCCGCCGCTTTAGCTCAGAGGCCAGAGCAGCTCCTTTGTAAGGAGTTGGACGTCCGTTCGAATCGGACAAGTGGCACCATCTTCCAGCCCGTTCGCGGCCCGTCCACCATCTCATCCGTAGCTCCAAACCCTCCCGTGCGCTTCGAAGCCCTTCCACCATGCAATCCAACTCCGACCAGTGGCGCGAGACCGCCGAACAAGCTGCCGCGCAAGCAACCGAGGCCGGCCGCCGCGTGTTCGACGTTGCAGCCAGAACCGGGTCCTTCCTCAAGCAAGGCGCCGAGTTCGTTGCTGCTGACAAGGCGAGCTATGCCGGTCGGGCGTTCTGGGCTACCGCGGCGGCTATCGGCCTGAGCGCCTTCCTACTGCGCTTCCCGTTGCTCTCGCTTCCGCTGGGTGACATCCTCGTGGTCGCGCTCGGCGTGCCCCTAGCCGCACTTATTGGCCAGCTCGCATTTCGCCAACTTGCGCCGAGCCAGACGCTGACGGTTCGTCAGGCGTTCGTAGCCAGCGCCACCGGCTTCGCCCCATCCCTGGTTTACGACATCCTATTCTTGGGAGGCCGCGCCAGCCTGTTGTATGTGACGACGCTCCTGGTCGTCTCCTGGGTCATCCAGGTCTTCTTCGGCACGGCTGCCTTGCACTTTTGGCAGAACCGCCTTGCTGAGCTTTTGACGGCACTCAATACTCCTCTGGAGGATGAGGGAGAATCGTTGGCTGAGACGCTCCGGGTCCGCGTTGCTGAAGCGCAGGCCAGGTTCCGTAAGGGCTGAGACCCACCGGGGTTCGTTGCATCGGGCCGCCCTCGGGCGCCCTTCTCGTTCCTAAGCCTTCCCCTGGTCCGCCGACCCGGTCTAGGGCTTTCATCCTCCGCGTGGCGCAATTGGCAGACGCGCTCGCTTTAAAAGCTTGTTGGTTGCCGGTTCGAAGCCGGCCGCGGAGACCAATGCGGCCAATGAGAAGCCGACCCGGAAGGGTCGGCTGAATTCAAGTGAGCGAGAAGCCCAGGGCTACTGCCTTTTCAACGTTGACCTGGCGCGCGTGCATCTTCGAGAAGCGCACTTCGCCTTGGTCTGACACGACATACCGGTGGTAGCCGCCTTCACCGTAGATGACGGGCTCGGCGACGATGTCTCGGATGCCTGCAGCGGGCTCCAGCGGGTCCAGAGCTTGAAGCTCCTGCCAAGCCGTCAGCAAGACATGGAACCCGTAGCGCTGATTGGGATTGGCCAGTTGAGCCTTTCGCCAGGCGTCACCCTCCATCTCGACCATCCGTTCGAAAGTCTGCTTTTCCGCAATGTGCAAGTCGATGCTCCTTTGTTTTCCTGCGTCGTGTAGCCATTGGCCGGCCTCCCGTACCGCACCCACGTGGCGCCACATCGCGCCTGAGCAAGCGCGGCCGGACTGCTTGCAAGGCCTCCCCTATACGCCGTAGGCCAACTCACAACGCTACACCATGACCAAAAAGAAACCTTCCGCTCCCGTGACCGCACCACGCAACGCCGCAGCCAAGCCTCCGAAGGCGCCGGAGCGCGCCAAGCCGACCACCCTCGAGCAGGCCCAGGAAATCCTCGCCCAGCGACGTAGCGCGGTGGACGCAGCCATTGCTGCCACCTCGACGGCGCGAGCCGAAACGCAGGAGGCTACCAGCCTCCTTCGCGTTGCCGTGCGCGATGAGAAGTACGCAGAGGCGGCACGGCTCAAGAACCTGCGCGATAACGGCGAGCAGGTCATCGGCCAGCTTCGCGCAACCGAAACTGCCGCTCGCACCGCGTTCGGTGAGGCGCTCCAGGATGCAGAAAACCTGTTTTTTGCGGACCAAGGCGACTTCTCGGAGCAGGTGCGCCTCTGCCGCGTCGTCGTTGCCGACCCTGTGACCGGCGCGACCGACAGCGAGGTCTACACAGACTCCAGCGAGACCATCCAGCTGCGCCTCGGCGACGAGCGCAACCAGCAGTTCGAATCGGAGGCCTACCATGTCAGTGAATGGGCCGCTCAGCACGGCTACTTCGTGAAGGTCTTCGAGACCAACGTTCGCGTCTGACCATTCCAGAGGACCTTCGGGTCCTCTTTTTCTTTCTCGTGTCACTACACCCTTTGGGTCCCTCGTAAGCCAACCAGCAGCGAGGACCCGTTCACCTCCTTCAAATGGACTCATCATGAAACTGAAATCGTCTACCGAAACCATGTTGACGCTCAACGTTGAGCTCAATGCCGCCGAAGGCGGCGAAGATGCGGCCCTCTTGGTCGAAGACCAAGCTCGCATTCTGTCGAACCACATCGTCCGCGCCGGCGGGAAGGTTCATCACGTCTCCCGCGCCAAGGGCTGACTCAACCTCGAGGTTGTGGTCAGCGAAGCGCTCGCAGCAGACCTGAGCCTCGAAGCCGGCGGCCACCGCTGGCAACGTGTCCCGCCCACGGAAAGGCGCGGAAGGGTGCACAGTTCAACTGTCACCATTGCCGTTCGGCAAACGAGCAAGCTGGCCTTCGTTCTCGACGAGGCTGAGCTCGATGAGCGGTTTAAGCGCTCCACCGGACCAGGTGGCCAGCACCGGAACAAGTCCGACTGCTGCGTGGTCCTCACTCACCGCGCGACCGGCATCACCGTTACCGTCGATTCCCGCTCTCAGGCCGACAACCGGCGCGAGGCGCGGGTGGAAATGGCCCGGCGCTTGAAGCAGTTGTGGGACTCCGGTCTGTCGGCCGCGGCCGCCTCGGACAAGCGGCGCCAGGTCGGCACCGGCCAACGCGGGGACAAAGTTCGCACATACAGCGCGCAGCACGGCATCGTCACTGACCACAGGACTGGGCGCAAGGCGCCACTGGAGGCAGTTCAGGCCGGCAGACTGGACTTGCTGAGGTAAGTCGCCCATCGGGCCCAGCTAAAACCACTTGCTTCACAGGGGACGGGCGCCGCCGCTTGGCGCCTTTTCCCCTCAATCTGCGATGACCCAGCCTACCCTGAACCTGCACGCCATCCTCACGCGTACGTCCCGCCTTGAAACCAAGAAGCTTCCGCAGGAGGCCGTCGGAAAGTTCGAGTTCGACGTCAACATTGCGAACACCTGGCGCGCGCTTGCCGAAAAGAACCGGTACGCCGCCTCGGTGGCGTTGACCCTGAAGGGGCGTGTCGAAGGCGCCGAGGTCCTGACGGGCGAGTACGTCGTCGAAGGCATCGTGGAAATCGTCGACCATGACGAGGCCTCGAAGCAACACATCCTGGCCATCTGGGTGCCCAACCAGCTCGTACCCTACATCCGGGAGCTCCTGTCCAGCTCGACGTCGCGCAGCGGCTTCCCGACCATCCTGCTGCCCCCTGTGGTGTTCCAGCCGCCGACCATCATCCCAGAGCGCGCTATGTTGCCTGGCTCGCCTAAGCAACTGCACTAAGCACTAACCCCTCTGAAGCCCCACGCGCCAAGCGGTGGGGCTTTCCTGCTTGTGGCGCGGGCGCCAGCGTGCCGCTGCGGTGGACGACAGCGGGACGGGCTCAGATACTGCGTCGACCAGCCTGGAAGGAGGTCACGTGGAGGACCTGATTGCGGCACTTCAAGTTCAGCATGCCGTCATCTTCGGCATTCCGTTGGCTTTCTACCTTTGCGGCGGCCTCGGGAAGACGCTGGCCCGAAACTCACGGGGATTGCTGGTCCGCCAGGACTGGTTCTTGGCGACAGACGCGCTACTGGCGACAGTGGCGGCTTGCGTCGGCTTTTTGGGCGACGAAGTTATTAAGGCGCAGCGCGACGGCTGTACACAGGCGATGGCAAAGACCTTGGCCGCGCTGGCGGTCCTCGCCGCAGCTTCAATTCTCTTTTACCTCGGTATCCTGGCTGCGCATCGCCACCTGGAACACGAGGGTAGCGCGCGACAGCAGCGATGGGTCCTAGTGTTCGGCTGCAACGCGGTTGCAATTGCCCTTTCGGTGATTTTTCTAATCATGACGAAGTTTGGGAGCTGATGTGGCCACGACTGAAAGGGGCGCACCACAAGGCAAGCTCACACTCGCCCAGCTGAAAGCGGTTTTGAGCGCGACGGATTCATTGCGAGCCATCTCCGGGCTCACCGCGCTTCCAGACGAAGCGCGCACCACTATCCAGTGGGCTCGCATGCATTTAATGCGGATGGCAGAGGACGCAACAGCCCCGAAGCCGAGCTTTTTGAACGAGGTGTTGATTCCTTGGGGGCCAACCTTCTTCTTCGCTGCAATTGGCCTCGGCCTCCTGGGCTGGATGGTCCGGCTTAGCCTTGGCGCGGGTGAATTGGCTACCGTCCTCGCCTTTGGTCTAGGCGGCTTGCTGGCGGTCAGTGTGGCGGCCATTGCTGCCTTCAAAGCGACGGCACCAGAGCGGGTTGCACTGGAGGCCCCTGCACCACCTACCCCGCCACTGCAGTCCGTAGAGCCGATGGCGCCCCAAGTGGTATTCGGTGCCGAGCCCACGGGGTTTTGGGACGAGAAACCCTCAGCCCCCGTACCGTCCGGACCGTCGTCGCCCTCATCTGCCTCAAGCTGAAAAAGAGCCCCGCAAAGTGCGGGGCTCGTGAATAGCGTCAGAACAGGCCGACCTGAACCGGCGAAGGTCGCTTGAACTCGGTCGGCACCTGGTAGTCGATGCCGGCCGAATGAAGCCAGACGTTCAAACGATGGCGACTGTCGTCGTTGCGCAGGTTGAAAACGGGAATGCCGCGGTCCGATGCGATGACGATGGCCGTGGCGGTTCCGCCGGTACCACGGTTTCGCGTCTTGCGCGACTCACAACCATCACGCGTCCAGCAAATCACAAGGTCCGTAGGCTCGTCGAGCTCTCGGCCGAGCACCTGGTACGCATTCCGGCTGTGCATCTTCTTGGGCCCTTGGCCCAGCGTGTCCCATGCGGGATGAACAGTCGACGCGAGGTGCATCGCATCGCTGTCGTCACCGCCATAGTGCGGCGAAGTACGGCCGTTGAAACCCTTCCAGGGCAGGAAGATGGTCATCGCGCCATCGACAGCGAAACATCCCTGCTCAAAGGCGTCGTCTGCGCCGTCGGCCCCGCCTGAACGGAGCGTCCAGCCCGCTTTTGCGAAAGCGACCCCGAGCTCTTCCATGAGCTGCAGGACCTCCGAGGGCGTCTCCCGTGAGCCGATGCCCGTATAGATTTTCCTCAAATGATTGTCCTCCGTGTGTGACACCATTTATAGCGAGAAGCGGACTAACGAAGCGCTAACAGCGCCGGCACTGCCCTCCACTCGCTACACCACATAGGAGGACACCCCATGATTGAAGAACTGGTTTTTCTGTCGCTTGATGGCATGAAGCGTGTGCGCCCTGCGCTTGACACCCTGGTCATCTCCATCCTTGACAGGTCGGAGGAATACGCCAGGCCCCCACTCGGTGGGTTTCGAAGCGTCCTTGTTCTCAATTTCGAGGACACGTACGAAGAGTTGAAGCTGGCTGCGCCCGGAGCTTGGCCAGACGAGCCAACACCAGAAGAGCACGCGCGCTTTTGCCAGGGGGCCGGCGAGCTGGTGCCAACGCTCACGGATGCGAAGCGAATCTTCGACTTCCTGACGCTGCACAGGTTCAGCGACGAGAAGTTGAAGCTGGTTGTGCACTGCCATGGCGGCATCAGCAGGTCCGCCGCGGTGGCCGAATGGATTTCGGTGAATCTTTGGCTACCGATTGCCAACGGTCGGAGTACCGAATACGCCAACCTGCGCCTCATGCGCTTGCTGGACAAGGCCGCGGGTAAGCGGTAGCAGCTGCGATTCTCAAGAGCGCCTTCGGGCGCTCTTTTCCACGTGTGCCGTCGCAGCGCGGCAGCACACAATCCAGGAGCTCGGACCCGTAGGCGGCCGCGATTTTCGGCGAGCTGCCCGGGAAGGTGGCTGGCCCCTGAAACCTCGCAAAAGCGCGTCGAGGTTGTGGAATATGCGGATAAAACCCGTGCGTACACGAAGTGTCGGAGACGCTTGAAGCCTCCAAGAATTCGCGGGATGGCGCAGTCGGTCAGCGCGCTGGGTTCATATCCCAGAGGTCAGAGGTTCGAGTCCTTTTCCCGCAACCAGCTCGGCCCCGCAGGCATTGCGCCTCACGGGGCCTTTCTGTTGCCTCTGCGACCCCCGGGGTCCCTACACGCCTCATCAGGAACTCCAGGGCACCTCGCCCGAAACAGACCATGACCAACCTGGCCCCTCCTCTCAACATCTTTTCCGGTGCGGAAATCCCCTTGGGCGCTGCCCTGACGAACCCAACGGAGCTGGCCCGTCAAAAGGGTGTACTCAAGCAGTCCTACCCCCTCCACTACAACGGCCGGCGTTTCCCTGATGCGGAGACGGCCTATCAGGTGTCAAAGCAGGTTGCCCCCGACCGGGACGAAATGATGGTTGAAATCATTGCAGCCAAATTTCGCCAGCACCCCGCCCTCGCTGCCGAGGTCGAAGCCCGCGGCGGCTCTGAGTGGCTCGCGACCTGTTCGCACTTCACCCAGGCCCGCAGCGAGGCTGCGCGAGCATGGGAAGGCGCAGGCCTCGAGTCGCGCTACATTCGCAACCTGGTCGCAGGCTTCCGCCGCTTCGAGGCGGGCTTGGACACGGCGCTAGGACAATCCACGCTGTTTTGACAGCTACTCACGCATCTTCATGACAACATTGCAATTCGAAACCCAGGTCTCCGGCAGCCGGGACACGGTCTGGGTGAATGCCTCCGACGGCTCATGCGTTGCACGTTTCAGCAAGAAGTTCGGCATCGACGTTCACAACTCAGCCACCGCCCAGATGCAGGGAGCCAAGGAGTGCCTCATGTGCACCCATGCGCCCGCCGGGGAGGATGAGTGGGAGCGCTTCCGGGCCGCAGTCTTGGAACACTACGGCGTGAAGGTCAGAAAGAACCTCCTTCGCTTCTGAGCAACGAGCCTCCAGCTCCCCTGCCTCATTCAAGCCCTGGCTGCAATCGCCGGGGCTTTTCCATTTCGGAGGTTGAGGCGAGAAAAGAGCAGGGCGCCCCTTAGGGCGCCCCTTTTGAGCGTTCTCAGTCGCCCAGCGGCGCTGCCTCAGTTCACGGTCACTGCGATGGGAATCGTCACCTTGCCGACATTGGTCACGATGGACATGCTCGGGTTCACGGGGGCGACACCGGTCGTGTTCGTGTACGTGACCTTGAACCTGCAGCTGCCGCCAAAGCCAGTAAGCGCGGACGTGCAGGTGTAGTAGTCGAGAGCCCAGCCTGGCCCTGCCGGCAACGCCCAGGATTTGAAGGTGGCACCCATGCTGCCATCCGCGCGGAGGTCGACCGACGCGGTACCCGACGCCCCCAAAGCGAGGGGGCCGATAGCCACGGCTCCGCTCGTTACTCGAACCTGGCTGGCCAAAGGCGTCCCCTTGACAGGAATCGAGAAAAGCGAGCTCACCTGCAGGACGTCATTCCCCGGAAGGTCGCCTGCCGTGTACTTGACTCCGATGGTGCAGGAATGAGGCGCTGGGAGCACAGACCCGTTCGGTGGGCAAGTCCCTAGGGACGGGTCGAGCTCCCAGCCCTGATTGCCGTCCAGCATGGCAAGCGTCAAGGGCTGAGGCTTGCCGTTCGGCGGGTTGTGAATCTCCACGGTCGTAGAGAACGGGACACCGTAGAAGGTAGACGCCGTGTATGGCGAGCGAGTGGCCCAGATGTTCTGCCGGGTATCGGCCGTCACGGGAATATCGAGCGAGACCGCCGGGTCCTCCGCAGCGACCGACAACGTACCGGAGCGCGGACCGGTAAGGGTCGCGACGGGGGTATAGCTCACCGACACGTCACAGGAACTCTTCGCTGCGAGGGCTCCCCCAGCGCAGCCGGACAGCCCGAACTCACCTCCACCATTGACGGAGAGGCCCGTTACGGGGCTATCGCCTGTGTTTGACAGCGTCACGGTCCGCGTGTATGGGCCGGTGCCGCCGACCTCGATGCCGAAATCAATAGCGGCCAGGCTCGCTCTGAGGCTGGCGGGCGTGGTCGGCGACGCGACCGCCATGCCGCGGGTAGGGACGCGAAGCGTATACCTTGTCTGGGCAAAGGCCGGGGCAAGGACAGAAGCTCCAAGCAAAAGGGCAAATAGGGAACGGTTGAGGGATTTCATTGTGGCATCCGGGAGGAACATGTTTGCACGTGTAGTAACGTGCGTTAAACGCCGCGCCGAACCATCTGAAAGGCGGGTTAGCCTGGACCGCTTCGAGTGCTGCACCTACGAGCTGTGGAACTCCGTCCCTCCGTTTGCACGCGGCGGCCTGAACAGCATCCAAGTCCGGCCGGCACCGGGGGCAAGGAATCTCCAACGCGAAAAATGCGCCGCCCAGACAGACTGGGCGGCGCGGAAGAATGCTACAGAACGAGTTCGCGAATTAACGCGAGCTTCTCTTGCTCGTCGCGCTGAAGGATGGCCTCCAGCGAAAACTTTGTCGTCAAAGTATCGACGAGAGAGTAAAACTCCTCATCGATTCGCAGCTTGAAGGAAGCGGGATTTGCGAACAGGTGCTTCCATTTGCCGTCAGACATGCGAGCGAGAAATTTTGAAGTCAGGTACACGGGGCCCTTAAGCTTCAAAACCATCGTCTCTTGGTCGTCGAGCAACCGCACCATGTGGCCTTCGTGGTGACAAGCGGCGTTGAGCTTCAGCAGCTCACCGAACGTCGTCTCAAAGTGCTCCGGCCGGCGGAAGCCCAGCTCTGCGGCCAGGTCGTCCAGCTCACCTTCTGTCAGCAGCGACGACCCTTGTCGGATTTCGCGCGCGCCGATGAGGTGCAAGCCGTGGTCTTCCTTCTCGTAGGGAACGATATGTGGGTCCTTTTCGTGCAGAACTTCGAACATCAGCGTCAAGGGACGCTTGCTGAACAGCTTTAGCATCTTCCCGCGAACCGGGCCGGTAATGAAGTCCTTGATGTAGCCGACGAAATCGCTTTCGAAGCTACCGGTCGTGTGCACCAGCAGGTCGGACCGCATCACAGGGTGGGGGCTCACGACTCCGAGGAATCCGTTGAGTTTCACCACCGCGCGCACCCGAGTCTCGGGCGCCAGGTCGAGACCCGCCCCCTCCTCCTTGTAGTTGAAAACCTTGTCGAACGGCTGCGAGACGACGTTGCCCGCCACGTCGTAGACATGGCCGCGCGCCCGCAGAAGTGCACTGTTCGTACCCCACAGGTGCTCGTAAAACACCGACTTTGCGTACTTGAAGAGGCGCAAGCCGTAGCGGGTGTCAGTCGACACTGTTGCCAGCTTGTTTGTCACCAGTTCCTGCAGGCCAACGTAGGGTGCAACCCGGGCAGCTTGCACTGCATTAAAGTCGTACGTCGTGGGCAGAGGCACGACCGAGCTCTTGCCCTTCAGGTAGTCATCCAGCCGCATTGCGAGCAACGAGCCGTTCTGAAACGCGTGTGCGTCCAGGCTCACCACCTTCACCTGCCAGCTCGTACCCGGGATGTGCCCGCGGATGTAGTACTGGCGTTTGGTTGGCGGCACCAGCTCGGCAGAGCAGAAGTCGTACGTGTCGAGGTAGCGCTGCATGGCCGCGTCTGAGTCGAATCGGCCCCAGTTCGATGCGCCGTGAAGCACTTCGTCGCGCGGGGTTCGCATCAGATTGAACGCCTTGGCGTCGGCATGGGCGAACACCACCCGCTGGGTGTCGTTCTCGTACATTGCGAAGTGCGGCAACGAGCGCAGGAACGCGATGATGCGCTCCCCCTCGTCCTCAGGCAGGCGCAGCAGCTCCATGCCGGTCTGGGCATTGCTGAAGGAGCGCCAGAAGTCCAGCTTCTCCTGCTTGGCCGTGTCCCAGAACGCGACGAGCTTTGCGTCATGGTTACCCATGACCACCTTTGCCAGCCCAGCCGCGCACATACGCATCACGAAACGCAGCGTCTCGATGCTCTCCGGACCCCGGTCGACCAGGTCGCCCAGGAAAAGGAGCCGGCGCCCGTCGCGATGGCGATGGAGTCCGTCTGGGCACTCCTCGTACCCCAGCTTCTCGAGCAGGGCACGCAGTTCGCGCAGCAGGCCATGAATGTCGCCGACAATGTCCCAGTTTTCGCCCTCCAGCTGAAGAGGCGCCACCACGCGGACTACCGCGTCGGACGTCACGACTTCGTGAGGAAAGCGAGAGGTGCGCTGATAGCCGCCAAGCACGTACGCGGGGGCCTTGCCCTGCGCTGGCACCGTGACACCTTCGAGGAACTCTTGGATGGCGCGCTCAGGCACACGAGCGCTTCGGCTCGCGTTCTGGGCGAGCACCCGCTCCATCGGAGTATCGACGATGATGACCTTGAACGGCACGCCGGCTTGCTGGGCCATCTTGGCGAAGCGAGCGCGGTCGAAGCTTCCGGGGATTTCGTCCGCCACGAGCGTGGCGTCGACGATGGTCGTGAGCCCCTGCTTCAGGCGCTCCTCAACCACCTTTTCGATGGTCTCCCACACAAGGAGGCTTACCGATTGAAGCGGCTCGGAAACCACGTGGCCATCGGCCGCGATGAAGACCGATTCACCACCGAACGCGCGACGCAGAGCGTCACTCGACTGCACGATGCCGTGCGGCAAACGACTGTTTTGCAACAGGTGCGATTTTCCTGCCCCGGGCAGCCCGGACAGAACGGCCAGGCTACCTGCGGGAATGTTGATGACTTGCATTTGTTGCTCCTTGAGAAATATGTCCTGCAAGGTGTAGGGACGCGGCACCGGCGCCCTCAAGGCGACTCATCTAAAACGCAACTTTGCTGGACTTTAAAACGCTTGGGAGCTATAATGCTTCTCTGCCCGAAGGCCCTGCCTACTGGGTCCCTCCTCCATTTTTCCTACCGTACGCACCCCCCATGAACGAAGCCAAGCAAAAAGCCCTCGCCGCCGCCCTCCAACACATCGAAAAGCAGTTCGGCAAGGGGAGCATCATGAAGTTCTCCGACGACGCACCGCCGGTGGCTATTGAGGTGGTGTCGACGGGCTCGTTGGGTGTGGACATCGCGCTTGGCATCGGCGGCCTGCCCCGCGGCCGCGTGGTTGAGATTTATGGTCCGGAAAGCTCGGGCAAGACCACCCTCACCCTGCAGACCATCGCCGAAGGCCAGCTACAGGGCCTGCAGTGCGCTTTCGTGGACGCAGAACACGCGCTGGACGTGCAGTACGCCCAAAAGCTCGGCGTCAACCTCTCTGACCTGCTCATCAGCCAGCCGGACACCGGCGAACAAGCCCTGGAAATCGTTGACTCCCTGGTCCGCTCCGGCGCAGTCGACATCATCGTCGTCGACTCGGTAGCCGCGCTGACGCCCAAGGCTGAAATCGAGGGCGAGATGGGTGACTCCCTGCCCGGTCTGCAAGCCCGCCTGATGAGCCAGGCGCTGCGGAAGCTGACCGCTGTGGTCAAACAAAACAACTGCCTCGTCATCTTCATCAACCAACTCCGTATGAAGATAGGCGTCATGTTCGGCTCGCCCGAGACGACCACCGGTGGCAATGCACTGAAGTTCTACGCCTCGGTGCGCCTGGACATCCGCCGCATCGGCACCATCAAGAAGGGTGACGAGGCCATCGGCAACGAGACGAAGGTCAAGGTCGTGAAGAACAAGGTCTCGCCCCCGTTCAAGACTGCAGAGTTCGACATCCTCTTCGGGCAGGGCGTGCGACGGGCCGGTGAGGTGCTCGACCTGGCCGTGACCCACAAGCTGGCGGAGAAGTCGGGCGCATGGTACAGCTACAAGGGCGAGAAGATTGGCCAAGGCCGTGACAACACTTGCGACTTCCTGCGCGACAACCCCACCCTGCTGGCAGAAATCGAAGGCAAGGTGCGCGCCCTGGTGATGCCGAAGCCGGGCGCCGTGTCTGCGAACGACGAGGCCACCAGCGCGCTCGATGCCTGACCGACTCGCCGGGCATCAGCAAGGGGGCTTCGGCCCCTTTTTATTGACCGCCGCGCCGCAACCCCGTGTTGCACAAAGGCGGAAAGCAACACAGCATCCAACCGCGGAGGACCCCTTCGCTTGCCTAGCGCTGGCTGGACTATTCGCCGATGAGATTGGCTTTTGCTCTATCTTTTTCTCTGGCCACGCTGTAGAGGTCCCGCACCCTTTTCCATTCCTCTTCAGCCGCGTCGCCGTAGTCGAGCGACTCATAAAGTCTCGCCACCTTGCTGCGCAACGTGGCTGCCTCCACCAAAGACGCGGTGCTGTCGTCTCGCCACTCAACGCCTCGGGCGGCTACCCGGTACGCACGCGCCGCTCGATAGGCTTCACCCGCACTCTCGAAGTAGTCGCCGGCCTTCAGCGCGTATTCAATAGACCGCTCGTCGTCTCTGACCGGTGAACCCGGCACGCACAGCACTTCCGCCGCCGCAACCCAAGCGTTTGCCAGACCTACCGTATCGTTGAGTCGCCGGAGCAGCTCCATAGCCTCTTCAAGCTTGCCAAGACGCAACTCCTCTGATGACTCTGCGTCGAACGCCAACAGCTCGGCTGCCCGGGCCTTGAGCTGCTCTCGGCTTGACCGCTTGAGTTCTTCAGCATGCTCGGCTCGGCGCTTCCACCAGGGCACAAACCACCTGCGGGCCGCGATGGCGACTACAACTACGGCGACAACTGCCTCCACTCCCTGCGCAGGCCCGCTCCAGTCTTCTAAGAAATGTCGGACGTCGTCAATGCCCATACAGACCCCCTCGGGTGGGATTGTGCGCCGTCAGCGGCAGGCAGAAAAGCGGTTACACAGCAGGCGCTCCAACAACCGCTTCGACGCGCGTGCTTGGTCCGCAGTCAGCGGCAGGACGCCGGGAACCCGCGGAGCAGTTGCTTCAGCTGGTGGGTGTCGAACACCACGGTCTGCTTCCCAAGGTCCCGGAAGGAAAGCGTCAATGAAACGCTCGGCTTGCTGGCAAGGTAGCGCGTGAACTCGACCGGATTCGGCGGGAAGATGTTCAGGCCGCTCCCCTTCTGCCATTCGGCGGCCTTGCCGTCGACTTCCACCGGAGTCGTCTTGACACCAGTCGTAGCCATACGCGAGTCGATGCGGGCATCGGGTGCGCCGGCGTTGCAGAGCAAGCCGAACGAGGGAACGTCGTACGAGGTTCCGTTGACGACCATGTCGCCCGTTGCTCGGCGTGTAGCCTCCAACACGGGGCCTTGCTGGCGAATTGTCCAGCCATCGAGCTGCTCTTCCTTGAGCTGCTCCGGGAGCGGACCCTCTACGATGTCGCCCCCGCTCTTGAGGAACGCCAGCTCCTCCGGAACTTTATCCTGAATGCTGACGAAGGCCATCAAGCCGAAGGCCAGCGCGACGAAAATCCAGAGTATTGCGTTCATTCGCCGGTTTTCTTGCGGGCAAGCGCCAGCAGTTGGTCGCCCGACAGGGGCGGCAGGGTGATGGGGCCGTAACCTGTCTGCATGGTGGCAGTGGAGATGGCGGCGCGGATGTTTCCGATGAGCAGGCCTGGAATCTGCCGCTCGAGCATGGCAGCGAGCTCTTCGTCGGTGAGGTTTGCGTGCGCAACGATGGCTTCCAGGGCGGCGCCGGCCTCGAAGCAAAGAACGCCTTCTTCATTGGTGGCCTCGACCGTCACCGACAACTCCACGCGATGGTGACCCGGGTGCTCCAGCGCCTCCGAGGTGAGCTCGACACTGACGGCGTTGCTCACCTGGCTCTTGTTCTCATAGGGGCGAACGTGCGCGGTCGCATACAGCGCCTGTACGTACTGAGCAACGATGTTGCAGGTCTTGTCTTGCACGGTGAGTCCTTCTGGTTCGATTGAGGTCGTTCGAACCTTTAGCCTACGGGTTTAGCCGGCGTGCACTTCGGCGGCATCCTGCGCTTTGAGCTCACGAATGGACGCGTGGCTGGCGTTGCGAGCAATGCGTAGGAGCATCCCGGCGACCTCCTCCCCCTTGTTCGACAGGGCGAAGAAGCTCTCCTTGCCATGACGGTCGGTACCCCAGTCGGCCAGGCCGTGGGCAGACAGGCGCATCGCGAGGTCCGGCTGAGTTTTCAGCTCCTTCAGCACCTGTCGCTTCAGCAGGCCGAACTCCCCTGCGTCCAACAGGACGAGCATGAAGCGCTTCTCGTCGTCAGTCATCCAGTCCAGCTCATGCGGAACCTTGGTCTGGCGAAGGATGCCAAGGTTGTCGAGCTCTACGTTTTCCATGGGGCTGCGCCTCAAATTCAGTGTGGTGTGTGTTCTTTTTAGCCTTTGGGTTTTAAACGCGGTCCCGTTTAAAGATTTAAACGCTGGACTTATACGCTCCACATGGATACGAGCGCATCATCAATGAACGACACGCCCCCTGCCCCAGCACCCGCGAAACGAACCGGCTTCGGTGAATACCTGATTCAGAAGGGGTACATCACCCAGCAGGTTCTGCATGCCGCCAAAGCAGAGCAAGCAATCACGCAGGAGCGCCTGGGGCTCATCCTGTGCCGGGGTGGCTTCATTTCGCGAGCCACGCTCCTCGAGACGATTCTTGCCACCAATCCCGACATGATTCACGGGGAGTCGCTCTTTACCGCGCGAATCCCGGCCGACGTGCTGATGGGCACGCGCACAATGGTGGTCGCTGAAGCGGCGGGCAAGGTCTACCTGGCTACTCTCGAGTCCGAGCGCCAGGCGGCGGCAGAAATAAAGCCCTACTACCCCGAAGCTGAGCTCGTCTTCGTTGCGGCGGACTTCGAGAAGGTCGACTCCTACCTCGAGCAGGTGCGCGCCATGGAGCAGGACGACGACTCTCTTGTTGACAAGATTCTGCGGCGCGCCTTCGCTGACGGCGTCTCCGACTTGCACATCGTGCCGCGGTATGACTCCTACACCATCTTCAGCCGGTACCTCGGTCGCCGGGCGCACACCCACGAGGGCACGCTCGACGAGTACAACACCCTCTCTGCGCGAATCAAGGACCTTTCCCGCATGGACTTGGCCGAGCGGCGCGTCCCGCAGGATGGGGGCTTTCAGATGGAATACAACGGGAAGCTGGTCGACCTCCGGGTCTCGGCAATCCCGACCGGCAACAGCGAGTACATCGTCATCCGGTTGCTGGACCCTGACCGCGTGCAGCCTTCGCTGGACGGCCTGGGTGTCACCCGCATTTCGGAATGGCGCAAGGGCGTGTCCCGCCCGGACGGCCTGTGCCTCATCGCCGGCCCCACGGGCTCGGGCAAGACCTCGACACTGAACGCCTCCATCCGCGAGATGGACCGTTTTGGCAGCTCCATCTTCACCATGGAAGACCCTGTCGAGTACCGTATCCCGTACGTTGGCCAGGTCAACAAGAACGAAACCCTCGGCCTGGACTTCTCGCGCGGTATCCGCGCCTTCATGCGGTCTGACCCGGACGTCATCGTGGTAGGTGAAATCCGGGACGCGGAAACCGCCCGGAATGCCATCAAGGCCGGCGAAACGGGCCACCTGGTGCTGGGCACCCTGCACACGGGCTCCATCTTCGGCGTGGTCGCGCGTCTACGGGACCTGGAGGTGCCTCAGCACGAACTGCTGTACCTGCTGCGCTCCATCCTTGTGCAGCGCCTCATTCGGACTACCTGCGTGCACTGCAAGGGCGACGGGTGCCCTGCCTGCTACCACAGTGGGTATGGCGGCCGGACCGTGATTTCTGAGAGTGCCTACTTCTCGACTGAAGAAGACGTGAAGAAGCTGCTCGCCGGCGAGCGCTCATGGCCGACGATGCTCGAAGATGCCATCCTGAAGTGCCAGCAAGGCATCACGACCCGCAAGGAAGTAATCCGCGTTTTCGGTGAAGAAGCGCTGATGCTCTTCGAGAAGCTGGACAAGGGAGAAGCATAAATGCCAGTCTTCGAAGGGCGCGTAAAGCTCAAGAACAACTCAGTCAAGCGGGTTGAGCTCCAGGCCCGTACGGCCGAGGAGGCGCGGCACCATCTGGGCAAGATGGGTCGCATTGTCACGGTCAAGAAGAAGGTCGGCATGGACCTCGGCCGCGGCCTCACGGTCGCTGACCGCCAAATCTTCTTTAGCCGCCTGGCAGCCATGCTGAGTTCGCGCGTGGGTACCTCCGCAGCGCTGGCCCTGCTTCGCGATACGTTCAAGGGCCGCATTCAGGAGGTCTCTGCCCGCCTGCTTGCCCAGGTGGAAGCCGGCAAGGACCTCTCGGACGCCATGGAAGCTGTCGGCGCACCAGATTTCCCAGAAGCTACTGTGGCGCTCATCAAGGCTGGCGCTCGCTCAGGCGAGACCTGGCGCGCGCTGCGCGACGCTGCCGAGTTTGAGCGCGAGCTCGTGAAGGTCAAGAAGGGTGCGGCCAAGGGCCTGGCGACCGGCATCTTCTCATTCGTCTTCGCGGGCGTCATCACGGTCGTGAGTACGCTCTACGTCGGGCCAAAAATCATGGGGTCCGACCTAATCAAGGCCGCGGGTGATTCCGTGAACATCGACTTCATCAACACCACGGCCTTTGTGGTCGGCTGCATCATGGCCGTGCTGATGGTCATAGGATTGTTCTTCTTTCTGCTTGCAGCCGTGGGCCGGCAAATCAGTCCCGTCCACGCAGACCGCTTCATCCTTAAGATTCCGTACTACAAGGACCTTATCCTTGCCAAGAACAACTTCATAGTTCTGTACGGGCTGAGCTTGCTCGTGAAGTCCGGGGTACGCACCGAAGAAGCGCTGCGCCTCTCTGCTGTAGGTGCTCCTAAGGGCGCTTTGCGCACCGACCTGATGAACGCGACTACCGCGGTAAAAACGGGGCGCAGTTGGCCCCAGGTGATGACCACATTTCATCCGACCGACAAGGCATCCCTAATGAGCGCATCGGACCGAGAACAAGTGGCCGGAACACTGGGCACGCTAGCAAATCAGTATCGTGAGCTATACGCACAGCGGCTAGCGTCGTTCGTGCCAATGCTGAACCTCATCGCTGCCCTCTTCATGTGTATTGCCGGAGGCATTCTGTTCGGCCAAGCAATCCTTCCAATGCTTATGGCCTCCGGCGGAGTATTCGGCTAAACGCGTTCCTATACGTGCAAGCAGCATCAACCCTCAAGCAACACAAGCAACCGAACCAGGTTTGGAGTCTTCAATATGTTCTCGCTCATCGTCACAATCCTAGCCATTGCTCTAGTGGCAGTGCTTGCCGTTGCCACCCTCCTCTATCTGAAGGATGCGGGCAAAGGTAGCTCGGCAGCCGCCCAAAGTGCGCGGTACCTTCAAGAGGGCAGCCAATTGGTCGGCGCACTCGAACTCTACAAGCTTCACAACGATGGCCAGATGCCCACCGGCGATGAGCAGCAAATCAAGGACACACTGCTTCAAGACGGCAAGTACCTGAAGGCATGGCCGCAGGAGTCGTGGAGGTTCTCGACCGACTACGCCTTCCGTGCCGAGGTGTCCAGCGAAGCTTGCGCAGCCGTCAACAAAAAGCTCGGGATTGAAGGCGTCCCGCAGTGCAGCGATACGGCCTATGAGGCCAAGTCTGTCTGCTGTGCTATCGACTGAAGCGCAGTCCCATCAAAGCTTACCGCGGAATGGAGAAGGCTGGCCATCTCGCCTGGCTCATTACCAGGAGACCGTAGGTTCGAATCCTACTTCCGCTACCAACTGCAAAGCGGCACGCATCGCGTGCCGCTTTCTCTTTGCGCTCGTGCCGCTGTCGCAAGGCTTGAAACACCCCTTTGCATGGCAACGTCGGGGGGGCATAAGCCAGAGGCCTTCTGAGTTGTATTGTTCTTCCTCAACGCTGGGCTTGGCCGCGAACTGCGGCGACCGGCGCGCTACCGGGCCGGTAAACGACCCGCGCGACCAGCACTATGGACATGCATAGGAGAATGCGGCCTAGCTGGCCTGCTAGTGACCGACGAGAGTCTGCAGGGTTCCCGGGACGTCAGGTGGTGTGTCAGGAGGACGCAAACGAGAAAGCGGCCCAAGGGGCCGCTTCTGTGCGCTGTACGTGTGCGGGGCATGCCCCGCATGCGATTACAGCTTGTAGGTGATGGTGTACACCGGAGTTGCAGCGCCGTCGCCCTTGCAGAAGAAGGCCTTGGCTGCTTCTTCGGCTGCGTCGGCCGGGCCGGCTTCCGGCAGGCCTGCCTTCACGTTGATGGCGTCGCACACCTTCTTGCTGGGCACGACCGAGGTTGCGAGAGTCATGTCGGCCGACGCCCAGGTGCCGGGGACTTGCGCCAGGTATGCCGGTGCTAGGTCGTCGATGGTGGCCGGGGCAGCCACGAGCGTGCCGGCTTCGACGTCGGTCTTGGCCAGTTGCGAAGCGCCATTCAGCTGCTGGCCTTCGTTGATGAACTGCGAGGCCTTGGCTTCAGCGGCACCCTTGTTAAAGGCGGTACCGCCGTAGTAGATGGTGGCGAGAGCCAGAGCAGCGACCAGAGCGATGGAGATGATGGTGATGATGAGGGAGAACATGGTGTCGAATCCTTGATGGAGTGGAAAATTCACCAGCCGGTCGGTTGACGCACATGCGTCACTCGCAGCCTGCTGATACTCCGTATAGAAAGTCGACTAAGAAACGAATATCAGTTTTTATATGGTTGAGGCCTATTTGCGTACAGCCCCAATCGGATTGAAAAGGCCCGCTAGTGCGGGCCGTTGTCTTAAGATTTGGGCAACGCCTTTGGAGGCATCAACTTCGACCCGGAGGCCGCGGGTCCCGGGTTCGCGGCCGCTGCAGCCGCGTCAGGCTTCGCCTTTGCCGCTTCTCTCATGGCCTGCGGACGGGCCACGGTCAAGCTCATCCCAGGGCGCGCACAGGCCTCTCCCATGCAGAACGACTTCATCTCGAGCTTGCACACGGTGGCTGCCAGCGTGGCGCGCTCCAACTGCTCCTTCGGGGCGTCGGAGAGTTCTTCGAAGATGATGATGTCATCGCCTTTCATGGCGACATCCCTGTAGCCCAGGCTGCGTAGAGTGCCCGCGCACGACTGTAGGTCGACGACTGCTCCGCTATAGGTCGGCGCGGGGCGTGCCTGGCTCGGGGTCACCGCAAAATAGGAGGTCAGCGCCCATGCGAACACGCCGATGGCGATGAACGTCGAGCCAGCCGCGGTGTTGAACTTGCGTTTTTGTTCTGGAGACATGTATCGGTCCTTATTGCCCGGCGGGAGTCGTAGGGGGAGCGGGAGGCGGCGTAAGGTCTGGAGCTGGCGGCGCCACCTGCGGCGGGGGCGGCGCACCGACGGGCGCAGCCTGCGTCATCCGGGCGTCCCGAATATCAAGCGCCTTCCATCGCTTGTCGGCGTACTCCACCTTTGCAACGTACGAGTTCGGCTGCAAGGACTGCAGGCGCGGCCAGCGCGAGATTGGCAGGTCGTCATAGTTCACGCGGCTCACGGCGGAGGCTACCGGTGCGTCGTACGGCTGGTATCGCGTCACCATGGAGCCCACCAGGGCAAAGAAGCCGGTCACGAAGAACACGGCGCCCAGCACCAGAAAACGAGTTCGCTGGTTCAGGGCAGGCGACATGCGCTCGCGCGGCGCCAGCCAGGCGGTCGGTTCCTTCGTGGACGATTCCGGCAGAAGAATGGCCGACAGTCCCGTGGCCTGGCGCTCCACTTCGACGAGGCGCGTGCCCGTGCGGATGGTCACCTTCGCCGGCTCGTCCGCGCGATAGGGGCCGAGGCTGTCGAAGTACTTGATGATTTGCGGCAGGTAGGCGACGCCGTCGCCGCCTTCGTGCACTTCGTAGGCGTAGCCGTCCCCGAGCTTGAAGGCGTCGTAGAAAGCCATGGCCGGCTGGTCGAAGTGCTTTTCCGCCACGCCGAGCGCGTACTCGCGGGCGTCACGCTCGCGGACCTCCGGCAGGTAGCCGATGAGGATTCGAATGGGAGCCGAGCGCAGCACGGTCGTTGGCTCGCCCGGGGACGCGGCGGTCGGGTCTTCGCTCACGGCGGACTTCATGCGGCTGCCGAAGAAGCGCTTCCTCGGCTTCATGACCGGCAGCGCGTCTGCGGCCTGGGCGGTCGCCTCCTCTGCGATGGGCTCCAGGGCCTGGCTCACCGGCTGCTCTCCCGTGGGGAGGAAGTCGCTCTCGCGCCACTCCTCATCGAACGAAGGCTCCGAAGGTTGCTTCGGGGCGGGGGATTCTTGGAGGTTGTTCATCTGCGTCCTTACTCCGCCTTGCCCGCGTTCAGGCGGCCGCCGGCCTTGCGCTTCTCGGCGGCGGTCGGGTTGGCCTTGCCGGGCGCGAGCTCGAGGTAGTCCTCCATGCCAGGCTCCGACTCCTCGACGAGCTGGCCGATGCGAACCACGCTCGAGCGCACGACGATGAACATGCTCTGGCGGTCCAGCTTCAGGGTCTGCGATTCAGCCTTGGTGCCCTGCAGGAACAGGGGTGAGCCGAAGCTGTTCGAAATAGAGTCGTAGGCCAGGCCGCCGACGACCACGGTCTGGCCGGGGCGCATGCGCAGGATATCGTTGAAGCTGCGTTCCGCCGTCGTCGGCTGGGTCAGCTTGCCGAGCTGGTTGCCCGCGGACAGCTCGTTGAAGGCAATCACGGCCTTGATGGCAAGCTTCATGTCCACCGTCACCGTGTTGGCAGCCGAGTCATAGGTCGGCGTCATTTCGACGGTGATGCCGTCGTCAGCCTTCTCCGTCTGCGTCGAGCCCAGCGCGGTGTTGTTGTTCGCGCCGGTCGATTGCGTCACGCCGATTTCCTTCACGTAGGGAATCTGGGTGAGCGACTTGAACTCGACCTTGTTGCCGGCCACCGTCTTCAGCAGGACGTTCTGCTTGGTCTCGGCGTTGCCGTACGTTTGCAGGAAGTTGAACATCCCGGAGAAGTTGAAGCGCTGCGTGAAGATGAGGCCTTGCAGAGCGCCGCCAGCGAAGCCTGCCTGGGACACTGCGCCTGCGATGCTGCCCACAGCGTTGGCTGCATCGGCGACGGCGTTGCCGGTCGTGCCCGTCGTGCCCGTCGTGCCGGTCGCTCCGGTCGTGCCGTTGGTCCCGGTTGTGCCGGTTTGTCCGTTGATGCCGGTGCCGGTCGTGGGCTGGTTCAGGTTGAGCGCTTTCTGCCAGGCCTGGATATCCTGGACGTTGCCGCCAGTCAGTGCCGCCAGCTGGAGCTTCTCCCAGTCCACGCCCTGCTTGGCGTTCTGGTTCAGGGTCACGTTCACCACCGCCACCTGCAGCGTCACGAAGGCCGAGTTGTCCGTCATGCGGCCGAGGTAGTGGCGAACCTTGCGGTACTGCGAAGGGGTGACGTCCAGCGAGGCCATGCCGGCTTGCCACGTAACCGCACGCTCCTTGATGCCAATGGCGTCCAGGCCTTTGACCAGCACCTCACCGAAGGTGTTGTCCTGGGGGACGCTCACGGCGATGCGCTCGGTGCTCGAGACAAGGACGGCGCCTTCGTTCCAGGTGAACCAGACATCCGTTGCGCGACCGATGGCGCTCAGCAGCTGGCCGAGGGTGCCGTTGAAGCGCGGCATGTAGAAGCTCTTGCCGGCGGCCTGTTCATCCGAAATCAGAATGGGAACGCCCATCTCGCCCAGCACGGCGACCACGTCCTTGACGGTTGCACCCGGCTCGAGGCTCAGCTGCACCTTGCGGTTCTTGACTTCAGGCGGGAGGGAGAACGGCGTCATGATGACGATGGACGCCTTCCCCTCCTTCACCACCGGTGCCGCGTCCCAGCCCTCCGAGATGGACATGGCCTGCTCCGCCTTCAGCGAGGTATTCGGAAGGTCCTCAGGAAAATCCTTGGGGGTGATGGTGGAGCAGCCCGCCAGCATGACGGCTGCGGCCACGGCGACGAGTCGCAGGGTCTTGTTCATTTTCAAGGGTTCCTTATTTCTTCGGGGCAGGCTTGCCGACGCTGGACGGCAGGTCGCGCGGAGTGGGCGCCGCGGGCATCGGAACCGGAGCCCCGACGGTCGCGGCGGGAGCGCCAACCTGCGCGGCCGGGTTGGAGACTCTGCGGATGAGTTCCTTGTCAGCGGCCTTCTCGAACACGTACGTGTTGGTGCCGCGGTAGATGCGCAGGCCGTTTACCGTGCCGACTCGACTTGCGTCCACTTCTTCTTCAATGGTGGGTTTGGAAAGCACGATGGGCATTGCCGGCGCAGCCGGTACGGGTGCCTGAACGACGCCCGGCGTGGCCAGCGGCATTCCCGGTTGCGACTGCTCCACCACGGGGGCCGGCTGCGCGGGCTCCACGGGGCGCGCGAAGGGATTTGGTGCGGACTGTGCGAGCGCAACGCCGGAGGCGGTGGCCAGCAGCGCCGCGACGGCAAGGTGAAGTTTTTTCATCGGTAGAGAGGGGCGAGGTTCATAGTTCTAGGCACAGGCGTTTAAACCTCGGCCGGCGGCGCAGGCGGCTTTTCTCTCGGCGTAGCTGGCTTGAGCACGCTGCCCAGCAGGTCCCCCTTCGAGATGGCGGTCCCTGCGACGGTCGCGGCGTTTGTAGAAGCCGATGGCGTGAAGAGCGTCCCGGAGATGGCAACGTCGTACATGCTGTCCTCCTTCGGGAGCTGCGTCATGTACTCCTCAGGCACGTCGATGATGATGACGCCCTTGAACTCCAGCTTGCCTGCCTTGACGTTCCACAGCGCCTCCTTGACCTCAAGCTTCGTACTCTCGTGCTTGCGCACGAGCCAACCCTTTTCGTCCAGGGCCTTCAAGAGTGCCAGGGTGAATGGCTGGAGGCGGCTGCGCTCCTTCGGATTGGGGGCAAGTGCGCCGCGCACTTCCTGTGGCAGCTTCGCGAGCACGGTGTCGCGCAGCTTGATTTCAAGCATGTAGACGCGGTTCTTCACTTTCCAGGCGACGGCCTGCACGCCCTTGGGCAAGCCGCGGCTCTGGAACGAGAGTTGCGGAAGCGCCTGGAGGAAGCCCTCCAGGATGAGGTCCGGCAACTCGAGCTTCTCCAGGGTCTGGGTCTTCTGCTCGGTCAGGGCTTCAGCCTGGGCGCCATCGGCTGCATCCAGGATTTCGCGCGCTTGCCGGTAGATGGCAGGGTCGCCGTTGACATCAGGAATCTGGCGCGGGCGGCTGTGGAACTTGACGGCCATCATCACCGCATTGCGGTCAGCTTCCGGCAGGGCCCACCACGAGGTCAGCGTACCGAGGATGCGGGAGGCCTCGCGGTCATGGTCCTTGATGGCCGTCCAGGTATCGCCACGCTTCACGTACGCCTCAATTTTCCCGAGCTCGTGGGCTGCTGCGACCACTGCCGACAGGCCAGGGTACCGGCGATGGGTCAATGCCTTGGAGGCAAGGTTGAGGGCGTGCTCGAGAAGGCTGACCCTCACGCCTTCTCCGGGGTATGCGTCAGGGTGCGCCGAAAGCGTCCCGAGGACGTCGCCGAGCAGCACACGCTCTTTTTCCGTCATGCGCGACAGCGCCGAGTCGTCGTCGGCGCCCAAGTCCAATTCATCGCGCGGCCAGGTCTTGGGCAGCGGGAGCTCGCCGCGGGTGATAGTGACCTCGCGGAAGGAGCCCGAACCCGCTTCCCGCTCTGCCCGTTCCTTGCTCTGGCGCGCCGCCTGCGTCCATACCAGGCCCAGGCCAACAGCTCCGAACATGGCAGACCCCAACAGGATGGGAGCGGTCCAGTATGCGAGCACCGAGATTTGCACCCGCCAGGCCCCCATGATGGAGATTTCCGCCGGGACCTTCAGGTTGATGAAGGGCAGGAGCTTCTGCAGGGCGACCAAGGCCTTGTAGTTCGTCTCTGGCGAGGCCAGGGTCCACCAGACGGTGGAGAAGAGGAACCAGAACAGCAGGACGACGATGAAACTTTTAAGGAGCTTGGGGCGCATAGGTGGTGTCGGGGCTTAAAGGCGGCATCACCGTATAGCTGAATCGTTTATGTGCAGCGGTGCCTACACGTCCGAGCGATACCACTAGCCGCTTGACTGATACTGACAGTGCTCGTATAATTCGTAACACTGACAGAATTCGACTGTCACTCGTTTTAGGCCCAACCCCAACCGCCGAAGGAATCACATGACTGCAGCAGCCACCACCAAGCAACAGCCGAAAACCACGTACTTCTACAAACTGTTCCGCGTCAAGCGCAGCGACGGCCGCGTGACCACGGTTTCCCTGAACCCCCTCCTGGTCACCCAGGCCTGCCGTGCGGTTCCTGGTGGTTTGCCTTCCGTGAACAAGCTGGTGCGCGAGGCTGCCGCCCGCTTCGAAACCGGCATGTACAAGAACTGCTCCGGGTACGTGAGCAAGCAGTTGACCGCTGCTGTCGAAGTGGCGCTGGTCGAACGCCGCTCCAATCGAGTCGCCAACGATGCCATGAACGCCGTGGCCGCCTGAGCTCTAGCTCCCGCCTCGAACGCCGCCCTCGGGCGGCGTTTTGCATTTCCAGGACGCAAAAAAGCACCCGGACGTCAATCCGGGCGCTTAAGCAGGGTCAGCGGGGGTTGCGCTGCCGTCGATAGGTCTCGAAGACCAGGTTCAAGCTGCCGTCCTTGACCGCGACTTGAGCATCGAGCTGAAACACACTCGCGTCTATAGGAGGGCCGAATGCATCGGCATCTATAACGTTTGTGTCGACTTGTGTGACGTAAAGCGTATCCGCAACCCGAATCGCTCGCTCGTACAACGCCTGGCCACCGATGACGAAGACCTTGGCGGGGCGGGAGGTACCCGCCAGCGCAAGCGCGTCTTCGAGGCTGCTGCAGGCGAAGCCGCCTTCGTGCTGGAGCGGTTTGCTGGTGACCACGATGTTCAGCCGGCCTGGCAAGGGGTGCATCGGCAGCGACTCCCACGTCTTGCGCCCCATGATGACCGGGTATCCGCCGGTCAGGTCCTTGAAGTGCTTGAGGTCGGCCGGCGCGCGCCACGGCAGCGTGCCGGCTTTACCGATGGCTCGACTTCGGGCTTGCGCCCAGATGAGGCAGAGTTCCATGATTCCTTCGAGTGTCTGACGGGCTTTGGGTGCCCCGTGTAGGAATCAGCGACGCCGCACTCATAAGACAACGCCCGTTAGGGTTTTCGCAACGGGCGAGAGCAGTGTCGGCGAGCGATGTACGAGCGCTTACTGGAGGGCGACCGACGGCATGGTCTTGTTGGCGTTCGTCGTGTTCATCAAGCCGGCCGGCAGCGGGGGCGGCGGCAGCGTCGCGGCCTTGTTGGCCGGAATGGACGGCGGCAGCGCGGTCACGTTGGACCCGGGATTGAAGGAAGCACCGCCCACCGGCATGCCCGCACCCAGTAGCACGGGGTCCTTCTTGGCGTCGGACACCACGAAGCGGCCGATGGTCTGGTCGTGAACCTTGAGCGTGCGGCCGCCGACGTTGGCGCTCTGCGTGTTGATGACCTTCACCGGGCCTGCGGGGCTCATCTCGCCGTCAGCGATGGTAGCCACGTTCCCGCGGATGTCGAGCACGACCGAGTTCTTGCCACCGACCGAGATGACCGACAGCAAGGTTGCCGGAGGAATCGCCGCGGCCTGGGCGGCTTGAATCTCCGCTGCGCGACGCGCAGCAGCTTCGGCCTCTGCCTTTTCCTTGGCGAGCGCCTTTGCCGACTTCTTGACCGGCTTTGGCTCGCCAGATTGCTCCTGTGCCGAAGGCTTGGGCTGCGGCTTCATGGACTGCTCGACATCCCGCAGCTGGAGTTCTTCCTTTTTGGTCTGCGTCAATGCCTGAGCGGCTTCCACACCCTTGCGAATCGGGACGTTTTTGATTTCTGCTTCCGTGCTCGTCTGCTTCAACCGCTCTTCCAGCAGCTGGGAGCGGTAGCGCGCTACCTCGAGCTCACGCTGCAGCTGCTCGGTCGACAGCGGCTTGCCGTTGAACGGATTGACGAAGCTGCCAGCTTGGTCCGAGGAGGTGCCCGGCAATGCCACGGGGGCTTGCGAAGGCACTGCACCCAACGTGGCCACCGCGCCCGCGGTCAACGAGGACAGGGTCGGGGCTGCTGGCGCCACCGCAACTGCCGAAGCAGGGGTTGCAGCGGGCGCCGCGATGGCGGCGGGCGCATCGGGGGCCTTCGCAGGCGCCTGAGCGAACGCTACCGAGGACAAGCCAGCCAGGGCCAGGGCGAGGATGAGAGGTTTGGTCATGAGATTTTCCGTTTGCTCGCAGCTATAGCGAATGGGTTTAGTAATTGCCGACTGCCACGCGGGTCACGTAGAGGTCTACGCCAGCCGGCGCAGGGACCCGGGCCGCCAGGATTGCCGTGTAAGGCAAGATGCCCGTACCTGTCGTGGCGGGTGAGCGAACGCGCTGGCTGCCGAGCTGCTCGTCGTAGTTCGCGACGATGATGTTGTTGTTGCGCTCCCACGCGGTGAAGGCGTCACTGGCGCTCACGCCGATGTTTGCCAGTAGCGCGTCCGCGTTCGCCCAGCCGCCTTCCGTGCTGGCGACAGCGCTCGAGGCGTCATACCGCTGGCTGAAGTAGTCGCGCGTGATGTCGCGGTCCGCATAGGACAGGAAGCGCATGCTGAAGTACGCTTCATAAGATGTGGCGACGCGAGACATCCGGCGCAGCGTTTCTTTCAGCTTCGGGTACTGCACGTCGTAGCCAGAGACGGTGATGCCGACATCGTCGCCGCTGTAGTTCATCAAACCATCCGCAGCCATCCGCGTGCCCGGCGCCAAAAGGCTGTCCGAGCCCGCGGAGACGATGGAGATGTTGCGGTAGTAGAGCGTTGTGCCATCCACGGGCTTCTGGAGTTGTCCGGAGACGAATACGCACCATGCGTTTCCGTAGCCGTCTTTCGCGGCCTGGGCCCCTGCGTCGCTGATGAGCGTATTGAGCTGGCGGAATGCGCTTGATTGCAGATTACAGTTGCCGGCGCCGTCGATGGTGCTGGTCACCAGGCCGAAGAACTGGCCGGCCGGGAGCGTCTCGGCTTCGTACGCACGCGTCTCGTACACGGCCTGAAGGCCCTGTCGAATGTCCTGCATACGGCGGTCGTTGTCGATGTTCTGCTTCAAGCCGAGCCAGGGGCCCACGGCTCCGATGACCATGAACGAGACGATGGTGATGACCGAAAGCGCGATGAGCACCTCGGGGAGCGAGAAGCCTCGCTGGCGACGGGCGCCGAGGGTTGACTTAAGCAAGGCCAAGCTCCTTTCGAAGGTTTGCGGGGTCGTAGGAGGCGTATAGCGCCTCATCTGCCGTGATGACCCCCGACCGAACGAAGTTGCGCAGCGTCGTGTTCAGGAGCACCTGGCCGAACGAGGAGCCGGTGTCCATGTGGTTGAAGATGGCGGACGTCTTGCCATCTCGGATGGCAGTCTTGATGTCGGGCGTGCAAATCATCAGCTCGGCGGCAAGCACACGGCCCTTCCCGTCCGCACGGGGAACGAGGGTCTGGGTCACGCAGCCAAGCAACGCCTGGGAGAGCACCATGTGGGCCCAGTCGCGGCGCTCGGCGCCGAACTCACTGGTGAGCCGCTCCACACTTTGGCGTGCCGAGTTGGTGTGAAGCGAGCCGAGCACCAGGTGGCCCGTGGTCGCTGCCGCCAGCGCGGTCTTGATGGTCTCAAAGTCACGCAGCTCACCGATGAGCAGAATGTCGGGGTCTTCGCGCAGGGCAGCGCGCAAGCCGTTGGAGAACGAATTGGTGTCGCGGCCAATCTGGCGCTGGTCGACGAGGCAGGACTCCGAGGTGAGAAGGTACTCCACCGGGTCTTCCAGCGTGATGATGTGGGCGGACTTTGACTCGTTCAGGAAGTCGACGGTCGATGCGAGCGTGGTGGTCTTGCCCGAGCCGGTGGCGCCCGTCACGAGCAGCAGCCCCTTCGATTGCGTAAGCAGGCGCTTCATGTAGCCGTCGGGCAGGCCAAGCTGCGCCAACGGCGGTGCCTTGTCCGGCAGGCGTCGCATTGCGACCGCCAGGCGGCGACCGTTGGTCAGATACAGGTTGCATCGGAAGCGGAACTGGCCAACCTTGATGGCGAAGTCGAGGTCCCCTGCTTTCTCCTCCAAAACACTCTGGATGTTTTCGGCGGGAACGCCGATATGCTGCTGGTGCTTCTTCAGCAGCGTCTGCATCTGGTCCCGCGTCACCTTGGACGATTCGGAGCGCACCACCTCGCCCTGGAGACGAACCCACATGGGGTCTCCTTCCTTCAGGATGATGTCGGTAACCTGCGGCTCGGCGGCGGCTTGCTGAATGAGTTCGGAGAGCATCAGAGGGGTGGTTTAGATTTGCTGGATGGCACGCATGGTCACGTAGCCCCCAAAGGGGTTGGGCGCGCGGAACACCATCGTGAAAGGCGGTTCGCTGGTCTCGCTGTCCTGCCAACTCGAGGCTTCGATGGGTGCTCCCCATCCGGACACGAGCTCATCTGAGGCCAAGCCGAGGACCAGAGGGAGATTGGTCTGGGGCACCCACGTGCTGCCGACCAGGGACACCAGCGGGCGGTACGTGTCGAGGCACTGAAGCTCGTTGATTGCTCGCAAGCTCGGGTTCGCAAGGTCAATGCTCTCGTCGGTCAGGCAGGGATTTCCGGCCACGCCCGGGCCCGACGGACCGAAAGGCGTGCGGAAGTAGTTGACCGAGATGTTCTTCTCGGCGTCCTGCAGCATGCGTGCCTTGAAGAAGGCCTGCGCCTTCAGGGCCACACGCTCCAGGCGGCGCTGCGTCTCCAGTAGGGCCGCCCGATGGATGTCGCGGGAGTCCATCGTGATGAACTGCCGGGGGCTGCACGGCAGCGACTCGTCTGTGCATGACTTGAATTCGCCAGTCGCGGCGAAGCTCGCCAGGTCGGGAGGATTCGTCTCGTCCGTCTCGCTTGGATAGAAGAGCACAATACGCCGGTAGAGCAACCCCGACTCGCCAGGCAGTAGGTTCGACATGGCGCCACTCAGCCCGTGCCGTACGGGGATGTTGGCGCCTGCGAAGATGTCTCCGAACGTGACGCCGTTTCCGGCCGACGGATTGTCCAGCTCGGTCGCGTGCTGCTGGTACAGGCCCATGACCTGGGTCTTGTACTGCTCGAGCAGGGCCTGCATCTTGGCGGGGCGTCGATTGGCTTCCTCGCGAGTAAGCAGGCCGGAGTAGCCCAGAACGATGGACAGGGCCACCACGCTCGCCATCAAGACGAACACGAGCAGGCCGAAGCCCTCTTGGCGCACGGGCCGCAGCCTGCTCATGATGGCGTCCTTCCCGGCTTGGATTAGCGGGTTTCGTCGAACAGGATGTCGAACGTGCCCGGGGTGTCCGAGGACAGGTTCACGTCGGTGCGGCACTTGTCCGTGGAAAAGTCGCCCTTCGATTCCGGGTTGCCGTTGCACTCGTTCAGGCCTTGGCGCACGACGTCGACCGGAACGTTCGAGAAGCGCACGTAGTAGCGCTTCCACGTGGTCCCGCTGATGACGACCGATTCGGGCGCATCAGGGAACGATGCAGTGACTTCAGAGCCAAGCTTGTCGAACTTGATGGCGCCCGTGGTGGTATCCGTCGGGTACTTGGCCATGTAGGCACTCGTCCAGTTGGTACCGAAGGTGCGCGCGCAGTAGTTGTTCGCGGGAACCGCGGCGGCGACGGGGTCGAACAGAGCCTTTGCGTTCTTGACGTAGCAGCCGGTGTCGAGCTTCAGCTTGATGTTGGCTTCGCCAATCTGCTTGCCCAGGTTCAGCATGGCCTGTGCCTTCGTGCGCGCGCCGTCGAATGCGCTGGCCGCAAGCAAGGCCATGATGGTGAGAATCGTAAGCACGACCAGCGCTTCGATGAGGGAGAAGCCGCGCTGGCGCAGCGAACGATTGCGGGGGGTTTTCATGGAGGGTAATCCTTAGACCGATGTAGGCCTGTGGTGTAGGGAAGAACTTTTATGCATCCGCAATCACGGGCTATCAGGCCCGCACGCTGGAGCACCTTTGCACTCGCCTCGCGCTCTCACGCAGGACTCGCACCTGACGTCTAGCAACCACGCCTCAGAAATCAGGGCAAGCTGGCCGCTTTTTTGCAATAGCTGCTCGAAACACGCCCTCATGCGCAGCGCACGGACAAAGGCCCCAACGAGGGGCCTTGACAAAGCTCACGATAAGGCGCGGGATGTCTACTTGACAGTGCTATTAGGCTGAAACCTATGGCGTTATAGGTTCGACATTACCGAGGCCATCATGGGATAGTAGGTCATCACAAAGACCAGCAGCAGGCCCAAGCCGACGAACAACACCGACAGCAACTTGACGTTTTCTTGCAGCAGGTCGGTCATCACTCGAACGTCTTCCTCGAGGTTCTTGGCCATCTCTGTCATGCCCTGCACGATGGAGCCCGAGGACACTGCGGCCTTGATACCGTTCATGACGACCGGCGGGAACCCCGCATTGGTCACGGCGTCGTCCAGCGGCCGGCCCGCGTCGATGAGCTTGCCCATCTTGTGAAAGGCGCGCTTGGAGTCCAGACGCTTTGCCGAGTCGCCAACGATGACCGCCGCCTCTTTCGCAGGAATCGCCGCGTCATAGAGCAGCACGAAGCTGTTCCAAAGTGCGGCGTGGTCCGACTTCACGGATAGCGTACGCAGCGACTCGATGCGGTCGAGCATGTCCTTGAAGGTCTGCGACCTCAGGAAGTATGCGATGCCTGCGAAGGCGCCGAAGTACAAGCACGACGAGATAACCGTCGTGGTCGTGTGTCGGGGCAGCCCACCATTGAACAACTTCACGAATTCAAAGTAGTTGGCGATGAAGGGCGAGAAGCTCAACCGCAGTCCGGTCTGCTTCAGGAAGGTCAACGTCATCGGGGCCATGAATACGATGGCAGCCCAGATGAAGAGAACCATGAAGACCGCCATCACCTTCGGGATGCGGAACGTCGAGCTCACCGAGCGACGGATGGCATCCGTGCGCTGGATTTCCTCGCCTAGCGAGATGAAGGACGTGGCCGCCTTGCCCGCCTCGGCGGTCGACTTGATGGAAAGGCAATCCCGGCGGGGAAACCCGGCGGCCAGCATTGCCTGGTGCTCGGACTGACCGTCAATCATCGCCTGCCGCATAATCATCACGGCCTGACGCAGGCGCGGGTCGCTCACATAGTCGATGGCCGACTCAAGGCCATCGCCCAACGATTTGCCGTTCTGGATGCGGCGGCCCAGCGTGATGTAGAAGCGGGCAAGCTCCTGGGTGTCGAACTCTTTGCTGAAGACGCCCTTGATGGTGCCTCCAGCGTTGAGCGTCACGCGCAGTGGCTTGAAGCCAGCCCGCTTGAGACGAGCGTAAGCGAGCGGCTTGCTGGCTGCGTGCACCATCCCGTTGAGGACCATCCCCCGCCCGTTCTTAGCCGTGTAGTTGTATGCGCGTTCCATTGAGTCGAAAGCCGATGTGTTGGTTGACGTCTAGCGCTGTGGCTTAAACGCTCTTGTTGGCAACGCGTTCGAGTTCCTCGCGACTGGTGATGCCCTGGGCAACGAGCCCCAGGCCGCAGGCCCACATCGACTTGCTCTCAGGAAGGCCCGCCCGCGCCACAGCGGTGGGCGTTGCGCCCTGCTCTACCAGCTCACGCACCGCTGGGGACATTTCGAGAAGCTCATAGACCATCCGGCGCCCACGGAATCCGGTGAAGTTGCAGTGAGGGCAGCCCCGGCCGGCGCGGCGAGGATTCTTCGCCATGTTCCCGAGGTAGCTCGCGTCTGCCAGCAGTTCGTGCGTTTCGACCGTGTCGTCGGGCACGGCGCAGGCGTCGCACAGCGTCTGGACCAGCCGCTGCGCCAGGATGCCCAGCAAGGAGGCGCCCAGCAGATTCGAGTCGACCTGCAGTGCCTTCAGGCGCGCCAGAGCCGACACCGCGCTGTTCGTGTGCAGCGTGGCGAACACCAAGTGGCCAGTATTGGCCGCATCCATACAGATGGATGCGACTTCCTTGTCCCGGACTTCGCCCACCAGAATCACGTCGGGCGCGTTCCGAAGGAGCGCCTTGAGCCAGACGTTGTACTCGTCCCCTTCGTTCGATGCGTCCTTGCGCACTTCGAATTGCAGCCAGAGCCCGTGCTTGTACTCAATTGGGTTTTCGATGGACTGGATGCTGCGCTCGACGGCATCGATGTCCTTTAGCAGCGCGTAGAGGGAGGTGGTCTTCCCTGAGCCGGTCGGGCCCGTCACCAGGAAGAATCCTGTGGCTGTGCGGGACACGCGAGACAGCGCCTTGCGGGTTTGGTCGTCGAAGGGCAGCCGAGACAGGTCCGTGGCGGCGGAGTTCTTGTCAAGAATCCGGATGACGGCACTGTTGATGCCGCGGGACTGGGCAAGCTCCAGGCGGAAGCCGAAGCGCGATGCGATGTCGTGGTGTTCCTTCTTGTCCTCGTCGGTGAACTCGACGACGGTTTCCTTCGGACGCAGCCGCAGCTCTTCCGCCTTGGTGTTGTCCTGGACCATCTTGGTCAGCAACCGCTTGTACATCGAGATGTCGATGGTGCGAAATATTTGGCCGACACCGTTCACCTTCAGGCGCACGATGCCCACGTGTTCCGACTGGTACAGGTAGAGGTCGGAGGCACCGGAATAGCACGCATGGCGCAGCAACGAGAAGTAGATGGTGCGAATCAACCCAAGGGTCGAGTCGTCTTCGTCCTGACGCCGCGAGAGGGCGCTCTTCTCTGTGTACTCCTTGACCGCCAGGTCGAAGGCCTCAGCCGTGTTTGCGAAGAACTTCAGATAGACGTTCTGGATGGTGTGCTCGCTGGCCACCACCACCTCTGCGCGAGACTCCTGGTAGAAGGAGTTCAGTGCAGCGTTGACAGTGTCGGCGTCGGGGACAGCGACCATCAGCGTACCGTCCGGCCGGCGACCGACCGGGACGAACTTCTTGAAGTCCGTCAATTCGAGGCCAGCGAGGTCCTCTGCCTTGATGTCGTCGACCTTCTCGGCACCGAAGTACTCGAAGCCTGTCTGCAGGCTCACGGCCTCGGCCACGCGCTCCCCGGTGAGAAAGCCGAAGTCGCGCATGATTTGCGCTAGGGACTCCTTGGTTTCGCTCGCGCGGTTGAGCGCGATGTCGACGTGCGACTGCTTGACACCCATGCCCAGCAGAATCTTCTCCAGCGACTTCTTGGAGAAGATTTCGTCCGTGCGTGGCGCATGTTGGGGGCGCAATGCCACCGCACGGCCAGTCTCGAGCGCCGGTAGGGGCAGCACTTGTGCGGTGTTCACGACCACGGGTTCAGCGGAGAGAACCGTGCGCGCGGGAGCCTCCTCGCGCGACGAGGCCGGAGGCACGACGTGCTCGGGCTCCCGGGGGCGCGAGGCGGCGTGCGCCGGCCTGGCGGGGGAGAGTACGGACGTCTTGCTGCGCGAGCCGGAGAGGAAGTCGAAGGGAGAGGGTTTTGCCATGGTTTCTGGTTTCGGCTCAGGGAGCGGGGGTCAGGTCGCCGTAGACGCGAAGCCCGAGTTCGTAGGCCTGGTCCTGGACCTTCAGGTGCACGACGCTCAGCGGATGTGCCTGCATGTCCTTGATGTAGCGCAGCAGGCCCAGGTAGTCCGAGTAGGTGCCGCGAATATTGACCCGCATGCTCTGCACCTTGGTGCCAGGAATGACTTCGGTGAGCGTGTCCAGCGGCGACATGCTGCCGCTCGCGGCAAACTTGCCCGGCGCGACGGACGCCACAGTGACTGCGTGAGGCAGCCGACGGTTGTAGACGTCAAGCATCACCGCGGTGACCGCGTCCTGGAGCGACTTAGAAGACGTGTCGGGCGTGAGTTGACTGCTGAGCTCCTGATGGGCGCGCTCGGCTTCCTTCGCGGCGCGTTGCACGGATGCGAGGCGCGTTTTTGCGGACTCGGCCTCCTGCGACCACTGCTTGACGTAGTAGCCGCTAGTCGCTGCGATAGCGACCAGCGCTACCAACAGGAGTTTCGCAGTTGACTGTGACTTGGATGACATTGACACCTCCGCTCACCCCGGGCATTGTTTTCGTGCACTCTTCTGGAGGGGTGAGCTTCAGAAGCTGTTGAATCTCTTCGTTTCGCAGTTCGCTGAGCGCGCTGGGCTTGTTGTTCACGAAGCCGCCAGTGGTCAGGGGCATCGACACCACATAGGTTTCGCGCGCAGCGGTCGCATCGACCACCAAGGTGGAGCGAGGAGCCCAAATCGCAGCTGCACGTTCTGAGAGACGAGCAATATCTAGCGACTGGCTTTTGCCAAAACTGACCAGTGAGCTTGCAATCAGCGTCTGGTTCTTTCGGTCGAAGGCATCTGCCTTCTTCTGAGAAAACGAAATGGACGACTTCGTACTGGCCAAGCCGGTCTTGAGCACCGCGGCATAACCGGCGGTACCGATGGCCGCAGCGGCAGCGACCATGACGGCGCCATTCAAGAGCGAACTGACAGAGATGCCGTTCCACTCGGCCTCAGCCGGGTAGAGCTGGAGCTCGCCAGACTGCGCGACCAGGTCCGCATTGGAGAGCTGGACCGTCTGCGAATCCGGGCTCAGGCCGCGTGCCGACTGGAACTGCGCCAGGGTGAAGGCCAGGTTCGTAGGATTGAACGTGACCTGAGGCGCGCTGAACTCGCCGTCCACGCTGCGGTAGTAGAGGATTGCAACCTTGCGGCCGCTCTCCGCATCTTCCAGCAGGATGAAGACGATGTGGGCGCCCTTCGGCACCTCGCGGCGAACCATCGCACGCTCCACCAGCAGCAGGCCTGGGCCGACGCGCATGGACAGCTCTTCCAGCCGCTCCACCGATGTCGCGTAGATGGCCCCCAGTTGCTTGGCAGCGTTAATGATGCGCACCGACTCGCCAACGCCTTCGGAGAGCGCCAGGTCGCTGCCCTGCCGGTAGGTCGTCTTCGGGCCCACCGCGAAGCGGACGTCCTGTGCGGTGAGGCTTGCCGCTTCCTTCACGTCGCCTTCAGGCACATCGAGCAGGCCTTGCGCCGAGACATGGAAGCACGCGCGGGTGCCGTCCTCACGTGCGAGTACCAGGTGGAAGGCGCCCCTTGATTGGCGGACCTTTCGGGGCGCTTGGGGCTGTTTGGCGGGCTTTGCCGGCTTGCCGGCGCTGTCGCCCTTCTCTGCCGACCTTTCGGCTTTCGCAGGGGCGCCACCCTCAGAGCTCGAGGAGGCCTTTGGAGGCTTGGCCCCGCCGGCCTTCTTGCCGCCGAAACCAAAAAACGACTTTTTAGTTGCGCCTGGTAGAGCCGCGGCCACCGTCGCCGGTTCCTTCTTGTTGGCGAAGCGCGCCTGAAGGCTCGTACGCGCAGCGGATTGCGCCACCTCAGAATCAGTTCGGTCTGCGCCCCTTTCCGAGGGAGCCGCGGGTGCCTGAGGCGCAGCGTCCGGTTGACGCGCCTCCTCGGCCACCACCGGCGGTTCTGCTTCGAACGTTTCGTCGACGGGCTTCCGAGCCGCTGCGGCCTTCAACTTCAGGCCTAGGCCCGCAGGCTTCGTGGGCTCCTCAAAGGCCGGGCCAGGCGAGCTCGTCGGCTTGGTGTCCGTGAACGGCACATCCAGCGCAGGCTCGACGCGCACGGAGGCGTCCACCACCTCCTTCGGGTTGCGAATGAAGAGCCCCCGGCTGCCGTCGTCCGAGCCGCGCAGCGGCACGAGCACCTCAGAAACGCTCTCCGCACCGTCGGCGGTCTTCGACTTGGCGACGAAGAGCGAGAAGTCCTTGTCCGGCGGACGGACCGCCTTCAGCCCCTCCGGCGTTTTCTTCCTGATGTTAAGAAGCATGCGGCGCCCCTGTTAGAGCGATTCGCTCATGATGATGTCGTTGTCGGTCGGAGGAATCACGTTGGCGCGCAGCAGGATGACGACCTCCTTCGAGGTGCTCTTCTGGCCGGTCGTAGACGCGATGCTCGTGTCCTTCACGTCCTTGTTGTAGCGAATACCGCCCAGAATCAGCGTCTTGCCGCTTTCGGCCACAACGCGCATGTAGGTCTGCTTGTTTGACTGCGTCGGGGCCGTCAGCGTGCCGTTCAGGAAGTTCGAAAACGAACCGACCGACGACAGCACCGGCAGCAAGGTGATTTGCACCGAGCTCTTGTTCACGACCGAAGGCACCGCCGAGAAGCTCACGCCGTCGATGGCGAACGAGACGGAGCCAGACACCGTCGGCGCGCCGGCGGAGCCGCCCGTCGTGGTGTTGTTCGTCTGCTGGACGCTGCCCAAGTAAGGAATCTGCGTACCGTCGAAGTACGTCGCCGGGTTGTTGTTCAGCGACACGAGCTTCGGCTGCGACACGATGTTGACATCGGTGAACTGCATCAGCGAATTGATGATGGCAGCCGAGCTGGCGGTCGTGCGGTAGCCGCCGAGGCTTCCCTGGGCTGCGGCCGACGCGGCGGAGCCAATGAGCGAGCTCATGTCGCCGCCGGCGGCCTTGACCGCAGCGGAGGCGAGGTCGGAGCTGCCCCCGGCAAACATGCCGCGGCTGGCGCCGTTCAGCACGCGGCCCCACTGGATGCCGAGGCTGAAGTCCTTGGTGAGTGAGACCTCGATGACCGAGGCTTCGATTTCCACCTGGGTCATGGCGTCGCGCGCGAAGTTCTTGATGAAGTCGCTCATGCGGCGTAGCGCCTGGGCGTTGCCCTTCACGGACACCACGCCCTGGTCCGTCACCAGCACCTCGGCATTCTTGCCGGCCATGTCGGACATGAACTTAATCAGCGCCTTGCCGTCGGTTCCTTCCTTGCCGGCGATGGTGAATTCGGCCTTCAGCGAAGTTCCGCCGGCGCTGCCGCCACCGCCGCTGCCGCCCGAGCCACCGCTCGTCGAGGCGGAGGAATTCGCGGGGTCACCGCCCACGTTGTACTGGGCCTGCAGGCTCTTGAAGACGGCCGAAGGAAGGCGGAAGTTGTAGGTGGCGTTCTCCGCGATGTACAGCGTACGGTTGTCGCGGTCGAAGACTGCGGCGTAACCCGCAAGGAACGCGGTGGTGCGGATGGCGTCTTCGCTGAAGGAGCCGTTGAAGTCCACGGTCACCTTGCGCATGGGGTCGACGCCCTCGCCGTAGGCGACGGAGTAGCCGAGCTTCTTCGACAGCTCGCTCACCAGAGGCGCGAACGGCGTGCTGGCCGCCTTCACGTAGACGTCGCCACGCTTGGCAGGGGCTTCCGTGCGACGGAAATCGTTCAGCGGCTCGGTGATTTCGCGCACGCTTCCGCTGGCCCCCTGCTTCACGAAGTCCTTCACGGCGGCGGCAGCGCGTGCGTCCGTGATGTCCTTGGCCTGCTGCTGCGTAGCGAAGGGCGTTGCGCAGCCCGAGATGAGGGTGGCAACTGCAGCAGCGATGAGAAGTCGTTTCGACATGAATGGTGCTCCTTAGAAGTCGAGTGCCGCGTCAGCAGGCCGAACGACGATGTGTGACTCTTGTTTGTAGATGTCTGCCGACACGCCAAGCGGCGGCAGGATGTTGGCGAGGACCTCGCGAACCGAGGCACCCTTGTAGGTAAGCGACCGCTTGGCCTCAAAGCCGCCGTCGACCTTCCATTCCATGGTGTAGCCGTTGGTACGGGCGAACCGGACGATGGCGACCTCCAGCGGTTCACCTTCGTTGACCACGAGTTCAAGTGCGGCGACTGCGGCAACCGGTGCATCCGTGGCGCTCGGCGCGCCAGCTGCAACCGGCTGCGCGCCTGTACCTCCGAGGACCTGACCGACCACGCTGCCGCCAGCAACGACGTGAGTCCCGGCGGGGTCTGTATTCCCGGGCGCCGCAGGCAAGATAGCCTTGGCTGCGAGGTTCGGATAATCGCTACCCGATTGGGCGACTGCCATCAGGACGCCTTGTCCTGTCGGGATGTCAAGCGACACAGGCGAATAGACGCCCATGGCCTTCTTGAGGAGCGTCATGTCTTCTTCGGCCGAGTTGCCGAGCAACGTGACAGGACCGCGTAGGGTCATCTCCGGCGCTGCCCAGACCAGGCGAAGGTGGAAGCGGTTCGCGATGCTTTGCGCGACGGAGCGCGCCGAAGGCTTGTTCAGCGCGACGGCCTGCGTGTAGACGAAATCTTCCGTGTCACCGATGCGGGCTCCGGGAGACGGCAGAAGTGTGGTCGGAGCGGCATTCAATGCTTCGGTCATCTGGGCGGCAAGCGCGATGTTCACGGGGGGCTCTGCTTGGGCGACGGCGACCGGCGCCTCGGGGGAGCGGGCAGCCGCAACAACGGCAGGCGCGGCCAAATGCCCGACAACGGAGGTTGGAGCCGCGAGTACCGGGGCTGGCACGGTAGCGTTGAACGGACCAGGCTCCGCAGTCACAGGCGCAAGAGCGGCACGAACCGCCGCCGAAGTGGCCATTCGCTTCTCAGCGGAGGGCCGCTCAATAGGCGCAGTCAGCAGGTCATGCTGCTGTGACGGCCCAGCGGAGGGCGCCGCAACCAGGTCAAGGCCGAGAGCGGGCTTGAGGACGAGCTTGTCTTCCAGCACGGACAAAGGGCCGGACGTCACGGCCCCGACCGGGGCGGTCCCGGTGCCTGTCGTTGGGGACGCGCCGACGACCTGAGCGGGCTCGGCCTTGGCAAGGACTTTTTCCGCGGGCTCGGGCGCATCGCTCACGGCGCTCGAGGTGGAAGGGCCCTGAGCGACCGGTGCGGCTCCCAGGGAAGCCGTGCCACGCGTTTCGACAGCCCTGCCGGTCACGTCAGACGGCCCCAACGTCACCGTTGCAAGCGGCGCGTCGAACGTGGTATTGGAAGTTTTCTTGCGCACTGCGAATTTGCCACCGGCTGGCTCTCCCGCAAGAGGAGTCGCCAAGGCAGCGGAGGACGCAAAGCTGGCCTTCGAAGCAGCATCTGCGGCCGTAGCGGCGGGTGCCCCTGCCGCGAGAGGTTCCGTCTTCAGGTGGTTTTGGGACGAAGCGGCGGTGCTTGCCACCTTTTCAATGACGCCGACGGCGAGCGGCTTGGGTTCAAAGCGCGGCAGTGGCGTGGTGGCTGCTTGCAGGACTTCCGCACGCTTTGCGCCGTCATCCAGTGCCGCTTCGGTGGTACGGAGGTAGACAGACTTCGACGACCAGTCGACGAGCACGTTGATGTTGGAATCTTTGGCCAGGTCGGCCAGGACGGAGGTCCATTCCTGGCCCACCTTCCACGACATCGACTCAGGCAAGGCGGCGGGTGGCTGGACATAGGTCCGCCAGCCGGCGGGAACGACCGTACGGAGCCCCTTGGACGTGGCAACGCCAACGCCATAGGTCTTCATCACGGATACGCTTTGCTCGGGCTGCCCCGATTGCTCCAAGCTTGAAGCAACCCCTGTTTGGCCAAACAGGGTAAGGGCGGCCCCTAGCACGAAGGCGTGCACAGGACGGGTCATGCAGGGTCTCAAGAGTTTGCAGTAGACCCCGTATAGGGAGCGCCGGTTTATATTCGCCGCGCGTCGGCCTAAAGCAAAAAATGGGGCACCCTGCAGGTACCCCTTTTCTTCGTGCCCGCCAAACCTGGGGCCGTTGTTCGGTCAGTCCAAGAATCCCTTGTCGATTTTTTCCATTCTCATGTTCCTGCCGGCGTTCTGTGCAAGTGCGCCTACCGCAGTGTTGGAAACCTTCGTTTCGTCCCGACCCGTCTGATTGGCCTCGGCCGTTCGCTGGGCTGTGCGGTTCGTCTCCTGGGTCCGGTTATCGAGTTCCGCACCGGTGTCGTTTACGAACTGGTTATAGGTCGGTGCGACGTTCGGCATGTCGCCAGCAGCGCTGCTCGAGCCGGGGCCAAATGCACCGCCGCCACCGCCGCCACCGCCGCCACCGCCGCCACCGCCGCCACCGCCACCACCGCCGCCGCCGCCGCCGCCGCCGCCGCCACCAGCGCCACCGCCACCAGCGGGAGCACCTCCGCCTCCGACACCGAAATCGAGGCCGGTCCCTCCGCCGGTACCAAAGGCGCTGCCGCCACTGCCACCGAATGCGCCGCCACTGCCGCCTACGGCCGCAGAGGTCGTATTGAAGTGCTCAGCGCTTCGTGAACTGAGCTCGTTGAACCTCTCCCTAATCTCTGCTGCAGAGCCCATGCCCCGCGCGGCTTCGACTTGCGACATCAACTGATTTACGCCGTCGAGGGTCATGCCGCTGCTGAACGAAGCGGTACTGGTCAGGGACTGCATGTGCTCAAGCCCGGCGGTGACGCTCTCGCTGCGCTGTAGCGCTTCGCTGGCGGCCTGACGGAAGGCAACCTGGTTGTCATGGCTGCGCATCATCCCGATGACTTCTGCGTCGCTGCGAGTCACCGTATGGGTATTCCCCGAAGACGCCGTCCCGGATTCCTGCTTCGAAACACTGCTCGCCGTGCTCGTGCCGTGGGCTGCTTGGTCCGCCTTGTTATAGGCCTCTTGCTGCTCCGTTTTCGTATTCCCGTTCATGCCGGCCGAGGCGCCGGCCTTGATAGGCGAGATGCCTCCAGGCATGCCAACTCCGAATTCAGTGCTCGCCGTCGTGCCCATGCCCTGTCCCCGCTGCCCGCTTGAACTGTTCGTGCTGCTGCTGCTGGCCGAAGTGTTTTCTCCGGCTGAGTTGCTCTTGGTAACCTGTCGAGCCATTTGCATCGCCTGGTTGTATGCGTCCGCCGTCATCACGCTATGGTCGCCCTTTTGGTAGCGGCTCATCGCGTCGACAGTCGAAGCCGTGTTCTCCTTCATCGATGAGAGGTTGTGCGAGACGGACCGCTGCTCCGCCAGCTTCTGGCCAATTGACTCGCTCAGCTGCTGCTTCGCGTCCACCGTCGCTCCGTGCATCGAGGCACTAGAGCCGCCCGCTGCCTGCACGACGTCCAACGCACCCGCGTTGGCAAATGCGTTCGTGGCCTGGAACCCGACCGCCGAGGACATCGCGGTGTTGAATTTGTTGGCACTATAGTTGTCCATCGACATGTTGTTCATCGAGAGATTGCCTGACGCTGCAGCCGCACCCGCCTGGCTAGCGAACTGGGACCCCACGCCGCTCGAGATGAATTCGGTAAACGCCATGGCGCCCTTCACGATGCCCCAGGTAATCATGGGCACCATCGTTCCGAGGAACTGAGCGGCAATCACCATGTTCTTGGTCTTCTCATTGAACGCGCCCTTGCTGTTCATGGACAGGCCGCCGTCGACATTCAACACGCCGGTGAAGGACTCGGCCGCGAAAGATGTGATGACGAAGTTGATGATGGCGAAGCACGGCATCCACAGCGTGAGCCAAATGAGAATCTGGGCGTAGTTCTTGAAGATGCCCGCTCCAAGACCGGGCACTAGAAGTGCGACGATGATGAGGGGAGTGATGGCAAAGATGAATGCCTGCAACACGGTGAAGACGTAGCCCATCATGTTGTTGAAGGTCGAAAATGATGCGACCCACGCGGACTTCTGCGACGCTTCAGCCTGCGAGGCGCTCGCTGCCTGCATCAACTCGCTGTTGCCGGTTTGGGCGGCTGCAGTACGGAACGAGCCAGTCATGGAGTTCAGAAAGCCCTGCTGCAGGATGTAGCCGCTCGGGCTGCTGAAGCCGGAGGCCACCGAGCCGGGTGCGGCCGCTTGGGCCAGCATGGAACGGAACGCCGTCTCAAACGGAACCATGATGCCTGCCTTTTTCCAGGCTTCTGCACCGCGTCCAAGCATTGCGGCAGCGTGGGCGTTCATGTCCTTTTCGATATTGTCGTACGCCTTCTCGCAAGTCTCTACGGTGCCCATGCCGCCCAGCGTTCCGCCGGGCGTAGCCGCTCCGCCCTGGTCGGGGATAGGGAAGTACGTTGTCATGATGGACTTGTGCTGGGCGGACTTGTAGGTCTTCATGAGGTCGTTGGTGCGCAGCAGCGCGTCGACGCCAGTCAGCTCGCCATCCTTTCCGGGGCCCTTCAGCTTCAACAGGGCCATTGCAGGCACGACGCAATCGGCCGTATACGCGGACAAGGATTGCTTGAGGGCCGGGTAGCTGAAGCCGTACTCGTTCGACTCCTCAACCATCTTCGCAAAAAGGTTGAACTGACCCGCAGCTCCGCCCGTGAGCTTGAACTCAGCCGGAACCGAAAAGTAAGTCTCGAGAGACTTGGTGAAGTACTGCCCGACCTGTGAGGTCAGCGCGGAGGGAAGCGCCACCAGTGCGGGGACGCCGGTGACCACCCAGGAATCCTGCTGGCCGGCTTGATTTACGACCATGTCGTGCACCTGCACGTTCACGACAATCTTCGTCGTGAACAGTGTCACCATCCAAACCAGGAAGATGTAGCCAAACATCTTCATCAGGTTCTTGCCTGGGTCGAATCCGGCCTTCACCGCCAGCACCAGGAAGCCAAGGGTGGCCATCAGGAGCAGCAGGAGTGTGAAGCCAGAGTCGCCGGCATCCGGCACCATGAGCATTTTCACGCCCATCATGATGTCGTAGATGACCCGGCCATTTCCGAAGACGATGAGGTCCCACGAGTTGCCGTCGATGGGGTTCAGCGTCGACGGGGCGGCCAACGCGAGTCCCGGAGCAAGAAGCGCGGCCACAGCGAGAATGAGGTAGAGGAAGGGCATTGGTGCCTCGTCTTTTAGTTGCCGGTCGGCTGATTGCCGGCGCCGGTCGGGCTGAGGGAGCTGGCGAGGCCGGCAGCCATCTTGTTTTGTTGCAGCAGTTCGCCACTCATGACTTGCTGCTGGATTGCCAGGTTGATTTGGCGAATTTGCTCGCGCATGCCTTGCTGCGCGGCCATGTTCGATGCGATGAGGTTCTTGCGGGCCTTCGCTTCGGTCTTGGCAAAAGCCAGTGTTTCAATGACACGGCGAACCTGTTGCTCGTTCGTACAGCTTCCGCCACCCATGGTGCCGTCGACACGCAGGAACTCTTCCAGCATCGTGCCTGCTGCGCTTTCTGCCACCAGGATGCTCAGCGAGTCGAGCAAGTCGGCTGCGGCGACGGGGTACACAGCGGCCGCGTTGACGGCCTGGTACAACGGGTAGGGGGCTGCTTCCATGAGGTCGATGATTTCCTGGTCCATCGGCTTGTTATTCCGTACGTTGTCCACGGCGGTGGCCAACTGCTTCGCGACCTGGGGCAGGAAGCCCACGCCACTAACAACGTTGGCTTCAGCGAAGTCCTTCAGCACCAGCTTCTTGCAGGATTCCGATTCCTCGCACACCATCAGCCGCTTCAGCTTCAGGTTATCCAGCGACGCTCCGGAGTCCTGCTTGGCTCCCGCAAGTCCATCGAAGAAGGCCTTGCAGTAGGAGATGACGGCCGAGCCGTTGACCACCTTTGAGAAGGCGCTCTTGTCGGTACCACACATGAAGGCGCCGGTGATGTCCTTAGCCTCAACTTGAGGCGGGCAGAAAACCATCATCTGGCCATCGGCCTCGCTTGGCTTCAACGTGCCGTTCGGAGTTTCGCAGGATGCCTCCTTGTCCCCTACGCGCAGGACGACTCCCATCATGTTCATGATGACGGTCTTGCGTGCGTAGATTTCGTCGTCAGTACCCTTGAACTTGTACTTGGCGCCGCCGAGCATTGCCCAGGTAACGTTGCCCACCCCGAGCTTGCACTCAAGCTCGGACTCTTGGCTTTTAGACTCCTTGGACCCCCCCGCCGTGCCCGGGTTGGCCTGCTTCACCGCCTGGGTCGAGCCCACGATGGTGTTGCATTGCTTGCTGATGGAGGACAGGAAGTCAGCGCTGGTACCGCTGCCAGAGGTCGTTGTTGCTCCACAGAGCTCCGAGGCAAAATCGTTCGGCTCCCCCTGGAACTTCTTGGCGGCTTCCATGCCGAGCTTGCACGCGTCGATGGAGAGTCGTGCCGCGACCTGGGCGGCATTCTTCAGCTGCTGCACGACATCGGCGCACTGCGGGCACAGGGATTTCAGGGTCAACATCGTCACGAACCCTAGCGCAGCGCCCGACGCGATGCTCTTGACCAACTGTTCGAACTCTTGGCTCGAGATGAAGGAAAAGCCGCCGAAGAAGGCCGATACGCCGTTGCACCCGACGGTGACCTTGGGTGGCGTGAACGAAAACAGCTGCGCCGACACGTCCTGCTTGGGCATCCGCATTTCTAGACCGCCCGCGATGAATGTGTTTCGAGCGGAGGATTCGTAACGGCCGCCTTTGTTGACGGCGGCAACTCCGCCCTTGGACAGCAGATTGCCAAAAGCGGCTGTGAGGTCGCGAGCGGATGCGAACGGCGCCTGCAGCAGCATCGAGGCTGCCAGGAAGAGGATGACGAGTTTGCGCAGCATTGGAGATTCCCCGTGATTTGGTCTTATAGGTACGCGTTCAGTTTTTACGCCCGAGCAGGTCATGGATAAGTTCCTCGGACACCTCCTGGCGTTTGCCTGCGCCTACGCCCGTCGAGAGGTTCCCCGTCGGCCCTTCGTCTTTCCCGAAATCCACGGAGGGCCGGCCGTCCTGCCCGTTTTCCACGCCCTTGAGCAAAGCCGTGCGGTATGCGGTGAAAAACTGCATTGCGCGGGTTGCCATGGAGTCAGCGTCGGTGATGCCGGTGGCAATACGAATCCAGGTATTGGGCTTGATGTAGAGGAAAACGGTGGGAACGGTAGCGACCTGAAGGGCCTGCGCGGCCTGGATGGCGACTTCGCCGGTCAGGCAACCCTCGACAAATGGCGCGATGCATTGGCCGTCGAGGCTGGCGTTACGGATGGGCAGCTTCGTACGCTCTTGCATAATCCGCAGCGGCTCGGCCATCTGATGGCAGAAGATGCAGTCGCTGCGCGAGAAGAAGACGAACATTCCGCCTTCGTCGCGTGCCACGTCGAAGATTTCGGCCTCTGAGCCTTTGCGCACCTCGGTCATGAGTCGCAAGCCCATCGCCGAGATGGGCTGCGCTGCCGTCGGGTCCAGTTCGGGGTTTTGGACCATGTTGTACCACCAGAGGTTCGTCACCTCACTGGTGCGCTCGAGCACCCAGCGCATGTAGTACTGGAAGGCTTCGACAGCCTGCGGGTCATTGTTGGAGACCACCATACGCTCCATCAGGGCGTCGCGCTGCTTCGCCTGGAACTCGAAATCTTGGCCTGGGTGGACGAACCCACAGTCGGCCGACCAGGTCGCTTTCTCCTTGCACTTCTCTTCCTTGCTCTTCTCAGCCTTTGAAGGTTGCGCCACGGGCTCAGGCTGGGGTTGAGGAGCCGGTTCCTCGAGCTTCGGTGGCTCCTTCTTCTTCTCGAAGTACCACCAGCCCTTCTCGGCCTTGGCGCGAGCGTCCGCGGCCGCGTTTTCCTTGAAGGTCGAGCTGGACTGGGCATGCGTCAACCCGGGCAGCGCAAGGGCGACGGACAGCAATAGGACGTGGAGAGGCTTCATTAGGCTGAGGTGGGTGAGCTTGAGCCGTGTAGCTCTGCCGTTTAAACAAAAGAAAAGGCCTGCCACCAGAGTGGCAGGCCCAAAATCAGGCGTTGAGGCGTCAGGCCGCCTTCTTCTCCAGGAACCCAGCCTGCTGCAGCACGTCCAGGCGCAACTGCGCGAGCTGGCCCTCCTCATTCAGGAATTCGAAGTCCACCGGGTGGTCCAGGAGTTCCGTCTCGCTCGGGTGAGCGGCCAGGCCGGTGACCTTCCGCTCAGCCGCATCTCGGGCTTCCAGGGCGGGCCGGCGCACGCGGTGCAGCACGCCACCGATTGACACCACGAAGAACGCCTCGTTCTTGAAGCGGACGTCCGTGATGACGAAGCACTTTCCGGGCTGCGCGTTGACGGCCGCACGCACCTGGTCGAGCCAGTACGAGTCGTACCCATACTTGCTCTTCCGGCGGAACTCGGTTCCCCAGAGTTGCAGCGTCCATCGTGGGCTTCTAGCCGCTTTCAGGACACCCCTCGTGCGGCGTGCCGAAACGTGGGGTGTCAGCTCACCGGTCTTGAAGTAGTGCAATGCAGCGTCGCGCAGGCTTCGGTCGCGGGTCGCAGACTTGAGCGCAATTTCCACAAAGTGGACGCTCACGCAGCGGCTGAGCGCGAGCGGCGTTTGCGGCAGCTCCTTGGACTTGCGATTGCCCAGGTACTCGACGGTCGTGCGGAACGCATCAGCCGCCTCCTGGTAGAGGGTGTCGGCGAAGCCAATGCGAATGAAGCCAAGCTCATTCACCAGCACCGCCGCGCATGTATCTTTGCCGGAGCCCCGTGCTCCCAGCATTCCGATGATTTGGCGCATATATGACCTCCAAAAGGTTGCGGGTCGTATAGCGACGGCTTTATCCGGTGCGGTTTAAGGCGCGCCCGGCCCAACGAGTGAACTGCTGCCAGCAAGAGAAAGCCCCGCGATGCGGGGCTTTCGAGGAATGACGGGGTTAGGCCACGGCCTCCATCGCCAGGGGGCGCAAGCTCGTTATTCGATAGCGCCGCCTGTCGTCCAGCACTACGAAAGCGCCGATGCCGGTCTTGTCCATGTGAAAACAGGCGTCGTTCACCAGCCCGGGCAGGTCAGAGATTTGCCGGTCGGAAAGCACTCCGGAGGTCGGAAATTGCTCGAGGTCGACCGCTCTGCCTGACACCTTGCTGTATGAGAGCGGAACGAACCTGACGCTGCCATCGCGCTGCGCCAACGCCAAGGTGACCTCGGCTTCGAAGCAGTAGTGGGTGTTCGGTATCACCCGGAGTTCGATGCGGGGGAGCGGAAGCCCCGACTCGTCACGCGGAAGCGGTTCGTGCCGCATCCAGTCGACGCCAAAGTCGATTTCTCTCTCGAGTGTGCGGATGCGCTCTTCGGCTTCCTCTAGTTCGACGTCTTTCAGGTCGAGCAACTCTTCCAGTCGAGATTCGGTCGCGGTTGTCATGTTTGTCCTTGTGATGATTGCCCCCTTGCACAGGGCGTTGATGTCCTCCCGGTGTAGCGACCCAAAAGCGAAAGCCGGCACGGGGCCGGCTTTGCATGCGGAGGCAGGCGAGTTACTTGCTGATGTTCTCGTCAATCCAGCGCGACAGTTCGCGGCCGTCCTTCAGCGCGTCATCAGGCACAGTCAGGCCCTTCTCCTTGGCGATGCGGCCGGCGAACGCAATCTGCTTTTCGCTCGGACGCATGGCCGCGTCCTTGTTCTCGTCGATGAACGCCTTGCAGGCGTCCCAGTCGGCCATGACGTCGTCAGGGACCTTCTTGCCGACCTTGTCGGCGATGCGCTTCGCGAACTCCAGCATCTTGTCGCTGGGTTTGTTCGCACGTTTGGGGGTGTCAGTCATGCTTGATGAGCCTTCAGTTGAGGAGGTGGATGCGAGGCGCATTGAAGGCGCCACTTGAAATATAGAAACCAGCTGTCGCACGTTGTCTGCGACGCCGGCTTCAAAGGCTTTGCCGCCACCTGAAACGGCAACGCCATCAAGTTCTGCTTGCCAGCGTGCCGTGAGCGCAACGTCCGTGAGCTCGGGCATGATGGATTCAAGCCAGGTGATGAAGTCGAGACCCTTCGGGGTCGCGGTGATGGTCTTTCCCGAGGCCTTGATGTACTTGACGGCCTTGAGCTTCTCGATGGTTTCCGCACGGGTCGCGGCAGTGCCGATGCCAGAGGCTTCCTTGGTCCTGATGGCCTTGCGAAGAGTCGCGTCTTCCACGAACTTCGCGGCGCCCTTCATGTCGTCGAGCAGCGTTCCCTCCGTATAGGGCTTGGGGGCTCGCGTTTTGCGGGTCTTCAGTTCAACGCGAACGACGGTCGCCAGCTCGCCGTCCTCGAGGAAGGGCAGGCGCTGCGCCTTTTCATCTTTTTCGACGTCTGCTGCGTCAGCTTTCGCGGTGGCCATGTGGTTACCAGGTCAAGAGGGGAACAAGGGTGCGGGTGAGGCGCTCGTGGGCAATACGTCCCAGGTAGCGCGAGTCGAGGCTGTTCGTGTGGGCGGGTGCCAGCAGCAGGTACTCCCCGCGGGGAATCGCTCCGGCCAGGCCCTCTGCACGCGGCATCGGGCGTCCGCGGCTGTCGGCCGATGCAAAGGCGACGTCGGCGTGCTTCCCCGCAGCGGAGGACACGCGAAGGGACGCATCGACCTCGACCACGTCACCAGGCAAGCCCAGCGCGTACTTGCACAGCTGAAACCCATCGGGGAAGTAGTGGCGCGCCTCCGCCCAAGTCGGTGCCGAATAGGCGAAGCAGCCAATCTGACCGCGCACCAGGGGCGTCGTTGTCGCCTCGGTGGACAAATAGAGTCCCCGTGGAATCGATGCGGTGACGTTCCAGGACAGCGAGTACGGGACGACCTTCACGTACACATGAATCGCCAGCACAGAGCATGCGAGGATGATGAAGAAGCGCTCGAAGGCGTCGCGCGAAATCACGGGATAACGCTTTCACCGCTGGGGGCCACCGTCGTCTGCGGGCGACGGCTGGTCAGCGGCCCCATCAGCATGGTCGGTGCAACGTCCAGCGTGTATGCCACGGCGTCTCGCGTCGGGGCATTGGTCGGCATGCCGAGTTTCTTCAGCACGTCGTCGGTGATGTCGCGCGACACGCCGTGGGCCACCGATTGCTTCACGAGCACCAGCGTGCCCTCCCCTGCCACCTCCTCAATGGTCTTGCGGGTGCGTTCGGTAAGTCCCAGGAGGATTTCGTTCGCCTCGGCGACGTCCGCGCTGCCGGGCTTGAGGAACGCGGAGGCGACTGCGCGCTGCGCATTGGCAAACTTCACCACATCGAAGGTCACCGCGTTCACCGTGGATGTCCCGCCGCCGCCTTGTCCCAACGGAGAGAAGCGCAGCAGGAGCACTACGACCATCACGGCAAGCAAAAGCGTACCCCCGAGATAGGGAGCGAGCAGCTTGAAAATTTCGCCTTGTGAAGTGGTGTCGTCGTTCATGTTCACGTCTTGAAAGCAAACGCCCGGCATCGCCGGGCGTTCTGATGGACTCTCGCGCGTCAGGCGGCGTCTTGGCCACCCCACATTCGCGCGTAATCCTCCATTGCCAGCTTGTCGATGGCGTCCTCCAGCGTCATGCCTGACTCGGTGAGCTTGTTCAGCCTGATGATGTCGGTCGCCCTCGACGAGAACGTGTAGTAGGAGTGTTTATCCGTCACGAAGCGGTACACGCCCGCGCCGGCGTCATTGCGCACGAAGACCTCGGAAAACCCCTCGCCGGATTTCACGGACTTGATGAGCTCGATGGTGGCCTCGTCCGCCGAAATTCGCTTGTGGTCGACCGCGTAGTCGATGGACTCCTTCTTCTGGTGAAGAATGAACTGCCACGCGGCGTTTTCCACCGCAGCCATTGCTGCCTCGGACTTCGTAAAATCCTGGAAGGACTGCGTGATGACCCCGGCGACGCCGTTGTACTTACGCATCCGGCGGAAGGCGGTTTCGATGAACTTGCCGGTGCTGAGGCCGCCCATCAAGTCCCAGGCTTCGTCGATTGCCAGCAGCTTCGGGAGGGCCCGGTCGGAGAGGTACATCTCCTTCGTGCACTGGAACATCACCAGCTGCAGCACGACCGACTGGAGCTGTGGGTCCTGTTTGAGCTCTTCGAGTTCAATCACGACCAGAGGCTTGTTGAAGGAAACCTCACGCGGGCCGGTGAACCACGCGCTGTAGCGGCCATGGGAATACGCCATGAGCTGCATCGCGAGCTGGTGGGCCAGCTCCGGCGACGCGCCGTCCCAGACTTCCAGCTCTTCGACGACGTGCTTGAGTTCGGTAGCTGCAGCAAACTTTCGCCATGCCTTTTCGACCACGATTTCGAGCAGCTGATACTGGAACTGAGGCACATCCTCCGACTTGGTCAGGGGGAATGCCATCAGGCGCAGCAGCTCCTTGAGCATCGGCATGAGCTCGTTCAGGTCATCGACGGTGTTGATGCCGGTGAAGGGGTTCATCGACCGCGGCTTCTCCGCGTCGAAGACCAGGTTCTCACCGCCCATGACGGTACAGAAGCGGTGGTACGACCGCCCCACGTCGATAATGCGCGCGATACCGCCGCGGGAAAGGAAGTCGCAGACCAGCTCGTTGGTCAGGAATGACTTGCCCGAGCCAGAGGCGGCTACCACGACGAAGTTGTAGTTCGTGGAGTCCTTCCACAGCAGGTCGAAAGTTGCAAGTTGGCCCGAACGGGAAGTCAGCAGTAGGCCCGCGTGCTCCGGACCCGTACCGCGCCAGTCACCCTGGACTTGCATCATGGAGGCCGCGTTGATGGAACTCATCAGCCAAGCCCGCTGCATCCCGCGGTTCGGAGGGTCCATCGCCGGGACATACTGCAACGGCAGCGACGCGATGAACACCGGCAGGGAGATGTAGGGCTCGTCAGAAATTCGGAATCCGGCGCCTCGGAAAAAGCCCTTCACGCGCTCGGTCTGCTGTCGGGCCTCATCGGGCGGCGTGTACAGGTTGATGCCCGTGTAGGCGCGCACCAAGCGGTGCCCCTTGCTCGTTTCCTTGAGCAACGCTTCTGCGCGGTCCCGACGCTCGTAGAGGTGGCCCATCATCGAACGGAACCACTGGCTCTCAGACATCGTCTGCTTGTTCAGCATGCCGAACTTGCCCAGCAGGTCATCCTTCGAGTCATCGGGATGGAGAATGTGGACCGTCGTGTATGCCCAGTATGGACACGTGATACGGTCGTCCCAGGACATCGGGTCCCCGAGGGTGCGCGCCATGCTCGGCAGGTAGTGCGTATGGGGCGCCGCATCGACCGTGAGGCAACTCACGACAACGTCAGGCACGTGCTCGCCGTCCGCGTTCGTATCCCCTGCGTGCTTGCTGAAGCCGATGCGGCCGTCGCGCAAAACGCTGACACGGGTATTGCGGGACATGAGGTCCGCCGAGACCGGTTGGCCAGGCGTCGCCTCGAAAATACGTTCGGAGGGCTCGAGGTGCGGATTCAGAAGCTCCCAGAGCAGGAACTTGATGTCGACCTCAGCCATTTCCATCGATTGCATGCCCACGGCCGACAACGCGCTGGCGACCGTGTTGCGGCAATCACGCATCGTCTGGCGAAAGGCACGCATTTCGACTTCGCTTTTCACGTCACCCGTGAATGGAACGCGCGCGGCGACGTACCACTGCATCATGCGCGGATGCATGCGCGTGCGGGGCAGCATCGATGGGCCCAGGGCGGTGGTGAGCAGGAAGTCGCGGCGGCGCTCAACGATTTGTCGCAGTAGCGGGTTGTTCGTTTTGGCGAGGCGCGCGTTCGCCCAGGTGTTCACGAAGCCCTCGACCTGCGGGGTCACGAGTTTGCCGAATTGCAAGACCGACTCGGGCGGGAGACCCACCATGGCGGCCTCGATAGCACCTTCGGCGTTCACGCCGGCGACATTGAGCGGTGAGATGGCGAGCAGGAAGCCGATGGCCGGCCCGTGCCCGTCATCGAGGTACATGAAATTCGTCTCGTCATCGAAGAACCGATACGTGAATAGCGACGAGAACGATTCCCGGTCGGTCATGGCTGCCGCCGCCGACATCGTGGCGGGGACCGCCATGGGGGCGTCCGGCTTTACGAACGCAGTGAGGCGCTTGAGCAACTTGCCTGCTTGTTTCAAAGATATCTCCTACGTGGGCTGTGGTGGCGCTGCCGACGTTCAGTTGAGTCGCTGGTACGGTTGCGTAATGCCGTTCGATGTCGAAGGTGCAGGTGCTGACGAAGTTGTCGTTCCGGTAGCCGCCTTTGACTCGGGCGGTTTTGACGGACCGCTCGGCGTCGTGGCACGGTTGGTGGAGTTCACTTCCTTGGGGGTGAATCCCAGCTGATTGGGCTTGGTGGGCTCAAACATCCCGCCTGCGGCCGCTGCGCCAGGCTTGGTCAGGCTGCCGTAGTTCCAGGCGCCAGGTGTGGCGAAGTACGTGTACTCGCCAGACCGCAGGTTTCCGTCGGCATCGACGTACGGCGCAACCCAGACGCGCATTACTTTCGGTTGTTTGAACACCGGCAGCCCCTGCTGCGCCGCGTCGGGCATGTTCGACGCTTCCCCGCGGAAGAATGGCTGCGCAGCCTCAGGCGACTGCTCGCCCGTCTTGGCGGTGCGAGGCTGGCTTTCAAAGACGGATTGTTTGTGATTGCCTGCGCCCTTCCCTTTAGTCGAAAGCTTGTACGCATCCTCCATCGAGGCGCATTTCGCGGCGGGCACATCGGCGAGCGCGCATTCGTATTCGACGTGGCCCAAGCCAGCACAGGCCGACAGCAAGGCGGTCACGGAGGCAGCAATAAGGAGGCGTTTCATAGGAACTCCGGGTCTTTCATTCATTCGTGTCGGTGGGGTCCATCTGGCGGTCCAAGCCCTTGCCAGTAGCGGTGTCGAACACCACCCCCATCAAGAAGTAGCGAGCGGACTTATCCGCATAGGCAACCTCTCCGTTTTCTAGTTGCAGCGTGACGAGCCCTGGCACTGCGGCGGGCCACGCCTTCAGGAAGCGGGTGCCGCGCAGGGTGCCGCGCAAGCGCGAGAGAACCTCGTCCGCTTCAAGCTGAGTCAGACGCCCGCCAACTTCGGCGGCGGGCATCACGGCTGCAGCGGGTGGTGGCGCCGCCGTGGCCATCAGTTGTTCGGCTTGACTTCTTGAACGAACTGCGACTCACCCGTTCCCCAGTTCAGCGAGACGCTGTTGGTGAAGACGATGGTCCCGGTTCGTCCGGTGTCGATGGACACCACCGGGAAGATGGCTTGCGCCTCTTTCAGGTAGAACTCCGCGATTTGCTGCGCTGCCGTTTGAGCGCCAGAGAGGCCGGACGCCCGCAACGCCGCCGCACCGCCCAACGAGCTCATAGTGGAGCCTGTCGACAGGTTGGACGTCACGGTGCCCTGGGCCTGACCCAGTGCACCGGAGAGACCCTGTGCAAAACCAGCGAGGAGCGCCTTGCCAAGGCGTGCGCCTTGACGGTCCATCACTTTGCCGCGAAGCCCTAGCTTCCCGTCACTGTCCACCACGTAGCCTGCGACTTCCTGCGACAGAATCAGGCGGTCGCCCTTATCCACGCACGAGAGGCGATTGAACCGCACGTACACCCGCTCGGCAGACAGGTCGCCGTAGCCGTTGCCCAGCACGAAGCAGTTCTTGAGGCGGTACTTGGCGGCACCAGGCAGCGTGGCCTGCTCCGTCACGTTCATCAGAACAGGCATCGGATTCGATTGCGTCGTCACCGACGTACCCGCGTCCAGGCCGTTGAGCAGCACGACGGGTGCGAAGCCGCCTGCCGGCAGGAGCCCGGCAGACTCGTTCTTCTTGTACGAAATCTTCGAGTTGACGGAGGGGCCTCCTGCGGGTGCGACTGCAGCGCTGGTGTCCTTCACCTCGAAGACCATCGGTGCGACCGGGGCGGATTGCATCGTTGGCGTAATGGGAGGCAGCGAAGCGCCAGACGCACCGGGGCCTGCGGGAATGGGAATCCCCCCTGCCGGCCGCGCGGGCGCAGCCGGAGGCGGCGGGGGAGCCTCTGGTGCTGCGAGCGAGCCGATGCCGCCACTGTTGCCTTGGCTGGGTGGGGGCACGACGCCGGCAGGCAGGGGCGTATTCGACCTTGCACCGGTGCCGCCGTTGGCAGCCGCATTCCGGGCAGCAAGGTCTTGCTGCGCGACGCGCTCCTTCAGCGAGAGGTTGTCGGACTTGAGCTGCTCCAGCATTTGCTTGAAGCCCTCCAAGTCCTTGCCGAACTTGGCCTCGAACGCCACCTTGTCCGCGTTGGGCGGGGTCACGTTAATCATGGCCGCCTCTTTCTTCGGGCCATCGGGCAAGTTCGACTTCTTGTCGGAGAAGGCGGCCGTGCTGATGACGGCGACGCCCGCCAGGCCGACGGCGACATAGAGCCAGCGACGTTGGACGTTCTTTTGCTTGCCGCCGACCTTGATGGCCGATGCGGACGCGGGTGCCGCCTTCGACTTGTTGTTGATGAACAGTCCTGGCTTTTTGTCGTCACTCATCGCCGAGCTCCTCCACTACGAACAGTTGCGGGCTGCTGTTTGCGTCCACGGTGTCGCCGTCCAGCAGCACAGCGTTGATGCCTTCACGGTAGAACTGATTCGGGCTGACCACGGCGGTCTGGTCCTGTGCAGCAACCAGCGAGAAAACCAAGATTCGCTTGGCGCCGTCGCTCCAGCCCGCCATTGGTACGACCGTGAACTTGTCGAAACGGGTCGGCCGGGGGAGGCTCACGGGCTCGAAGCCGCTCGGCGGTTCGCCGCCAGTCGTCAGCGTCTTCAGCAGCTCGATATCCGCGCCGCGCGGCGAGGACCCCTTTTGTCCGTCGCTCACGAGAGGGCCTTGGGTGCGCGCGGCAGACGGGGGCTTGAGTCGAGCACCATTCACTGGGTAAGTGATGCCTGGCACAGCCTTGGGCACCACGCGCAACTTCTCTACCTTGCCGCTTTGCAGCTCCACCACCATCTGTACCGGGCGGTCGGCACCACGCGTGAACTGCAGCAGTACCTGGGTACCGCCCGAGAGCGTGATTGGGTCGCCGGAGACAGGCGAGCCCGCCGGGAAGATGAAGCGCTTTGCAGGTTCGCTGAAGACGAAGGTATTGAATTCGTAGTCGGACACCGTCACGACGCCCGGCTCGGGCAGTTCGATGGTGGCACCCTTGACGGGCTCGACTTGCTTCTTCGCGGGGGCAGCGAATGCCGTAGCCGAGAGCGCAAGCCCAGCGACGAGTGCCAGAGCCACGGCGAGTGGCTGCTTATTTGTCTTGTTGTTGACGCAGGTCGGCGACATGCAAGTACCCCTTGTAAACCTTGTAGGTGATGACGTAAGTCAGCTTGGCGCGCAGCGTTTCCTTGCCGCCGACCCAGCGCAACTGGGTGCCATCGATTTGGACGCGCTTGCCGTCCGGAGAGACCTTGACTTCGGACGGATAGAACGACTGGGTCACCCCCCGACGCTTGAAGTCCTCGGCCTGCGCGAGCAGTGGCTCGCGTTGTTCGCCATACAGGTCCTCCGTGAGCCGGTTCAGGAACCGGGTCGTTTGCGTAACGACGTTGTCCGGAATGAAATTCAGGATGAGTGAGGCATCGGACATGGCCGCGTTCGCCATGTACTCGGAGCTCGTGCCGCGAATCTCGCCGTTGGTGGTCACGGTGACACGGGTGCCGGAGGCGGCCAAGTCGTGCGGCACGAGAACCACAGGCGTGTTGCGCTGCTGATAGATGAGCGCGCTGACCAGGAAGATGACAGCCACACCAAGGGTGTAGGTGGCGCTCTTCCAGGCCTGCGCGGTTTTGAACGCGTTTGCGACGCTGTCCAGGTAGTTGTTTTGTTTCGGGTCTGACATGTGTTAGGCCTGGTGGCTTACTCGGTAAAGTCGTTAAGCCACGCGGGTTTAAACCTGGTCTTCAGCGGCGCGTCCAGCTGTAGCCCGTGCGCCCACAAAAAGTGCTGCATCGCTCCGCGCTTGGAGCCACGCTTGAGATACCGGGCGCCAATGAGTACGCCGCCGCCCATCAAGACACCGAGAATCCACATGTGCGCGATGATTCCGAAACCCATCAGAATCAGTGAAAGCGTGAACTCCAAGGGGTCCCAAAACATGATTGGGATGGGCGACTCGAGGTCGAAGGGAAAGACGTGCGACTCTTGGTCCATGCGCTACTTCCGGGGGAAGGAAAGAGAGAAGAGAGATAGGGGCGGTCTCCCGCCCCTACTCGTCAGGCCGCGCTTAGATGAGGCCGCCACCCACCATGATTTGCTGGATGATGCTGGGGCCCCAGTGCAGGAAAGCACCGCCAGCGATACCCGTCAGCGCGGGCATGGGGCTGTTCTTGGCAACGCCGATGGCGCCGCCCATGAGCAGCATGGTGGTGGCCAGGCCAACGCCCAGGGCGCCTGTGGTCCAACCGTCCACGGTCTTCCAGAAGCTGTAGAACGCGTCGTTCTGGTCCAACTGGCCAGCGAACACCGCCGGGGAGGCACCGGCCACAGCCAGCGCAGCGAGGGCCTTGCCCTTCAGGGTACGGAGAAAAGTCATTTAAAGCTCCTTGCTTCGTTGAGGTGATGTGTTTGCAAACACGCGCTCGAGAGCCGGAGCCGTTGGTTCAGGCAGCGAGTGCCTACCGTATAGCGATGGGTTTATACAACCCGGAAGTTTTTTCTGAGCTAGCGCTATTCGCTTCCCGTCTCGTCCGACGATAGGGAAAAGACGAGTTGTTTCGGCTTGGCCGGAGAGGCCTGCGCTTGACGAATAGGCGAAGTGGCGGCGGCGGTGGGGGTTCCATCCGCGGTGCGGCGAATACCGCGCTGCGCATCGACATAGTTCTGGAAGCCCCACCAGAAGCCGATGACGTCGCTGGCGTACTTGTGGCCGATGCGATAGCGGTTCGGCGTCCAGTTGTTGGGCCCGATGTTGTAGGCCACGATGGCGTTGAACCAGTCGCGCTTCTTGTTGAAGTTGTCGCGAATGATGTAGGCGCTCGCGTTGATGTTCGTGCAGAAGTCGTCGCGCAGATGCTCCTTCCTCAGGCCGAACTTGGCGAAGTACTCGACCCACTTCGTGTTGACCTGTGCGGGGCCGAGGTCGAAGCTTCCGTCGCGATTCTTGCTGCTCGCGCCGACCCGCCCGTTCTCCTTTCGAAGAATCGCGTGCAGGAGTAGCTCCGGTACGTCGTAACGCAAAGAGGCCTGTGCAGCGCACTGCACGGCCTCTCGCGTGACATGGGCGTACGGAGGCAGCGACGGAATCGCGTCCATGGCCCAGGTCGGGGTTTACTCGGCGGCGGCTGCGGCGGCCTCCGCCGGCGTGCTCGGTTCGTCCAGGATGAACACGCGGTCGGCGACCAGCTCGTTCGAGAGGAACTGGTCGGCGTCCAGGGTCTTCACGACACCTTGGATGTGGCCGTTGATTTTGACGGTCTGGCCGACCTTGAGGCGGTCCTGCAGCTTCGGGAAGCGGTAGTTGGGGATGCGAACTTGGCCGGCGTTGATGAAGTCGACGACACCGCCGCTTTGTTCGCGCACCGGGCCCCACTGCACCATAAGCACAGCGCTGGCGCCCTTCTTGGGGTCCTTGGGGGTGGACACCGTAATCTTGCGGATTTCACCAACGATGAAAAGGTCGTGAATCAATTGAGTCTCCTGGGGGTACTGAGTCCGCTGCTTTCAGCGGGGGTTACTGGGGCTTTTTAAGGCACCCCTTCTATAGAAGATGCGTTTATATGAGCGCGTCTTCCTTGCACTCAGCGCTCAAATACTTCCACCCGCTGGTTCAGCGAGGCGCCCTCGGACGTGTGGCTGCGGGGCACCTCACTCGAGAACGACCGCACCGCCTCGACCCTGTGGCCGCGACGCTTTAAGTTCGCGGCGACAGCCTGGGCACGCCGCTGCGCCAGCTTGGCGGGATTCTTTTCGCCCGCGCCCGCGTGGCCGGCGACCAGGACGGTTGATTTCTTGTGAAGGCCGCGCAGCTCCGCAGCAGTCTGTTTGCTGATGAGCACAGAGTTCTTGGCGAAGTCGACGATGACTGTGGCGCCCTCCACCGGCATGGCGTGTGCGGCCTGGTACCCATTGGTAGGCTCAAGGGGTGGGAGCGGCACCGGGTCCGGCAGCGGCGTGATGGGCGTTTCGACCGCAGAACGGGACAAGTCCCAGTTGGTACCGCCGACGACGTCGATGTGGTTTTGCCGAACGTTCTCGTGCTGGACGTGGGCGGGGACTTCAATCATGGGCATGCTGTTACTTCGCGAGAGTTTTCACTTTGGAGATGACTTCATCCCGAAGGCGCGTCAGCGAGCCTCCAGGCACGGAGGTGGGGTCGACGCTGGAGACGGGCCTTCCGTCAACGACGATGACGTAGGCAGGAAGGCTCTCAACACCGACTGACACGGCAAGGGTTGCCGCACGAGAAAGTGCGCCCTTTCCGCGCGGGCCCCGTGAGGCCTCGAAGAGAGCGGTGAGGTCCTTCTCCGGCATGTCCCCCAGCTGCTGCTGGAGCCAAACCAGCACCTGGTTTTCCTCGCCCAACGGGATGCTGAGGTCCTGCGCGCCACGGTAAATCGCGTTTTTGATGGTGTCAGCCACCGCCGGCGAAACGCCTCGAGCGGCGTAGTAGACGCGCTCTTTGGCGCCGCTCTCGGCCGGGTCAACCGGAACCGGGCCGCGCACGAAGCTCCCGCCGACGGCCTTCACCGCACTTTCGATAGCAACGTCCTGGGCCTCTGCGGCGCGGCAGACCGGGCACGAGAACGACATGATTTTCACGACGTCGACCGTAGGCGCGGCGCTGGCGAGTGAGGGCAGCATGAGTGCGCAAGCCCAGGCCAGCCCGACGGCTTGAAGGAAATGGCGGCGTTTCTTGGTCATTTTTTCTCCGGGGCGGCGGGCGCGGCCGGCGCTGCGGGGGTGGATGAAGCGGGCGCGGAGGCGGCCTTTTGCGCCGGGTTAGCAGCAGCGTCGTCGGCCGGCTTCTTCGCGTCAGGGCTGAGGCCCTGGGTAGCGAGCCACTCGTTGTAGGCGTCCTGGTAGATGAGGCGCCAGGTCACGTAGCGGCAGCCGTAGCCGAGGTTGTTGAACCACCCTTGAACCTTCGTCTGCTGTGAGGGGACCACCAGCGAAGACAACGACGTGGTTGCGTTCCCGACCCAGGCAATCGGAGCGCAGCCCCGTTCGATGCGCTTCTCCGGCGATGCGGCCAAGAAAATCCAGGCGACGAACGCCAGGAAGATGAGGCCAAAGAATTCTTTGTGAAGCATGAGGGGCAGCCCTTGCGGGCAAGTCAAGACAGTGCCCCGTATAGAGCGCCCCTTTTATGCGGCGGCTCGCCGCGGCTCCTTTGCTACTTGACGGCGACAGGCCGCGGCAGCCGCAAAGCAGGCATCGACCGTTTGCGAAAGCCTGGCAGGGCCTCCAGCATCTTTCGGCCCCACTGGGTGTAGATGAGCCGCTTGTCGAAGACCACGATTCGGCCCCTGTCCGATTCACGGCGCATCAGGCGGCCCACCATCTGGATGAGCTTGGTCAGTGCGTCGGGCATCGCACGTTGGGCGAAGTACTCCTTGCCCAAGACCTCGGCGAGCTCCTGCTCGACAGGCGAGGTCGGGACTGCGAAAGGAATCGCGCAGATGATGACGTTCACACAGTAGGCGCCGGGAAGGTCGAGGCCCTCCGCCATTGTTGCCAGGCCGCACAGGATGCTGCCCCGTCCCCGGTCGATGCGGTCCTTGTGCTCATGAATCAGTTCCTTGATGCCAAGGTCGCCCTGAGCAAGAACCGCGTTTCCGAAGTGCTTGTTCAATGTCGGCAGCAGCGCGTTCATCAACGAGCGCGATGGAAACAGGATGAGAGTTCCCTCGGACGCATCGATATTTGCCGGCATGTTCAGCTGCAGCTCCTCGATGTACTTCTCCCGTTCATCTTGGCGCGGGCTGTACTTCATGTCGATGAGCTCGATGGTGTTGTTGCGGTAAGGGAAGATGGGGTCGAGCTTCATCGTGCGCAGCACGTCACCGACACCGACGCGTGCCCGGAAGCGGTCAAACCCGTCGAAATCCTGAAGCGTTGCCGACACCATCGCGACGATGGCCCGCTCGCTGTCCCACAGCAGGCGACGCAGGACGTCTGCGCCTTCGAGCGGCGACACGTGAATGCTCGCCACCTCCGGCGTGCCGCCTTTGAACACCCAGCGAACTGCCCGGTCCGGCGCAGAGAACAGCTCGAGCCCCTTGACGATGGATGACAGCTGCGAGCCGAAGAAGGCGCACTGGTACAGGAGCTCGCCTATCGGCCCCTTCAATTCCGGGCTCTTCTCCGGAAGATTCGTTTTCTTGAGGGCCGCGCTGGCCTCCTTGATGCTCTCTTGCAAGAGCCGCGCATGGTCCAGCGCATGGGTCGCGGCCTTCAGCACGGAGGTGTCGAGCTTTCCGGCCGGGAAGCGATACTGATTGGTCTCCGGCTCCACCGTGATGGTCGACAGGGAGTCCTTCAAGCCAGCGAGCCCGTTCACCAGGCCACCGGTGTCGAAATCGTGCGCGCTGAGCTTGGCCTTCTCGAACAGGCGCACCAGCTCCCCCTTGCGCTGCCACCCCTTCGAGAAGCCGGCCATCCGACCGAGGTTGGCAACGCAGTCGTCGAGCACGAGGTTTGCCGAGCCTACGTCGATTGCCTTGTCAGGCAGATGATGGGCCTCGTCAAAAACGAGGAGATAGCGGCCGCCGGGGAACAGAGCATCGGTGGGGCTTTCCTTGGCCATGGCCAGGTCAGCCAAGACAAGGTCGTGGTTGGCCACGATGATTTTGGCTTCCGACAGGACCCGGCGCGACGCCAGGAAGGGGCACTCGCTGTGGAACTCGCACTTATGACCGAGACAGGTCTCGGACTTGGCTGCCACTTCCTTCCAACTGCCCGGTGTCTTGTCCGGGTAGCTGTCGACGTCCCCGTTCCAGGCGCCGCCGCGCCAGTGGTCGAGCATTGACTTCACGTCGACGGACACATCGACGTTCTCGTTGGAGCCCTGGTCGAAGAAGTCGAATTGGTTTTCCGCGTCGCCCTGGTTGGAAATGCGCTCGGCCGAGTTGACGCAGAAATAGCGACCGCGGCCTTTGGCCACGACCGCGTCCCGCTCGCTTTGAACAATGCGCGCCTTGACCAGCGTTGGAAGGTCGCCCTGCATGATTTGGGTTTGGAGGCCAACCGTCGCTGTCGCGATGACGACCGGGACCTCCTTTGTGGTCCGCAGCTTTTCCGAGGCAGCGATTGCGCCGACCAAGTAGGCGATGGTCTTTCCGGTGCCGGTGGGTGCCTCGGCAGCGATGGGCTCGTCGGCCACCATTGCACGGCAAACCTGCCGAGACAACTCAACCTGACCGTCGCGGACGATGAAGCCGGGGAGCTGGCCAAGCCGCTCGTAGCACTCGTCGATGAAGGTAAAAGCCGCGTCGGATGATTCGAGGCGGCTTGCGTTTGCGATTGGAATGACCTGTCCCATACTGTCCAATAGTTACCAGGGCCCGAGAAGGCCCAACCTTGCGACAGAGTAGAAAGAGGCTTTAAACGCCTTCGCCGCACCGGTCCGAGAAAGCGGTTCAGGTGCTAGCCGCCCTACCCTCGGCTGCTTGCGCCTGGACCCAGGCGCAGCTATTTACACCCGTTACGCTTGCCACCTGTTACGCAGGCGATGGCAAATTCAATGTTTCACGGCATTTTCACAAGGTGGCTTGCAGTTGTGAATAATCGATGTGTGGCAACGACTTAGCGGCTTGGGACCGGTCGAACGGCGAGTTGACGTGTGTGGATGTTTCACGAAATGCACCAGTTTGCGGCTTAGCTGGGATAATCAGGCCGTAAATCTTTACGCCAAGTCTTAAGCCACCACCACCACAACAATGGCAGCAACCCCCTCTGATACCCGCAAGCGCGTTCGGGAAATTGCCGACCAGCTCCTCGCCGCCGGTACAGCCCCGACCTCCACTCTGGTGCGGAAGCTGCTTGGTAAGGGCAGTTTCGAGACAATCGTCGGCGAGTTGAAGCTGTGGGAAGCTGACCGCCAGCGCCCCCTGCCGAACAAGCGAGACCCCACTGCTGAGGCCCTCGATAGGGTGGGAGCTCAGCAAGCCGCAGAGTTGATTGCTCAGGCTGCGGACGCCTCGAAGTCACTGACTGCTGCGGTTGCCAGCGTCCGCTTGGCAGCGTCAGAGATTGCAAGTTTCCCTGCCCTGGTTGCCACCCTTACAGAGCAGGTGAGAGCGCTCACGCAAGTCGTCGAGGACGACCGGAAGGCGATGAGGGACGAACTCGCAAAGGCGAATGCGCGCTACGAAGGCGTCCAGAAGTACGCCATGACCGCTATTGAGGCGGCCCGCGCCGAGAGTCGAATGCTCCAGGAGCAACTCGCCCAAACGGGGGATAAGACTGGTGCCCGCGAATCGGCTTATCGTCAGCAGGCTGAAGACCTCCGGGTCCTCGTGCATCAGCTTCAGGGTCGCCTAGCTGAGCAAGGTAAGCGCAGTGACGACGTTGTTGTGCCTCCGCGACTCGACTTTGACCAAAAGCGTCCTGTACGTTTATCCAGTTATGAGCCCACTGGGCGGACCACCTAGACTGGCCGCCTGCGGCACCGCTGTCCCCAAGTATTTTGGTTGTCCCTAGTAGGGACAACACGACTTGCTGCCGAACCCGCCCCGTCCAGGTAGGGACTCAATTCACCTGTCCTACTCGCCGGTCGCTCGACGCTTGCACGCTGCTCGCGGACGTCGAAGGCGTGGTGGCAATCTGTCCCGGGGAATTTAGTTTGTCCCTACTAGGGACAAAACGCCTCCACGCCGCTGCTGGAATTCGAAAATGCGCCGCTGCGGGGTGACTCTGTCCCAGGGAATTTAGTTTGTCCCTACTAGGGACAAGACGCCGTCACGCCGCTGCTGGAAGTCGAAAATGCGTCGCTGCGGGGTAACTCTGTCCCAGGGAATCTAGTTTGTCCCTACTAGGGACAACGTGCGAAGCAGACCTTGTTAGCCTCGCCGGCGCATGCAGCTCATTGTTCTCGTGTGGGTCAGAGGGGCGCCAGAAAAGCAAAGGGGCCCGAGGGCCCCTTACTTCAGCTGAGCGATTTTAGTTTTGCGATGCGGTCCTTGATGAGCTCAGTAATGATTCTCTCAAGTTCATCAGCTTCCTGCGCTGATGTGAAAGCCATCGACAACAAGCCGTCCCGGCGTCTAATTCGGACGTAGCGCGTACCGTCAACCGCTAGGTCCGTACTTGGCTGCCTCCGGCGTTCCGCGTTCTTCTCTTTTGGGGGGGCTGTCACCCACGCAGGCGCCTTGCTTGCCTTCAGCTTACCCTCCACGACCAACTCGACGGCCTGAACAACGCGGTCGCCATGGTCCTTTGCAAGCGCCGCGAGCAGTTCGACCACGTTTGCCCCTATGGCAGACGGCTTAGAAGCAACCAGCTGGCGGGCTGCGGCAGGCAAGCGTTCGAACGAAAGCAACCTGGCGACCTGCGACTTGCTGAGCCCTGACTCTGTCTCGAGCTCCCGAACTGTAAAACTGCGACTAGCCTTCCGCTGCGCGAGGCCCAAGTATTTCGCGTAGTCCGTCAGTTGAGGCGCAAGAAGATTGTCATAAAACGTGACTCGTTCGGCCTCATCATCCGACGCTTCACGGATGGTGACAAGCCACTCTTCCCGACCCAGCTCAAGCAGAGCTGCCTTACGATGACGCCCGGCCAGAATCTGGAACCGTCCGGCGGCGGCCGGGCGTAGCTGCGCCGGTGTCGTTTGCGGGTTCTCCTTTAGGTTCGCTTTCAGGTTCGCGACGCGAACGGGGTCGAGAGGGCTTGAATGAAATGGCCCGTCATCGCACAGGTCTAGCCTGATTACCAGAGCCTTGCCTTGTTCTTTCTTGAGCCGTTCAATCTCCGCCTTGCTCTCAAGGTGCCCGCCCGTCAGGTTCATCAGCTGAGTCGGCGCAGGCAATGGCCGTTGCCGCACCATAGCCGGCGACGTCGGACCTGACAGGACTGCATCGCTGATTGCGCTCAGTTGTTCTCTGCCTTTTGTTGCCATCTTGTTACTCCTGTTCGGTCGCCGGAATCTGCCACACCTTCCGGCGAGTCATGAAATCAATCTCATCGACCAGCTTGTCGTAAGCGTCGCGTGCGCGCGAGAGCGTCTTAGCAGAACCCGCGTACCGTTCGACGTCGTAGACAGTGGAGTACTTGGCCCCTTCCATTCCCACGGCGGCCGTGTCGGGAATTTCCGTTTGCGTCAACATGTCTCCGTAGGAACCTTGCATCCACTTGAGAATCTCCTTCGTATACATGCGTTGGTGGTTCACCTTGCTCGGCACTGCAGCCACCCACGCGAAATCCTTCTGGCCCAACGCCAATCCAGTGCTTAGCTCCGACAGCATCGTCCAGAATTGCGCAGAGCTGACGAAGTCGATGCCTTCGGGCGGAAGCGGCAGGAGCAGCGCGTCGGCTGCCCAAATGGTTGTCATGTTCATGTACGACAGCGCCGGCGGGGTGTCGATGATGATGTAGTCGTACTGTTCACGAATCCCGGCATCAAGCGCCTTGTTCAGCACGTCCCAGAACTTGAACTCCTCGCCCCGGTTGTTTGCTTCCAACTGCCGCAAGGGCAAATAGAACTCACCCTGAGCAATCGCATGTGAGGCCGGCACCAAGTCAATCCCGTCCCAGTACGTCGCTTGAATCGACTCCTGCAGTGTGTCCCGTGCAATCTCGGAGGTCGCGTGCATCATTAAGGGCAGCACTGTTTCGCTCTCGGGTATGAACCCCGGCGTCAGGCCGAAGAGGGCAGACATTGACCCTTGCGGGTCGTAGTCAATGCACAGGACGTCATAGCCCTTCAAGCTCAAGGCCTGAGCCGTGCTCATGGCGGTCACAGTTTTACTGACCCCGCCCTTGAAATTGGCCACCGTTATGGTGGCGCCCGGCAAGCCGGGGGGACGGCCTGGCTTGCGGGTCGCCTTGACCCAGGCGCGGGCCTCAGACAGGGTGAAGCGGCGATTGCGCTCACTGCCGCCGTCGGCTTTGCCCTTGATGCCATCGCTCAATCCAGGTTCGAGCCCGCGGTCGAGTAGACGCAACATCTGGTCGCGAGACCTTCCGCATAGTTCCGCCAGCTTCGTCGCATTGAACTCCGGCGCCTTCTTGGCGGTTCCGCTAAAGAGATATTCTTTGAGCCGAGCTGTCTGGATTTCCAAGCGCTCGCCCAGCGCCGTTATGTCCTCCATGGTCACTCGAGAACTGACCAGGCTCACCGGCAACTTGTCGGCAAGTCCATCCTCAATCGCGCTATCCAT